>MABC01000059.1 GCA_002162925.1 Thalassotalea sp. 42_200_T64 | reverse complement strand
AACAGGCGTTCTTGCTTCTTATTATTAAGAAATAGTAAATTGCAGGAGCCGTATACGAGGTCCGTACGTACGGTTCTGTGAGAGGGATGGGACAAAAGTCCCACCCTACTCGATGTATAGAAGGGACATATTTATACTCCCGAGCCATGGACCATTCGCTCACATCCTGTGATCGTAGCATTCATTACATCCTTGTAAATCATGGTGGATAAGGGGTGATTTAATTCATTTTCTAGCATTCCAGCTCTCTATTCTCTAAGGCAGACATACAGGGATAGACTAAACTTAGTAATAGACAATATGGTTATTGGGAGATTATTATGGCAGTGGCAATCACTTTGAACCAATTCTTTACTAAACAACACATTGACTATGAGCTTATTAAACACCGCCCGACAGAAACGGCCCTCGACAGTTCCAAGTCCGCCCGACTGCCACCAGAACAAGTAGCCAAGGCTGTGATCTTAGAAGACACTGATGGCAATTTACTGATGGCCAGTGTGCCAGCCAGACGCAGAGTCTCCATTAATCGACTCAATACACTCACTGACAACCAGTACAAATTGGTAAGTGAAATCAGGCTGATAGAGCTTTTCCCCGATTGCAAAAAAGGGGCCATTCCTGGAGTGGGTAATGCCTACAACTTAAAAATGATGGTTGATGATGAGCTACTGTCCAGCCCTTACGTCTATATAGAAGCCGGAGACCACCAGCATATGGTCAAAATAAATGGCAATGAATACCGGCAACTGGTAGCCAATATGCCCCATGGTGAAATACATGGTGGACAGTTAGGCTTTAGGCACTTCAGAGAGAGAAAACCCAGCTGGAAATGGATCCCCTAGCTTAAGGTTTATATACATTCCCGAAGGGGAACTCATGTGTTGTTTATATGTGTGACTCAATGAGCAGATCATTATACGGATTGGTATTATACTCCTTCAAAGTAATTTAAATGATTCATTTAGCTAAATTTTATCGTATTGGATATACTATAATTACTCTTATTTGCGAGGCGCTACAATGAATTATTCTTACTTAAAATCGGCACTCATTATTTTTTTACTCAGTTCTTGTGCGACAACATACAATCCTGATGTTGATTACAATCCGGAATATAATTTCACTCAGTTACAAACCTTTGCGGTATTAGACCGTTTTCAAGCGGATCAAAGTGGCGGTAAATCGTTAAATAGAACCATCAGTGGTTTGGACAATGAACGGGTGATAAAAGCCATCACCACGAACTTACAACAAAAAGGCATGGCCATTGCTGAAATGAACGATGCCGATATGCAAGTAAGCTTTCAGCTGGTGACGAAAGATAAAACTCGATTAACAACGTATAACACTGGCGTATACCAGTGTTGGCGTTGTCGTGGTGTCTACGGTATTCATGCTCCAGTAACGCAAGTTGACGTAAGAGAGTATGTAGAAGGAACACTGATCATCGATTTTGTTGACCCTAAACTGGGTAAATCGGTATGGCGCTCAGTGATCACCAAAGCCATTACATCTTACAAAGTGCCGGTAGATGAGAAACAAAAAAAAATTCAACAACTTATCAATGCAATGCTGGCCAGCTTTAAAGCACCGGTAACGAATTCACAATACTAAAAAGAGAGTTTAACTATGGCTGAAGAAACCATATTTTCCAAGATTATCCGCCAGGAAATCCCAACGCCACTACTTTATCAGGATGATTTAGTGACTGCCTTTCGTGATATTTCGCCAAAAGCACCGATTCATATTTTGATCATTCCAAATAAGCTTATCGCCACCACCAATGATGTTGTAGAGGATGATGAATTAACCCTAGGCAGAATGATCACCGTTGCGAAAAAATTAGCGTTCGAGGAGGGCATCAGTGATGATGGTTATCGATTAATCATGAATTGCAATAGCCATGGTGGACAAGAAGTTTATCACATTCATATGCATCTGCTTGGTGGTAAGCGATTAGGACCAATGCTGTCTGTTTAACAAGTGAATTAGTTCAAACGCTATTCTCTGCTATTTATATAGCAATAAAGATAGCAACTGAGTAAAAATTTATCACGGCAAGTATTTACAAAGTCACAAAACTTGTTAGTATTCGCACCGAACCAGGGGGTGTTCATTAAATTAATTAACCATTATTAATTTAATGAACTGAGATGCAAGCTTTAGCAGCAAACCCTTTGAACCTGAACCGGATAATACCGGCGTAGGAATGGTAAAATCTGCTTATGTTGTTGATGTTACATCAACATCGCAAACAAATTATCCTTTTTGTGCCGGATCATTAAAATAAATTTTTAGAGATCTGAATGAAATTTCATACAACGGCACTGTGTAGTGCTATCACCATCGGACTGATTTCACAGTCTGCAATCGCCGAACAACAAGCCACCCAAGCTGCAACCAAAGTTACCGAAAATCACATAGAGGTTATTGAGGTCGTTGGCGATTTTCGTAATCAAAGTTTACAGCGCACAGCGTCTGCTTTATCGGTAATTACTGAAGATGATATCGCCGTACGTAATGCCCAAAACTTAGAAGAAATTATTCTGGCAACGCCTAACGTTAATTTTTCGAGTGGCAGTAATCGTGCACGCTATTATCAAATACGGGGTATCGGTGAACGCAGTCAGTTTCAAGAACCAATCAACCCGTCGGTGGGTATGGTCATTGATGATGTCGATTTTACCGGCATTGGCAGTGTTGCCTCGATGTTTGATGTACAGCAAGTCGAAGTGTTCCGCGGCCCGCAAGGTACCCGTTTTGGTGCCAATGCCATGGCAGGTGTGGTGAATATCACCACCAAAGCGCCGAGTGATGAATTCGAAGGCGAGTTTAAGCTGATGGCCGGTAATTATAATTCAATAGCAATGGGGGCGGTGATCTCAGGTCCGGCCTCAGATAATCTGGCTTATCGCTTTGCGGTTGAGCAATTTACCAGTGATGGCTTTGTTGAAAATACCCATTTGAATACCGATGATACCAATAACCGTGATGAGCTAACGATACGCAGCAAGTTTTCTTATCAGCCATCTGACGATTTAAGCATAGATCTTGCCGTATTTTATTTTGATTTTGACAATGGCTATGACACTTTTTCGTTAGATAACAACCGTGAAACCAGGTCTGATCAACCAGGTTTTGATACCCAGGAAACCATTGCTTCTAGCGTACGAGTTAGCTACAAGGGTTTAGATTTCATCGATGTGTTGTCAATATTTAGCTATGCCGATTCTGATATGGGCTATGGTTACGATGAAGACTGGGCGTATGGTGAATATCAATGGCTGCCTGATGAGCCTGTATACACTCCGGACCCTTGTATAACACCTACTGGTTGCCTAGCCGATTTTGATGGGTATTCTTCAATCGATCACTATTTTCGTGACCGATCATCATTTACCGGTGAACTTCGTCTTTTATCAAAACCGGGACATAACATCTTCGATAACTCAACCGTCTGGGTCGCTGGCGTATACCTGCGTAATGAAGAAAATGATTTGTTAAGACAATACACCTATGCTGCAGGAGATTTTAATTCAACATACGAAACCGATACTGTAGCCGGTTTTGTGCAATTAGACAGTAAGCTTAGTGACAAAATGACCTTAACTACAGGCTTAAGAGTCGAACAGTGGCAATTATCGTACCTTGATTCGCAATCATTAAGCTTTGATCCGGATGAAACGTTATTCGGCGGAAAACTGGTGTTGGCCTATCAAGCAAGCGAAGATACCATGTATTACGGCTCAATAAACCGTGGTTTTAAAGCCGGCGGGGTGAATACCGATGGCACATTAGCTAGAGATAAGCGTGAGTTTGATGCGGAATATCTGTGGAATTACGAAGTAGGGGTTAAATCAAATTTCTTAGATAATAGCGCCCATATTCGTGCTGCTGCATTTTACATGGACAGAGAAGATATGCAGGTGAAAACCTATGAAGATTATACCCGCCCAGATGGCACTCCTGGCTTTTTGATTTACCTTGATAATGCCGCCTCTGGTTCTAACCAGGGAATTGAAATAGATGGTTCTTGGGCAATTACTGACAGTGTAGAAATATACGGTGCACTTGGCCTACTTGATAGTGAATACAAAGATTTCATAAATGGCAATGGTGAAGATTTTTCTGGACAAGAGCAAGCACATGCGCCGAACTATCAATTTAACCTAGGCGTAAATTATCAGCCAGTCGATAACTGGTTATTTAATGTCAGTGTTGATGGCAAAGACGAGTTCTACTTCTCTGATTCTCATCGAGATAAATCAGATGCTGTAGAGTTGCTCAATGCCTCTGTAACTTATCTGCGAGATAACTGGCAAATAAAGGCCTGGGGCCGTAACATCACCGATGAAGATTATCAAACTCGTGGTTTTTATTTTGGTAATGATCCGCGCGATGGTTACACTGCTAAAGGCTATTATCAATTAGGTGCACCGGCAGAATTTGGTGTAACCTTTAATTATCATTTCTAATAAATCTGCTGCGCATCTTTATAGAGACTATTATGCAAATATCGATAGAAATTAGTTTATACCCTTTAGCTGAAGAGAAATTTAAAGCGGAGATTTGGGGTTTTATTCGCACCTTACGTGCCGTAGAAGGTTTAAGAGTTATTACTAACGGCATGAGCACGCAGGTATTTGGTGAGTACGATTTGGCGGTAAATACCGTAATGAAAGAAATCAAACATGCTCATCAAACCCTTGGCAGTGCAGTATTTGTTTGTAAATTTATCGCCGGTGACCGTTCTCAGCCAGAAGCTGAAACATAAATAGCGACTAACCCCTTTGTCATTTTAAGGTTTAAATTTTGCAGGATATCTTAAATTATTTTTTAGATTTACCCTTTTGGGAACTACTGGCGGTAAGTTTGTCTATTGCTTATGTGGTTTTGGTTGCGCGTAATAACACTTGGTGTTGGCCCGCGGCTTTTTTCTCGACCATGATTTTCACGGTAATATTCCATGATGTATCGCTATTAATGGAAGCCTTGCTGAATGTCTATTATATGGCGATGGCAGTGTATGGCTGGTATCGATGGCAAAATTCTAATTTATTGACGGCAAATACGCCACTACCGGTTTGCACTTGGCCGCTAAAGAATCATTTCCGTTTTGTCGTTAGTTTGTCGGTGATAAGTTTGTCTATGGGCTGGTTTATGGATAATTATACCGATGCTGATTACGCCTATTTAGATACCTTTACCACAGTATTTGCCATTGCCACCACGTATTTGGTCACCATAAAGTTATTGGAAAATTGGCTGTATTGGTTTGTGATCAATAGCGTCTCGGTTTTTATATTCTTGCAGAAAGGCCTTGAGCCAACGGCAGTGTTATTCGCATTCAATATCTTAATGTGCATTATTGGTTACGTAAACTGGAACAAGTTGCACCATAGCCAACAAAACGAACAAGAGCTTAGTGTTGCCTCAACTCGATAGTATTCTCAAAAATAGCCCTGTACTAGAAGACAGCAGTGATGTTCAGATCATTACGGAAGGTTACTCGCATCAATGTTTTCAAGTGACTACCACAAACGGCCAAGTATTTTTAAAAATTTTTAATGCTGAGCAACAACAACAGCAATTAGACATATTACAGCTTGCCAGCAAAATAGGGCTTGCCCCTAAGGTTTTGGAAGTTTGCGGTAAACAAGGTTATTTAGTTACTGAATTTATTGATGCACCAACCTTGATGTTGGCACCTATTGCGGTTACTGATAAATTACAAATTTCCGCAGAGCTCATTTACCAGTGCCATCAAATTAAAGCCGGGGCAACTAGGTTAGGGCTGAATGATACCCTAAACGAATTACTCCTTAGTGCTAAATTACCAGTATCCTCTACACGTAAGCTTGAGGCTTATAGTGCTAGTTTAATTCAAACCATAGACATTGATGCCAAGCGGTTAGTGTTGTCACACGGTGATGTTAATTTTAATAATATCTTAGTCGCCTCGGATAAAAACTATTTGCTTGATTGGGAATATAGTCAACTTGCCGAGCCTGAATTTGATTTAGCCATGTGTTTGGCGATAAATCAGATAAAACCATCTCTTCACCCGGGTTTTATTAAGCATTATCAGCAGTATTTGCTAAAGGATGGTAAATTTAGTCATCTCATCCACCCTAAAAAGGTAACACGTTACCGTGAGTATTCTTTATTTATCAATGCTTTATGGTTTATGTCGCTAGATGTAAGTCACGTAAACCAACAACAAAAAGTTATGCAGTCACGCAGTAAAACCTACTTAAACAACATCATCTCAGCATAACATTTGAGACCAGAAGCTATAAAGTTACGATTAATAACAGTGTGTTAACAGTTTAATTCGGTGATAATAAAGTTAACAATTATTATTACTTTGATAACTACGAGTTAAATTTTGAACTGGAAAGAATTCATTGAAAATCGAAATCGTTTTTTCTGGCTCCTGCATATTGGTGGCTGGATTGGTTTCGCTTTGGTTCACTTCCTTGGGTCTTTGCTACATGACTTAAGAGACTTATTCATTTGGGTGATTTTTTTAAGTGCCTATGCAGGCGCAATAATTTCCATCCCTTTACGCTATATCTACCAAAAAGCCTGGAATCAAACCCCGTTAAAAATTGCTTTGGTGGTGTTCATATCTTCCTTCGTCACTGGTTTAATATGGCAAGTGGTGAAAAACATTACCTATTGGGAGATATACAAACACGGCTGGAAACCAGACTCTATTTGGTTATATAGTCAAAACAGTCTGTGGTCATTTTATATTATCTTGAGCTGGAGTGGCTTGTATTTTGGTATTAAATATTACCAGATGCTGCAACAAGAAAAAGAAAAAGTGCTAAAGGCCAATAACATGGCGAATCAGGCGCAATTAAAAATGTTGCGTTACCAGCTAAACCCGCATTTTTTGTTTAATACCTTAAATGCCATTTCCACCTTGATCCTCATCGAGGAAAATAAGAATGCCAATGGCATGGTGACTAAACTGAGTGATTTTTTACGCTATTCTCTGGATATGGATCCGATGAAAAAGGTGACCTTATCGGAAGAAGTAAAGGCGCTTAACTTATATTTAGATATTGAGAAAGTGCGTTTTGAAGAGCGTTTACAATTGCGTTTTGAAGTACAAAACAACTGTCAAAATGCCTTAGTACCCAGTATGATTTTCCAACCTCTGGTTGAAAATGCGATAAAGTATGCCATTGCGGTAAAAGAAACTGGTGGTACCATTTTTATCAAAGTGTCGCGCTTTGCCAACGATTTGCAATTGGAGATCGGCGATGACGGCCCTGGCGCCGAAATCATTAATGGCAATTTGGCAAGAGAGAACGGCGTAGGTCTGGTAAACACCAAAGAACGGCTTATCGCGCTATATGAAAATAATTATTCGTTAGTAGTTAGTGACAATATTCCCACAGGCGTTAAAATAAACATAAGAATTCCATTTCAGCTTGAACAATAACTAAGACAACACTAAAGACAATGACAAAAAAATTAAAAACAATAATTGTTGATGACGAACCTTTAGCAAGGAAAGGCCTGGCTGTGCGCTTAACCGCTTTTGACGACGTTGATGTTGTCGGCTTATGCGCCACCGGCAGGGAAGCGATAGCACAAATTAAATTGCAGCAACCAGATCTGGTGTTTCTTGATATTCAAATGCCTGAAATCAATGGCTTTCAAGTGGTGCAGGCATTGGAAGGGATGCAACAGCAAATGCCGTTAATTGTCTTTGTCACCGCTTTTGATCAATACGCAATCAAAGCCTTTGATATTCATGCCTTAGATTACCTGTTAAAGCCGGTCGATCATGACCGGCTAGGATCAGCCCTGAGAAAAGTAAAATATACTCTAGCGCAAGCAAAAGATACAGCGCATAAAGAAAAGCTGGTGAAACTGGTCAGTGAAGTAACCGGCAATGATTGTGAACAAATACTGGCCGAATTGGCCAATAACGCCCCGGTAAGTATTAGTCAGTACTCGGATGTGCTGGCAATAAAAGATGTTGGTGAGACTACGCTAGTACCAACCAAAGACATCTTATGCATTGATGCCGCAGGAGATTATATGTGTGTGCATACTCATGACAGCACTCATATACTGCGCAAAACGATGAAAGATCTTGAGCAATTGCTTGATCCGAAAATGTTCCTTCGCATCCATCGCTCGACCATAGTGAACAAAGGCTACATTGATAAATTTGGCAATCACATCAATGGTGAATATTATTTAATATTGACCAACAATAAAGAAATGAAAGTAAGCCGCAGTTATAAAGACAAAGTGAAACAAGCGGTGCTTGGTTAACAATATAGCTCTAGTTTATAAGTTGTGAATTTTGGCCAGTTCAGCAATATCCAATATCGAATTTTGTGCCTGCAATAAATCGCCATTGACCTGTTTTTTATGTTTCACCGCATCAGAAATGGGCACTTCCACAATTATGGATGCGGCTTCGCCGATCATTATCATGGTTTTGTTCTCTTTTACCGCTTGTACTGCAGCAACGCCTAATTTGGTTGCTAAAATCCGATCTTTAGCCACCGGCGTTCCGCCACGTTGAATATAACCAAGAATACAAGGAGTACAGGTTATGTTGGCATAGTCTTGCAGATCAAGACATAACTGGTTTAGGCCACCGGGCCAAAGGTTTTCGGCAGCGACGATCAAATAGCTGCTTCTGCCACGCTGTTTTTTACACAGGTTAATGTGTTCCGCTATTTTTTTTAACTCAAGGCCTGGATTCTGAAAACTTTCAATGGTGAGTACTTGTTCGGCGCCACAGGCAATGCCCACATTTAATGCCAAAAAACCGCTGTGTCTGCCCATGACCTCAATCACCATAATGCGCTCGAAGGCATCGGCGGTATCGCGTATTTTATCAATGGCTTCTATCGAGGTATTGACCGCTGTGGCAAAGCCTATGGTGTGATCTGTGCCATCAATATCATTATCTATGGTACCAGGAATACCAATGAGCTTGCCTTGAAAATGTCGTGATAATTCCAGCATGCCGCGAAATGAGCCATCACCACCAATCACAATCAAGGCATCAACGCTCAGTTCCTTTAAGTGCTTGGCAGCGAGTTTCTGGCCTGCCTCTGATTCAAATTCAACGCAGCGAGCGCTCTTTAATATGGTGCCGCCATAATGGATGATATCGCGAACACTGGTTTCATCGAGTCGAATAAATTCTTTATTGATTAAGCCGCTATAGCCGTGTTTAAAACCAATAACCTGATAACCAAAATGCAAAGCAGCCAGGGTGCAACTTCGGATTGCTGCGTTCATTCCCGGGGCATCACCACCGCTGGTTAATAGCGCAATGGTTTTCGTTTTGGTCTGATTTGACATGGCAAAAATTTGTTAGCTAGTTTAGTTAAAGTATAAACAAAATCTGGTTGAGATGAAAGTAAGTAAAATGATGTTGAAATCAATTAGATTCAATAGGTTATATAACTCTGTTGTTTAGTTATAGTTTTCTGTGGGGATAAATAGCAAAAGACCCGCTAGAGTGTGTAAACAACTATAGCGGGTCTTTTCAATTAGCTGGTTTAATTAATTACAGCAATTTATTTTTTAACAGTTAAGATTTTGATGGTATTGCTTGCACCAACGGTTTCCATGGTATCACCGTGAGTGAAAATTACTAAATCGCCATCATTAAAATCGCTAATTTCAGAGGCTAGCACGGTTTCTAATACATCTTTAGACAAATCTTTTTCGTTTGAGTTTGTTGAATCAAAATGCACCGGATAGACACCGCGATAAATTGCCGATTTATTCAAAGTTTTATCATGACGCGAAAGTGAATAAATAGGTAAACCAGAGGTGATGCGTGACATTATTTTAGAGGTCATGCCAGATTCGGTCAGTGACACAATGGCTTTCACACCTTTTAAGTGGTTCGCAGCATACATAGCTGATAGGGCGACAGTCTCAGAAATACCTTCAAAGGTCATTTCAAGTCTATGACCTGAGATATGCGCTGAACGTTGTTTTTCTGCGCCGATACACACTTTTGCCATCGCTTTTACGGTTTCTACCGGATATTTACCGGCAGCGGTTTCTGCACTTAGCATTACCGCATCGGTACCATCTAATACCGCATTGGCCACATCCATCACTTCTGCACGAGTTGGCATAGGTTGAGTGATCATGGTTTCCATCATTTGCGTGGCGGTAATAACTACACGATTTAATTGACGAGAACGGGCAATAATGTGTTTTTGTTTACCAACAAGCTCAGCATCACCAATTTCTACGCCTAGATCGCCACGGGCAACCATAACAACATCAGATGCCATGATGATCTCATCCAGTACTTTATTATCATTTACGGCTTCGGCACGCTCAATTTTAGAAACAAGTCGTGCATTACACTTAGCTTCTTGGGCAAGTAAGCGGGCTTCACGCATATCCGCTGCATCACGTGGAAAAGACACCGCAAGAAAATCGACATCAATTTTTGCCGCAAGTATAATGTCTTGCTTATCTTTGTCGGTAAGAGCAGCCGCAGTTAAGCCACCACCTTGACGATTAATACCTTTATTATTCGATAAAGGGCCACCAACCGTAGTCACAGTGTGAACTTGTTTGCCGACAATGGATTCAACGCGTAATTGCACTCGGCCATCGTCTAATAGCAAAACATCACCAGTATTCACATCATTTGGTAAGGCTTTATAATCGATACCAACGCTGGTTTTGCTACCTTCACCTTTGGCTAATTCGGCGTCTAAAATGAATGCATCGCCAATTTCTAGTTCGATAGGACCATCTTTAAAGGTTGAAATACGAATTTTAGGACCTTGTAAATCACCCAAAATGGCAACGTAAGTATTAAGCTCTTTAGCAATTTTACGAACGTTGGTGGCTCTGTCGATATGGTCTTGCGGAATACCGTGCGAAAAATTTAGGCGCACTACGTTAACGCCGGCAGCAATAACTTCTCTTAAAACATTAATGTCATCAGTTGCTGGCCCAAGGGTTGCAACTATCTTCGTTCTTCTAGGCATGAAAGGGTACCTTATTGGGTGAATGAATTATTCTTTACGCTCAAAACGTGAGCTACGTAAACTGTCTTTTACTTTCTTCAAATTGTCTCTAAATTTTGAACCTCGGCGCAAAGTAAAACCGGTGGCCAGAATATCAACCAAAGTAAGTTGTGCGATTCGCGATGCCATTGGCATATAAAGATCGGTATCTTCAGAAACTGTTGGCGATAATACGATGTTACATTCTTTTGCAAGCGGAGTGTTTGCATCGGTAACACCGATAACGATGGCATCGTTTTCGCGAGCAATGTGGGCTACTTCTACTAACGGCTTAGTTCTGCCGGTGTGAGAAAACAGCACCACCACATCTCCCTGAGTACTATTTATGCTACTCATCCGTTGCATTAACACGTCATCGAAGTAGATCACGGGTACATTGAAGCGGAAAAATTTGTTTTGTGCATCATGCGCAACTACTGCCGATGCGCCAAGACCGAAGAAAGAAATTTTATTTGCTTGCGTTAATACATCAACGGCACGGTTTATCATATTGGTATCTAAACTTTTACGTGCCATTTCAAGATTGGCTATCGTCGATTCAAATATTTTTGTTGTGTACTCTTCGGCAGTATCGTTTTCGTCAACATGGCGGTTAACATAAGGAGTACCGTTAGCCAGAGATTGCGCTAAATGTAACTTAAAGTCTGGGTAGCCTTTGGTGTCTAAACGACGGCAAAAGCGGTTAACCGTAGGCTCGCTGATTTTTGCTTGTTTTGCCAAAGATGCAATACTTGCATGAATGACTGTTGCTGGCGAAGCTAAGATCACTTCAGCAACTTTACGTTCAGATTTGCTGAATGTATCGAACTCGTTGGTGATTTTTTCTATGATATTCATTAACAGACCTCATCTTGGTTTGTTAATACTGTAAATTATTTTTACCCAATAAAACAGTATTTATGTAAATTTATTTCATACTTGTGATTTATTTTAACGTATTTCTATACTTTTTGCGGGGTTATTATTTATAAAGATCATAAATATCCAGCTAAACCTTACTGGCAAAGGGATCTATCGTGTAATTAAATTACAAATTATGCTTTACCTTCGGCTATTATCAGTATAAATTAAGCTTAAATGTAATTTATTTTCATTGTGTTGAGAGATTAATACCCATGAGTCAACCTTCTTTACAATCAGCCGAACAAATTGTGTTATTTGGTGCGGTAGGTGATTTATCTAAACGTAAATTATTTGCAGCCCTTTACCATCTATATAACGAAAATTTGTTAGTAGATGATGTTAAAATTATTGGCGTTGCCCGTGTCGAATATGACGATTCAGCGTTTCAAAACTTTGTTAAAGAGAGCCTGAACACCTTCATTGGCGAGCAAATTAATGATGAAAAAGTAGAGCAGTTTATTCGCCAATTTAGCTATGTAAAACTCGACTTTTCTGATCAGAAGGCTTTTAAAGGCCTAGCCAAAGAATTAAAAGGCGATGTTTACACCTTATATTATTTAGCAACACCACCATCTATATACGGTTTAATTGCCGATGGCTTGCATGCTCATAAATTAAATAGTAAATATGCCCGTGTCGTCATGGAAAAACCGATAGGGAATGATCTCGAATCATCAAAAGTGATTAATGATTTAGTCAGTCGTCATTTTCTAGAATCACAAACTTATCGTATCGATCATTATCTTGGCAAAGAAACCGTGTTAAATCTTATCTCATTGCGTTTTGCCAATTCCCTGTTTAGTACTAACTGGGATCATACTTGTATCGATCATGTGCAAATTACCGTAGCCGAAAGCGTTGGTATCGAAGGCCGTTGGGGCTTTTATGATGGTACTGGCCAAATGCGCGATATGGTTCAAAACCATTTGTTGCAAATTTTATCCTTGCTAGCGATGGAGCCGCCTACGGATTTATCATCTGAGAACATTCGTGATGAAAAATTAAAAGTTATTAAAGCGCTGCGCAAAATTGACCACAGTAACATTCAAGACAAAACGGTTCGTGGACAATATACCAAAGGATACATGAATGGTGACCAGGTTCCGGGTTATTTAGAAGAAGAAGGGGCAAATGTAGATAGCAGCACTGAAACGTTTGTTGCGATCAAGGCTGAAATTGATAACTGGCGTTGGGCGGGCGTACCATTTTACCTACGTACCGGGAAACGCATGGCCTGTAAACATTCGGAAGTGGTAATTCATTTTAAACACCAACCGCACAATATCTTTGACAGCAGTTTTACCCAATTACCGGCCAACAAACTGACCATACGATTACAACCTGATGAAGGGGTTGAATTAACGGTGATGAATAAGGTGCCTGGTATTACCAAAGAGCTGCAAATTAGAGAAACCAAACTCGATTTAAGTTTTTCTGATCTCAAAGATGCCTCTCGAGTGATTGATGCCTACGAGCGTCTTATTTTAAGCGCCATCAATGGTAATGCCGGTTTGTTCATTCGTCGTGATGAAGTAGAAGCGTCATGGCAATGGGTTGATAGCATCATGGCAGCTTGGGAAAATTCTAACGAAACGCCGAAAAGCTACGCCAGTGGCAGTTGGGGTCCGGTATCATCGATTTCGTTAATTGCTCGTGATGATAGAGAGTGGGACGAATAATGATCAAGCAACATACTTTTGTCTCGCGAGACGAACTCGATTTAGCGTTTGCCAAACAGATTGCTCAGCAGCTAAGCGACGCTATCTCGGTGAAAGGTTACGCCAGTATTGCATTTTCTGGTGGTAGCACGCCAAAAGGCTTGTTTACGCATTTATCGAATATGCCTCTGGACTGGTCAAACGTAACCATTACCTTGGTCGATGATCGTTGGGTGGATACGGATAGTAAGGATTCAAACGATCGCTTGCTTAGAGAAAACCTGTTAAAAAACAAAGCGGTTAAGGCAAGGTTCTTTTCACTGAAGCAAGCATCGCAGTTAACAGCAGAATACTTAAACACTCTGACAGCGCAAGCGCAACAATTTATGCCGTTAGATGTGGTTATTTTAGGTATGGGTGAAGACGGTCACACCGCTTCAATTTTCCCTTGCTCTGAGCAAGTAGAGCAGGGGTTAGACGCTAACAATGCTCCTTGTTTAATGAAAACGGTGCCAACAACTGCACCTTATGAGCGAGTGACATTCAACTTTTCGGCGTTGATCAATGCAGCTCATCTTTATTTACACCTTGTTGGCGATGCCAAGCAACAAGTGTTGCAAAGTGCACTTGCCAATAACAATGCCATAGAAATGCCTATTCGTGCTTTCTTACACCATCAGGATAAAGCCTGTGAAATTTTCTGGGCGGAATAACTTATGATAAAACCTCAAATTCAAGCGGTCACTGAACGCATTATTGCTCGCAGCAAAGACTTGCGTAGTCAGTATCTGGATAAAATTAATCAAGCAAAATCATCAAAAGTACATAGGTCGGTGTTATCTTGTGGCAACCTTGCCCACGGCTTTGCCGCATGTGGCAAAGAAGATAAATCTATCTTAACTGGGTTAAATCACAGTGACGTGGCGATTGTTTCTGCGTATAACGATATGCTTTCTGCCCATCAGCCATACGAAACCTATCCTCAAATCCTTAAAGATGCGGTACGAGAAACCGGTGGTGTTGCCCAGTTTGCCGGTGGCGTGCCGGCCATGTGTGATGGTGTTACCCAAGGTCAACCAGGCATGGACCTGAGCCTGATGAGCCGCGATGTTATCGCCATGTCATCGGCAGTGGCGTTATCTCATAACATGTTCGATGGCACCTTAATGCTAGGTATTTGCGATAAAATTGTCCCTGGATTATTAATCGCCACCATGACCTTTGGTCATTTACCTACGGTATTCGTACCGGCCGGTCCGATGCCATCAGGGCTACCTAACAAAGAAAAAGCTCGAGTTCGTCAGCAATATGCTGAAGGTGAGGTTGGTCAGGACAAGCTGCTCGAAGCAGAGTCGGCCTCTTACCATAGCCCGGGCACTTGTACGTTTTTCGGCACGGCAAACTCTAACCAGTTGGTTGTGGAAGTGATGGGGTTACACTTACCTGGTGCATCTTTTGTGGCACCAAACACCCAGTTACGCGAAGAATTAACCAAAGCCGCAGCCCGTCAAGTCACCCGATTGACGCCACAGTCAGGCAACTATGTGCCGGTTGGCGAAATGATCGATGAAAAATCGATTGTCAATGCCATTGTTGCTCTGTTAGCAACGGGTGGCTCTACCAACTTGACCATGCACATCATCGCTTTTGCCCGCGCTGCCGGCATTATCATCAACTACGATGATTTTGCCGATTTATCGGATGCGGTGCCGTTAATGACGCGTATTTACCCGAATGGTTTTGCCGATATCAATCAATTCCAGGAAGCGGGCGGTATGGCGTTATTATTCAGAGAATTAATCGATGCTGGTTTAGTTCACGAAGACGTTAATACTATTTGTGGTCAGGGTCTTGAAAAATATACGCAAGTGCCAACCATGGTTGATGGTAAGTTAGTGTGGTTAGATGGGCCGACACAATCTGGCGACATTGAGGTTATTGCAGCCTCTGGTAAACCATTTAAAGAAGATGGCGGCCTGAAAGTACTGAAAGGTAACTTGGGTCGTTCAGTATTAAAAACGTCGGCATTACCTCCGGGAGCCGAGATTATTAAAGCACCAGCCGTGGTGTTTGAAGATCAACACGATTTAGATAAAGCCTTCCATGCTGGTGAATTAGATAAAGACTTCGTTGCTGTGGTCCGTTTCCAGGGACCAAAAGCCCGTGGTATGCCAGAGTGTCATAAGTTAACGCCGCCACTTGGTGTACTGCAAGATAAAGGCTTTAAAGTGGCATTAGTGACCGACGGTCGTATGTCGGGGGCTTCAGGTAAAGTACCTGCGGCAATTCACTTAGTACCAGAAGCGCTGGATGGTGGCTTAATTGCTAAAGTACAAACCGGTGACATGATCAATATTGATGGTCAAACGGGCGAATTAACCTTGTTGGTAGATGAACAAGAATTAGCACAACGTACGCCAGCTGCATTTACTGCTCAGCATGAGCATTCCGGTATTGGCCGTGAATTATTTGGCTTTATGCGCAACAATTTAAGTGACGCAGAAACGGGTGCTTGTTCACTGTTTGTTAAGGACAATAGTTAATGTCTGTCGATGCTATTAATATTGTCGCCGATATTGGCGGCACTAATCTACGAATAGGTGTTGTTGCTGATGGTAGCGTTAACGATATCGAACTATTTCAATGTAATGAATTTGAAAGTTTAAAAGCCGTTTTAGAGATTTATTTTAGTAATAATTCTCTCGACAGTACTCGGGTGAATGCCTGTCTGGCAATTGCTTGTCCCGTTGATCAAGATTTGATCAACATGACAAATTTACCTTGGCAATTCTCGCAATCGGCATTAAAAGCAGATTTGAATTTAAATCGTTTGTATTTAATTAACGATTACACCGCGATTGCCTGGGCAGTACCGAAATTATCCAATCAACAAAAGGTTAAAATTGGTGGCGGTGAAGCCGTTCCGCAAAAACCCATTGCGATTTGTGGTCCGGGTACGGGGTTAGGTGTTGCGAATGTCATTTGGGGTAACGACCAATGGCTCAGTATCGGCGGTGAAGGCGGTCACGTAGACTTTGCTGCGGTAGATAATACCGAGGTAGAAATTTTACGCTTCTTACAGCAAAAATATTCTCGGGTTTCTTATGAACAAGTATTATCCGGCCTGGGTATCGAACAAATTTATCAAGCGCTATGTTCGATCAAAGGTATTGAATGCCAGGCTTACCATGCCAAAGACATTACCGCGAAAGCGTTAGATAGTTCGTGTGACGTTTGTGTCGAAACACTAAATCAATTTTGTAAAATCCTGGGCAGCTTTGCCGGAAATCTTGCATTAACCACACTTGCCGCTGGTGGTGTTTATATTGCCGGAGGCATAGTTCCTCGTTTTATCGAATTTCTAAAAAATAGTGAATTTAGAGCCCGCTTTGTTGCCAAAAATCGCTTTGCAGCATTAAATTCCACAATACCAACTTATGTAATTACCGAAGCACAACCTGGCCTTTTAGGTGCCAGTGCTTATCTTATTCAACAAAATAGTAATGAGGCATTATGTCGTTAACGAATACTTGGCAAACTCAGCCAGAAGAAATCTTTGCATTGGGCAACATAGTCCCTGTACTTGTTATAGAAAACGTTGAAGATGCGGTACCGATTGCCAAAGCGTTAATCGCAGGCGGTATCAGTGTGTTAGAAGTCACGTTAAGAACGGCTAATGCCTTAGCAGTAATTAAAGAAATTGCCACCAACGTGCCCGAAGCTATGATTGGCTCTGGTACCGTGATCAATCCAGAAACTCTGCAACAGTCAATCGATGCTGGCGCAAAATTTGCCATTAGCCCGGGTTTAACCAAAGAGTTATTAGCCGCGGCTAAGCAATCTTCGATTCCGTTAATTCCGGGTATCGCATCGATATCTGAATTAATGACAGGTATCGATGCCGGTTTTGATCATTTTAAATTCTTCCCGGCAGAAGCCGTTGGTGGGGCGAAGGCGATTAAATCTATTTCGGGTCCGTTCCCTAATATTCGTTTTTGTCCAACGGGTGGTATCAACGAGTCAAATATGGGCAATTACCTAAGCCTGGGCAACGTAAGTTGTGTCGGTGGTTCTTGGTTAGTTCCAGACAATGTGGTTGCGGCCAAAGATTGGGATGCTATTACTGAAATCACGAAAAAAGCGGTAGCAGCAAGCGCAGCTTTCGCGTAGTTGCCAAAACGCCTCTGTATTACTGGTGATTTAGTTTTTAACTAAATCACCTTTTCCCCTTGTTGTTTGATGGGCAACAAAGCCACTCGCTAATTCAATACCATTTTTAGTTTGCTAATGCTACTTTTAAGCATCTTCCTGGTGTTAGAAATACCACTTAATACCCAAAGAAATATGGTTGGAACCACCCCCGACGTTATTAATTAGCCGGTCTAAACCTGATCGATGATGAATTCTTGCGACTAAAGCCCAATCGTTTTGCGTGGGTAATTGAAATGTAATTTCAAGTAAGAAGTAGTTAGGAACCTTAGCCGCACCAGAGTTTGTGTGGCTGGATATTTCGATCGGAGGTACTTGAGTGGCATAAGAGAACCCGTCACCAATCGCAAAAGTGGTTTTCACTATGTTATCCCAGCTGAAGTTCTTCCAGCGATGGCTAAACAATACATTGACTTCCCAGTGTTGCTGAGCACTGAAGTGTTTGACTAGCTGTCCTTCAAACTCCCAATGTCGGTTGTTAGTTGGCCAGTCAATTTTTTTGCTCAGGGCAACGGCAACTAAATAGGAATTCTCAAACTTAATGTCTTTAAACCGTAAAATTTCATCAACCAGCCCGTTGTCTGTGTATTTGCCACGATAAAAAGTAAATGCATAGTCGCCGGCAAGCGTTTGGCCATAGGGTAAAAAACCACATAGCAATATAATTATCGTTTTAACCATAGTGATAAGTTATTAAAATAAATCGTTGCAAAAATGAACTCCAAAGATCAACAGAACCAAGAAAATCTATAGAAAAACCGGCTGACTCTCCCGCCAGTAGTTAGATAATTATCTGAACATAAAATTCAATAAATCAGCGATTAATGTAGCCTTATCCTTACATGGCCTAGTATTGTCGTACTCGTGTCATATACAAAAAGGTAACTTCTCTTCATATTATCCGCACAGTTATGAAGGTGATTTAGAAAATGGAAGTGGAACTAAATAAAGACGTAATAAAGAGTCAGCGAAATCTCGGCTTCGGTTTATGAAATTAGCATTAATAAATACGTAAAAAAAGGTATGTTTGGTAAATAAAAAAAAAGCCCTGATAAATCAGGACTTGTTAGAGTAATTCCAGAGTTTAAAGGTGAGTAATTAACTTACTGCTTTAAACTTTTTTATCTGAGCTGCTGCTTCAAACGCGAAAATGTGTTCTGCCAAGTCTAACACTTTGTTTGAATAACCCATTTCATTGTCATACCAAGAAACAAGTTTGACAAATTTATCTGTCATCGCAATACCTGCTTTTGCATCAAATACACTGGTACACGTTTCGCCAATAAAGTCATTTGATACCACTTGATCTTCGGTATAAGCCAAAATGCCTTTCATACTCGTTTGTGCTGCTTCTTTAACTGTGGCGCATATTTGCTCATAAGTTGCAGAGGTTTTCAGGTTAACGGTTAAATCAACAACAGAAACGTTGGCCGTAGGTACACGGAACGCCATACCGGTTAATTTTCCATTCAACTTTGGAATGACTCGGCCTACAGCTTTTGCTGCACCGGTAGAAGATGGAATGATGTTTTGGTTCGCACCACGTCCGCCACGCCAATCTTTAGCGCTAGGAGAATCAACAGTCTTTTGTGTTGCTGTTGTGGCATGAACTGTGGTCATTAAACCGTTTTCAATACCAAAGTTATCATCGATCACTTTTGCCAGAGGAGCTAAACAGTTAGTCGTACATGAAGCATTAGAGACAACGTCTTCTCCGTCATACTGATCAAAGTTTACACCAGCAACAAACATCTTCGTGGCATCTTTAGACGGTGCCGACATAATAACTTTCTTAGCACCTGCGGTAATATGTTTACGGGCAGTTTCGTCGGTTAAAAACAAACCAGTAGATTCAACTACGATTTCTGCGCCAACTTCATCCCACTTTAATTCTTCTGGGTTGCGCTCAGCAGTAACGCGAATTTTCTTACCATTAACGATTAAAGTATTGTCTTGAACTTCAACTGTGCCTTTAAAACGGCCATGGGTTGAATCGTATTTTAACATATATGCCATATAGTCAATATCGATTAAATCGTTTATTGCAACGACTTCAAGATTGTCACGCTCTGCAGCGGCTCGGAAAACTAATCGACCAATACGACCAAAACCATTAATTGCAATCTTTTTCATTTTAATACCCTTAAAGAAATATAATGTAGTAAAATTACAACATTTGAGGATTTTATCAAGTCTTTTTTGCTGTTTCGTGTGGTTTTATTAGGTTTCTTGCTGATTATGATGTAAATATTACATAAATTTGCTTTGTATGGCAGAATACCCTCATAAAAAGATATTCACGGCGTTAATACCTAAATATCGCTGTTTCGATGGAAAACACAGAAAATGTCAGAAAATTCAACAAAATGTGACATCGGCTTTATTGGCCTTGGTGTGATGGGGAAAAACCTAGTGTTAAATTTAGCCGATAATTGCTATAAAGTAGCTGCGTTTGATTTAGACTATGAGAAAGTTTCTGCAGTAATAGCACAAGATGCAGCAGAGAACCAAAATCAGCAACCAAGAGTCATCGGTTGCTCTTCATACACTGAGTTATTAGCAAAATTGAAAACGCCACACCTTATCGTATTATCTGTTCCTGCAGGTGAGGTGGTTGATCAAGTGTGTCAAAACCTGATTGGTGCGGGTATCCAACCGGATGATATCGTCATTGATACCGGCAATAGTTTATGGACGGATACGGTCAGTCGAGAAGAAAAATATCGTGAAAACTTTATCTTCTTTTCTTCTGCCGTTTCCGGTGGTGAAGTAGGGGCTCGTTTTGGTCCGGCGTTAATGCCAAGTGGTTCGGCATATGCGTGGACTCGAGTGAAGCCTATTTGGAGTGCGATTGCAGCCAAAGTTGATAGTGTTAGCGGCAAGCCACTAGAACGCACCAAGCCTGGGCAAATAGTTACTGAAGGCGACCCTTGTGCAGATTATATTGGCCCGGCAGGAGCTGGCCATTATGTAAAAATGGTCCATAACGGCATCGAATATGCTGATATGCAAATGATTTGCGAAGCGTATCATGTGCTAAGAGAAGGGCTTAAACTTAGCTGTGACAAAATTGCCAACATCTTTGAGACATGGAATGAAGGCGTATTAGACAGTTACTTGATGGAAATTACGGTAGAAGTGCTACGTCATAAAGAACAGGACAGTGATCAGCATTTGGTTGATCTTATTTTAGATAAAGCCGGGCAAAAAGGTACCGGTTTATGGACTGCGGTAAGCTCGCTTGAACTGGGGTGTCCGGCACCAACTATTTCACAGGCAGTTTATGCTCGTTCTATTTCTGCTTTTAAAGAGTTGCGTGGTGTTGCTGCGCGAACGCCGGCTGGGCCTGAGACGCAAACCATTGATGAAAATGAACAGAAACAAATTATAAACCAGCTTCATGATGCACTGTATTGCGCAAAAATTTGTGCTTATGCTCAAGGTTTCCAATTAATGAAACTTGCCAGTATTGAACAAAACTGGGATCTGGATTTTTCCTCTATCGCCAAAATATGGCGTTCAGGCTGTATTATCAGAGCGGTATTTTTACAATCCATTACCGATGCGTTTATCCGCGAGCCAAATTTGGAAAACTTACTCATCGACTCATTTTTTAGTGAACAATTAAGTAAGTACCAACAAAACTGGCGTTTTGCTGTGGCCAAATCGACGATGATGGGTATTCCAATTGGCGCAATCTCGGCATCGTTAAGCTATTATGACTCTATGCGCAGTGCGGTGTTACCAGCAAACCTGTTACAAGGGCAACGTGATTATTTTGGTGCCCACACTTTCGCTCGTGTTGATAAACCAGACGGCCAAAAGTTTCATGTACAATGGAGCAGTAAAAACAGAAAAATTGTGCAAGTATAAGATTAATGGCTAAACCTAACCGGGAGCAATAAAATGACCACAGATGATAAATATAAAGACATGTTATCTGCTGATGCTTTTCAAGTTTGCCGTTTAGGTGCAACGGAAGCGCCATTTTCGGGTAAATATTGTGAACATTGGCAGCAGGGCACTTATACGTGTGTTTGCTGCCAACAGTCATTGTTTAACAGCACCAGTAAATTCCAATCAGGTTGTGGTTGGCCAAGCTTTAATTTGGCTATTGATGGCGCCGTCGAATATCTGCCCGATAACTCCCATGCTATGTCGCGAACTGAAATTCGCTGCAATTCGTGTCAGTCGCATTTAGGCCACGTATTTGATGATGGTCCTGAGCCAACGTTTAAACGTTATTGCGTGAATTCCTTAAGTCTGAACTTTGAAAGTTCAGACTAGATCCATTTGCCAACCTGCATAAACAATTGCCAGGATACACTTCTGGCAATTGTTTTACATACGACATAAGTATAATAATTTGCACATTATTATGTCTTTTTTGCGGTGAATTTTGATATTCAGCAAACTTTAAAACGTTTTTCAATAAATATTGATTAAATCATTTTGTAAGTGCTAGAGAAAAGTTACAACTTCAATTACAATACACCCGATTTTATGACTGAAATGAATTACCTGTTGAAAATTCATTTCTATTTTATTTAGTTTTAACATTGAAGGTTACCTAATGAATTCTCAACACGAGGAAATTTATCAAAAGAGCTGGCAAGAACGCCAAGATTTCGCTGAAAGAATGCAACCAATTATCGGCCAGTTATACCGTAATTACGGTGTAGAGGTGTCTGTATACGGTCGCACTTTAGTGAATGCTTCAGCCATTGATATTATCAAAGCACATAAATATGTTGGTATTCATGAAGATACCAAATTACGTTTACGTGAAAGTTTCCCATTTGTTGAAGCCTTAAGCAAAATGGATCTACAGCCGGCGAGCATCGATGTAGGTAAATTGGCTTACCGTTACTTATTTCAGGGTGAAGCAAACGAGTTAAGCGTTGAGCAATACCTTGAAAAAGAATTAGCACCATTACAAGAGTTAGAACAAACAGAACCAAAAGACGTAGTGTTATACGGTTTTGGTCGCATTGGTCGTATTTTAGCGCGTTTATTAATTGAGCGTACTGGCCCAATGGCTAACTTACGTTTACGCGCAATTGTGATCCGCCCAGGTAAAGATGGCGATCTAGAGAAGCGTGCGTCTTTATTGCGTCGTGATTCAATTCACGGTGCCTTTAATGGCAGCATCACGGTAGATGAAGAGCAAGGTGCAATTCGTGCCAATGGTGCCTACATTAAAGTGATTTATGCAAAATCGCCTTCTGATATTGATTACACTCAATACGGTATTAACAATGCATTAGTTGTTGATAACACAGGTATTTGGACGGACGAAGAAAGTTTAGGTCAACACTTGCAATCTAAAGGTGTGAGCAAAGTTTTACTTACTGCTCCTGCCAAAGGTGATATCAAAAACATCGTTTACGGTGTTAACCAAGATATGATCTTAGATGAGGATACCATTATCTCTGCAGCAAGCTGTACTACCAACGCCATCACTCCGGTACTTAAAGCATTGAACGATAAGTACGGTATCAGAAATGGCCACGTTGAAACGATTCATTCATACACCAATGATCAAAACCTAATTGATAACTACCACAAAGCGGATCGACGTGGTCGCAGTGCACCATTAAACATGGTTATTACTTCAACCGGTGCTGCAAAAGCGGTTGCAAAAGCTTTACCAGAGTTGAAAGGTTTATTAACGGGTAACGCCATTCGAGTACCAACGCCAAATGTTTCAATGGCGATTATGAACTTAAACCTGAAAGAAACTACAGATAGAGAAGCATTAAACGAGTACTTGCGTGGCATTTCTTTAGAGTCACCATTGCGTGATCAAGTAGATTACACCGCTTCAACTGAAATCGTATCTACCGATTTAGTTGGTTCACGTCATGCGGGTGTGGTTGATTCACAAGCAACAATTGTTGATGGTGACCGAGCCGTATTATACGTATGGTACGATAATGAGTTTGGCTATAGCTGCCAGGTGGTAAAAGTCATGCACAAAATGGCTGGTGTAAATTTCTTAAGTTTACCGAAAGCTTAATAAATTAATAAATTAATAAATATAAAAAAACGCGCTAAAGGATTTTCCTCTAGCGCGTTTTTTTTAAATCAAGGAAGATTTAACTTAGGATTACCATGGATGGTATAAATCCTGTTAATTTAGAAATAATTATTCTTAATCTGTGGTCTTATGATTAAATCACTTAAAACGAGCAAACATCTTGAAAAGCTTTCTCCTGCAACTCTTTATTATTGTTATTGTCTTTAATTTGGTTTCGACTGTTCGTGAGTCAAGCATGTTATCCAGTTGGGACAAAGATACCGCGCCAAATTTCGAATTAACCAGCCTGAACAAACAAAAAACGTATTTATTCGACTCTCAAAATAATAACAGTAAGAAAACCGTGATTTATTTTTTTGCACCTTGGTGCTCAATCTGCAAATTAAGTATCAGCAATTTACAAAAATTGTATGAAAATAGCGAGAAAATCAATGTTGTTGCCGTCGCTTTAGACTACGTAAACCCTTTGCAGGTTGAAGATTTTGCGCAAGACTTAGATTTATCTTTGCCAATTGTCTATGGCAATGAAGAAGTCAAAAAAGCCTATCAGGTTTCCGCCTATCCCAGTTATTACGTAGTTGCCAATAATGAAATTCAACACCGCTCGATGGGTTATTCAACTGAGCTAGGTTTGTTTTTGCGGAGCCGTTGATAATTAATTAAGAAATATATTAAATCATTACCATCCACTTCTGATCTGGCTCACGGTTGTGTACAATCATACCAAGTTGATCAAATATCGGCTCATTTTTAATGGTTAAAACGAATAACTACTGCTTTATAAAATTGATAAGTACGAAAGCATGGATGCTGCAGGCAGGGCGACGCAGGATGCCAAAGCCGAGAATAACTACTTACTAAATTTTATGCATTGTATTTATCCGTTTTTCCTCATGAAAAAGTAGAGCACACACTTAATCAAATTGGTATATGACCATCGAATAAATCTAAGTTATAGCGTTCTGTCATAAACGCTAAATCAAACCAAAAGAGTAAACTATGCAAATTTCTTCAAATTTTGATAGCGGAAATATCCGTGTGCTCAAAGCTGAGTCTCCTGGCGATATCCAATTAGAGATAAAACAGGATCGCCAGTCTGACTTTTATCAATGGTTTCACTTTAAACTGCATAACAATGATCACTGCGAGCACGTTTTAACCATTTCTAATGCCGGACAATCTGCTTATGTTGATGGTTGGAAAGACTATCAGGCCGTTGCTTCTTATGATCGCATTACCTGGTTTAGGGTACCAACCACATTTGATGGCCAGAATTTAACCATCAGGGTAACTCCTGAGTTCGACTCTATGTATTTTGCCTACTTCGCACCCTACAGTTATGAGCGTCATCAAGATTTAATTCATCAAGCGCAACTTGATGCTGATTGTCAGTTAGAAGTGTTAGGGCAAACCCTTGACGGTCGAGATATGAGCTTACTTAGAATTGGTGAGCCGGAAGAAGGCAAGATGAACATCTGGCTTACCGCTCGTCAACACCCAGGCGAGACGATGGCCGAATGGTTCATGGAAGGGTTTATTGACCGACTGCTTGATGAAGATGACGGCGTAGCCCGTTCATTATTTAACAAAGCGGTATTCTATCTTGTACCAAATATGAACCCGGATGGCAGTTATCGAGGCCACTTACGAACCAATGCTGCCGGTGTGAACTTAAATAGAGAATGGCAAAATCCGTCGATGGAGAACAGCCCGGAAGTATTTTTAGTGACCGAAAAAATGAAGCAAGTTGGCGTTGATATGCACCTTGATATCCATGGTGATGAAGCCCTACCGGTTAACTTTGTTGCTGGTTGTGAAGGCATTCCGTCGTATGATGATCGCCATAAAGCACTGGAAGATAAATTTAAAAATGTACTGTTAGCCATTACTCCTGAGTTTCAAGATACTCGTGGTTATGATAAAGATAAACCGGGTAAGGCAAATCTTACCGTCGCCGCAAACTGGGTAGGGGAGCAATTTAAATGCTTGGCCTATACAGTTGAAATGCCATTTAAAGACAATGATTTATTGCCTGATCCGATCGTTGGTTGGAATGACAACCGCAGTGCAATTTTAGGTCGAGATACATTAACTGCTATCTATCACGTAGTAGATGATTTAAGATAATTTTGTAATAACAATAATAATATAAAACAATAATTTTAGGGGTTTATTTTGTTAGAGTTCGTTAACTTTTTAAATGGTATCATTTGGAGTCCAGCGTTAATCTACCTTTGTTTAGGCACAGGTTTATTCTTTTCCATTAAAACACGCTTCGTACAGGTTCGTTTTTTCCGCGAAATGTATCGTTTACTGCTATCCGGTAAAAGTTCAGAAAAGGGTATTTCGTCATTTCAGGCATTAGCCGTTTCGCTGTCTGGTCGAGTGGGCACGGGTAATATTGCCGGTGTTGCTGCGGCCATTGGCTTTGGTGGTCCGGGCGCTGTTTTTTGGATGTGGGTTGTTGCCTTTTTAGGGGCATCAACCGCCTATATTGAGTCGACATTAGCGCAAATATACAAAGAAGAAGATGGCGGTTCTTACCGTGGTGGCCCAGCTTATTACATTGAAAAAGCGATGGGACAAAAATGGTATGCCTGGACATTTGCCATTGCTACCATTATCGCCTGTGGTGTTATGTTACCTATGGTGCAATCGAATGGTATTGGCGAAGCAGTAGAGCAAGCCTTTGGTACTGGTGGTACCATGATGACAGCTCTTGGTGAAATCAGTTACGCCAAAATATACACGGCAACCGGCATTGTATTATTGCTAGGTTTTATCATCTTTGGTGGCGTTAAACGTATTGCTAACTTTACCCAAATTGTGGTGCCATTTATGGCATTGGCTTACATTTTGGTTGCATTGGTGATCATCGGTTTACACATAGACCAACTACCTGGTGTGTTCATGCTAATTATTGGTGATGCATTTAGCCCGATGGCTGGTGTCGGTGCCGCGATTGGTTGGGGGGTAAAACGTGGTGTTTATTCGAACGAAGCAGGGCAAGGTACGGGCCCTCATGCCGCTGCTGCGGCTGAAGTTGAACATCCCGCCCAACAAGGCCTGGTACAAGCATTCTCTGTGTATATCGATACCTTGTTTGTTTGTTCCGCGACCGCGTTTATGATCCTGATCACTGGCGCTTACAATGTTCACCCAGAAGGGCAGGCATTTCTGATACAAAATGTTGGCACTGAGGTGCTGATCAATAGCCCTGCATTCACCCAGATGGCCGTTGAAAGTGTGTTTACCGGAGTCGGTAAACCATTTATCGCCATTGCTTTGTTCTTTTTCGCTTTTACTACGATTTTGGCGTATTACTTTATCGCGGAAAATAATGTGTATTACATTCACCGCACGTTAAAAATACCTGGTTTAACGTTTTTATTAAAAGCCATCATCATGAGTGCGACGTTTTACGGCACAGTAAAAGCGGCCGACATTGCCTGGGGCATGGGGGATATAGGCGTAGGGTTAATGGCGTGGTTGAACATAATCGGCATATTAATTATCTGGTTTATGGCAAAGCCAGCGCTCAAAGCGTTGAAAGATTATGAGCAACAACGCAAAGCCGGTGTTGAAAAGTATACTTTTGATCCGAAAAAGTTGGGTATTAAAAATGCTGATTTATGGGAAGAGAAACTTAAATAACATTAATTAGCTCCAATATTTGATTTATTTAAAAAAATATCAAAATAAATTGTAAAAAACGCCCGCAAGGGCGTTTTTTTTAGGTAAAATTAAACGCTCCATGTTAAGAGGTTATTATGGCATTAATTAATTGTCCCAGTTGTTCAGAACGTATATCGTCAAAAGCCACCGTTTGTGGCCATTGTCAGTGTGTATTGGCAGAAATGAGCGCAGAGCAACGATTGTCGATGCAAAAAGTCAGTAAGATTGAACAGTCACAAAAACTGATGAATCAATCGATGATCGCAATGTTATTGTTTTGTGGTGGTTTTGGTTTTATGTTTTGGGGTGAACCAGAGCCAACGTCATGGCAGAACAGTATTGCGACAGGTGCAGCCGTACTCGGTTTTTCCTGGTATATATTAAACCGAGCCAGAATTATTTGGTTAAAACGAAAGTAGAGTTGAAATGAATTTATATGATGTTGTCGACACCATGTCGATGGAAATGTACGAACGTTTAAAACATGCTGCCGAAACGGGTAAATGGCCAGAAGGCACGCCAGTTGATCAAGCCCAGCGTGATTCAGCGATGCAATTGTCTATGGCGTATCAGGCTCGTCATTTAAATAGCGACGATATATTTACCATTGGCGGTGATGGTGAAATTGTGAATAAAAGTAAAGCCGAACTCAAGCGCCAGTTTAAACAAGCTGCCCGTGAAAATAACAATCCCCAACATGAAGATATCGCCAGGTTCACCGATTTATGATCTTAAATAAACTGTTTAAAGCCAAGTGGCAGCATAAAGATGCCAATGTACGTATTGAAGCCATCAAAAACTTTGAGTTAACTGAGACTGCCAATGTTGAGATCCTCAACCGTCTTGTTAGCGATGATATCAGCGAGTTAGTGCGCCGCGCCGCATTATTGAAACTCAATCAATATTCTGTATTTTTGCACGCCAGTACCGATAACTCTCAGCCTGCAATCCGTCAGTTTTCACTCGAGCGGGTACAACAACTAATCTTAAATAACCAAAATGTTTCTACCGAACAAAAACATGCTTATTTAAACGGTTGTGAAAAAAAGGCGTTTCTTGAGCAATGGTTGCTGGTAGAACACGATCACAGTTTGCTCAAAGCGCTGTTAGCAAAAGTAAATAAACCCAATTTACTCGGCCAGTTTATGATCAAAAGTGACAATATTGATCTGCAAACTGAAATTTTAGCGCGCATCAACGATTTACATTTATTAGAAAAATTATCGAAAAAGGCCGCCGACACTGAATTCAAAACGATACTAACCGGTAAAATCAACAACTTGCGTGAGTTAGCCGAAAAACCAGGAAAGCTTCGTAAACAAACCCAATTACTGTTATCTAAATTATTAGCACTAAAAGATTTGCTAGATTATGCGTTAATGTTACAGCGTCAGGATTCATTACAAAATGAGTGGTTACAAGTTGAACAAGAATTAGACTGTTTAGCGACTGATGAACAAACAATATTTGTTGATAAACATAATGACATTAGCCAAAGCTTGAAGAAGCACTTTGCTGCGCGCGAAGAAGCGTATCGCCATCAACAGTTTATTGCCGAGCAAGATACTAAAAAGCTGGCGCAAAGTACTGAATTTGCCAACGTGATCCAAACTATTTCACAGAAAATTAGTGATGCCGTGTTTGAAAACATTGAGCTGGACCAACAACAAGTAAGCCAGCAATTAGATGCTTTAATTATTTCTTGCCAAAGTTCGCTGTTAACAAAGGCAGAACAACAAGTTTTATTAGAGAAAATCGGGCAGTTACAGAATAAGTTAAATCAATTACCACAAGTTGCTGAATGTGTGAGCAGTGCAACAGGTTTGATTTCAAAGCTATCCACTTTGTCTTTGCCGAAAACGATTGAAGAGCTTAACCAACGTAAACCAGTATTTGATGACTGGCAAAAGCAATGGCAAAAAATAAATGCCTTAGCCAATGATATTTTACCGCAATCAATAATCACCGCCCGTGATCAATTACAACAAACTTGGCTAGCAGAACTGAAACCTCTAATTAAAGAGCAGCAGCATGCAGCCGATCATGTTCGTAAGAAAATATCTGAATTAAAGCGTTTAGTGGCCAATGGAAAATACAAATCTGCGTTTGGTTTACATAAAAAATTGACATTTTTAATCAATGACCTATCGGCTGTTCAACAATTAAAAGTTGCTCATGATTTTGAGAATATCAGTAAGCGTATCGATGAATTACATGAACTGGAATCTTTTGTCGTCACACCAAGAAAACAAGAATTAATCGAAAAAATTAGCGCATTAATTACCAGCCCTTTGGATAACCCACAAGCGCAAGCTGAACAGGTAAAAAGTTTCAGGAAGCATTGGAACAGTTTAGGCCATGCCGATGAATCTCTGGATAAAGAGTTGAATGATGCGTTTAACCAAGCTTGCGAAGAAGCCTTTGCGCCCTGTAGAGCATTTTATGCCGAGCAAGGGGAAATCAGGGCAAATCATTTGCAAGTTAAACAAGAATTACTAACTAAACTTTCTGTGCTGTTAGAAGACAGTCAACAAGATGAGGTTAATTGGCGGCAAATAGATAATCGCCTGCATAAAATACAGTTGTCTTGGCGCGAAGCTGGCGATGTTGACCGCAGTGAATATCAGAACATCCAGCCGCAGTTTAGAAAATTGGTTGAACCGATAAAAACGGGCATTCATAAATTTCAGCAACAAAATGCTGATGCCAAGCAAAACTTGGTTAATTTAGCCAAACAGCAATTAGACAATGAAGATGTTTTTGCCGCCATTAATGAATTAAAAGCGTTACAAAATAAATGGCGCGATATTGGTTTTGCCGGTCCCAGTAAAGAAAACAGCTTATGGCAGGCATTTCGTAAGGTGAATGATCAAACTTTTGCCAAACGAAATGATAGACAAGAGCAACAACAAGCTGATATTAGTGCGCAAGTTACCGAATTTAGCCAGCAGTTGACTCTTTTAAATGAACAACTTGATAATGTCTCAACAGAAGAAGAGATGCAGCAATTACTTATTTCATTTGAAGCCTTTATTGATTCGGTAAAAGCATTGAAACCGATGAATAAAGACTTGGTTAACAAAGCCTTTGGCTGTGTTAAACAATTGAAAATGCAATTGCAAAAAGCTGAAGGTGATAAAAAACAACAAGTGTTTGTTGATTTGTTTACCTTGTTCAGCGCATCGAGGTCAACGTCAGTAGAACAGTTACAAGGTTCTGAGCAATATCAGCGTTTACCCAATGTATGGCAAAAATGTTTATCGCAAGCCATCACCCGTGATTCAAATGCTAAGCTTAGAGAACAGTTAACCTTTGAGCTTGAAATTATCGCCAATGTCGATTCACCAAAAGAGCTGGCCAGTGAACGGATGCAAGTGCAAGTCAATTTGTTGTCTTCAAAAATGATGCAAGGTGAGGATATCGATTTAACCAGTAAGCTGAAACAATGGCTTGGCTGTGGTATTTTACAAGAAAGTGAAATTGAGTTATTTGAGCGGGTTAAACCTATTTTTGTAGGTTAACGTAAATTGTATGGCTCTAAAGTGGATCACTTTAGAGCCATATTTTTAAAGCCATAAATTAGAATTGGATTTTTCGGTGCGAGCGTTGCAAAAGTGCCATTGAGAGCTATACACATTATCAGAAAAGAACACCGTTGAAGTATGCACATTAACAGAAAATAAGCAGCGTCATTCCGTGATGTTGTTGCACGGAACCTCCTTCAGTTTCAAGGTGGCTTTGTTAAAGGCTCTTTTGGGATTTAGAAGATCCCACCCAAAAGCACGGTGGGATGACGGTGTGTTTTTTCTAATATCGTGACGGTCTCTTGCTCGCTCTCTTGCGACAGTCCTCATATATCAAATCAAGTTCCAATTTTTGAAGCTAGTGGCTTTCCCGTCCTTTCGGTATAAGTTCATCCATGAAAAAAACCCTTTCCTATTAAGGAAACGGTTTTTTAAATTCTGTATTATTTATAACAGTTTATTTTTTAATTGATGACTCTAGTTAACTTCACAGGTTAAACAAAATGAGTAAACGCCTTTCGGGTCATTTAATTGGTTCACTTGCTCAAACTCATTCACTAAGTCAACAATTTGTTGTTTTAGGCTAGGGTTGGTTAAGCTAGTTGTAGATGATTCAACCTCGGGTAAATATACTTTTGCAGTTTCAAATAAATTCCTTAGGAACAAATCTTTAGCACTTAGTTCTTTTTCCACTAGCCAAGTGTCATACACTTTTAACCCGGCACGATCAGCGGCGGCTGCCACAGCATCATCAAGATTGCCCAGTTTATCGACTAACCCGAGCTCTTGTGCTTTCGCCCCAGACCAAACACGACCTTGAGCAATATTATCAACTTCCTCAACAGTCATGCCTCTGTTGTCGGCAACGAGAGTAAGGAATGAACGATAACCACGATTAATACTTGCTTGAATAATATGGCCAACATCTTCGTTTAATGCTCTTGTTACGCTAAGGCCCGCGAGTTCTGTAGTACCGATACCATCAGTATGTACGCCAACTTTGTCTAATGTTTTTTCAAATGTCATAAACATGCCAAAAATACCTATAGAGCCAGTAATGGTATTCGGGGATGCCCAGATTTCATTAGCTGAAGCTGAGATCCAGTAGCCACCAGAAGCAGCATAATTTGCCATAGAAGCAATAACAGGCTTGCCCGCAGCTTTGATCAATTCAACTTCTTGGCGAATGATTTCAGAAGCGTAAGCACTGCCACCTGGGCTGTCAACGCGTAGCACTACCGCTTTTACTTTATCATCCAAACGTGCTTTACGCAGTAATGCGGCGGTGGAATCACCACCTATGTTGCCAGGTTTTTGATCACCATTTAAAATGGTACCTTTAGCAACCACAATCGCGACTTTATCTGTCATTGGGTTAACAGTATTGAAAGGGGACTTGTTGGCCTTTAAATAATCTTTGTAGAAAATTTTACTAAAACTATCACCAGATTTAGCCTTGCCCACTTTATCAATCATATCAACACGTATTTGTTCGCGAGTTCTTAACTCATCAACCAAACCACTCTGCAGCGCATATAGGCCAAAGCTGCCATCCGCTTGTTGCAATTTCTCTAACAAGCCCGCGGCCGTTTCATCAAAGCTGGCCATGTCGATATTACGGTTGTTGGCAATGTCGGTTTTATAACTTGTCCATAACTGGCCTAACCATTCTTTGTTAGCCTCTTTTGCCGCATCTGACATATTGTCACGAATGTAAGGCTCCACCGCCGACTTATAGGTGCCTACTTTAAACACATGTTGAGTGATGTTGAGTTTATCTAACGCCGACTTGAAATAAGTTTTGTAGCGGCCATAACCTTCTAACACCACACCACCTTCAGGGTTCATCCAAACTTTATCAGCCAGAGAAGCTAAGTAATATTGATCTTGAGAAAAGTAATCACCAAAAGCTACCACTTCTTTACCTGAGGTTTTAAAGTCGATAATCGCATCACCAATTTCTTGTAAGTGATGCAAACCGGCACGTCTCAGGTTTTGCGGGTAAATCACCAATGATTGTATTCTATCATCAGTCTTGGCGGCAGTTATTACCAACTTGATATCGGTAATAAGCATTTCCGGATTTTCTTCTTTTTGGCCAAACGCTTCTTTCATGATCGCATCAGCCGGATCAACAGATTTCTTTTGCTCGACAATGTCACCATATAAGTTTAATACCAAAGCGGTTTTCGCTGGTATTTTAACTTCACCGGAATCATCAAGTAGGGCACTGAATAAGAAAAATACGAAGATAAAAAATATCAGATTTAAAAATATCTTTCTTGAAGTATTAATAATTACCCATAATTTATTAAATACCTTTTTAATCACACTAGGTTTTTCAGACATAGATCCTCACGTCTTAACTAAACTAAACTAAACTAAACTACACTTTATGTTATTAATATACAGGGCAAAACTGAAAAAAGCTTTTCATAGTAGTCCCTATTAAGAATTTATTACAATTTAATGTACAGAACCGTGAAAATTCGCTCTTTTAGTCGATATTTTTTAAATGTTTGAAATGAAATTCCGTCTACAATGTTCTAATAAGACAGTTAGGTTTTTTAAGGAACACTATGAAGTTCATCATCTTATATAACAGTACAATGGACAAATTATTAAAACTTGATGCCATACCGGCCTTATTACTTCGAGTTTTTTTAGCGCCGGTTTTCATCATCGCGGGTTACAATAAAATGCAATTTGGTAATAGCGAACTCGGTTTGTTTGAGCAACTTATGGCCGATGCTAATATCGTTGAATGGTTTGGCAATGCGGAATGGGGTTTGGGATTACCTTTTGCCGAACTTCTTGCCAACCTTGCTGCCTGGACTGAGTTTTTTGGCGGCTGGATGCTGCTCATCGGTTTGGCAACACGGTTAATCAGTATACCTTTGATGTTTACTATGTTTATTGCTGCTACTTCTGTGCATTTAGACAATGGCTGGTATGCATTAACGCCGACTAACTCTGCTACCAGTTCTGCTCAGGTATTTTCCTGGTTGGGGTTTGAAAGCGCCGATGCTAGTTTAGCCAATAGCGATGTTGCGAGCACGCGTTTGGAAAAAATAAGAGAGATAGTTGATGAAAATGGCAATACCGACTGGCTTTATGAAACCGGAAACGTGGTCTTGTTAAATAATGGCATTGAATTTTCCACAACGTATTTCATCATGCTGATGGCATTATTTTTTATCGGCGCTGGCCGTTATGTCAGTGTTGATTATTGGTTAACTAAAGCAGGATCATCCAATGGCATTACAGAGAGTTAATCAACTTGGTATTGTAGGGCCCTTTATAGGGTGATTTTTAAGCTTCGAGCTACTGGCCACAGGCTGTGTATTTGATGAATATACCTATAGTGTAACAATATCAATTCTGCCCGTAGCCAGAAACCAGAAGCGATTATTATTTCACTAGCAGGTCAATAAACTGCTAGTGTGGTGATAAGCAAACATGCTAATTTAGCCGCTATACATTTACTACTAATTTCAATTTTTATGTCTGCAATCGAATTTTTACTAAACCGCCAGTCTAATGGCTTTCTTAGAGCTCCTGCACCTAATACAACAGATCTTGATGTAATATTAACCGCAGCTCTTGCTGTTCCCGACCATGCCGGGTTAAACCCGTATAAGTTTCATATTATTGAAAACCAGGGCTTGGCGAAATTGACCAAGATTTATGTCCAAGCGATAAAGGCAAATACAGACGATCAACTGAAACTGGAAAAAGCTAAAAAGATGGCTTATCGGGCACCAATGACCATTGTTGTCTCAACACATTACCAACACCATCCGAAAGTGCCTAAGCAAGAACAACTTATTACTGCTGGCTGTGCCGCGCATGCGATGCAAATGGCTGCTGGTGCACTTGGCTATGGTGCTATGTGGCGTACCGGCGACTTGGCCTACAGTGATATTGTAAAAACCGGTCTGGGGATTGAATCTGGCAATGATATTGTTGGTTTCTTATATCTAGGCACAAAGAGCAAAGAGTTAACGAATAAGCCACGTCGTAACCATGACCAATATACAGAATACTGGAATTAATTTTTATCGTCATAAAGTATACTTCTAGTATAGTTCTAGTATAGTGATATACCAATTTGATTAAACATCTGCACATTTTTAATCAAATTGATATCAACGTACTTTTTAGAGGATAAAAGCATGCCAAAATATGTAATCGAACGAGAAATTCCTGCTGCCGGTCAACTAACCGAGGCGGATTTACAAGGCATATCGCAAATATCTTGCAGTGTATTAGACGAACTTGGCCCTAAAATACAATGGCTGCACAGTTATGTAACAGACGATAAAATATATTGTGTGTATATTTCGCCAGATGAAGAAACAGTAAGAAAACATGCTGAAATGGGCGGTTTTCCGGCAAATAGCATCGCACAAGTGAGAACCACAATTGATCCGACCACGTCTGAGTGAGGGGAAAATACCAAGTTGATTAAATATCAGATCATTTTTCATGGTTAACCAAATTGGTATAAGAGCTAAATTTCACTTACTGTCATAGTACTGTTTTTCAAATTGATGTTGCCCAGTTACAACAGGAGATCGTAGTGATAGATAAAAGCTCAGCGAGTTGGCAGAAAAACCCAATATGGTTACGCATCCTCTTTTGGGGATCGAATAAGGTTTGGATGAATAAAAAGTCACAAGCGATTATGTTTGAATGGATATTGATGATCGGGGCAATTATTACCTTGCTCCTTGGTTTTACTTATCCTAACCCGGTAAAAGCCGAGGTGTTATTAAATATGAGCTACGCATTTTTGTTATCGGCTTATTTATGGGCCGTATTAATACGGTTAAGTGATAAATACTCAATTTGGCGCAGTGTTTAACCACCTTGGGTATAAAAAAAGCTGCATTTATGCAGCTTTTTTATTTTAAAAACAGAGTTTTTAAAATTCAGCCGTGTTTGGCGTACGAGGGAATGGGATCACATCACGTACGTTTTGCATACCGGTGGCATACACCACTAAACGCTCAAATCCTAAACCAAAACCAGCATGCGGTACAGTACCGTAACGACGTAAATCTCGGTACCAGCTGTAGTCTTCTTTCGCTAAGCCCATTTCTTCAATACGTTGTTCTAGTACTTCGATGCGCTCTTCACGTTGTGCACCACCAATGATTTCACCAATACCAGGTGCTAAGATATCCATTGCCGCTACGGTTTTTCCGTCATCGTTTAGACGCATGTAGAACGCTTTGATATCTTTCGGGTAGTTTTGTAACACTACCGGGCCACCAACGTGCTCTTCGGCAAGATAACGTTCGTGCTCAGAGTTTAAATCTACGCCCCAAGACACCGGATTTTCAAATTTCTTGCCACAGTTTTGTAAAATCTCAATGGCGTCGGTGTAGTCCATACGCACAAATTCGGAATCAACTACCGATTGCAAACGATCGATAACGGTTTTATCGACACGTTGTTGGAAGAAGGCCATATCATCCGCTCGCTCTTCCAGAACGGCTTTGAATACGTAACGAAGCATTTCTTCTGCTAATGTTGCCGCATCGCCTAAATCAGCGAAAGCAATTTCAGGTTCCACCATCCAAAACTCGGCTAAATGACGAGAAGTATTTGAATTCTCGGCACGGAATGTTGGACCAAAGGTGTAAACCTTAGATAGGGCACAAGCGTAGGTTTCAACGTTTAATTGACCAGAAACCGTTAAAAATGTTTCTTTACCAAAGAAGTCTTCTTTGTAATCAACCTTGCCTTTGTCATCACGTGGTAAATTTTCCATGTCTAAGGTACTAACGCGGAACATTTCGCCAGCGCCTTCGGCATCAGAGCCAGTAATTAACGGTGTGCTGATCCAAAAGTAACCTTTTTCATGCATAAAACGATGAATCGCTTGTGCTAAACAGTTACGTACACGAGTTACCGCACCACCAATATTGGTACGAGCACGTAAATGCGCTTGCTCACGTAAAAATTCAATAGAATGACGTTTCGCCGCCATTGGGTAGGTATCTGGGTCTTCAACGAAACCAAGCACTTCAACGACAGTTGCCTGAATTTCAAAAGATTGACCTTTACCCATAGATTCAACCAGGGTACCGGTTACAGAGACAGAAGCACCAGTGGTTAATTTTAATACTTGTTCTTGGTAATTATTCAAATCACTGGGGACAACGGCTTGAATAGGATCGAAACACGAACCATCGTGAATGGCTAAAAAAGAAATACCGGCTTTGGAATCACGGCGAGTTCTGATCCAACCTTGTACTGTGACGGTTTCACCAACAGGTGATTTACCCGCTAGTGCATCAGCGATAGAAGCAACTGACATTATTGACCTCGTTTGAATATATGGAAAATTATAGTTTTAAGCTGGATATTTTACCTAGGCTATAAATAGACTCAAGCAATACTTGTCCAGATCAGGTGCTTTTCAGTAAAAAAGCCAATAATTAACTTTAAACCTAGTAATTATTGGCATATTTTTAAATTTTATTAAAAACTTCGTCGCAATCAACGATGTTGGCTAAGGCCTGAGTCAGAGTTTTTAACTCTGCTGTGCTGATGACAAAAGGTGGCATGATATAAATTAGCTTGCCAAACGGTCTGATCCAAACCCCCATCTCGACAAATTTCTGTTGAATAATTGCCATATTCACCTTGTACTTAGCTTCGATCACGGCTATGGCACCGAGAACTCGAACATCGGCAATGTTTTTGTGCTGTTTTATTGGTAGCAGTTCGGTTTTTAATTGTTGTTCTATGGCACGAACCTGAGCTTGCCAGTCATTTTTGAACAGCAATTCAAGGCTTGCATTCGCGGTGGCACAGGCAAGGGGATTTCCCATAAATGTTGGGCCATGCATAAATACACCGGCTTCTCCTTTACTTATCGTGGTGGCCACCTTGGTGGTGCAAAGCGTTGCCGCTAAAGACAAGTATCCACCAGTGAGTGCTTTGCCTAAACAGAGAATGTCGGGGCTAATATTGGCGTGCTCACAGGCAAATAATTTACCACTACGACCAAACCCTGTCGCAATTTCGTCAGCAATTAGTAATATCTCATATTGATCACATAAGGCCCTGCAGGCGCGTAAATATTGAGGGTGGTAAAAACGCATACCGCCAGCACCCTGAACGATGGGCTCTAAGATCAACGCCGCAATGTGTTGATGATTATCTTTGAATTGCTGCTTTAAGCTTTTAATCGCACTATTCGCCGCACTGTCTACCCAGTCATCATCAAAACCAATACTTGGGGCGTCGGCAAAGTAGTTTTCACTAATAAAACCACTAAACAAACTGTGCATGCCATTGACCGGATCGCAAACTGACATTGCCGCAAACGTATCGCCGTGATAACCATTTTTAATCGTTAACAGTTTGTTTTTATCGGCTTTGCCCAAGCTGTGTTGATATTGGAGCGCCATTTTTATCGAAACTTCCACCGCAACCGAGCCACTATCGGCCAGAAATACTTTATCTAAACCCACAGGGGTAATGTCTATCAAGGTATTTGCTAATTTCACGGCTGGTTCGTGGGTTAAGCCTCCAAACATCACATGCGAAAATTTATCAATTTGCGCTTTCATCGCATCATTGATAAATGCATTATTATAACCATGCACCACAGACCACCAGGATGACATGCCATCAATGATTTTTTCGCCCGTGGCCAAATGCAGGTACACGCCATCGGCATCTTCGACAAGATATGATGGTAGCGGGGTGGTCATTGAAGTGTATGGGTGCCAAAGACACTCTTGGTCACACTTTAATAAATCTGTATAATTTTTAACCATAGGTAAACAAAAGGGCTTTTAATTAGTTGACAGCAAAGGTAAGCTAGCTAGACTACCGAGTAAATGTACAAGTTGCAATACGCTATATAGCGATGTCATACCAATATGATCGCTTTGCTCACCACTAAAATTAATTGAGAACCTTTATGTCTAGCACTTCACAAATTCGCCATGACTGGACCGTTGCCCAAGTTCAGCAGCTTTTTGACTTACCTTTTAATGATTTGATGTTTAAAGCACAAACGGTACATCGCGAAAATTTCAACCCGAACGAAGTTCAGGTAAGTACCTTATTATCGATTAAAACCGGTGCCTGTCCTGAAGACTGTAAATACTGTTCGCAAAGTGCACGTTACAGTACCGATGTTGAAAAAGAAAAATTAATGGACGTGGAAAACGTATTAGCAGCGGCGAAAAAAGCGAAAGCACAAGGCTCAACCCGTTTTTGTATGGGCGCGGGCTGGAGAAATCCAAAAGCACGTGACATGCCGCACATTGTTAAAATGGTCGAAGGTGTACGCGAACTAGGTCTGGAAACGTGTATGACCTTAGGTATGCTGAATGAAGATCAGGCCAATACCCTACAAGCTGCCGGTCTTGATTATTACAATCATAATTTAGATACCTCGCCCGAGCATTACAACCAAATTATCACCACTCGTACTTATCAAGACAGACTCGATACCTTAACCAATGTGCGTAGCGCCGGCATGAAAGTATGCAGTGGCGGTATCATGGGACTAGGTGAAAGTGCTGCTGACCGATCATCATTTTTAGTGCAACTGGCAAACCTGGATAAACATCCGGAAAGTGTACCTATGAATATGTTGGTGAAAATTGATGGAACGCCATTAGCCAACGTTGATGATTTAGATCATTTCGACTTTATTCGCTGTATTGCTGTTGCTCGTATCATGATGCCAGAATCGCATGTTCGGTTATCAGCGGGTCGTGATGCGATGAACGAACAAATGCAATCGATGTGTTTTTTAGCCGGCGCTAACTCGATATTTTATGGGTGTAAACTGCTGACCACTGATAACCCGGAAGCCGATGCTGACATGATGTTATTCGCCAAATTGGGCATTAACACGGAACGTGGCATTGCCCAAACAGAAAACCAGCAAGCCGATGAAGAGTATGCGCTGCGCAGTGCCATTGTAAATAAAGAAAATGAAGAATTCTTTTACGACGCCAGCACTAATTAATTAGCGTTTTATACGTAAATGTCATTCTCTTTTATTAAAGACAAACTTGCCCAGCAACAAGCTCAGAACCTCTATCGTCGGCGTTCACCGTTAACCATAGGGACAGGACGCTACTTGCAGTATCAAGATAAACAATACCTGAACTTTTCCAGTAATGATTATCTAGGTTTGTCGCAACATAACGATATTGGCAACGCCTTTAAGCAAGGTGTAGATGCTTATGGTACGGGATCAGCATCTTCAAGTTTAATTACCGGCTACACTCGTGCCCATCAGCAACTTGAAGAAGAGCTTGCCGAGTGGTTAGGCGCGCCGAGATGTTTATTGTATTCAACCGGTTTCTCGGCAAATTCCGGGGTGTTATCGGCACTGGGACAGCAAACGTCAAGCCATTACTTTTTGGATAAACTCAGTCATGCCTCGCTCATCGACGGTGCATTTAATGCAAAAGCGAAAACTAAGCGTTTTGCCCATAACAATGTTGAACAACTCGAACAGCAATTAAGCATGAGTTTTGCAAAAGATAAGTTAATTGTTGCCGAAGGCGTTTATTCAATGGATGGTGATACTGCACCACTTAACGCCATTAACGATTTAGCGCTAAGCCATAATGCCAATGTATTGGTGGATGATGCCCATGGTGTTGGCGTATTAGCGCAAGATGGCAGCGGCACATTATCGGCTCAGCAAGTTGTAAAGGGTGAGCACATTATTCAAATGGTTACTTTTGGTAAGGCATTAGCGACACAAGGCGCGGCGGTAATAGGCAGTGAAGAATTAATCGAGTATTTAATTAATCACTCAAGAGACTACATATATTCTACCGCTATGCCGGCAGCAAATGCTGTGGCAACACTGGCCAGTGTGCAAATTTGTAAAAGCGAGTATTGGCGTCGTGAAAAAATAGCTGAGTTAACTCATCAGTTTAAACAACAGCTTGATAACAACATTGAAATTACCCATTCGCAGTCATCAATTATTGGGGTGATCACCGGCAATGAAGAGAATGCCTTACGTTGTCAGCGGCAGTTGAAAGATTTAGGATTTTGGCTTTCGGCAATCAGACCACCAACCGTTGAAAAAGGCAAGTCAAGGTTACGTGTTACCATGACGGTTAATCATAATCACCAGGATATCAATAACTTAGCTAATGCTATTAATGAGGTGCTAGGCAAATGCCTACAGAACAATTAATTCAACGCTCGCAGCAAGAACAGCCGGCAAAAAGTGAGAAAAACACTATTAACAGCGTTGCCAAGGCGTTTGGCAGTGCCTGTAAGTCTTACGATCTTGTCGCCCGATTACAACGTTACTCGGGCAGAAAATTGCTTTCATATTTACCCGATGCTACCCGTAGTACGGTGTTAGATCTCGGCTGCGGGACGGGTTTTTTTGCCGACACTCTGGCAGATAACTACCAAACAGTGTGTGCCTTAGACATCTCAAAAGAGATGTTGAACTTTTCGAAAACTAATCGCAGCGCCAAAATTCATTGGTTAAATGCAGACATCCAAAATTTACCGATTAAGGATAACAGTGTTGATATTGTCTACTCAAATTTGGCCATTCAGTGGTGCGAACCATTAACCGATACCTTTGTTGAAATAAAGCGGGTATTAAAACCCGGAGGTATTTTCATATTTTCGACCTTGTTAGATGGTACGTTAGCGGAATTAAAAAGCTCGTGGCAAAAAGTGGATAATGACCAACATGTGATTGACTTTAACTCGTTAGCGATTGTTGAACAGGCAGTTACTGACGCGCAATTATCGATAAATGAATTACAACAATCCGCAATAACGCTGGATTATGATAATGTTTACCACCTGGCGAAAGAGTTAAAAGGCTTAGGTGCCAATCATTTGCCGCGAAAAAGCAAAAAGGGCTTAGCGGGTAAAGCTGGCTGGCAAAACATGAGCAATGCTTATGACGTGTATAAAGACAGCGCCGGCAATTACCCGGCAACCTATCAATTATGTATTGGTGTGGTGGTAAAATCATAATGGAACTTTTCATCACCGCAACCGACACTGATGCCGGTAAAACACTGGTTGCCTGTGCTATTACCGCCAGTTTAGTCAATGCGGGAAAGCAAGTTGCTGTATTTAAATCTCTATCGGCAGGTTGCGAACTGATAAATAACCACTTGGTAAACGAAGATGCCAAACTGTTGCAAGGTTTTGCCAATTGCCAACAAAGCATTGAACAGATTAACCCCATCGCTTTTATCGAGCCCATTGCGCCACACATTGCCGCGGCCAAAGCAAAGCAAACCATAACAAGCCAATTGATCGCAACACATTACGCCAAGATAAAAGAGCTTAACAGCGATGTGATCATCACTGAAGGTGCTGGCGGCTGGCGATTGCCATTGGGTAATGGTGAATATCTGTCAGATTTTGTCAAAGCTGAAAATACTGGGGTAATACTAGTGGTCGGTATGAAATTGGGGTGTTTGAACCATGCAATGTTAACCTATGAAGCGATTATTCAAGATGGTTTGCAAGTTGTTGGATGGGTGGCCAATCATCCGCAAGCGATGCCATACCTGGAAGAAAATATTGAGCTTTTATCTTCCGCAATAAAAGCGCCACTGCTCGGTCGTTTAGCACATATGGAAAGTGTGGAGCAGGCCAGCCAATGTTTGGATCTTAGTTTAATTCAGGGATGAATTAACTTAGAATTGCCATGGACCACTCTTTCACATCCAAGTGATCGCGGCATTCATTACGTCCATGTAAATCACGGCTTAAACCCCTGTCAATGAACTTTACAATAAATAGGTTTAATCGGCATTGGCGGCAATAATCTCTTTTTTACCATTAAGAAATAGATAGCCTTGCTCACCACCAATCAGGCTTAACGTATTTTCACAATACTGTAATGCTGTAGCTTCGACAATGGCAACGATATGGGTTGCCGGATTTAGCACCATAAATTCCGCCAGACGTTGTTCTCGCGTTTCTCCGTTATGTCCTGGCGGATTATAGTCGGTGTAGTGTGGGTTCAGTTGTACCGGTAACAGGTTTAAGCCATTAAAACTTTGTGGCTGAACAATCGGCATATCATTGGGTAGTTCGTATGGTCGTGCCAGCAACGTTAGATCCCGCACTCCAACCTATATAAGGCATACCTTGCTCAGTTCTATTACGGACCACTGTCATTAAATTATTTTCATAATAGTAATAATTTTTTACTCATAATTTCCAAATTCACTAATTTGTTTACTTTCTAATGATCGCTAATTACCAGCCATTATAGCCGATTCTTTAATTCATTAATTGCTGCTGTCGCTAAAAAACCTGATCGAGTTTTGTGCTCGGCATCGGTGGCAACTCGTTCATCAATTTTTTTAATTAACAGCTCTGGCAAAGTGACATTTATTTTATGACTTTTTCCTAAGAATGGGCTGATGTCAATATCGACAATGGCCCAAACACCGCCGCGGTATTCCATCTTTGAAATATGCATTTCAAAACTGGATGCTTTCGGAATGTCCTCTGAATATTCTGCCAATAACGAAAGGTGAGACTCGATCACCGAGATAATTTCATTCAGGCCAATATCCATAGTTTTTGCTCGACACTCACAACCAGGCATATCCGGCACGGAAATTTTGTAATCATTTTTTTCAGGATTAAACAACAACACGATAGGGAAACGCAATACATTCTCACTGTTAAATTAGGCAAATAATTGATAACTCTAACAACCCTGAAAGCAAAAAGCAATAAGACTCTGATAACCCCGAACGAGATGCATCAAGCAACCCCGGTAACCCTTGTTGAATTAAGTCAAATAACTCCACTAACTCCACTGGCAAGTTGGTAAGTAATTACCTATCGCTTAGTTACTAACAGCTTGGACTTCTTGTTCAGGCGAATAAATTTAAAGCTTTTAGCGTATCGGTGAAAAGTTAATAAACAATTTTTCCACAAGATCTAGTGACTACATTTACCGTAGAGTTATTGGAGGGTTTTATGTTTATTTAAGAGAAAACGTAAACAGCAGGTTTTGGTGAATTTAATTAACACTTTGATAGTAATTAATACTCAGCTCGATGTCTCTTTTAAGCTGAGCTAATTCAAAGGAATGTATATTGCTGCCAAGTTGTTGGCTCGGTTTAAGCACGGCTTGCAATTGCCCTTTAGGATTCATTAAGAACAAACTGACTCCGTGACTGACTTGTCGTTCTACTTGGCCAGTACCATTAATTATTGTGTTTATGGTCGATTTTATACCAAGCGAGGTAGCCAAGTTTGAGTGATTGTTATCGTCATTCGTTGTGGTTAAGCCGATAAATTCAGCATCGAAATAAGCTAAATAATTCTTCAGTTTATCGGGTCTATCTCTTTTTGCATCAACGGAATAAAACACCACGTTTGCATCGATGGCGCTGCCTCGGATCTGTTCTTTTAATTGTTTCAACACCATTAATGTTGTTGGACAAATATCAGGACAATTAAGATAGCCATAACTGACTAAGTGCCAATTGTTGAGCAATTGTTGATTGCTAAAAGCTAAATTGTTTTGATCGACTAGTTCAAAATTAGACAAGATTAACGGGGTTCTTAATATTTTCCCCTGGATGATGGGTACCGGGTAGTCTTGCTGCTGTTTAGAAAGTGAACGGTATGCCGATATCGTGCTGATTACCAATATCAATACCAGTAACGCAGATAAAGCTCTTTTACTGAATCTAGCTAACGGTGTAGTTTCTCCATCACTCATCTTCAACAATGCTTGGTTAAGTTAATAACATTAAATAATGATCAAACAGTAAGGCGACAAAAATAGTAAACAAGTAGTAGATAGAAGCATAAAAACATTTTATCGCGGTTTTGGCCGTCGCAAAATATTTTAGTTTCACCGCATGCGATAAGTACCAGGTACCTGCAACTATCGAAATGAGTAAATACCAACCGCTACTTAACTGGTTAAAATACGGAAGCATGCTGACGGCAACAGTTATTATGGTATAAACCAATACACAGCTTTTGGTGTGGCTTATGCCCTTAACCACTGGCAACATAGGGACGTTCGCTTTTTTGTAATCTTCCACCCTGTCTATCGCCAAAGCCCAAAAGTGCGCAGGGGTCCAGACAAATATGAAAGCCAGTAGCATTAAACCGTTAGTACTTATGTCGTTCGTCATAGCGGTCCAACCAAGTAAAGGTGGTAAGGCGCCAGATAAACCACCAATAACAATGTTTTGCGGGGTTTTATGTTTTAAATAAAAGGTATAGATGAACGCATATCCGATCAAACCAGCAAACGTTAATAAAGCCGTTAACGGGTTAATAAATGCGATTAAGATAAACATAGATATCAGCGAAAGCGAGATAGCGAGTAAGATAGCACTGCCATAGGATACCGTTTTTAATACCATAGGGCGGTGTTTGGTTCGTTGCATTTTGGCATCAATGTTAGCATCGACTAAATGATTCACAATTGCCGCTGCACTTGCCGCAAAGCCAATGCCAATTAACGCCAAAAGCATGGTGAATAAGCGATCTGGTGAGCTTAGCTGCTTGACATCGGTAATGGTGAGTTGCATACCAACAAACGCGGTAATGAGCAGTAACAACACAACCTTTGGTTTGCATAAGGTCAGATAGTCTTGCCAGGAGCCCTGAATGTCATGTGTTGCTACGGTAATTTTAGCCATTGCTGTTCACTTAAAAGGTTAGTTGCTTATTGATCAGGACTGATAAAATCAATACGGTTTAAATAGGTATAGTCTGCTTCGATGGCCATCAGCGCAATCAGTATTAAAATGGCAATGGGAGGGACAAACAGCAATAACTTCAACGACAGCTTTTCCCAGTTTACGTGCATAAAAATACTGATAATCAATCCGGCCTTTAATAGCATAAAAACGATAATTAAGGTCCAGCGGAGTAGCCCCTGAACCTGAAAATAATCCACCAGATACGACATGGTGCTCAGTACAAATAACAGTAGCCAGATCTTTAGATAGATACCGATTGGATGTTGTTGCTCTGCTTTATCGCTCATTACTTGTCTCCCAATACGTTTGCTTATATACCCGCTCCACTTCAAGATGCAGGTTTCAGAGTGCTTGAGCGATTCCAATACAAGGCGCAGTTATGTAGTAATGGTTATTCCCTTACAAATAGCTGCAACGACGTAGTGGGATTGCTCAAGCGCTTCTTCGATGGGTTTAAAAGCAATTTAT
>MABC01000052.1 GCA_002162925.1 Thalassotalea sp. 42_200_T64 | reverse complement strand
ACTTGCAGCAACCGCACAAAAGATGAAGAAAATGGCTTTGGTAGAGGCTTACTAGAAGCCTATTCACCGTTTTTCCAAGGGATAGCTTCAGTAATCGAGCAAGGAGAGGCACATTAGTAACATTATAATAAAGATATTCAACGGTAAGGGATTTCCAAAAATATCGCGATCGCAGCCTACGGCTGCTAATAAAAGAAAACCCCATCAAAAATGATGGGGTTTGTCATTAGTCTGACGCTCCCAAAGGAGCTTTTTTTTATTTAGATAATTATCTAGTTTAGATAATTTTGGCAATGCTTTGTGCTAAGTATTCAACATTATTGTCGCTAATGCCGGCAATACTCATGCGGCTTGAATCTACCATGTAAATACTGTATTCATCCTGCAATTGCTGTACTTGCTCAGGGGTAATGCCCAAGAACGAGAACATGCCTTTTTGGCTATTGATAAAACCAAAGTCGCGAGTCACACCCTGGCTAATTAAGCTATCCACTAATAACTGTCGGTTATCATTAATGCGGTTACGCATGATGGCAAGCTCAGCAAACCATTGTTGGCGCAGTTCATCGGATGACAAAATGGTTTCAACAATAGCAGCACCGTGTGCCGGCGGCATTGAATAAATGCCCCGTACTACCGACAGCAATACTGAATTGGCGATATCGGCAGTGACTGAATCTTTGCCGATGATTGAACAGGCACCGATACGTTCACGGTATAAACCAAAGTTCTTCGAGCAAGAACTTGCTAACACCATCTCTTCAACGTTTTCGGCCATTAAACGCACACCATAGGCATCTTCATCTAAACCATCGCCAAAACCCTGGTACGCCATATCGATAAAAGGCGTAAATTTGTTTTCAGCGGCCAATGCTACTACTTGTTGCCATTGTTGTTGATTTAAATCCATACCGCTTGGATTGTGACAACAGGCGTGTAACAGCACAACGTCATCTTTACCGACATTGGCTAAAGCCGTCATCATTTCGGCAAACTTTAACGATTTATTTTCGTAATCGTAATACGGGTACGTTTTTACCGTCAAACCCGCAGCAGTAAACAAACCGGTGTGGTTCGCCCAGGTTGGATCACTTACCCAAATAGTAGCACCGGGTTTACATGAACTGAGAAACTCGGCAGCAACTCGCAGCGCGCCAGTACCACCTGGGGTGGAAACCGTACGTACACGATGTTCGCTGATCACTTTATGCTCAGCAAAAATGAGTTTGGTCATTTCTTCATTAAACAATGGAGAACCGGTAGGGCCAATGTATACCTTGCTATCTTCATTGGTGAAACGGAAATTTTCAGCGGCTTTTACGCAATCAAGAATTGGTGTAATACCAGATTCATCTTTATATACGCCTACGCCTAAATCAATTTTATTAGGGTTTTCGTCATTTCTGTATTTGGCCAATAACCCTAAGATAGGATCGGCTGGCAGTGCTGATAAATAACCGAACATGGTGCCTTTTACCTTTTAGCTGCGGCATTCGTGTTGAATGCCTAAGTGTTAAAGAGCAAGCATATACCAGATAGCGGTGAAAATTAAGGCAAACGGTACAAGTTTTGTAACTTTTAATACGTTTTCATTCCACTATCTGGAAATTGTTATTTACAGAATACTTGCCGAAATCAAGCCGATGAGACCGCCAAAGACACCACCCCAAACCACCAGCCAACCTAAATGTTTACGGATCATTTCCTGAATAATGTCTTTGACCATTTTCGGTGTTAATTCATCCAATCGTTTGTTAATGATGTCTTCCACTTTATCGCGCATTGAGCCCATCACTTCAGGTTGTTCCAGTTCGTCACGAACCAATTCATTAAAGTTATCGCTCGCACTTATCTCGATTAACGAGCCTCTCATTTTTTCAATAAAAGATCCCTTTAACGGCATTAAGGCTTCATTACCACCGAACATCGCCAGCATACCGCCAAACGAAGACTCTTCGATGGTTTTTAGTAATGAATCAAAGGCTGGTTCCAGATCTATTTTTTCAATAATCGGAGTGAAATTTAAATGGCTGGCGGCACCACCTTTTTCCGATAAAAATTTATCGATGTTCGCTTCGGTGAAAAATTGCTTCATCATTAAATCGCGAATACCGACTTTAAAATCTTCAAATCGGGCAGGAATAACGCCTGAGCCATACAGTCCTGGTACTTTTTCAAATAACATGTGGACAGCCAGACTGTTGGTAATGGCACCGGATACGGCAAAAATACCCACATAAAACAACATGTCATGCTTTAACAAATAGCCAGTGACGGCAATAAACAGGGCAATTAAATTTGTGATAACGCTTTTATTCACGAGAAGTCTCTTCTTTATTAGATTATTTAATAACCTGAATGTGGTGGTATTTAGATCAGGTTAAATGAAAAATTTTTCCCCCGTATGGTATCAACCCTAAGTCATTCTATTCAAGGGGGTTTCTTTGAAAGAAGGATATACTAACAAAAGTAGTAACAATAATTAACACAAATCTTGTTGATAATCATTATTATTTAGATTAACATGCAATCAATTCATCGATACTTGCTGAAAAGCGACACTTTAGGTTTTTAACTATGTTTATTTGTATTTGTCATGCCATTACAGAAAAAGATATTGCTGCTGCGGTTGAGCAGGGTGCAGGCACGATGAAAGAATTGCGTGAACAATTAAATGTTGCCAGCCAATGTGGCAAGTGTGTGCAATTTGCCAAAAATATCCTGACTGACATGACCGTTAATTACGATTTAGCGGCAGAGGCGGCTTAACTCATTCTACGCAAATAGGACGAGCTTATATTTGCGCCTGCAGATAGTTTTTCAAACCCGATTTCTCAATTAAAAACTGTTGTGCTTCTAACCAGTCAATCTGTTCTTCCTGATGTTCTAAAATATCTTCAAGCATGTCTCTGCTAATATAATCTTGTGCCGATTCACAAAGACTTATTGCCACTACCAGAGTAGTTCGTGAGTCCATTTCGAAATCTAAATTGGCCTGGATCATTTCTTCACAATGTTGGCCAATACGCAATCGCCCTAAATGCTGTAAATTTGGCAGCCCCTCTAAAAACAATACTCGCTCGATGATCTCATCGGCATTCTTCATCACTTTAATCGAACGTTTATAATCCGCTTTATTTAATTTCTCGAAGCCCCAATTTTTATGCATGCGGGCATGCAAGAAGTACTGGTTTATCGCAATGAGTTCATTAGCCAATACATTATTTAACTGCATAATTATTTCGGTGCTGCTTTTCATCGTGGTTCGCCTTATTCTATTTATTCTGCTGCCGGACTGTCGCCCATTTGTGATTGAATATAATTTTCAACTCCGATTTTATCAATCAGACCTAGCTGCTGTTCGAGCCAGTAGACATGATCTTCTTCGGTATCATAAAGCAGCTTTTCTAAAACTTCGCGTGACTGATAATCATGCTCTTGCTCACAAATAGCAATTACATTTCTCACCGCGGCAACCACTTCCATTTCGAGAATTAAATCATTGGCCATCATTTCTTTGACATTGCTGCCAACGAGCAAATCTCGACGTTTGACCATGTTGGGTTTACCTTCGAGAAATAACATACGTTTAATTAACCAGTCGGCATGTTCGGTTTCTTCTTCACGTTCATGTTCCAGGCGCTCATAGAGTTTATTCAATCCCCAGTCTTCGTACATCCGTGAATGAATAAAATATTGATCTATCGCGGCTAATTCATTTGCCAATAAACTATTCAAGCTATCGATAACATTTTGACTGCCTTTCATCACTAACTCCTGATCTAAAGATTTTTATCAATAGTAAGAATAGGAGTTAATTTGAAAAAACGAAAATAATTTTGCAACAATACTTGCCTGTTCTAGTACTTTTAATAAGCACCTAGCTGACTATATTCTTATGCAGATTGGAACAACAGGGCTCATATTCATCGAATAATGAACACGGCTTAATCTTGATTCAAATACTTCAACGTTTGATTGTTCACACATTGAGTAAAACTTTTTTGCCGCTCGGCTCTTGGCAATAGTTTGATGATGTCATTTACTTCGAGCAATCTTTGCTTTCTTTGTGCGTCAGGTAGATGAGACATCTGGTCAATAAAACAGCCTTGCAAGCCAAAATTTAGTGCTTTATCGGAAGCAATATTTTCTTCACCTAAACAGTTGCTTAGTTTAGTTGCAAGCACGTCTTTATCCATATTATGAATTAAATTCTGCAGGCTAAATTGAGTTTGCTCGCTGCTAATATTACAGCCATAGAACATATCGGCCACGGCAACAACAGGCATCAGTTGTTGATGCATTTCAGCAAATTTACGCACCATTTTGTCCGGATCTGCTGTTTTAGGTTTCGTAGTAGACTGAGCGTTGCTCGCTAAAGGAAATAGTAATAATAGGGTAAAAATAAAAATGCGCATAACAGCAAATAATTGATAAATGTTGCGCTATCTTAACTGATTTCCTTTGAGCTGTGAATTTATGCTGTTACTCAAATGTAATTGTTAGTGCAAGTTTGTAGGCTGGCATTATTGGTGAAAGCCGACAATACTGATTTATTAATATATTAATAAAAACAAGGGTATAACAGATTATGTCAAGCGTAGGCTTAGTTCGCACGTTATCACGCAAAGAAGTACTGGTATTGGCCGTAGGCGCGATGATTGGTTGGAGCTGGGTGATCATGACCGGTGTTTGGCTAACTTCGGCCGGTACTTTCGGCACCTTGCTGGCATTTTTGGTTGGTGGCGCCGCGATATTACTGATCAGCTTAACCTATGCAGAATTAGTTTCGGCAATGCCCAAGGTAGGCGGTGAGCACGTATATTCTGAAAGAGCCTTTGGTAGAACCGGCTCATTCATTTGTACCTGGGCAATTCTAATGGCGTATATTACCGTACCTACGTTTGAATCAGCGGCATTGCCTACTGCCTTTGAATACTTATTTCCTGATTTAAAAGTCGGCTACTTATGGTCGGTTTTTGATGCGGATGTTTATATGAGTTATGCCTTTATTGGGGTGTTTGCCACGTTAGCTTTGACTCTGGTGAACTATTGGGGCGTTAAGTTTATGGCGGTGGTGCAAACTACCATTACCGCCTGTTTTTTAATTGTGGGTGTCATGTTCATCACGGGAGTAGCCATTGAGTTTGATTACAGCAATGTGACACCATTATTTGTCGATGATTATCATGGCTTCTTTGCCGTATTAACGATGATCCCGGCCCTGCTGATAGGGTTTGATGTAATCCCGCAATCGGCGGAAGAAATAAATTTACCGCCGAAATCGATTGGCAAAATATTGGTTATTTCAGTAGTGATGGCGATTCTCTGGTATAGCCTCATCTCCTTAGCGGTTGCATTGTCGATGAATTATGAACAGTTAACCACCAGTTCGATGGCCACTGCCGATGCCAATGCAAATGTTTGGAACGGGCAGTGGGCCGGTAATTTAATGGTAATAGCCGGTGTTGCCGGCATTATTAGCAGCTGGAATGCATTTATCTTAGGCGGCAGCAGGGCAATGTTTGCCTTGGCACAAGCCCAAATGCTGCCGGCGGTGTTTGCCAAGCTTCACCCTAAATACAACACACCGTATATGGCAATTTTTTTCATCGGCTTACTGTGTTGTATCTCACCGTTTTTTGGTAAAACCATTTTGGTGTGGTTAATTGATGCCGGCAGCTTTGCTGTGGTTATTGGCTATGGCATGGTGGCCTATGCTTTTGTTAAATTACGTAAAACCGAACCGGATATGCCTCGGCCATTTCGAGTAAAACACGGTAAATTTGTCGGCTGGAGCGCGCTGCTGGTAAGCATTTGTTTGGGCTGGGTGTATATGCCCTGGGGCCCTGGGGCACTTCTTTGGCCGTATGAGTGGGCCATGGTGTTGGGCTGGACCTTACTGGGTATTGTGTTCTTCGTATTTTCTCGCGGCAAAAAGCCAAGTTAAATAATACCAAATTGATTATTCCATTTGATAATCACCTGCTACTTGACAAACCCGAATTATCTTTGCCAAATCAGTAATTGGTTATTGGCTGGCATGCTAATGTCTTGTTGAAGGGTAAAACCGATATTTCCAGCCAACTTATTGACCGCTTCAAAATCTCTGACGCCACTAACCTTGTCTCTATCTTTTAACCAAAGGTCAAAATTGGCGTTCGATCGGCTGGTAAATTCACCGTGATATTTAAACGGACCATAAATACACAATACCGCATTTTCGGCGAGACATGGTTGCAGGTTTTTGAAAAAATATTCGACATGCGCCCAAGACATTATATGTAAGCTGTTAGCACTAAAAATGCCGTCATATTGGTGCTCAGGCCATAAATTCGTATTGCTTACGTCTAACGCAATTGGCGTGTCAATGTTATTGATATTTGCCAGCGCAATATTTTCAGTTAAGGCAGTTATATGTTCAGCTAAATCACTGGGCTGCCAACTCAGATGCGGTAAAAGCGGAGCAAAGTGCGCGGCATGTTGTCCCGAGAAGCTAGCAATTTCCAATACGGCTATGCTGCTTTTAAAATGGCATAACAGCTGCTCAGCAATGACTTGTTTATTACGTTCACAGGATGGAGAAAAGTTTAAAGTATTAAATTCGGTTAACAGCAATCGGGCTTCTCAGTGATTTAATGTCGTTGTATTCAGATTATCACGAATATTGGGCCATCAACATGGCCACTAAGGTGACTATTTTTTTAATTCAGGGATGAATTAACTTAGAATTACCATGGACGGTTTAAATTCTGTTAATTATTTGTAATAAAACTCAGTTTCACCAGACTATGGATTAAAAATGAGCAGATATTTAGTCAGCTTGGTATTAACACAACTGAGGATAAAAAATGATGGGATTTTTACTATTATTTAGCGCTATCATGGCATTAATAGTGGGCTTAAGCTGGGTCGATAAAAAGTATGATCTTGGCTTAAATTTGCAAGCGGATAACCTGGGGCTGGGAAGTGCGGAGTGGTTCGGGGTGAACACCAGTCAACCAAAGCCGAGTAATTATGCCGAACTGAATACACTGAAAGAGAGAGTCGCGACGTTAGAGGCGATTGTTACCGACAAAAAGTATCAATTGGACGAAAAGTTAAGACAGTTATAAATAACTTGGCTGAAGCAAATCTCGTGGTAGTGACCCATCCTGAAGTCGTTGTCTCTTGCGGTTGTTCAACATTTAGAACAAAGGGGTCACAAAGCTATGTTCTGGCGATGGCAGAGGTATCTACGGCAGTTAATGGCTGTGGGCGATAATTTATTTCACCTGAACCTGATAGTTCAATATGAAATAGTTACCACTGCTCATCATCCCCGTCATCGGTATGCTCACATCGGTAACATTGCTATCTAATGGGCCACTGGGTACATAGATAAATGTTGTGCCGTCGTCATCTGAATACACAGGAGTCCCCATGCTCAGGCCTGAAGTTTCCGGCAAGAATTGGAAGGGAGTATCTGTTCCATAGGCATCAAGGTATAAAACCGAATATGGGCTCAGGTCATCAATGACAACGATGCTTAGGGCATCTCCCCCGTCAGCGGTACTTGACACCAGCACCGTGTAAATAATGGTGTCCCCCGGAGCGGCAACGCTGGCATTCGATGACTTGTCTACTATCAATGTTGGCTCGAGCGCGGGGCCGACACCGCCGCAGTTGGCGTGAATAGGCAAACCACAGAGGTTATCAATTTGCGAGATATCAGAGGAGTTATTCTGATTTTGATCATGAAAATATAATTTATCTTTCGGAAGGCTGGATGATTGACGGCTCCAGACACGCATAAATGCAAGCTCTGGATCACCCAATAGATTGCTTTTAACCGCTAATTGAAAATTGCCGTCGATAATCCGTGCCCAAACCCTATCTTTGCGTTGTTTAACATCGGTCTCATAGCCATCACCAGAGGAGCCGCCAAAATCGGAGAGCAAGGTTTGCGGTCCACCAACATCATCGTTGGCATCCTCATAAGATTCATAACCGCCAGTAATGTAAGCATCTTGCCACGTACTATTATTAAATTCTGTTTTTTGATAAATGCCTATATAGTAATCAGCTCGCCCGATTTCAACATCGGAGTCAACATCAAATTCTATAACTATGCTATGCCCGGTCGAAGACGCCTCGCTCCAGTCACCGGCAAAAATCGACTTCAAAATAAAAGTACTTTTTATCGTACCCTGTTCGTAACGTTTGTATATCAGAGCTTAAAGCTCCATTTGAACTGTAGTCAATATTCTCATATAAATCGGTTGCGTAATCCTGACAACTAGCGGTACCTTGTTGAACTGAACCCGAGCAATCATTAGTTGTATCCTGTACTGTCCAGTTTTGATCCGGCGCGGCCCATGCTGACGTCGTCGCCAACAGCATAAAACACTTCAGAAAAGCAAAAATTCGCGTTCGCAAGACTTCCAGACCTACCCAAGCAATGTTAGAAACTAACCTTTACCTTAGCAAAATTTCATGGTAACTGTCATATCCATCTTACAGATTTTCTTCAACAAAATTATTCTCTGAGTTAAGTGCTCAGTCATTATGATCGATTTGAATATCATCCGGGAAAGGACTGCCACAGCCGGTTTCAATGAACTGTTTTATGCTGAGCATAAATACCGCCCATTTCATACTGCAATGGCTCATAAAACTGCACGGCTGTTGCCAGTCTTTGTGGTAAAAATGCAACCAGGTTTGTTGCTCATCCTGAGTTAATTCGAAAATCACCGACGTGCCCTGCCATTGTTCAGGCACGTCACCGTGGTGCTGCCAATGCACCCGTTTATTGGCGATGACTTCTACCACTTTAAAGCTTGGGCCATGGTCAGGAAAATTAAAGGTCAATATGCTGCCAATGCTGGCATCGCCAATGGTGTGTTTGGTCCACCATTGCGATAACCCTCGATTGGTTGTTAGCGCGTCAAATACCCGGCTGATATCTGCCTTGATGCCGATCCGATGTGAAATAGTATTCATCACTAGTCTCTCTAGCTTAATCAACTTGATGTTAAAGAAAGTGTAGCAAAATAAATGATAGCGGGCTGATAGCTGTGGTTGTTGCGAACGCTCTTTATAATCGCAATCATAAAGAGCGCTAAGCCGATTTTCTTTTGCTTTAGAAAGCGAAATCTTCGACGGTGTGCGCCATCATACTTTCGGCGCCATTTTCCATACAGGCAGCATGACCTTTAGCGCTTGGTAAAATTCGATCAAAATAGAACTTGGCCGTTTTAATTTTGGCTTGATAAAACGCCGTTTCTGTCGAGTCTTGTGCCAACTTCTCATTGGCAACTTTTGCCATACGCGCCCAAAAATAGGCAAGGGTTACGTAGCCGGCATACATGAGGTAATCAACCGAGGCAGCGCCGACTTCATCCGGGTTTTTCATCGCTTTTGCGGCAATTTCTTGGGTGTATTTTCCTAGCTCTTCGACATAACCGCCAAGAGTCAGGCAGTAATTGCTTAATGCTGGGTCTTGGCCATTGGCATAGCAAAAACTGGCAATCTCTGAAGCGAAGCTTTTTAATAACTCGCCTTTGCTGCCGAGTACTTTTCGGCCAAGCAAATCCAGCGCCTGGATGCCGGTGGTGCCTTCGTACAAACAACTGATTTTGGTATCTCGCATCAACTGTTCCATGCCCCATTCTTTGATGAAACCATGGCCACCTAATATTTGCACACCATGGCTGGTACATTCAAGGCCAACTTCCGTTAAAAAGGCTTTGGCGATTGGCGTGAGTAATGCCAGGTTCGCTTCTGCTTTGGCGATTTCCGCATCATCATTACTGGCTTGAACTATGTCCACTTGCTGCGATAAGTAAGCAATTAACGCTCTACCGCCCTCACTAATGGATTTTTGCGTCAATAGCATGCGTCGCACATCGGGGTGTACAATAATGGGGTCGGCAGGGCCGTCAGGGTTTTTTGGGCCTGACATCGAGCGCATTTGTAAACGATCTTTGGCGTACGCTAATGAGCCTTGAAATGAGGCTTCGGCGGCTGCCACGCCTTCGTTGGCAACGCCCAGACGAGCAGCATTCATAAAGGTAAACATGCAATGTAAACCGCGGTTAACTTCACCAATTAAATGACCGGTGGCGTTGTCAAAATTAATCACACAGGTAGAGCTACCGTTAATGCCCATTTTATGTTCGATAGAACCACAACTGACGCCATTTTTATCACTGATGCTGCCGTCATCATTGACGTTAAATTTTGGTACGATAAATAAGGAAATACCACGGGTGCCAGCAGGTGAGCCAGGAATACGGGCAATCACCACATGGATAATATTGTCTGACAGGTCATGCTCACCAGCAGAGATAAATATTTTGCTGCCGTTGATGCGATAAGTACCATCGTCATTTAATTCGGCTTTGCTGCGTAACATGCCCAAATCGGTACCACAATGTGCTTCGGTTAAACACATGGTGCCAGTCCAGCTACCTTCTACCAACTTTGGTAAGAACATCTGTTTTAGTTGCTCACTACCATGGCCTTCCAGAGTTGCCATACAGCCATGGCTTAACCCTGGGTACATGGCAAAACTGTGATTGGCGGCAGAGCTAAATTCGCCTATCGCGGTGTTTAATGACGATGGCAGACCTTGACCGCCAAATTCGACAGGTTGTGACAGCGTCGGCCAGCCACCCTCTATGTATTGATGATAAGCTTCTTTAAAGCCATCGGGAGTAGTAACTTCACCATCATTCCAGCTACAACCCTGTTGATCACCTATCTGGTTAATTGGCGCCAGCACTTGCTCATTAAATTTAGCGGCTTCACTGATGATGGCATCTACCATGTCGATGCTGGCGTCCTCATACCCTAAGGTTTGATAATGCTGTTCACAGTTTAGAAGTTCTTGCATGACAAACTTGGTGTCACGTACTGGGGCTTTATACTCTGGCATGTTTTACTCAACAATCTCTGAAAAATTAAAATGATTATTAGCCACATTAACTGTCACTAAATTAGGCTTGTGGTTAGGCAAGTGCCCTTGTTTGTCGCCATCAACTCATTAGACGTCGGACCACTTGTGTTTTTCTACCATAAATGCTCCCGTTAGATAAATCAAATGAAATTGTAATTTACTGCTGCTATCATTTACTTATGATCCAATCTCCATATGCTTAAATTCACCATTTGTAAGGGCTCTCAATGGACTTTATCTTAGGCTTCGCCTTGTTATTAATCTTTCAGTTATTGGGTGAGATGCTAGTCATCTTTTTCGAATTACCGGTTTCTGGGCCAGTCGTCGGTATCGTGTTGTTGCTGGCAGCTCTCATTGTTAAAGGCAGTGTTGGCAAACCATTAAATACCGCATCAACGACATTGTTGGGACATTTGTCGATAATGTTTGTGCCTATCAGTGTCGGCTTGATGGCGCATTTCGAGTTGTTGATGAATGAATGGCTGGCAATAACCATTACCCTGATAGGCAGTACTGTCATCATGCTGGCGAGCACAGCGTTAATGATGTCTTTTGCTAGCAAATTCTTGGTGAAAGAGACAAAGCATGACCTTTAATGAAAAACTTTCAGCCATTTGGCTAATGATACAAGGCTCTCCTTTAACGGGGATTAGTTTAACCTTACTGGCTTATGTATTTGCCATGTACCTGTATAAAAAGTCAAATTACAAACCTATCTTGAGCCCTTTCATTACCTCTATGGTGGTGGTGGTTAGTGTGCTGTTAATAACCGGAATTAGTTATCAGGATTACTTTGCCGGAGGTAAGTTTATTCATTTCTTGCTTGGACCGGCTACCGTTTCATTAGCCATTCCGTTGTATCACCAGTTACATCGAATTAAAAAGTTGTTAGTGCCCATTATTATTACCTTACTTGCTTCGGTCTTTATTGGTGCGTTAAGTGCCATAGGTATTGCCGATTTAATGGGTGCCAGTATTGCAACACAAATATCATTGGCGCCTAAGTCGGTTACCACCCCGGTTGCTATGGGGATCTCTGAGCAAATAGGCGGGATCGTGTCCTTATCTGCCGGCTTAGCTGCAACCACAGGGGTATTAGGTGGAGTTATCGGATTGAAAGTTTTTTCATTAGTAGGGGTTAAAGATGATAGGTACAGAGGCTTTGCTATGGGCTTAACCTCTCATGGCTTAGGGACCGCAGTTGCCTTTAAAGAAAGTAATACCATGGGGGCTTTCTCTGGATTAGGTATGGCCCTAGCGTCATTTACCACCGCATTCATCTTGCCTTGGCTGTTAAGCTTTTTAGACATTATATAAATCCAGGCAAAACATTTTCATCATTTCATCTCAGCTCCGACGCTGAGCGAATAACAGCTCAGCTTATCTCTCATCTACCAACAGCAACCAGACTTGCCCATTGTGGCGGGCATAATTTTCCTTCACGGGGTAAAATTTTAGTGGTTTACCCAAGGTCTTTTTCATCCTCAGGCTATGGATATGTCAGTCAAACTGGTCGATTTCATTACCATTCAGCGTTATTTAGCAAATAAATTTTAGCGCCGAATTTTGCTTGCACATAAAGGTGATGAAAATTTATTGGATACTACACTTAATTTGTAACTGGCTGATTTAAAATGGTTTTTATTTTATCTGTGGGTTTGTAAATAGTTAATTTAGTTGTGAATGCAGTCATTACATACAAATCTATTTGCTCGTTATTAACAATAGTTACATATTTTTTAAAATTGACATTTGTGTCAAGTTTCTATTCTGGTATATTTAAGTCAGAGCAAATTGATCATTCACCAATTCGACCAGATCAAAAACGGAACAAATTATGACAAATAGTACAGTTCATTTTTTATTAAACAACGACGTTGTGACCATAGAAAACATCGACCCGAATTTGACGGTCCTGCAATACCAACGCGAAATACAGTTTAATACTGGCACCAAAGAGGGTTGTAGTTCGGGTGATTGCGGTGCTTGTACCGTTGTCGTGGCAGAATTAACCAGCAAGGATCAGGAGCTCAAATACAAATCGATTAATTCATGTATCTGCTTTGTTGGTAGCTTACATGGTAAACAGCTGATCACGGTTGAACATCTTAAACAAGGTGCAAAGTTGCATCATGTACAACAATCTATTGTTGATAACCACGGTTCACAATGTGGTTTTTGTACACCAGGATTTGTGATGTCGTCGTTTGCTTTACATAAACAAAACAACACGCCAAGCAGGGCTGAAGTGGTCGAAGCTCTTGCTGGTAACTTGTGTCGTTGTACCGGCTATCGTTCGATAATCGATGCCGCGATGGAGTCAAGTGAACATGCAGAAGCCGATTCATTTGCCCTGCACTATAAACAAACCGTACAGCAGTTAAATCATTTCAAACAATTACCCTCGGTAACGCTGGCAAATACCAATCACAGTTACTTTGCTCCAAAAAGCATTGCCGAACTTGCGCAAAAATTAATTGCCAAGCCAAACGCAACCTTAGTTGCCGGTGGTACCGATTTGGCGCTTTTGGTAACGCAAAACTTAAACACCATAAATGACTTGGTGTACTTAGGTGATGTAGCAGAGTTACACACGCTAGAAAATAACGATGAGCAATTTATTATTGGCTCAGCCGTACCTTATAGTGAATTTACGCCAATGCTAAATGATGAATATCATGAGCTTGGTGCAATGATAGAACGTATTGGTTCAAGACAAGTGCGCAATAACGGCACCTTAGGCGGTAACATTGGTAACGCTTCGCCAATTGGTGATATGCCACCAGCGTTAATTGCTTTAGGGGCAAAAATGACCCTGCAGCGTGGTGACAGCGCACGTAAAATAGCAGTAGAAGATTATTTTGTTGCTTACAAAAAAACCGACCTAAACGATTCTGAATTCATCAAAGACATCTACATTCCAAAAGCAAAGCCAGGGCAAGTGCTTAAGCTTTATAAAATTTCAAAACGTATTGATGACGATATCTCAGCTGTCCTTGGTGCATTTTTCTTAGAGCTTGAAGACAATGTTGCCACCAAGGTGCGTATTGCTTTTGGTGGTATGGCAGCTATTCCAATGCGTGCCAAACGGTGTGAAGCGGCATTATTAAACAAGCCGCTTAACCGTGACAATATTGCGGCTGCCCAACAAGCATTAACACAAGATTTCCAACCGATGACAGATGTTCGTGCCAGTGACAAATACCGGATGAAAGTTGCGCAAAACTTAATACAAAAATGTTACTTAGAATTACAAAGTAGAAATATTGAAACACGGGTAGTTAATTATGCGTAGCCTTATCGATGCAAATCACTCTAATGATACTATCAACAATGAAAGTGAGACTGTTGGTTTAGGTGGCGTTGGACGAGCAAAGAAACATGAAAGTGCCGACAAACATGTAAGCGGTGAAGCGCTTTATATTGACGATAGACCAGAGCTAACAGGGCAGTTACACGCTGCCGTTGGGCAGAGCACTATCGCTCATGGCAATATCAAAAGTATAGACCTTTGCGCAGTAAAATCTGCCGAAGGTGTAGTGGCGGTTATTACGGTAGACGACGTTCCCGGGCATACAGACATTGGCCCGGTATTTCCAGGCGACCCGGTGCTTGCTATTGGTAAAGTTGAATACGTTGGCCAGCCAATATTCGCCGTTGCCGCCACAAGCCACGACTTAGCACTACGTGCGGTTAAACTCGCCAAGATCGAATATGAAGAATTAGCAGCCGTGCTGACGGTGAAAGATGCATTAGCCAAACAACACTTTGTACGTCCACCGTTTATCATGAAACGAGGTGATTCGGCGACCGCGATTGAACAAGCCGAACATCAATTGTCTGGTGAAATCACGGTTGGTGGTCAAGAACACTTTTATCTTGAAGGACAAATTTCAACGGCAGAACCTACTGAAGACGGTGGCATGACGATATTTTCATCATCACAGCACCCGAGTGAAGTGCAAAAGCTAGTAGCCGAAGTATTAGCTATTCCCCTCAATAAAGTGACTGTCGATACTCGCCGTATGGGGGGGGGCTTTGGCGGTAAAGAAACACAAGCCGCGCCTTGGGCATGTCTTGCGGCTTTATTATCAAATGAAACAAAACGCCCGGTTAAGTTCAAACTCAGTCGCTCAGATGATATGTGTATGACCGGCAAACGTCACCCGTTTGAAAATGACTACAGCGTAGGGTTTGATGCTAATGGTCAAATCAAAGGCATTAACATTAATGTAAATGGCAACTGTGGTTATTCAGCAGATTTATCCGACGCGATTGTCGACAGAGCCATGTTCCACTCTGATAATGCTTACTTTTTAGATCAAGCCACGGTTACCGGCAATCGTTGTAAGCTAAATACGGTATCGCACACAGCGTTTCGTGGTTTTGGTGGTCCGCAGGGGATGATGACCATTGAGATGGTTATGGACGATATCGCCCGTCATCTTGGTAAAGACCCGTTAGAAATACGCAAAATCAACTTATATGGTAAAGATGAGCGTAACGAAACCCATTATCATCAAACGGTTGAACATAATAAAATAGCTGAGCTTATTGCGGCACTAGAACAAAGTTCAGACTATCAGGCGCGTCGTCAAAGCATTAGCAAATTCAATCGTGAAAACACCATTTTGAAAAAAGGCATTGCCTTAACGCCAGTTAAATTTGGTATTTCATTTACCGTGCAACATTTAAACCAAGCAGGGGCTTTGGTTCATCTATACACAGATGGCACCATTCATTTAAACCATGGTGGTACCGAAATGGGCCAGGGTTTATATACCAAAGTTGCACAAATCGTTGCCGAGGAGTTTCAAGTAGACGTAGATACCGTAGGCGTATCCGCAACTCGTACTGATAAAGTTCCAAACACCTCACCTACGGCCGCGTCATCAGGTACCGACTTAAATGGTAAAGCGGCACAAGCGGCTGCCAAAACCATTAAACAAAGACTGATCAACTTCGCTTGTGAACAATACAAGGTCAGTGCAGACGAAGTCGTGTTTCGCAACAACCAAGTTCATCTTGGCGCTGAAAAATTCTCCTTTGCCGAGTTTGTTCAACAAGCCTATATGGGCCGTGTGTCGTTATCGTCAACCGGGTTTTATAAAACGCCAAAGATTCACTTTGACCGAGCAACCGCTAAGGGACGTCCATTTTTCTACTATTCAACGGGTGCAGCGGTATCAGAAGTCTTAATCGATACCTTAACCGGTGAATATAAATTACTTCGTGCCGACATCTTGCATGATGTCGGACATTCACTGAACCCGGCGATTGATATCGGCCAAATTGAAGGTGCATTTATTCAAGGCATGGGGTGGTTAACCACCGAAGAGTTGCTGTGGAATGAACAGGGCCGTTTACTCTCAAATAACCCGGCAACATACAAAATTCCAGCCATTAGTGACGCGCCGATTGATTTTCGTGTCAACTTGATGCCGGATGAACCAAACCATGAACAAACCATCTACAACTCGAAGGCGGTAGGTGAGCCTCCATTGATGTTGGGGATGTCTGTTTGGTCTGCTCTTAAAGACGCGATTTCGAGTGTCTCTGGTTATCAAGCAAGCCCGGCACTCGATACACCAGCAACTCCTGAACGCGTGCTTTGGGCGGTTGAAGCGATGAAAGCAAACGCATAAGGCTAGGAGGTTATTATGTCGATGAACTGGAACAGCGCCGCTTACCAATTAAGTAAGCAAGGCAAGGCTTATGTGTTAGTGACATTAGTTGGAGTCTCTGGTTCGACGCCAAGAAACAGCGGCACCAAAATGGTGATCAGCAAAGAGCAAACCTTTGACACTATCGGTGGTGGTCATTTAGAGCATAAAACCATAAAGCATGCACAAAAAATGCTGGCAAGCGGCAAAGACTGCCAACATTTAGAGCACTTTCAACTTGGCAGTAACTTAGGTCAATGCTGCGGAGGTAATGCCAGTGTGTTGTTTGAATATTTTGCCGCGGTTGGGGTAAACATTATGTTGTTCGGCGCCGGCCATGTGGGTAGGGTATTAATCCCTATGTTAGCGCAATTGCCTTGCCAGGTAACATGGGTCGATAGCCGTGAACAGCAATTTCCGGTCAATCTGGATGCTTGTCATAATGTTCATCAAGTGGTTAGCGAAGAGCCAGAAGATGAAGTGGCAAGCATGCCGGAAAATAGCTATTACATTGTGATGACTCATAATCATCAGATGGATTTTGATATAACACAAGCCATTTTAAAACGCGCCGATTTTAATTATTTAGGCCTTATTGCATCGGATACTAAATGGCGTCGTTTTCAACAGCGCTACAAGCACCGTGATCTTGATCAACACCAGGTTGCCCGGATGAAGTGTCCAATAGGGCTAGAACAAGTTAGCGGTAAGTTGCCAATGGAAGTGGCAGTGTCAGTTGCGGCAGAAGTTATCAATTGTTATCAAGCCGAGCAGAAAGAATTAGCTCAACAAAATATTGGAGCAGCCTCAGCGTCAAACTCAGGTATGAAAACACGCCCGACATCACAACAGGGCATCCATAGGAAAGAATTTAAGCAATTACTTACTCTTGATTAGCCAGTAAGTCATTCGCTAAACGTTTAAATAGGAGTAGCAAGATGTCTCATTTTGCCCTACAGAGTAAAAACGTCATCGTAAACACGAGTAACGGTAAGAGCGGCAGCAGTGAAATGGTTGCCGCTTGTGTGGAAGTTAAAGACGAACTTATCCATGCCATTCACCCTTATGGAAAAGCGTTATCCTGTGAAGTATTGGATTATGCTGAGCAAGTCATTATGCCGGGTTTGGTTGATTCACACGTACACATCAATGAACCGGGTCGTACCGAATGGGAAGGCTTCAACACCGCGACTCAAGCGGCAGCTGCCGGTGGTATTACCGCGTTAGTCGATATGCCATTAAACTGTATTCCGGTCACCACCACCAAAGCCGCGTTTCAAGAAAAGCTTGATTCGGTAGGGGACAAATTATGGGTCGATTGTGGTTTTTGGGGCGGCGTTATCCCGCAAAACATCGATGATTTAGACGAATTGCTTAATGCTGGTGTACTAGGGGTTAAATCATTTTTAATCGACTCTGGCATTAAAGAGTTTCCACACGTCGAAGCCAAAGACATTCGCGCCGCAATGCCAATTTTAGCCAAACACGATGTGCCTTATTTAATTCATGCGGAATTGGATTGTGGTAGTTTTGATGACCTTGTTATCAATGAAAAATACAACAGTTTTTTAGAGTCTCGTCCGAAAAAGTGGGAAAATGATGCTATTTCATTAATGCTAGATATGGCTCGCGAGTCAAAAGCCAAGGGCGATAATTGTAAAGTTCACATCGTGCATTTATCTTCGGATGAAGCCTTAGAAACTATTGCCGAGGCAAAGAGCGAAGGTTTACGCTTTACCGCTGAAACGTGTCCACATTACTTAACCATTGCCTCGGAAAACATTCCCGATGGCAAAACGTTATTCAAATGTTGTCCGCCAATTCGTGAAAATAAAAATCGTGAACACTTATGGCAGGCGATCACCGATGGTCGCTTAGACTTTATCGTGTCTGATCATTCGCCCTGCACACCTGAATTAAAGCACATCGATACGGGGGATATTGAAAAGGCATGGGGTGGCATTTCAGCGCTACAATTTGGCATTTCATTGATTTGGACTGAAGCGAAAGAACGTGGTTTTAGCTTAGTTGATATTGTGCGTTTAATGGCAACGGAAACTGCAAAATTTGCAGGCTTAGACACGGTTAAGGGTGAAATTAAAATCGGCAACCATGCTGACTTTTTAGTATTTGATCCAAATGCCCAATTCACTATTACTAATGAGATGATTAAACATCGTCATCACATTACGCCATACGCTGGCCGTAAAGTAACCGGGCAAGTACAGCATACGTTTGTTCGTGGTCAGCATGTATATCAGCAAGATGAATTTATCAATGCACCCGTAGGCAGACCATTACTTAAGGGGCGACTTTAAGCCTTAGACGTTATCTCTTCGATAGAAGGCGTTGAGCAAACAAGAACATATAAGCAGACGAGTATTTAGACAGATAATTAGGAAAAGCAAGCGATGATGCAAGACATAGATAGCCAACAACAAAACCAATTAAGCGGTGAGCCGCTTGCGTTAGAAGGTAAATTAAAAAACCACTGTGTTGACTTAGCCAGTGCACGCGTCGGCGGTGAAACCCTGTCTTGCAGTGACGATTTTTTTGCCGAAATGGAAAACCTGATCAAGCCCGGTCGCGGTATTTTTATCGATGATAAATTTACCGACAGAGGTAAATGGATGGACGGTTGGGAATCTCGCCGTAGCTATGGTCGTGCCCACCAAAGAGAAAGCGGCCGTGAGTTCGATTGGTGCATCATTCGTCTTGGCATCAAAGGTGTTATTCGTGGTTTTGACATCGATACCAACTTCTTCCGCGGCAATGCTCCTGAGTCTGTATCAGTAGAAGCGTGTGTCAGTGAAGTTGAACCCAATGCAGATACTGTATGGCATACCGTTTTAGAGCAAGCGTCAGTAGCAGCGCACAGTCAAAATATTTTTGCTCTTAACAATGATACTGCCTGGACTCACATTCGTTTAAACATGTTCCCTGATGGCGGTATCGCCCGTATTCGTGTTTATGGTGAAGCCGATGTTGATTGGAAGCACTTTATTGACGGCGAGTTAATCGATTTAGCCTACATTAAAAATGGCGGCAAAGCGTTACTGGTAAGCGATATGTTTTTTAGTGATAAAAACAACTTAATCATGCCGGGCCGTGGTAAAGACATGGCTGATGGTTGGGAAACCAAACGTCGCCGTGATCCGGGGCCAGACTGGTCGATTGTTAAACTTGCGTGCCGTGGCAGCATTGAAAAAGTGATCGTGGATACTTGTCACTTTAAAGGTAACTTCCCTGACACCTTCACCCTCGAAGGGCTGGTGTCGACCAGTGATGATTTTAGCAATGGCCAGCAAGAAGACAAATGGCAAGCCATTATTGCTCGTACCAAATTGTATGCACATCGTGAACACTTATTTATTAATGAAATCGTTGTCAGCCCCGAGCAAAGCTTTACCCATGTACGTTTAAATATATTCCCAGACGGCGGAATATCACGTATGCGAGTATTTGGTAAACGTAACGCTTAAGTGGTGATGAAATGAATTTAGAACAATTAAATAGTCTAACCGTTGAGCAAGCGACACATACTTTTATGCAGTGTTGTACGGCAGCAACTTGGGTGAGCGCTATGGTGCAAGCCCGTCCTTTTGCCGATAGGCGTGCGGTAACTATTCGAGCGGATTTGGCCTGGCAAGAGCTGGCGCAAGCCGATTATTTGGCAGCCTTTGAAGGTCATCCGCAAATCGGTAATGTGGATACGTTGCGGGCAAAATATGCCAATACCAAAGAGTTGGCCAGCGATGAGCAAAGTTCAGTCAAGTGCGCCACCGAACAAGTGTTAGTCGATTTGGCCAAAGGCAATGCCGATTATCTGGAAAAATTTGGTTTTATTTTTATTGTTTGCGCCACCGGTAAAAGCGCGGCACAAATGCTGGCGCTTTTGCTGGCTCGTTTAGCCAATGATAAAGCTACCGAATTAGCCACTGCTGCCGAAGAGCAGCGCAAAATATTCCACTTACGATTAGAGAAATTATTATGAGCCAAATCACCACGCATGTATTAGACACAACTCGTGGACTGCCAGCGCAAGGGTTACCTATCACCTTATATACACAAACCAATGATGGCTGGCAACAATTAGCCTCTGGCGTGACCAATGTTGATGGCCGGATAACTGGCTTGTTAGCCGATGAGGTTGTGCTTGCCGCTGGCGTATATCGCATGCACTTTGGTACTAGCACTTACTTCAAAGCCAATAACGAAAATGGTTTTTATCCGTACGTTGATATTGTCTTTGAACTGGATGGCGGCAACAGTCATTACCACATTCCGTTGTTACTAACCGCATTCGGTTATGCAACTTATCGTGGTAGTTAATCGAGACTTAATGGACACTATGATGACGGATAATTTGCAAATTGTTACGCCAAAACCACTGACCAAGGATGCGTTCAGTGCCTTTGGTGATGTGATTGAAGCGAGTGCTGAGGCAAAAAGCTTTGCCATTAATGACGGCTTTACTCAGCGTTATCACGATTTAGCCAAGGTTGATGTTAATGATCATGAGGGTCACACCTTGCTCAATATTTTTCGTTCAACGCCGTTAACCCAACCTATCGCCATTAAAATGATGGAACGCCACCCGCATGGTAGCCAGGCGTTTATTCCGATGGGAGACAACCCGTATTTGATTGTTGTTGCCCCTGCTGGTGAGTTTGATCGCAATAATATTGAAGTCTTTCTGGCCAACTCCAATCAAGGGATAAATTACCACAAAGGTACCTGGCATCACTTTTGTCTTGCGCTTGGCAGCGAAAGTGACTTTTTAGTGGTCGATAGAGGCGGTGAGGGCGACAACTGTGATGTCCTCGAATTGGATGGCTCACTGGTCATCGCACAAAGTTAAGTAATTGAGACAGATGAACAAAATTAACAGAACGAGAAGAAAGCTTGGAAGCAGCCAACGTTGCCATAAGGCAAGGATAAAAAGGCAGCAAGCGAGAAATAAATTAACTTGGTTTGTTATCGCAAGCTAGGTTAATCAGATAAAACATCGCCAATAAATAACAAAAATAGGCGATCGCATGAAAAAAGGTGAAACAACATGTTAAAAGTATATCGCGGCGAATTACTGCACTTTTTGGCCGACCCAGGCAAAGTTGCTCTCGAAGACAGTTACCAGTATATCGCAGATGGTTTATTGATTATTAAAAATGGGCTAATTGAACAAGTTGGTGAAGCCGCTGAGTTGTTAGCAACATTGGATGAGAGCATAGAGGTTACTCATTATGAACATGGGTTAATGATGCCAGGCTTTATCGACACGCACGTGCATTACCCACAAACTGAAATGATCGCCTCCTATGGTGAACAATTACTCGAATGGCTAGAGAATTATACTTTTCCATTTGAGCGTAAATTTGCCGACTTAGAGCATGGTAAAAAAGTGGCTGAGTTCTTCTTAACGCAGTTGCTAGAAGCCGGAACCACTACCGCTTTAGTGTTTGGTACTGTGCATAAAGAATCGGTTGAGGCATTTTTCACTATCGCTCAACAGAAAAAATTAAGGATGATTTGCGGCAAGGTATTAATGGACCAAAACTGTCCTGATTACTTATCGGATACCGCGCAAACGGGTTATGACGACAGTAAAGCCTTGATTAAAAAATGGCATAAAACCGATCGCTTACAATATGCGATCACGCCACGTTTTGCCCCTACCTGTTCAAGTGAGCAATTAAATAAAGCGGGCCAATTACTGGCGGAAAACCCAAGCGTATATTTACATACGCACTTAAGCGAAAATAAAGCTGAGATTGCCTGGGTTAAAGATCTTTTTCCTGAAAGTAAAGGCTACCTGGATGTGTATGATCAAAGTCAATTACTGGGTCGTCGCAGCGTTTTCGCTCACGGTGTGCATTTACATGACAGTGAATGTCAGCGTTTAGGGGAAACTGACTCGGCCATTGCTTTTTGTCCAAGCTCGAACCTGTTTTTAGGCAGTGGTTTATTTAACCTGAAGCAGGCGCAAAAATTTGATATTAATGTTGGTTACGGCACAGACATTGGTGCCGGCACGACATTCTCAATGTTGAGTACGTTAAACGAAGGTTATAAAACTCAACAACTTCGCTCGGATAAACTTAGCCCATTTCAATCGTTTTATTTGGCCACATTAGGAGGAGCCATAGCGTTAGATCTTGAGGGCACCATAGGTAACTTCACTAAAGGCGCAGAAGCTGACTTTATTGTGCTTGATTATCATGCCACGCCGCTGATGGATAGACGCATGCAATACTGTAAATCGTTGTCAGAAAAGCTATTTATTTTGAGCATGCTTGGCGATGAACGCCACGTTAAAGCCACTCATATCATGGGTGAGCGTGTTTAACTCAGCTTTTCACAAATAAAAGAGTTAAGGAACATTATGGATCCCTATATTAATGAATGGTTAAATTTAGTTATTCGCTTTGCTCACCTTATTACCGGCATTGCCTGGATCGGTGCTTCGTTTTATTTTGTCTGGTTAGATAATCATTTAGAAAACCCGCCACAATGGAAAGCCGATAAAGGCATTGGTGGTGATCTTTGGGCCATTCACGGTGGTGGTTTTTACGAAGTAGCAAAATACAAACTGGCACCCGAGAAAATGCCAACCACTTTACATTGGTTTAAATGGGAGGCATACACCACCTGGATCACCGGTTTCTTATTACTGTCATTAATGTTTTATGTCGGTGCTGAATCGTATTTAATCGACAAGCGCGTAGCGGTTTTAACGCAATTTCAAGCGATTGCCTTAGGCCTTGGTTCGATTGTGGTTGGTGTGGGCAGTTATGAGGTGTTAGTAAGAACCAAATTAAGAGAACATGGGGTTATCTTAGGCGTGATTTTAATTGTTATCGGCACCGCGTTATCCTACGGTTTAACCCAAGTATTCAGTGCGCGCGGTGCTTACATGCACATGGGTGCTATTATCGGTACCATCATGGCGGGTAATGTATTTTTCGGCATTATGCCGTCACAACGGGCGTTAGTGAAAGCGGTTGAAGAGGGAGCGGTGCCAGACCCAGCTTACGGCTTAAACGCAAAGCTTCGTTCAACCCATAACACTTATACCACACTACCGGTCATCTTCATTATGATCTCAAATCATTACCCGATGACCTATAATCATAGTGCGAACTGGTTAGTGTTAATTGCCATTATTTTAATCACCGCCGCGGTTCGTCAGTATTTTGTCCTGCGTCATTTTGGTAAGCAAAAGCCTATGGTGTTAGTGGGTTCGGTGGTCGCCACCATCATTCTCGCGTTTGCCATTGCCCCTCGTGCAACTGAGTTCACGGCGGAGCAAAAACGACAAACGGTTAATATTGCCAAAGTGCAAGCGATCATTGAACAACGGTGTGCCAGCTGTCATTCAGCAACACCAACCGATGATGTCTTTACCATAGCACCCGCGGGTGTGGTTTTTAATGATATGACTTCTATTGAGCAATGGGCACCGAGAATTAAAGCTCGAGTAATTGACGCCAAAGACATGCCATTTATGAATAAAACTCAAATGACCGAACAAGAGCGTGAGTTGCTGGCAATATGGATTGCCAATAATTCTTAACAAGTAATAGGTTTTGATATGAATAAAAGAGTGATCAAACACGGTTATAAAGTGGCAGAGTCTCTTTATAATTTAGTAAACCATGAAGTGATCCCGGGTACGGGTATCGATGTCGAAGATTTTTGGCAATCTATGGCCGATATCTTCGATGAGTTCATTCCTGGAAATCAGCAGCTATTAGCCATTCGGCAAGACTTTCAAAGACAAATAGATGCCTGGCACTTGGACCCACTAAACCAGCCTTTTAACCCGAAAAAATACCAACAGTTTTTACAGGATATCGGTTACATTGTGGTGGAAAAAGAAGACTTTGCTATCACCACCACCTATGTTGACGATGAAGTGGCCACCGTTGCTGGGCCACAGCTTGTGGTGCCATTAATGAATGCCCGTTTCGCCTTAAACGCCGCGAATGCCCGTTGGGGAAGTTTGTACGATGCGCTTTATGGCACAGACGTTATTAGCGATGAAGATGGCGCCGCAATTAACAAAACGTACAATCCGGTTCGAGGCGCGAAAGTACAAGCCTATGCTCGTCAATTCTTAGATGAGGTGATCCCGTTAACCGGGGCCAATCATAGTGAAGCTGAGAGCTATCAGGTAGCCAAAGGCAAGTTGTTCGTTACCCTTAAATCAGGCGAGCGGGTAAGTTTAGTTGATGAAAGTAAGTTTGTTGGCTTTAATGGCGATGAACAAAACCCCAGTGCGATTTTATTCAACAACAATGGCCTGCATATCGAAATTAAAATTGATCCAAGCACGCCGGTGGCAAAAACCGATCCGGCATCGGTAGCGGACATCATTCTAGAATCGGCATTGACTACCATTCAGGATTGCGAAGATTCCATTGCTGCGGTGGATGCGGACGACAAAACCGCGGTGTATCGAAACTGGCTAGGATTAATGAAAGGCGATTTAGCCGAAACGCTGAAAAAAAATGGTGTCACCATGGTCCGCAAACTCAATAGCGATCGAAGCTATACCACGCCCGGTAATGACTCTTTTACCTTACCCGGACGTAGCTTGTTGTTTATTCGTAACGTGGGTCATCTAATGACCAATGATGCGGTACTTACCAAAGATAACCAGCAAGTGCCGGAAGGGATCTTAGATGGTTTGATCACCACCTTAATTTCATTACATGACTTAAAAGGCAATTCGTCGGTTAAAAACTCGCGCCAGGGCAGTATTTACATTGTTAAACCAAAAATGCATGGCCCGGACGAGGTGGCATTTAGCAATGAATTATTTACTCGCATTGAAGCGTGCTTAGGCTTAGCAACCAATACCATTAAAATGGGCATTATGGATGAAGAGCGTCGCACCTCAATTAACTTAAAAGAGTGTATCCGTGCCGCCAAGAATCGTTTGGCCTTTATCAATACAGGTTTTTTAGACCGTACTGGCGATGAGATACACACCAGCATGCTAGCCGGGCCGATGGCGCGTAAAGCGCTGATGAAAAATGAGAAGTGGATCAGCGCTTATGAAAACCAAAATGTGCGCATTGGCCTGCAAGCAGGTCTTAAAGGCAAAGCCCAAATAGGTAAGGGCATGTGGGCAATACCTGATGAGATGGCGGCGATGATGGCTGCTAAAATTGAACATCCTAAATCCGGTGCCAACTGCGCCTGGGTACCATCACCAACGGCAGCGACTTTACACGTTTTGCATTACCACCAAGTCAATGTAGCTGATATTCAAGATACCATGTTTAAGCAATTTATCGCCAATGGCGACAATAAAAACCGTGATGATTTAACCGATTTATTAACCATTCCATTATTGACAAATCAACATCAGCTGAGCCAGCAAGATATTCAAAACGAATTAGATAACAATGTCCAGGGCTTGCTTGGTTATGTCGTACGTTGGATTGATCAAGGCACGGGTTGTTCAAAAGTCCCCGATATTGACAATGTTGGCCGGATGGAAGACAGGGCAACTTTACGCATATCGAGTCAGCACATTTGTAACTGGTTACACCATGGTGTGTTATCCAAAGAGCAAGTGTTGGCATCGTTACAACGTATGGCAACAGTGGTTGATCAGCAAAACATTACCGACGCAAGCTATGCGCCAATGGCAGCTGATTTTGACCGTAACATTGCTTTTCAAGCGGCAACGGATTTAATTTTCAAAGGCAAGGAGCAACCCAGTGGTTATACCGAGCCCTTATTGCACGCGCGCCGTATTGAGTCAAAAGCGGTAAATTAACCTGGAAAAGCAGTAAGTCAGTCAGTTTTTCTTCGTTGAACGTTGAAAAAACATGACTTTTATTATCTAATAATCTTCCAGAATTAAGGTTAACCGTTTTCAACAGGAGTTTTTGTGGTAAAGGCTAAAGCCAATGAAGGCAATATTCGGCAAAAGAATAAAGCTATCATCTTAAATGCAGCCAAAAAGGAGTTTGTCACTTATGGCTTTAAGGGTGCGTCAATTAAGCGTATTGCCGAACGGGCGAATATTGCCCGCGCGAATATCCATTATTACTTTCAAGACAAAACCGATCTTTATCAGCAACTGCTAGGCAATATCATCGAGGTGTGGAACCGAGATTATGATACCTTAAATGCCGATCACGAGCCGAAAGCGGCACTGAGTGCTTATATTCGCGCCAAAGTGATGCATTCCCGGGATGACCCAGATTCCTCGAGAATATTTGCCAGTGAGTTAATTCATGGCGCGCCGGTATTGAATGACTATCTCAATACTGATTTTAAAGCGTGGCTGCAAAGTAAAGTCGCCGTTATTGACGCTTGGATTGACAACGGCTTAATCGATAAGGTGAATCCGCATCATTTATTATTCTTAATTTGGAGTTCCACCCAACATTACGCCGACTTTAATGTGCAAGTTGTGGCGGCGTTAAACAAAGATGAGATGACCGATGACGATTTTGAAGATGTAGTCGCCTCGTTAACGCAAATCATTCTAAAAGGCTGTGGTATCCACTAGAAGGATTTATTCACCGTCGGATAATTCACTATTCATTGGTGAGCAAGGAGTTATATTGAAAGTTTCTGCTTTACATATTTTAGTGCATCCAATCTGGTGACAAAGACATGTTCCGCCGAGATTTTGTCGAGCAATTTTAACTTATTAAAGTCATTACGCACTCGCTCACAGACACTCGATAACAAGATATCTCGTCCCTGACTTTGATAACCGACAATAATTTCTTCAATCGCAATGGTACTGGTTATGCCGACAAAGCGGGCATCGGTTAAATCTATCAATAAGGTTTTATTTTGATCCGCATTTGAGACACTCTGCTTCAATCCACGTGCAACACCAAAGCCAATGGGTCCAGAGATATTCAGCAACAGCAAGCTATCGTCCATCGATTCTAATAACTGTTTTTCAGGCAGCGTGAGATGTTCAGCATCTTTCGCCGTACACAATTTAATATTATCTAATTGGATTTCGGATAACCGGCGAATGGTCACTACGTTGGCGATAAATACCCCAATTAACACTGCCGTAACCAAATTAAAAGCTACTGCCATAAACATGGTTGAGAGCATTAAGCCAACACTAAATAATGGCACCTGATGAATACGCTTGAGAAAATTCCAATCAATAATACTAATACCAACATGAGTTAATATCGCGGCTAACACGGCTACCGGAATATAGGCGGTGTATTCTCCCGCCCATAACACAATAGCTAAGATAAAAATTGCGTGCAGCATGCCAGATAATGGTGTTGTACCACCAGCTCTTAGGTTGGTTACCGTACGCATGGTCGCGCCACCACCAGGCAAGGCACCGAATAAGCCAGCTACAATATTACCAATGCCCTGACCAACAAGCTCTTGATCCGAGTCATGTAAGTCATTACTGATACTATCAACAGTTAGCGATGTCATTAATGAGTCTAGCGTGCTTAACGTGGCAATTAACAATGCCGAGGTAATCATTTCGCCGGCTAAGGTGCTGTCCCATACCGGCAGATTGAATGAAGGAAGTTCATTGGCAATGGCACCAACAACCGGCATTTCAACGCCGACAAGCACATAAAAGATAGTCGCGCCAATCACCGCGACAATACTGGCAGGTACCACCCGGCTATATTTTTTCGGCCATAAAAAAAGCACCAGTAAACAAGCAAGTCCAAGTATGGTATTGGTACTGGTTAATGACAGTTGCAGTTCTGGCAAAGAACGCCCAAATAGCGGCTCAATCTGCGAGAGAATGATCAACACCCCAATACCAGAGGTAAAACCTGATATCACCGGATACGAAACCAGGATAAAATACTTGCCTAATTTAAAAAAGCCGAATAGCATCTGGAATAATCCAGCCAAACTCACCACGGTGAATGCCGCGGCAATACCATTTTCAGGAGACTGGGCAACGAAGCTGGTTAATATCGCGACCATGGCCACAGTTAAGCCGGTATTGGGTCCCGATATTTGCTGATTAGTACCACCAAATAATGAGGCAAATAAGCCGGTGATAATGGCACAATAAATACCAGCGCTGGCACCAGCGCCAGAGGTTACGCCAAAGGCTAAGGCAAAGGGTAGGGCAACAATTGTCGATGTCAACGCACCAAAAATGTCACCCTTAATGGTATGTCGGTTAAAATGTGATAAAGAAAGCATAGCGACCTAATTTTAAAAATGTTTGCTCTATACCAAATTGGTATTAATGGCATCAATAATGCTCTCGTCATTCGGCTGTCACCAAATACCGGTGGAGAATAATAAATAACCAGAGATGATGTATTACCATATAAACCAGACACCTGAACCGTTAACAGATTTTCGGGTTTAAAAGACAAAAAAATGATGAAATGTGCAACTAAGTTGATACTTAATTGAGGTACTTATTATAATAAAAATAACGGCTAAAAACTAGCCATAAAGTTCAATGGCTAAAACCGGGATAATTATTTTGATAAATGTTTTTAAACATGATTTATTCATAATTTAGCATGTCATCAACATTTAAAATGGCTATAATTTCCCGGGTTAATCAGCAACAACCAGGTCACACTTTAATAGCTGGCAAATCGCCCTGGGTGCAGTATTCCTTTCGGGAGTTATCTTCGTCTTAATGAGTGTCACCCGGCTGCGGGAATGGATGCTAGACAGTATTCCAATGAGTTTGCGGCTCGCCATGACCGCCGGTGTTGGGCTGTTCCTGGGTTTTATCGGTTTACGGTTCACCGGTATCGTGGTTCCTAATCCCGGACAATATTGTTGCGCTTGCCGACCTTACACATTTTGGTTTCGGTAAATTCGGCCCTGAAGCACCTGCTCTGGGTTTCTTAAGCTTTTTACTTATCGCCGTTCTTAGCTACCGTAAAGTATTCGGTGCGGTGTTAATTGGTATTGCGGTAACGACGTTTATTGCATTCGCGATGACTTGGGTTTTACCCACTGACTTCTTCGTTGTTGCTGAAGAAGCGAAAGCTTGGGTACCGGCTTCTGGTTTTGTTAACTATACGGGCATGCTAGCAGTACCTGAGTTCTCTGCACTTGAGCCAATATTGTGGAAAGCGAACATCGTTGGCGCTTTTGAAGTTGCCTTGACCCCGGTGATCGTGACGTTCCTGTTCGTTAACATCATCGATACTGCTGGTACGTTAATGGGTGTTGCTGAACGTGCTAATTTGCAAGACAAAAACGGTAAAATTGAAGGTTTAAGTAAATCGCTAAAAGCTGACTCTATCTCTTCTGTCATCGGTACAGCTTTCGGTTGTCCGCCAGTGACGTCTTACGTTGAATCTGCTGCGGGTGTTTCCGCTGGTGGTCGTACCGGACTAACGGCGGTCACTATCGGTTTATTATTTGCTGTGGGTATGTTCTTCTTACCTCTTGTGCAAATGCAACCTGGCTTCGCCGTCGACGGGGCGCTGATCTACGTTGCTATGTTGATGATGAGCTCTCTTAAGGGGCTCGACTGGGACGATTTAACAGAATATGCGCCAGCGATATGTACTACGGTCATGATGGCCTTCACGTTCTCTATCGCTAATGGTATTGCGTTTGGCTTCATCACTTACACCGTGCTCAAAGTAGGTGCCGGTAAGTCTAAGCAAATATCTAATGGGGTTTGGGCGCTTACTGCTCTGTTCATCGCTAAGTCCATCTTCTTAACGTAATCGCCGCGGTTAAATTGCTATTCTCAAACAAGCTTAGTTTAGAGCAAGCCCGGATCGGTTAAGCTCCCTCAAATGAATAACGCCTTATGCTGCAAACCTAGCTGCAACATAAGGCATTTTTTTGATCATGATATCTTTCTAACGACTAAATCCGTGGTAACCACATTCCCATGGACGCAGAAAAAATACCAGCCGCCATCGCTAACGTTAAAAACATAAGTACAATCGACATAAGAGTTTTAATATCCCTTTTTATCGCGAAATACACGGCTAAGCTTGCAAACACAATAATTAAAATAGCGTTTAAGCTAATACTGTATTTTCCAACATCGCCTCCGGCAACACCGCGAGTCCATACCATAAAAAGCCCACCGACACTTAAACTTAGTGCTGTTAATATATAAATTCGACCGTTTATTCGGTGAAATGTAGGGGCTATCTTGCGAACTTTTGGGATAAGTTGTAATGGTCCACAAACTAATACCACCAAGGCCAGAAGTAAATGAATGCCGACCGCAACATTACCGATTGTGTCGCCAGCAACTTAGCCATGGGGCATGACTTTATTCCATTTGACAAAGTTACCTTCTAATGAAGCTGCGCCATAAAATAATGCGACATAAGATGCGAATATCCATTGACCGAACACTGTCACGATAAACCAAAATTTAGCACTCTGACTCAGCCAGTTATTTTTTAGGATATTAAGGCAAAGAACATGCCATTAATAAAAGCATGTAAGATCAACTAGATAGTGTTTTTTGCGGGGTGAGGAAATTGCAGGGTTAACTGATTTTTAATCATTTATACTAATTAAAGCAACTTAACCATTCGCTATTGTCATCAGTTTGTTCGGCAAGATAATCTCGGCCTTGGCGCCATTGCTATTGCTATTATTCATTAAACTGAGTGTACCGCCATGTTGCTCGATAATGTTACGGCACAAGGCTAAACCAATACCATTACCGTCTTCTTTAGTGGTATAAAATGGTACAAACAGGTTGTCGGGATTACTGATCCCGCACCCTTGATCTATGATCTCAATATGGGTTTTGTTTTGCCGTTGATTAAAGCGTAAGGTGATTTCGGCATTGTTATGGTCGCTACCGCTAGTATTAGTAGCATCGGGGTACGCTTCAATGGCATTTTTAATCAGGTTAATCATCACCTGCTCAAGCAAGGCCAGGTCTGCAGGAATTGCGCTGATATTATTTTCAAACACTATCGATTGCGCCTTAAACAAGGTGCTTAAGTTGCGGGCAAAATCGCGGCTATTTATCCAGCAAGGCTTGACCTTAAAATTACGATACAGGGTCGCATAACGACTGACAAATTCATCCAGCGAGATACTGCGTTTTACAATAACCGCTAATGCTTCTTTTGAACGTGGCTCGGTGCCTGACATTTCCACCATTGATTGTGCCAATGATTTAATTGGCGTTAACGAGTTATGAATTTCATGGCTCAGTACCCGAATAATTTGTAACCATGATTGTTGCTGGGTTTTGCGAATTTCCTGGCCGATATCGGTTAATACCAATAAATGATATTTGTGGTTATCCTTGATGAAGTTACTTTGTCTCAGTTGCCAGTTTTCCTCGGCATTTTGATTGTTTTTTTCGCTTAGGATCTGCCATTGCTGTTGCTCATCGAGCCCTAGCCCTAGCCTAGCAGAAGAGTAATGGCGGAGCGATTGCCAAGGCTGCTGACACCAAGTTGAAAAAGCATCGTTAGCATGGCTAAGTTGTAAACTGTCGTTAAAGACGACGATTGGGGTATCTAGCTGTGCCATTAATTGGTAGATCAAAAACGCATGTTGGTCATAACGCCGTTTCCTTTGCTGTAACAACTCGGCAAGGCTGTTTATTTCAATCGACAATTCATTGAGTACGCCTTGGCTATAGGCAGGTTTAGCACGCGAGCTATAATCTTCCAGACGAATTGCTTCCACCAGCGAACTTAATCGATAAAATGGCTGAATTATGCGTTGATAAACTCGCAAACTGGCAATACTTAACGGGATACCAATAACGCCGAATAAGGTGACAGCAATAAGTGCGGAACTGTCGAGTAAATATAACAGCCACGATATTAATAGGATGACTAATAGCCCAACGCCCAAGGCAAAATATTTTAAGTCGAACTCGAGTGACTTAGCCACAGTTTGATTTCCTCTTACCTGGTTTTGATATCGTATTTTTCTAGGCGTCGATAGATGGCGCTTTGGCTGATGGCCAATAGCTCAGCGGCTTCGTTGACTTGACCATTAGTTTGCTTCAAGGCCATTTTTAATAGCTGGCGTTCGGCACTTTCTAGCGTCATCAAGGTTAAACCTGATGCTTGCTCGGTGGCTTTATTTTGCTTAAGCTGAATATCATCTGGGGTGATCACTCCGGGTCCAGAACTTGGCAGATCTGCCATCAATACCGCACGTTCAATCACGTGACTTAATTCTCGGATATTGCCGGGCCAATGATAGTCGCAGAGCATGTCGGCGACAGATGCACATAGCGTAAGATCGCCAGTTTGATATTTTTGGCCATGTTTGCTGACAAAGTGCTGAGCCAGTACCATGATATCTTCGCTGCGTTCTCTTAAAGCCGGGATATGCAGTTCAATGGTATTCAACCGGTAATATAAATCCTGTCGGAATAACCCTTGTTGTTGCATCTGATCAAAATTGGCATTAGACGCACTGATCAGCCGAACATCAGTCTTTTGGGTGACGCTAGAGCCAACCATTTCATATTCATTTGACTCTAACACACGCAACATTTTTGCCTGTTGTGACAAGGGAATGGTAGCGACTTCATCCAAAAACAAGGTGCCTCGCTGCGCCATTTCAAAGCGACCGACTCGGGTTTCTTTGGCGTCGGTAAAGGCACCTTTTTTATGGCCGAACATTTCACTTTCAAATAAATTTTCCGGAATTGCGCCCATGTTTACGGTGACAAAGTTTTGCTGATTACGCGTCGATAAACGGTGGATCATCTGGGCAATGCAGGATTTTCCGGTGCCATTCTCCCCGGTTAGCAAAATGGTGGCATCGGTTTGGGCGATGCGCTCAATTTTTTGGTACAGTTGCTGCATTTTCGGGCTGACCCATAACAACTCATCGTCGGCCTGCAGTTGCGCATTTAGTTGCCGTAAGCTGTTATTTTGTTGCTCAAGCCCTTGCAGGCGTAACTGTTGTTTAACCACTTGTAATAAGCGCTGGTTATCCCAGGGCTTGGCAATAAAATCGCCGGCACCTTGCTGCATGGCTTGTACCGCAAGTTCAACACTCGCCCATGCGGTCATCGCAATCACTGGAATATCAATTTTTTTGTTGAGTCGCTGCGCTAAAAAACGCAGCCCTTCTTCACCTGAGGTAGTATCGCAAGAGTAATTCATGTCGAGCAAAATAAGGTCGATAGCTTGTTGTTCTAATATCGCCATCGCCATTATCGGTGACTCTGCTTCAATCACTTGATAATTATGGTTACTTAGCAAAAAACTGACACTGAGGCGTACATCCGCCTTGTCATCTATCACTAAAATCGTTTTGCTCATCGGTTATGTATCCAACTTATTGTTATCTAAAGCTAAGGCAGAGCCTATTCGCTGATGAATGAACTCTGCCTGTTAGTCTCACCACTTTCTACTTTCTACTTACCACTCACTCATTTCTGAGTGCTTTCACCGGATCTGCCATAATGATTTTTCGCACCGGCAGGTAACAGGAAATGAAAGCGGTCAGTAATATTACCGGAAAGGTAACGAGGAAAACAAGCTGATCAAATTCAATTTCCTCGGCAATATATTGTCTGCTTACCAGGTAAGCCAGCACCGCCAGAACAATACCGGCTAATAAGCCAAGTGCGATCGGAATGAAGCTTTCCTTTAGTACCCTTGCCATCACAGTATGGGTTTTTGCGCCCAGTGCTAAATGAATGCCGAGCTCATAGCGACGCATTTGCGTACTGTAATTTAATACGCCGTAAATACCTGCGGCCGCCAGCAATAATGCTAATAGGGTGAGCGCGATAGCAAGCCCTGCGGCTAATTTATTACGATAAATTAGCTCATGATGCACCGCAACCAGTGAATCTAATTTTGCTATCCGGATATTCGGGTGTATTTGTTTAAGCAAGCTAATAACCTGTTGCTTGGTTAATTCACCTTTGGCTTTGAGTTTAATATCAAAGCCTAAATGGATAAACGAGGTGAATGGCAGATAATAACGCTCTGCTGAATTTTTCTGCTTGGCGTTAGGCACATAATAATCTGCGGCAATGCCAACCACCTTTAATGGCTCGCGCGCGTTAAGCTGAAATGTTTTTCCTAACGCATCACCATTGGGTACAAGTTTACGCGCTAACGATTCACTTAAAATGATCTCTAAAATATCTTGATCTAGGCTGGTCTCTGTAGTAAACGTACGGCCACGGGTTATTGGTAACTGCAACGTTTCGAAATAATTATCATCAATCAGATTAACCTGGTAACCCCCCACTGGTTGTTGGTTAACATCGTTGAGGCGGATACTAATAGAGCCATCAATTGGTGCCGACATTGAGCGTGATACTTGCGCCACTTGTGGCAACCTTGCTAATTTTTCTTTAATTTCCAGAGTTAATAAATTTCGCTGTTTATTACTGGTGTAACTTTCACCTTCATCAATGCGTAAATGCATCAGCTGATTTTCATTAAACCCTAACGGCTTTAACACGGTCGATACTGCTTGCTCGATAACAACCGCACCACCCATTAATAATAAACTGGCTAAGGCGACTTGCGAGCTAACCAGTAGGTTACGTGTGCTGCTTGATACTTGCAGTCCAGAGCCTTTACCGCTGCACTGTAATTGCTCTTTTAGCTTTTCATAATTAACCACTCGACTGGATAGCTTGGCAAACAACGCCGCTAAAGCAACGGCAATAAAAGCGCTAAACAGCAAAGTAACAGCATCGAGTTCTAGTTCATTCAAACGCGGTAAATGGCCAGCGGCTAATTCACCGAGTAAGACAAATCCCCAACCGGCTATTACCAGGCCGATTAAGGCGGAAACGCCACATAAAATAAGGCTTTCAGCAAACATTGCGGTAAATAAATGCCCTGGTTTTGCGCCTAATGCCGCTTGAATCGCCATGGTGCGTTGTTTTTGCGCTGCCCGAGACAGAAACAAGTTTGTGACGTTAGTGGCAGCAATTAACAATAAGCCAATCACCCCGGCAAGTAAGGTTAAGGTAATATTTTGGCTATCACCGATAATGGTGCCTTTGAAACTTTGCAACTCGGCCGACATACTTTCACCCGGTTTGACATTGTCTTGATCGAGAAATAATGCGTTCAGGCTTTTGCTTAAATTGGCACTGGCTTGATCCATTGTTACGTCGCTTTTGAGTTTGGCAAAGGCCAGCACCGAGCCGAATCTCATGCCCCAGTCGTTGACATCATTCGCTTGAAAATCCCATGGTAAAAACATCGCCATATCTTGACTACGGTGCAGGCGTGGTTCATGGAAATTCTCCGCACTAATGCCGATGATGGTGAAACTGGTATCCCCGATTTGAGTTTGTTTGCCGATAATTTTTGGATCACGGTTAAACCATTGCTGCCAACTGGCATAGCTTAATACGGCAACGGCGCGGTGTTGCTCGAAACCTTCATCATCACTAAAACCTCGGCCTAAGTGCATTGGCGGCGCCAGTAGTGAAAAGTACTCAGCCGTGGTGTAAGCCACTTGCACTCTTGGCTGCTCAGCATGATCGCTGATGCTTTGTTGTGCATAATAAAGCAAAGCCATAGACGAGGTTTCGGTTTGATTTTTATACCACATCATCATGCCGGGTAGAGTTTGCGCACTGGTTCCTTGTTTTCCCTGCTCTTTGGTTAATTGCTTGAGCACCACTAACCGCTCGGCATCTGGGTAAGGTAGCTCTTTCACCAGTAGCAGGTGATTAAGGTTAAATATACAAATTAGCGCGCCAAGCGTTAGTGATAGCGTGGTGATGATAGTGGTGGAAAAACCGGTAACTCGACAAAGTGCATGCAGAGCGAGTTTAAGCTCTTGTATTAATGCTTTCATACCGCCTCCGATAATGTCAGTTCATTGGCCATAACACCATCAAGCAGATGTAGCTGACGCTTGGCCATATCGGCATAACGTGGATCGTGAGTCACCATGCATATGGTGGTGCCTTGTGCATTCAATTGCGCCAACATTTTCATCACCGCATCGCCGTTGGTAGAATCCAGGTTTCCTGTTGGTTCGTCGACCAGCAATAACGCCGGGTTACCGACTAATGCCCGGGCTATGGCGATTCGTTGTTGTTGTCCACCCGAGAGCTGGTTAGGTTTATGTGCTGCACGGTGCGACATTTGTACTTTTTCAAGGCTCGCCATCACTCTTTGTTCTATTTCTTTGGCAGACATTGACTGTTCACGATAGCGAAGGGGCAGGGCAATGTTGTCAAATACGCTCAGTGCATCGATTAAATTGAATGCTTGAAAAACAAAACCAATTTTTAAGTTTCTTAATACCGCACGCTCATTGACGGAAAGCGTGCTGACATCTTGCCCTTCAATCAGATAGTTACCGCTATTCGGGCTATCAAGCAATCCAAGAATGGATAATAAGCTCGATTTACCACAACCGGACGGACCAGAAATTGAAATGTAATCACCATCGGCAATTGCCAGATTCACGCCACGTAGCGCATGCGTTTCCACTTCATCGGTCAAGAATACTTTGGTAATATTTTTCATTTCGATGATTAATGGTTTGTTGTGTGTTGATTTCATAATGGTTCCCGTTATTGTGTAATTGTTATCTGAGCCAGGTCCTGCCAACGGGACATATCAGATAGGATAAATGAATCACCGGAGTTGACTCCAGTTAAAATTTGAATAAATTCGCCAGTTTCTTCGCCATAGGTGACATTTACTGCTTGTGCGACGGATGAATCCGGTTGTAATTTAAATAGCGTGCCGATGCCGCCAGACTGTGCGTTGACTGGTTTTTTCAGATAATACACATTGTGTAAGCTGGCGGTAAAAATGGTGCCGTTGATGTTTAATTCGGGACGAGAATTTTTTGGTAACTCGCCAGTGAGTTCAACGTCAACTTGAATACTGCCCTGTACGACTACTGGATCGATACGGCTGATCGTACCGGCAACAAGGCCTGCGCGGGTATCGATACTGACCTTTTGGTGTAGTTGAATTTTCTGCATTTGTGACTGTGCAACGGTCAACGTGGCGATGAGTTTATCCATGCTGCCGACCAGTGCCAGTTGCTGGCCAACACTGACACTTTGCCCTAATTCCAGGGGCAGGTTTTGTAATACCCCGTCGATGCCAGCACGAACGGTTAAGCGGTCGAATTTCTGCTTGAGCACCGCAACTTGCTCTGTTTGTTGCTCGATGCGATCTTTAGCAATGAGCAGATTTTCTTGATGCAATTGTTTTAATTGTGCTAACCGTTGTTGTTCTATGTGGTAACGGCGAGAAAGTTGTCTTTGCTCGAGCTCAGAGCGTTTGAAATTAATGGTGGAAATAATACCGTTGGCCACCAGTGGTGTTTCCGCTTCCACCTTGAGCTTGGCCAATTCCAGATCAGAAAGCAGCATTTCTAAACTCGCTTGCCGCGATAGCAGTTCAGATTGTTGATTTATCATTAATTGCCGGTTGTTGGTTAAACGGTTTTCACGCTCTCGGCGAGTATCTTTTACCAGTTGTTCAATTTCAGGATTTGATAAACGCAACAAGATAGTGTCAGCAGTAACGATGGCCCCTGGTTTTAATACAATTTCATCGACAACAGCATCGGCCGGTGCCGTTAATAAGCGTTGCGCTTTCGATTTAAGTTTACCGTAAGCTTGCACCTGAACTGCCAGGTCACCCTGTTGAACTCGCGCCGACCAAATATTGTCAGCGGATACTTTATGTGCGCCACTAGGCTGTAGCGCGAGCCAGCTAAAGACACTCAGTGCGCAAATTCCAGCGAACAACATCAGCTTGGTTTTGCTAGCCTTGTTAGTTTTAGTTTGTTTGATTTTAACGTCCATTGTTTGCTCCTAAGTTTGTTATAACGTTAAGGAGCAAACAATGTGCCAGTTTATTAATTACTTGTTTTTGTTTGGTTTGTTATGTTTTCGTGACGTTTTTGAAATATATTTTTTCCGATTTCATAAAATACTTTTTACGAAATCATAAAAGCTGTTAGACCGATTGCCAAGATATTGAGCTAAGTATCTTCTGCTAGCGGAACGACTTTGCCAATGTAGGGTAAATGGCGATATTGTTGTGCGTAATCAATGCCAACACCCACGACAAATTCATCCGGTATTTCAAACCCTACCCATTTCACCTCAACCGCCTGTTCACGACGCATCGGCTTGTCTAATAAGGTGCAGATTTGGATAGAGTTTGGTTCGCGTAAGTGCAAAATTTGTAACACTTTACTTAAGGTGTTGCCAGTATCAATGATATCTTCCACCAGCAATACATCTTTGCCTTCAATGTTATCATCGAGATCTTTAAGAATATGCACATCACGAGAGCTTTCCATGCTATTGCCGTAACTGGACGCGGTGATAAAATCAACGCTATGACTAACGGTTATTGCTCTGGCTAAGTCAGCCATAAACACGAATGAACCACGTAATAGACCAATCATAACTAAATTATCACTGTCTCGGTAATGATCGCTTATTAGTTGCCCTAATTGCGCCACTCGCTCTTTGATCTCTTGTTCAGAGATCATCACCTCAATTTTATGTTCCATTGTCATCTCTTTTTCGATTGCACATGGTGAAAATTATTGTCAATAAATTTAGCTTATTGGTATAAAGCATCTTCAAGGGCGGCTAAGCATAAGGCAACATTTTCACTTCTGGCGGCATAACCCATGAGGCCGATACGCCAAGCTTTGCCGGCAAAGTCGCCCAAACCAGCGCCAATTTCCAGGTTATAATGATTCAGTAAATAGTTTCTTACTTTCGCATCATCAGCCCCTCGAGGAATATAAATCGCATTTAATTGCGGTAAACGCTCTGCTTTCGGCACAATAAATTCAATCTCGAGTTTTTCCAGACCTTTGGCTAGTGTTTCATGCTGTGCTTGATGTCGTGCCCAGCGGTTCTCAAGGCCTTCGTTTTGCAACTGCACTAAGGATTCATGCAAACCATAGAGTGAATTAACCGGGGCTGTGTGGTGGTAACTACGCTTACTTGCACCAGACCAATAACTCATCACCAGTGATTGATCTAAGAACCAACTTTGTACTACCGTCTTGCGATTTTTGATCGCAGTTACCGCTTTTTCACTAAACGAAATCGGCGATAAGCCCGGCACACAAGATAAACATTTCTGTGAACCGGAATAAATGGCGTCAATGCCCCAGTCATCTACCTTAAGTTCAATACCACCAAGGGATGTAACGGCATCAACAATAGATAAGCAATCGTGTTGTTGCGCCAGCGCACATAAGGTTTTCGCGTCAGATACCGCTCCGGTAGAGGTTTCAGCGTGCACAAATGCCAAGAATTTAGCGTCTGGGTTGGCAATTAATGCTTGTTCCACTTTGTCGACTTCAACCGCCCGCCCCCAAGGAGAGTCAACGACGATGGCTTCGGCGCCAATGCGGGTCACATTTTGGATCATCCGATCGCCAAATACGCCATTACGACACACAATGACTTTATCACCCGCTTCTACCAGGTTGACAAAACAGGCTTCCATACCCGCCGAACCAGGTGCTGAAAGGGCGATGGTAAATTCATTTTTGGTTTGAAAAGCATACTGCAGCAATGCTTTTATTTCATCCATCATACCCACAAACAAGGGGTCTAAATGACCAATTACCGGTCTAGATAATGCAGATAATACTTCTGGGCTAATGTCCGACGGGCCTGGACCCATTAAGATCCTGCGAGGAGGATTAAAAGATTGAACGTTCATTTTTGGCTTTGCCTTTACTTGTTGAAATAATGATGACTTAACCTGAACTCGGGAAGCTGAGTTTAGGTGACTTATCTATTTGATAACAAAACCTGACACTCGCGTCAATTCTTGCCGATCAGAACATTTGACCCTTTATACATATTAATAGGTTTTCTCAAAAAATAATAGTTGACAAAAGTGTCAATCTTTATGGTTTTAATTTGGGATCTAGCTAAAAATTAACCAAAACATAAAGTTTTCATTTATCTTTGTCATGGTTGCTTGGAGCAACTGCTGAGTTTGATACAATTGCGAATAATGATAAAAAACAAACGAAATCAATAAATAATTTAAATATACGTAAGGGAAAATATGAAAACGAATAAAATGCTCAATGCTATTGCCAGCACCGTTATGCATCGACTGCATTTATCAGTGCCACCGCGGCCGCCGAAACCTGGAGCAGTATCGAAGTACATTTGCAAGCCTTTGGCGAGTTAGAGCAAGTAGGTACCGGTGGTACCGCCGATACCACCATCATTACTTTTCAACACGCGGGTGGCTGGAGTATGGGGATAATTTTTTCTTTATTGATCACTTACGTTATAGCGTTAACAATGATGCTAACTTTCCCGTTGACGACAGCAGTGAATTTTATGGCGAGTGGTACTCAAATTTCAGCTTAGGCGCCATTACCGGCAATAAAATAGCGTTTGGTCCGGTGAAGGACATAGGTATTGTTGCAGGTTTTAACTTTGCCCCTGAAGTTGACAGTATGTGGCTGTTACCAGGCGTTCGATTTTCATTAGATTTACCCAGTTTTGCCTTTGCCCAAATTGATGTCACCGGTTATGTGCATCAAGGTGGTGGTAGCAAAGATTCTTCCGTTTTTACCGTTGTTGATGAAGACTCAAGTTTCATGGTGGATTTTGCCTGGGCTTACCCTTTCAAAATTGGCTCTACCAGCTGGAGCATCGAAGGTCATTTATAATACATCGATGGTCGTGAGCAAACCAATAATTTTGGCACCACAGAACTTGAATCCTGGGTTTTATTTCAATCCCAAGTGCGTTTAGATTTAGGTGAAGCGTTAGGCAATAAAGCCGGTCAGTTGTTTGTGGGTATTGAGTACCAATACTGGAAAAACAAGCTCGGTGAAAAAGATACCGATGATAATGCCGTACAATTTTTAGCGGTATGGCGTTTCTAATTATTCAGAAATAGGCGTTGAGTTTCAGTCGTGACTATATTATTTCACGTATTATCGAGACTCGATTGTGTAATCTGGTGGCGAAAGCCATAGCACAAGCGGCAGTAAATATTGGTGTGGCGGCATTGCCGATGCCAAATCATTACGATTAATACCAATTCCCTTTATCTATAGCTTCCTGCCGTCACAGGAAACTATGATTGGTATTAGTTTGCCTCAAAAGAGGGCCTCAAAGCTATCAACCGCGCCCGTGTGGTTCCATAAAGTTAATGACAGGTCCTTTCGGGATCACACCGGTAGGGTTGATGGTGTCGTGGCTGCCATAGTAATGATGTTTGATGTAAGCAATATTTACCGTATCGCTAACCCCTGGGTATTGATACAACTCTCGTAAATATCCCCAAATGTTTGGGTAATCGACTATACGTTTTAAATTACATTTAAAATGGCCAACATATACTGGGTCAAAGCGCACTAAGGTGGTAAATAAACGCCAGTCAGCTTCGGTGATCCTGTCGCCAGTTAAATAGCGATTGCTGGCCAATGTATTTTCTATAATATCCAGCGCATTAAACACTTCTACTACGGCTTCATCAAAGGCAAGTTGCGTGGTAGCAAATCCGGCTTTATAAACGCCGTTGTTGATCGTTGGGTAAATAAATTCATTTAGGCCATCAATGTCTGATCGTAAAGCGGGCGGATAATAATCACCGGCTAACGCACCAACCTCATCAAAGGCAGAATTAAGCATGCGAATAATGTCGGCAGATTCGTTACTGACGATGGTATTTAATTTTTTATCCCAAAGTACCGGTACCGTGACTCGGCCGGTATAGTCACTGTCGGCCAGAGTATATATTTGATGCATAAATTCTTTATTGTTAACAAAGTCTGGCACCACGCCATCGCCATCGCTAAAATTCCAGCCATTTTCAGCCATCAGGGCATGAACCACAGATAAAGAAATTATCTCTTCTAAACCTTTCAATTTGCGAAAGATGATGGTTCGATGTGCCCAGGGACAGGCCAGTGATACATACAAATGATACCTTCCTGATTCTACTTTAAAGCCAGCTTTACCGGTAGCTCCTGCGCTACCATCTTTGGTGATCCAGTTACGAAAAGAGGAATCTTTACGAACAAAGCGACCTCCGGTTGATGCCGTATCATACCAGTCGGTATGCCATTGGCCCTTTACTAATAATCCCATGATAAACTCCTTAAATCGTTACTGTTAAAAGTGCTGATATTAAAACTCTGCTGTTAAAACTTATTATTTTGATAGTCGTTAAACGCTTGCATAATTTCCGCTTTGGTATTCATCACAAATGGACCGCCACGAGCGACTGGTTCATTTAATGGCTTGCCAGCGATTAATAAAAATCGAGTATCGTTTTGCCCGGCAACCACTGATACCGTCTCGCCTTGCGTTAACACCCCTAAGGTTTTGTGTTTTAAGGTTTTAGCCTCATCGCCTACGGTTAACTTGCCCTCAATCATATAAATAAACGCAATATGCTCAGTGGCTAAGTCTTGTTGAAAACTTTCACCCGGTCTTAAGGTGACATCCATATAGGTAGGGTGAATGAACTCATTGCGCACAGGTCCGGTAGTGCCCGCATTGGTCGTGCCAGCAATTACCCGAATATGCGTACCATTTTGATGACTCTCTTCGGCAATTTCAGCGGCCGGAAACTCCTGATATTTAGGTGCCATCATTTTGTGTGTTTTTGGTAAATTCACCCACAGTTGAAAGCCTTTTAATAGCCCCTCAGTTTGTTCTGGCATTTCCGAATGCAGTATTCCCCGGCCTGCGCTCATCCACTGCACCCCGTGTTTTTCAATAACCCCTTCATTACCGGCGTTATCTTTATGACGCATTTTACCGGCCAGCATGTAGGTAACGGTTTCAAAACCGCGATGTGGGTGGGTAGGAAAACCGGCCAGATAATCATCAGGCTTGTCACTACCAAACGCATCGAGTAATAAAAATGGGTCGAGCATATTTAATTGTGGTGAACCGATAATTCGGGTCATACTCATACCTGCGCCATCACTGGCGGGGATGCCTGGAGTTGCATAATGCAACTCTCTTTGGCTGGTAATGGATTGTGTGGTCATAGCTGCTACCGCCTTATTTATTACGGTTATCTAATGATAGTGGACCGGCACCTACGGCAAATAATAGTAAGTAGCCGCCAGCGATGGTGAAGTTTTTCATAAAATTATCGATCTCCGCAGGGTTGCTAAAGTCGTTATGGAATAACATCGCGGAGGCAGCGCTAAAACCGGCAAGGACTAAGGCGGTGATGCGCACTTTAAAGCCAAAAATAATCATTGAGGCACCGAGTATTTCCACTAATATCACTAAAGGTAACAGTGCCCCCGGTACCCCCATCATTTCCATGTAGCCTTGCGTTCCGGCATATTGACTAATTTTAGTCAAACCCGACATTAAAAACATAATCGCCAATAAAAATCGTGCTGCCGGAATGGCGTATTGGCTGTTTGCTTGATTTAAGCTAGTTTCATTTAAGCGGGTTTCATTCGTGCTTGTTAAAGTAGTGGTAGTCATCTTGATTCTCCAAATAATTGTTTAGTAAGTCAGTAGTAACAAAGCCCGCTATTCATGAATCGGTGCTTTGTTTTGTTAAGCTTCGTTAAGTTAGGATAAGTATATTTGTTGACGATAAATAGAAAAACAGTGAAAATATGAAATGATAGTTCTCAAAATGAGAACAATAGTTAGCTTTATACTGATTTGATTAACTTGGTATTAGTAGGTGATGTAATGGGTAAGTTAGAAAACATGCGCTTATTCGTGCGGGTGATTGAGGCGGGCAGTATTACCAAAGCCGCAGAGCAATTGAACTTGGCGAAATCGGCAGTAAGTAAACGCCTGGCAGATTTAGAAGATGAATTGGGCAGTAAGCTGATTAATCGCACAACCCGAACATCGAGCCTTACTGAGACGGGCGCTAATTATTATCAACGCAGTTTGTTGATCATTGATGAAGTTGACGAGCTCGATGCAAATACCAAAGACAGTGGTCGTGTACTGGCGGGTAATTTAAAATTGTCGGTGCCGTTGTCCTTTGGTCTGGCACATTTAAATACGGCTTTGGATGAATTTGCCAAACAGCACCCAGATTTGACCATGGAAATTGATTTTTCCGACAGGCACGTCGATATCGTCGATGAAGGATTTAATTTAGCCTTTCGCATTGGCGATTTAAAAAATTCCAATTTGCAAGCACGCAAAATTACCAGAATAAACCACGTGCTTTGTGCCAGCCCGGATTACCTTAAGGCGAATAAAGCCATTGTTGAGCATAATGATTTGCACGAGCACAGTATTTTAAAATACAAAAACCTGCCGTTTACCCTTATTGATGTGCATGGTAAATCACACACCATACACTCGAGCAGTAAAATTAGCGCCAACAATGGTGACTTTTTAACGCAACTGGCCATATCGGGCCACGGTATTGTCTTAGAGCCTACCTTCATTGTTTGGCAAGCCCTTAAAACCAAGCAGTTAACCTTGGTATTAAGTAATTATACCATTGAGCCGATGCATGCTTATGCGGTGTATCCACCGAATCGCTACTTGCCAATAAAAACCCGAACATTAATCGACTTTTTAGTGGCAAGATTTGGTGATAGCCCCTATTGGGATGAGTACTAAAGGGTTAATACCAACTTAGAATAAACTACCGCTCAGTTGAATACAGTTTACGTTCTAATACAAAGCCCATAAAACCACAGGCAAACAGTAATACGCCGAGAACCTGTAACCAGGAATTAATGGCTTGCGGAATGTTAATGCTACCATGTTCCGCGAAGTGCCGTTGCCCACCTTCCACCGTTTGCATATACGACTTGCCGAGATACATTGGCATATCAATCTGGTGGGTCATTTCAATTTCTTTTTCCTGCGCAGATCAGCCATTTGCCCTATTGGGGCATCAATCAAACGGCTCCATTCACGATAAATGTTCTTCGGCTCGCCCTCTAAAATCACTCCCGCAGAATAATAGACATAACGAACTTCACTGAACACCAGCTTACTAAAACCAACATAAAAGAACGTCACCGCCAATACAATTAAAGCACTGCAGAAATATAAATAACGACGCTGGTGTTTAAAGGTTTTGTTGTCTTGCTGCATATACCACAATTCTACGTCGGGTATTTGCGCCAAATTTTGTTTGTCGCTGGCCGATTTTATCGTCTTTAAAAAATCGCTGAGTTTAATATTTAACGCCTGCAAAATTTGACGAAAGATCTCATTAGACGGTACCGATTTATCGTTTTCCAGTTTCGATAGATACGACTGCTCAATACCAACCAGCTCCGCCAATTGCGGCTGACTTAAGTTTCATTCGTTCACTGCGTAGTTTTTTTAATTGTTTGCCAAAGGTCATTTTCATACTCCATGCATTGTTAATCATTTTAGAACACATTTGCTGTGTTTTGCATGCTTTATTCTTGGTTATTCCTGTAGGGATAAAAAGCTGAATATTGAAGAATATAGATGAATATCCGTGTTTTTGAATAAAATGCGGCAGTTTTAAGTTTAGTTTATGCCGTAATTATTAATTTGTTGGATGGTAATGGCAATATGAATTGAAGAAAATTTCTTTCAAAGATAACGCGACGCAGTTATCGTACACCTTTCGCAGAAAACCAAAAATAAAAGAACAGGAAGCTAAAGAAATCAGTAAATTCTCAATATATTTAGCGGTAGCGTTTTTAAGTTTCATTGCCATCGCATTTACTCTTGGCCACTTTCCTCAGAATCTAGTCTTTGTATATTTTGGCCTTAGCATAGTCACATTTTTTGCTTATGCGCGGGATAAATCTAAAGCAAAACGAAACGCATGGCGCATAAAAGAAAGCACCTTACATCTCTTTGCATTAATTGGTGGCTGGCCAGGCGCTGCCATGGCACAGCAACTGTTTAGGCATAAATCTCAAAAACGAAAATTTAGAGTGCGTTTTTGGCTTACCGTTATTGTGAATGCAGTGGCTTTATGTTGGCTGATGTCACCAAGTGGTAAACACTTAATGAACATGTTTTTATAAGCACCGTTGATAAAATATTAGGTAAGGTTTTAAATAACGTTACCTATCCACTCACTTCATCACTAATTGCTTTCAAGTAACTCGGTTAAGAGTGCAACATCCTCAACTAGTGACGCTACCTGTTTTTCCAATATTTCTACCCGTGCTGCAAGTTCTGATTGGCTTTTTGGCGTTGATTGCTCTGCTTGGTTAAATGCTTCGCTTTCAACGAATGCATTTTCTTCAAAATCCGAAAACAAATGCACATAACGTGATTCGCGTTTGCCGGGTTCACGAGCAAGTTTTTTTACAAACTCTATGTCATTAAGGTTTTGAAGTTGCTTGATTGCGGTTTCTACTTCACTAACATCGCTAAAGTCAGCTAGCCGATTAGTGCGGGTTCTTAACTCGCCAGGTGTTTGCGGCCCCCTAAGTAACAGCACACAGATAATGGCTCTTTGCTGTGGCGTAAATTGTAAGTCACTAAATTGAGTATTACAGAAACGGTGGATATATTTATCCACTCGGCCAGAAGCCATTTGGTCGATCATCAAAAGGTTCATTTGAATTAATTGATCAACTTCATTTTGCACATCACTTTCGGAAAGTGACATTACCGGCTCGCGGTTACTTTTTTGGTTACAACCATTGGTGAGCGCGTTTAATGATAGGGGATATTGTTCGGGTGTAGTGATTTCTTTTTCTAGCATTACACCAATAACACGACACTGTTGAGCTGATAATGAAATCATTATAGATAGTATCCTTATGACAGTAGTAGTGCATGTTATAGCAAGCAACATGGAATAATACTATGTAATTTCATTGAAAAACCTATTTAGAAATCACGCACCGAGAGCCTATTTGTATTTAATAAATTTGTCATCTTTAATAAATCCTTACTTAACAGGATTTATCCCTCAATATCTTTGAAAAAACATATAATCCTCCTATGTAAGGATTATTGCTTAATTACCCGTTGTTATGTATATTAATCCTACTTAGATAGGATTAATATACAAATGGCAAAACGAGTTATCGCGACAAAATCACCAAATTTAGACCTTCCCGTCAATATAAAACGGTTAGGAGAATTTGTTCGTTATAAGAGGACCTCCTTAGATTTAACCATTGAAAATGCTGCTAGTCTTTGTGGCGTATCTAAGCAAGCACTCAACAATATCGAGTTAGGTGTAGAGACAGTGAAGCTAGTAACCCTATTTAAAGTGATAAATGAATTAGGTATTTCGCTATGGTTTGAAAAACCAAATGCGAGTAGTAAAGTGGAGACTGATGATGAATGGCTCTAGCTCTTTCCCTTCGATATCTATATTTAGTCAATCTGAAACGGTAGGTACTCTAGAATTTATTGAGACTGGAATATGCACATTCAGATATGATGATTTTTGGATGGAAAATAGATTTCCAATATCCCCGTGCATTCCATTTGAAGCTGAATGTTCACCTCAGACTATCACTAACTTCTTGAGAAATCTTTTTCCAGAAGGTGATGCTTTTGACCTATTGCTAGCAAGTCAAAACCTTTCTAAAAAGAACTTATATGCAATTCTCATCACTATAGGCATGGACACCGCAGGTATTCTGTCTTTTTCTGATATGGACTATAAAAAAGAAGAAACTTTACTTCGTGAAATTACAGAAAAAGAATTAGTTCAGAAATTGTCATCAAATGATACGCAAGAACTGATCACTTGGGATGGAAAATATCGTTTATCGGTCGCTGGTGTTCAAAATAAACTGAACGTATTAATAGGTGTTGATGGTAAGTTAATGCTGGCAAACGGCAAATATTCGAGTACGCACATTTTAAAGTTTGCATCCAAAAAATACGAAAATATTGTGATCAATGAACTTTATTGTATGAAATTAGCTAAAGAAGTTAACCTGAACATTGCTAATGTTTCTTATAGAAAATTTGGGCAGCACGATGCATTAATTGTTGAACGGTTCGATAGAAAAATCACACCTAAGAACGTTAAAAAACGTCATATAATAGATGCATGCCAAGCACTGGATTTGCCTCCCGAATATAAAGATGAACATAACTTTGGTTCAGGAGAGCATGTGCAGCATATTCGAGATGGAGTAAGCTTTGATAAATTGTTTAAATTCGCTAAAGCTTGCTCAGTCCCAGCAGTAGTTACTCAGCAAATAATTGATTGGATGATATTTAACTTAATTATTGGCAATAGTGATGCACACGGTAAGAATGTGAGTTTTTTTGTTGGCTCTAGTGGAATTACCATCACCCCCTTTTACGATCTTGTTTCTGTAACTTATGAAGCATTCAAAAACAAAAAAATAGATACTGCCTTAGCAATGGCGATAGCAGACAATTTTGATATTCATAATATTACGGCTTATGATTTATTATCACTTGCCGATGAAGCCGGTATCTCATTTAGCTTTTTGAAGAAAAGAGTCGCTAATTTATCAACTCTTATAATGAATAAAATTGATAACCTAAGCTTTGATGAGTTTAAGTTGGATGAACAAAGCCTAAAAATTATTGAAGAATTAAAACAACTAGTGACTCAACAGGCTAATTCGTTATTTGATGAGTCAAAAATAATGGATATGGTTGCTAAAGAGGCTTTTTAGCAACCCAAAGAGAGCTTTCTAAATATCTAGTGCCCACTGTGGGCATTTTGTAACTCTATTTTCAAGTGAACGTAAATCGCGAATGCGTTCAAGAAGTTCATCAAAGCAATCAGCTTTAATATCTTTGTCTGGATTTTTTAGGCGCTCGTCATCCATGGCAAAGCCTTTTAACCAAGTACTCTTTTAACACTTCATTAGCCCATTTTATAAACTGCGTACGTCAGGCTTATTTTTATTTGGTTTATACATATGGCTGGACAGTATTATTATCTTGAGTCATTAAATGCATTAATTTGGGGTGAAAAAATAGCTTTGCAAAGTGCATTTCTTTTAGTACACCAATATCCGCTATCCTTTAGTTCAAATTTACCGTAACAAGAACGGTCATAAAGTGCCTGAATATCATCATCAGTAAAGACTTGGGTTAAACTCATGGTGCGATTGCATTTCTTGAAATATACCATAATGCAACATAGTTTACGCTCAAATGTTAAATAATCAAGCGACAACTCAGTAAACAATAAGGATATTGGAATAATCCTGAGGCGCCAATTTGGAACAGTTAAAGTTATCCGTAATTATTGCGACTTCATGGGAAGGCGGTAATATATAAACCTATAGTGAGAGTTTAAAGTTCAAAAATGTTATCGGATCATTTTACCAAGGCGCGGATCATAAAAGTAATCTCGTTTATCAACCATTTTAATTTGAATGGCTTCAGGATGCAGGGGGTTGATCAAATAATTATATTCATTGTCAATAATAGCGCTAGGCAACTGAAGAACTAACGTTTCTTGTTTGAAAAGCCATTGACTACCAAAATCCTGAGACTGCCTGGTTGGTGGCAGCAAATCCCACCCCTTGGGTAAATCCATTTTATTTACGCGCTTAATTGAAATATCGTCTGGTACCCAAATGGTCATCATTGTTAATTTAGGCATTGTATTAACATCTTCATGAACGAATCGCTCTAACGCTGATAAAGAACGACTAGACGCAGTATAAAGAATTGGGGCACCTTTCTTATGCCATCTAGCTGAACCATGCAAGCCACCTGCGCCGGTTAAGTCAGCAAACTTACTAACACTTAAGCGATGCACTTCCATTAAGCAGTCATTCCATAAGCTAATGCATTAATTTTTTCCGAGACGGCTTCAATACCAGCAGAGGTATCAAGCAAGTCTATAGGGCATTTTTTAGCAAAGGCATTACTTGGTGTGTTCAACCATTTCAGTGCTATTTCATGATCACCAAAATAATTATTCGCCTGAGCCACTAACTCGGTAATTTTTAATGCCTGTTCACTTTGTAATGGGGTTAACCGCCAGGCTTCATTCTTCTTATTACGCTGAAAACTACGAATATTCATCCCCAGCATGGGCACAAATTCTTTGGTAGAAACACCTAATATAACAGTAGCCTTATCCATCATCTCAAGAGGCAACCCTTCTCTTATGACTTTAAGAGTTTGTCCTAGCGTGTTGACTTCTGCAGGCTTACCACCGAGCATTTTGTACGCTGTTGAGTACATATAGATTCTCCTTTGAGTAATTAATTTTAATTATATATGTCATTTGTCACTAAGGCAATCGCCATTTGTCTTAGCGGTTGGGTTGGTTCATATAAGTAAAACGTTGAAGTGTAAACCTACACCTCAACGAAACAAGTTAATTTAAAATAAACTGAAATCGGTTTGGAAATACCAAACTGTGTAAGCCGCACTTAGCCCTAACAAAAGCCACTCCAATACCGCCGTAGAACGCCGCCAACATAAGAGTTTCACTAACCATTGGCCCTGATACCAGGGCAAACGAGTCTAAATTGAACAAATTTGATTTGCTAAAGGTAGAATCCCGATTTTTTTTCGGTTATTTTCAGGAACTTCTAGGATCAAGTTGACGATCCTTTTTACCCATGGC
>MABC01000031.1 GCA_002162925.1 Thalassotalea sp. 42_200_T64 | reverse complement strand
GGCAACTGCTCCTGCGTTGCCCTAATATAGTACATCCGTGTACTAACCTTACAAATAGATGGAACGAAGAAGTGGGATTGCTCAAACGCTTCTTCGATGGGTTTAAAAGTGATTTATGCAGCGCTATGAATTTTAACTGCGACTGCATGGATGCAGAAGGTAGGGCGACGCAGGATGCCAAAGCCGAGAATAACCATTCTCTAAATTTAATACCTTGCCTAAATCACTTTTAATTCCCACTGAAATCCTGCACTTTGAATGGTGACGAGTATAACCCAATTACTGTATTGGCTCGCTTTCAATCAAATTTGCGCAAGCGCTCTGAAATCGGCATCTCCAATGGTAACAGGGGTAACACTGTACAAAATAATAATATCACTATGTATAGGTAATTGAAGTCGATGTTAAATGGATTAAAATCACTTTTCTCCAAAAAAAACACAAATGCTAGATTTGCCATTGCCTTGCGCAACCAGGTAGGAGCTTACGCCTGCGAAAAAGGGATTGATGAAGATCGAAAAGCGGATGAGTTTATCACCGAAACTACAGAATCTGCCGGTGAGTGGTTACACAAACTGTTAGCGACTCACACCTTTCTCGGTTCGGGCTATCTGGTGTTATCGGCTAGTCATTACCACAGTGTCCAAATTAACAAGCCCGATTTACCCGATGATGAAATTCCCTTAGCAATAAAATGGCTGGTAAAAGATATCGTACCGATTGATCCGGACGATATGATTGTCGATTATTTTGATTCACCAGTGATTGTTGCAGGCGCTGAAAAAATAAATGTAGTTTGTAGTCATCTTTCTCACCTTAAAAAATTTACCGATACCTTTAAACGCTATCAGGTCGAACTGAAAGGCATCATCACCGATGAATTTGCCTTTGCCAATTTAGTCGATGACCAGGAAAATTCAACCTTGATGGTATGTCAGCAACCCTTTGAAGATGTATTTTTACTGATTGTAAATCAAGGGGAAATATATTTATCTCGGCGGTTACGCGGCTTTAATGATATCGGCGGCTATTCAAGGGAACAACTGAGCCAAGGCATTTGCGATTCATTAAACGTTGAAATACAAAAATCGATGGACTATTTTGAACGTCTACTCAAACAAGCGCCAGTAACCCAGATAAAAGTATTATTACCGGTAACCCATGAAGACTTTATTATAGAAAGTTTAGCGAAAAATACTCAGGTACAAATATCAAAAATTGAATTGCCAGAGCCATTTGGGAAATTGCGAAATTGTGCCGCCAGTATTGGTGCGTTAAAAGAATGTGAAAAAGTGGGTATGGTAAATGACTAAAACCCGCATTAACCTGCTAAAAGACGAATTAATTGCGGTTCAATCCTGGCTAACATTGACCAATGTGGTAAGAGTTTGGGCAGTGTTTTTTTCTATTTTTGCTCTCTATACCGCCTACTCGAATATTACTCATACTCAATTTAACGATGAACATATCGCGTTAAAAAGAAAAAATGTGCAGTTAAAAAATAAGCTTAAGCAGTATCGACAAGTCTTAGATAACCGATCGACAAGTTCAAAGAAAATCAATCAACTGTCGACATTAAAATCTATGCTTCAAAATAAACAAATATTGCATCGACAATTAACCGATCACACCCAACTACGAGTCACCGGCTTTGCCGGAATAATGTCGGAATTGGCGATAAATCATCACGGTGAAATTAGTTTACAAAATATCAAAATAGACAATGACAATGTCAGTATTTCTGGTTTGGCGCCTAAAGCTGATTCAGTGCCTATTTGGTTGTCTGGGTTTGAAGGTGCAGCCTTTATGTCGGGTAGAAACTTTGCCCAATTTAATTTATCAATCAATGAAAAAGGTGAGACACAATTTGTTGTAAGCTCTAATCAAAGCCCAGCTGAGGAAAGTAACTAATGCAAAAACAATGGTTTGTATTATCTGAAAAATTCTCAAAGTTGAGTAACCGAGAGAAATATATGGTCTTATTCGCGGGTATTTTCATTTTTTATTTATTGTTTAATGCCATCGCATTCGAAACTTACGCATTAAAAACGAACAAACTTCAGCGCTCAATTACTCAACTCAAAAGTAAAAATAGTACCGCAACGTTAGCATCAGAAAAAGCGCAAGTACGTTTGGCAAAAGATGCTAATAAAGATTTGGATGAACAAATCGCCCAATTTGAGAATAAATTAAAAGGCATGGACAATGAATTAGGCTCGTTAACCGATGAGCTTATTTTACCGGATAAAATGCGCAGCGCTTTACAAGATATGCTGCAGCTTTCTCCAGGGGTAACGCTGCTAGCCTTTAAGTCAATGGCCCCAGAGCCTTTAATTCGGGATGACTTGCGTTCGGCAAAAGTATTGCAGGATACGCAAACACCGCAAATTGATCTTTATCGCCATAATTTTCGGATTTCGCTGGAAGGAAATTATTTCCAATTGCGCGATTATTTGAAAAAAGTTGAACAATTGCCCTGGCCATTTTATTGGCACGAATTTGATTATTCGGTGAGTGATTCTCAAAAAGCCAAGTTGAATATTGAAATGTACAGTTTAAGTACTAAAAAGGAATTTATTGGTGTATAAATTTTTATCGATTTGCGCCTTTTTTCTGGCCAATAGCCTTACTTTTGCTCAGCAATTAGTGGACTTGGGAGGATAGAATGGCGATAGCAAAATTACAGCTACGTTTGGGTGATTTATTGGTCGAAGAGAATATTATCTCTGACGACCAGCTTGAACACGCGCTGCAATTGCAAAATACCACTCATCGTAAGTTAGGGACTTCATTAATCGAATTAGGTTTTATCAGTGAGCGCCAGTTGTTGCAATTTCTTGCCAAACAATTGAATTTACCATTTATCGATATTACCCAAAGGTTCATTGGCGCCAATGTTGTTGAGTTACTGCCAGAAGTTCATGCCCGCCGGTTAAGGGCGTTGGTGCTGGAGTATGATGAGGATACGGTACTGGTTGGCATGAGTGACCCAGCCGATTTGAACGCTATTGATCAGCTTGAAAGCTATTTAACTCCCAGAGACATTTGCATTGCCGCGGTAGCCGAATCGCAATTATTTTATGCTTTTGATAATTTATATCGCCGCACCGCAGAGATAAAATCCTTTGCCAGTCAACTTGAAGAAGAATATGTTGATGTCAAAGAAATCGATTTTAGCACCGCCGATTTTGGTGATGATTCAAGTGAAGCTACGGTTGATAAATTATTACAATCGGTGTTCGAAGATGCGGTACAAATGCGTGCCTCAGATATACATATTGAGCCGGAGAAAGAACAGTTACGAATTCGTCAACGTGTTGATGGTATATTACAAGAGAGCATTATTAAACAGGCAAAAATTGCTAAAGCGCTGGTGTTAAAACTGAAATTGCTGGCAAGCCTGGACATCTCAGAAAAACGCCTGCCACAAGATGGCCGTTTTCACCTACGGGTAAAAGGCCATGAAATTGATGTACGTATGTCGTCTATGCCGGTGCAACACGGCGAATCGGTGGTCATGCGTTTACTCGATCAAACCGATGGTTTAATCACGTTGGAACAAACGGGCTTGCCGTTAGCCCTGGTTGAGCGTCTACGTCTACAAATCACCCGTCCAAATGGCATGGTTCTGGTTACTGGTCCTACCGGTAGCGGTAAAACCACAACCTTGTATGCCGCGCTTGCTGAATTAAATCAGCCAGAAAAGAAAATTATTACCGTCGAAGATCCGGTTGAATATCGTCTGCCAAGAATAAATCAGGTACAGGTGAATGAAAAAATCGGCTTAACTTTTTCTCGAGTGTTAAGAACATCATTACGTCAAGATCCCGATATTTTAATGATCGGTGAAATGCGGGATACAGAAACGGTTGAAATCGGTATGCGTGGCGCATTAACCGGTCACATGGTGTTATCAACGCTACATACCAACGATGCCATTACTTCAGCAATTCGCTTACTCGACATGGGCGCGCCGGGGTTCTTAATCAGCAGTGCATTAAGGGCCATTGTGGCACAACGTCTGGTAAGACGAATTTGTCATAGCTGTATAATTGACCATACGTTGCAGCCACAAGAAAAAATTTGGTTAGAAAACCTGACCAAATCTGATGTGAACAGCACATTTTTTAAAGGCATTGGTTGCCAGTCTTGTAATTATTCTGGTTACCGTGGTCGAGTTGGGGTGTTTGAATTATTAGAACTGGACGCCACAATGATGGATGCTTTAAAACGAGAAGACACGGAAGCATTCACCCGGGCCGCGAAACTAAGCAAAAACTATAGACCATTAGCATTAGCCGCTTTTGATTATGCACAGCAGGGGGTAACCACTATTGATGAAGTTTTACGGTTAGCCGAAATGATAGATATTAGTTAACAGAAATATTATGGCACTTTTTCATTACATTGGTCGTAACCGTCAGGGCAAACAAATTTCAGGTTCACTTGATGCGAGCACAAGTGTCGCTGTGGCAGAACAATTAACTAAGCAAAATATCATCCCTGTCACCATCAAAAATGCTGCCACAGCGTCAGTATCGAAAGATCTTAAGCTTTCTGTGTGGTTTGAATCAAAAACGGTAAAAGGGATTGATTTGATTATGTTTTGTCGGCAAATGTACGCATTAATGCGTTCCGGGGTGCCGACATTAAGTGCAATGAAGGGGTTGGCAGATACAACAACGTCAAAGGCTTTACAAAGGGTGATGCATGACCTTCATGCAAAACTGGAGAAAGGCTTTAGTCTGTCATCGGCGATGGCGCAGCACCCAAATATCTTTAATCAATTGTTTGTCGCTGTTGTCCATGTTGGCGAAAATACCGGGCTGTTGGGGCAATCCTTCGCCAAACTGGCTGAGAATATCGAGCGTGAAGAAGAGACAAAAAAGAATATCAAACAAGCCATTCGTTACCCAATGTTTGTCGTTTTCGCCATTGTTATTGCGATGTTTGTGCTAAATATTTGGGTGATCCCGGTGTTTATCGATATGTTTAGCCAATTTAACACGGACTTGCCTTTGGCAACGAAAATGTTAATTACCAGTTCAACGTTTTTTACCGATTATTGGTTATTGATCCTGATTATGTTTGCCGTCAGCGGGTTTGCCATTAAAAGCTATGTCGCTAGCGAAAAAGGCTTATACAATTGGGATAAACGTAAACTTGTAATACCTATTATCGGCAAGATAATAGAACGGGCATTACTTGCACGTTTTTCCCATAGCTTTGCCATTGTGCTCAAAGCCGGTGTTCCTATTACCACAGGGTTAAATTTAATCGCTGAGTCTACCGGTAATTCTTATATGACTGACAAGATTGTCGGTATGCGCAAAAATGTAGAAACCGGTGAAACACTCCTGCGTACAGCCAGAACAAGCGGCCTATTTACGCCATTAGTATTGCAAATGATCGCGGTGGGCGAAGAAACCGGTAAACTTGATGAGTTGCTTGAGAACGTGGCACATTATTATGAGCGAGAAGTTGAATACGATCTCAAAACCTTAACAGACCGAGTTGAGCCAATTTTAATTCTGGTGATGGCGACAATGGTGCTGATACTGGCATTAGGTATTTTTACCCCTATGTGGGATATGTTTTCGGCGGTACAACGCTAAATTTTACATTGATTTTTAAGCAATCTATATTAGAGTTAAAATAGATTAAGTTTGAGGAAGTTATGAATAAAAATAAAAAACATCAGGTTAAAGGGTTTACTTTAATCGAATTAGTGGTTGTTATTGTCTTGATAGGTTTATTTGCGGTCACGGCACTTCCGAAATTTATCGATTTGACTGACAAAGCTCAGCAGGCAAATATCGAAGGTATGGCTGGCGGCTTTGCTAGCGCAATATCATTAGCCAGAGCTCAATGGGAAGTTGAAGGACGCCCTTCGGATGGTAGTTATAATGTGGTGAATTACGATGGCAGTAATCTTATTCTCACCACAAAAAGCCAAAGTAATGGTGTACGTCCAGGCTATCCCATTGGACTAGCAGGGACCAATGATACCTTGGAGCTTGTCGATTGTGTTGATATTTGGAATAATATTTTACAACAACCGCCGTTAGTGACGCAAAACATTGGCGAACTCAATGGAATCGATTCGGCTAGCTACAAATATTTCGTGTCTATAACCGGCATCGCGCCAATGCGAAGTTGTGTTTATCATTTAAAACAAACTTTAGCGAAAACTGACGATGAATTTAAAAGCCCTGATGGTGATGAATCTATTGGTATTAATTTTTTATATCAACCAGCTACCAGCTCAGTAGTGATAACGGTAAATGACATTTAGTATCGAGGCTTTTTTATGTCAAATAACAAAGGCTTTACCCTAATAGAATTGGTCATTGTCATCGTACTTTTAGGGGTTTTAGCCACAACTGCCGCCCCCAAATTCACCAATTTAACTGGCGCTGCACGTGCAGCGACGATGAAAGGCTTACAAGGCAGTATCAATGCAGCGATTGATATTGCCCACGCTAAAGCGTTAATTAGCGGAAATAATACTGAAATTCGAGTAGATTCTAACTTTTATGCGTTATCGGGCGGATGGCCGACAGCTGCTGCTGTAGGTGAGGGTACAGGTACCACTGGCAATGGCTTAGGTATCGAAGACTTACTTGCAATCGATTGGGATACCTCTGATTACCGTTATGATGAACAAACGGGCATTTTTAGCATCCTTGGTGCACAAAACCCGTTCACTTGTATCATTACCTATACCGAAAGTAATGCCGTTGAAGATAGGCCAAATGTCACTGCCGATTTAATCGGTTGTTAAGGTTTGAACCACAGATAATGGCAAGCGCAACTCGGCAGGTCTCAGGCTTTACTATCGTTGAACTTATTGTTGTTATCCTTATTATCACAATTTTGGCGAGCACTGTGGTGCCTAAGCTGTTCGGGGTCAGCAGTTTTGATGCGTTCGTATATCGCGATCAAATGATCTCCCATCTACGTTTAAAGCAGCAAAGGGCGATGCAGCAGACTGATCCAGCATCTTGCCATCAAATATTGATCAAAAGCGATGGTTCCGGCTACGGCAGTACGACAGATTGTAGCAATAAAATATTAACCGCAGACTGGCATACCGACAATACCGGTTTTGAAATTCCTATCCGTTCCACGGTATTAATCGGCTCTCAATCGAGTGAAACATTAACCATAGATTCTTGGGGGAGAATATCGGAATGTACCTCTCAATGCATCATAGAATTTACTAATGCTGCGGATACGGCACGGCTCTGTATTGAAAGTGAGGGTTATATTCATGCCTGTTAATCGCCTGAACCGAGCAATTATAGGGCACCATATGCAAGCCGGTTTTACCTTAATCGAACTGGTCATTGGCATGACCATGATGGTGGTAGCGATTGCCTTCATGATGGCGGCTATGCTGCCCAAGGAAAGAGAAAGTGCTGATCAAATTCATTTGATCAGAGCGGCAGAGTTAGGTCAGTCGTTGCTCAATGAAATTAGTTCAAAAGCGTTTGATCAACAATCAGATTTTAATGGCGGGGTATTACGTTGCAATGAAACCGGTTGGAAACCTTGCACTCCCAGTCTTACCTTAGGGGTAGACGGGGCAGAAACCAGAACTCAATACAACGATGTCGATGATTATCATGGTTTGAATATTTTTGAAAATGCTTTAGGTAGTGACATCAATGACATCTACCGCGGTTTTAGTGTCCGGGTAAACGTGGTTTACGATAATAATTATGATGGCAACAGCGATAATTATGCTGCCACCATTGATAATGCTTTATTGGCGAAACTTATCACTATTACGGTGACAACGCCGCTTGGAACCGCGATTACTTTTGCGACTTATAAGGCCAACTTTGAATGAAAAAGGGCCACCTATATAAGACAATCCAAGGCTTCACCTTAATTGAATTGGTTCTGGTGATCACCATTTTAAGCATTATCTCAGTAGGCTTTATCGGATTTATTACAATAGGTTCAAACGTTTATCAGAATGTCTCAGGCCGTGATGCGTTAATCTCGGATGCTCGCTTTACCGTAGAACGGTTAAACCGAGAATTAACAAATGCCTTGCCTAATTCCATTCGAATTATCGATGATGGTAGTACTCAGTGCCTTGAGTTTGTCCCGATTCAGGCGAGCAGCTTTTACCTTGATATTCCGCTGGTGCCAGATGCGGAAAAAACGACTTTGGATGTCGTTAAAGCCAGTAGTGATTATCAAACGAACAGCAAGGATTTGGTGATTGTTTACCCAACTGATAGCAGTGACATCTACGATCATGCGAGCAGCAAAAAAGCCATAGGCTTAACCAGTGTCGCTAAGCCTGCAGGTAACAAATGGCGGATCACGTTAGATTCGGCCTTTAGCTTTGCTGCCGAATCCCCCAATGAACGGCTATTCATCGTCTCTGAGCCGGTGAGTTATTGCGCACAAAGCGGCAGTTTACATCGACATCAAAATTATGGTTTCTCGATAAACCAGTCGATTCTCGTTGGCGGCGTATTAATGGCGGAACATATCGATGTTTGCCACGGTAGTTGCTTTCCATTTGTTTTCGACTCAATACTGCAAAGTGTTGCCATAGTGCAGATTAATTTTAAATTTTCGAAAAATGATGACAGTGTGTTTTTTAGTAATGGAGTGCATATTAGAAATGTGCCATAACCGTTCTGCCTACTTTTCGCCGAAGTTAAACCTGGCTCGAAAAAAACAGCAAGGGGCAAGTTTGGTCATGGCCATTTTTATGATTGTGGTATTCAGTTTAATGGCCGCTGCGCTAGTCCGTATCATTACATCGTCTAGTGAAACGGTTGCTTATCAAGTCTTTGGTACTCGCGCTTATGCGGCGGCAGATATCGGTACTCAATGGGGGCTGCAGCAGCTATTTCCATTAGACTCCATAATTGTGGATTGTGCGGTAGTGAATGCGGCCACAGTACCAGACATTTCCAATGTATCGGGCTTAATTGGTTGTCATATCGAGACTTTAGAGTGCACCGATTTTATCGAATCTGGGCTGACATATTTTACCTTAACTGCAACCGGTGTTTGTGCTGCGGGTAATGTAGAAACAAATCGAACACTGCAAGTTGACGCGAGGCGTTTGCAGTACTAGCAATAGAGTTATCGGAAAAAAGAAATCGATAAATAATACCAATCTGTATCACTATATTTGTAAAAAAAAGCTTTTAGTTAAAAAAGTGTAATATTTGCCTTATTTTTAACAATTATCTAGTACATTCTTTTACCGTCTGGGTTATGATATCTGCATTAAAAAGTAACGATTATTTTTATCTGGGTACAATAATTAATGGACATAATAAAAATAACAGAAAGCGTCGGTTAACACCGCGAGTGTCTACCCAGATAAAACGATAACAAATGCAATGCTAAGTAATAGGATTTTTCTCCCCATGTTTAAATTTTTACGTGGTATGTTCTCAAACGATTTATCTATCGATTTAGGAACCGCTAACACTCTGATTTATGTTAAAGACCAAGGTATCGTCCTTAACGAGCCATCTGTGGTAGCGATCCGCCAGGACCGTTCTGGTGGCAACAAAAGTGTTGCTGCCGTAGGCACTGCAGCCAAACAAATGCTTGGTCGTACGCCGGGTAATATTGAAGCCATTCGTCCAATGAAAGATGGCGTTATTGCTAACTTCTTTGTCACCGAAAAAATGCTTCAGCATTTCATCAAACAAATTCACTCGAATAATTTCTTACGACCTAGCCCTCGCGTACTAGTCTGCGTTCCTTGTGGTTCAACGCAAGTTGAGCGTCGTGCCATTAAAGAGTCGGCAGAAGGAGCAGGCGCTCGCGATGTGCACTTAATTGATGAGCCTATGGCCGCAGCAATCGGCGCTGATTTACCCGTTTCGGCGGCAACTGGTTCTATGGTCGTGGATATTGGTGGTGGTACCACTGAAGTGGGTATCATCTCACTAAATGGTTTGGTCTATTCTTCATCAGTGCGGATTGGTGGTGACAAATTTGATGATGCGATTATCAACTATGTTCGTCGTAATTTTGGTAGCCTTATTGGTGAAGCAACCGCAGAGCGCATTAAACAAGAAATTGGTAGTGCTTACCCAGGTGAAGAAGTGGTTGAAATTGAAGTTCGCGGCCGTAACCTTGCTGAAGGTGTGCCAAGAAGTTTTACTCTTAACAGTAATGAAATTTTAGAAGCACTGCAAGAACCGCTTTCTGGGATCGTCAGTGCGGTTATGGTGGCCTTAGAACAAGCACCACCGGAACTGGCTTCCGATATTTCTGAGCGTGGCATGGTGTTAACCGGTGGCGGAGCCTTGTTAAAAGATATAGACCGTCTGTTAGCCGAAGAAACGGGCATTCCCGTAATTGTTGCCGATGACCCGTTAACTTGTGTGGCTCGTGGCGGTGGTAAGGCGCTTGAGATGATTGACATGCACGGTGGTGATTTATTCGCCTACGAATAACATCCTATCAGTAAATAAACAACAGGCAGCTTCAGCTGCCTTTGTAATATTTATACCTTACGAGTGATTGGTGTAATTTACTGAGTAAGCAAGTTGTTTTTCTAACTTGTTATTTCATAGCTCTGAATTGGGAATTTAGTTAACCTGATATCATGAAACCCATTTTTATTGATGGCTATTCCAGCCATAGACGAATGCTTGTTGCGCTGCTACTCTCAGGCGTTTTCATTTATTGCGATCATAAACTAGCAAGCTTTGAAGTTGCCCGAGGCTACCTACAATCGCTGGTAAGTCCATTACAATATATTGCCAGCACGCCAAAACAAATTATGGATTATGCTAGTGATAATCTGGTTTCGCACAAACAATTAATGTTGGATAACCAGCGCTTAAAAATGAATGTGCTGATGCTTTATGAGCAGTTGCTTGAGTTGGACATTCTTAAACAAGAGAATGATCGTTTAAGAAAATTGCTGGCATCACCGTTGCGTAATCCGTTGAAAAAAATGGTGGCAGAAATTCTTGCTGTCGACAGCGATCCTTATTCACACCAAATTGTGATTAACCGTGGTATTAATGACGGAATTTATGAAGGCCAACCGGTTATTGACGAAACCGGTGTTGTTGGCCAAATTCTGCATGTTGGCGCCAATAATTCCAGAGTATTGCTGATCACCGATATTACTCACGCCATTCCACTGCGAGTTCATCGTAATGGTGTACGGGTAATTGCCAGTGGTACCGGTAGCATTAATCAAATGGAAGTCAATCACATTGCTCATTCTACCGACATCCGGGTGGGAGATTTACTGGTTACTTCCGGGTTAGGGGGTAAGTTTCCAGAAGGTTACCCGGTGGCAACGGTGTCTTACATTTCGGAAAATCCCAATAAACAATTTGCTCGTATTCGGGTTCAGCCAATTGTAGAGATGAACCGTTTACGCTACTTATTGTTGCTTTGGCCGCATCAGACTCCGCTCGTTGAAAGTCAAAATGACAAGCTATTATCGAGCAATCAGCAAACCAGGCAGGTGGCGGATGAAGGCTAAAAATAACAATTCAGTGATCTTATTTACGTTGGTCATTTCTTTGATATTAACCATTATGCCGTTGCCTATTGGCGTTGATGCTTTTCGCCCGAACTGGGCATTACTGGTGGTGGCTTATTGGAGTATCGCACTACCGCATCGAGTGAATGTCCTGTTTGCCTGGATGATTGGCTTTATTATTGATGTACTACTGGGTTCGATATTGGGTATCAATGCATTTGCTACGGCTCTAGTGGTATATGTCACTGCCAATAATTATCAAAAAATTCGCAATTTTTCATTATGGCAACAGTCCTTTATTATTGGCTTACTCGCCGCCTTGTATCACTTGATTATTTTTTGGCTGCAACGATTTATCTTTGATGTTGATTTTTCCGTCAGCTATCTCAAACCGGTACTCACTTCTGCCGCCATCTGGCCAGTGGTGTTTTTATTATTACGTAAAATAAGACGCCAGTTTAGGGTGCAATAATATGCTGTATTTAGCGTCTAAATCGCCACGTAGACAAGAACTGTTAGTGCAAATTGCTCAGCGGTTCGAATTAGTCCCAGCAAGCATAGATGAAATTGCCGAACCCGGCGAAAGCGCCATGCATTTTGTTGAGCGCATGGCGATAGAGAAAGCCCAGGCGGGCTTGAATAATTTAGCTAAGATCAACCCAGGCGATATGGTGTTAGGCTCAGATACGGTAGTGGTGAATGCCGGCAACATACTTGGTAAACCGGAAAGTTTTGAACACTGTTTGCAAATGCTTACATCTTTATCCAATAAACAACATCAAGTTTTGACCGCAGTTGCTATCATTAAGGCTGAACAAGCAAAATTAATCAAGCACACAGATGCCGCGGTTAGTGAGCAACAAGCTGTGTTGTCAACAGTGGTCTCTACAGAGGTAAATTTTAAAGAATTAAGCCCTGAGGAAATTAAACAATATTGGCAAACGGGTGAGCCCCAAGATAAAGCCGGAGGTTATGGCATACAAGGTATTGCCGGAAAATTTGTGAAAAGCATTAATGGCAGTTATTCAGCGGTAGTTGGTTTACCCTTATATGAAACTGAGCAATTGCTGCTTAGGGCAAAAAATATTAATAAAAAGGGTGTGTTATGAGTGGGGAATTGTTGATCAATGTAACACCGAGTGAAACTCGAGTTGCAGTAATAGAAAATGGCACATTACAAGAAGTTCATATCGAGCGTAATTCTAAGCGCGGTATTGTTGGCAATATTTATCTGGGAAAAATTATTCGGGTATTACCGGGTATGCAAGCAGCTTTCGTTGATATCGGCTTAGACAAAGCCGCATTTTTACACGCTTCGGATATCCGCAGCAAATTGATCATTAATGTCGAAGTCAGTGAAAATGAAGTGCCAGATATTCGCACTTTAGTACATGAAGGGCAATACATCATGGTGCAAGTGGTAAAAGACCCACTTGGCACAAAAGGGGCGCGGTTAACTACAGATATCACCATAGCATCACGTTATTTGGTGATGATGCCTAATTCAACTCATGCCGGTGTTTCGCAACGTATTGAAGATGAAAATGAGCGTAGTCGCTTAAAGAATATCGTGTTGCCATTTTGTGATGAGCAGGGCGGCTTTATTGTGCGTACTGTGGCCGAAGGGGCCGGTGATGAAGAGCTTGCTCACGACGCCGAATTTTTACGCCGGGTATGGCAAAAAGTATCAGAGCGCAAACAGCGCAAACAAACCAATTTACCCATTTATCAGGATTTATTTTTGGCTTGTCGGATCATTCGCGACTTTGTTGGCAGTGGCCTGGAGCGCATACGTGTCGATTCACGCCTAACTTTTGATCAACTCATTGAATTTACTGAAGAGTTTGTGCCAGAAATAAAACCTATCATAGAATATTACCCGGGCGAGCGGCCAGTTTTTGATTTATTTGCGGTTGAAAATGAAATTCAACGGGCATTACAACGTAAAGTAGAACTTAAATCGGGCGGTTATTTGATTATCGACCAAACCGAAGCTATGACGACGATTGATATCAATACCGGCGCCTTTGTTGGTCATCGAAATCTGGAAGAAACCATCTTTAATACCAACATTGAAGCCACGCAATCGATTGCAAGGCAATTAAGATTGAGAAATCTCGGTGGCATTATTATTGTCGATTTTATCGATATGATCAGCAATGAACATAAACGCAGAGTCTTACACAGCCTTGATGTGGCGATGGTGAAAGATAGAGTAAAATACAGCATCAGTAATTTTTCTGCTCTTGGCTTAGTGGAAATGACCCGAAAACGCACCCGTGAATCACTCGAACATATACTTTGTGGCGAATGTCCTGTTTGCGATGGCCGTGGAAATTTAAAAACCGTAGAAACGGTCTGCTTTGAAATATTGCGAGAAATTGTGCGGGTAAATCGCGCTTACGATGCTGACAAATTCATTGTTTACGCCTCACCACAAGTAAGCGATTGGTTAAATGATGATGAATTACACCACCTTGCAGAATTAGAAGTGTTTATTGGCAAACAAATAAAAGTGCAAACCGAAACCATGTATAACCAAGAGCAATTTGATGTGGTAATGATGTAGTGAAAACGTTGTGGACCTTTCTAAATAGCTGGTTAAACCGACTCTATAAAACCCTGGCAGTTTTGTTGGTGCTCTTTGCTGTGCTGTTAACATCTGCGCGGGTATTTTTACCTTATGCCGATACGTTTACCACGGATCTTGAAGACTACATCAACGAAATCTATCAGGGTGAGGTAGAGATTGGTCATTTATCAGCAGCCTGGAAGCAGTTTGGTCCTACCTTAATCATTAAAGATGTGATCTTGTCCGATTCCGCGGCATTTTTTGTTGAAATCGATGAAATTGACATTGGCATTGATTTTTGGGGTTCGATAAAAGCACAGAAATTGAAGACCAATAATTTAACCTTGATCGGCGGTGAAGTAACCATAAATCGGACTTTGTTTAAGAGCAGTGAAAGCATAGAATCAGAAACAGAAACAGATATTGACGCGCTATCAGAATTATTACTCCAGCAGGTTAATCGATTTTCAGTAATGGGCAGCAAAATTACCTTTAAACACCCAACCCGTGAGCATGTCGTCATTATTAATAAGCTTGCCTGGCATAATGAAGACAATGTCCACAGAGGTATTGGCAAAGTTGAAATCGCTGGCGTGTCGACTAACAGTGCAAAATTAGTGGTGGAACTAACCGGTGAAAACAGAAAAGATTTACAAGGGCAGGTCTATTTAGAAGGCAGTAATATTAATTTATCGGCGTGGCTAGAACATTATTTTGCAGAAAAATCAGAACAATTTAATTCTACAATAAATTTTCAGTCCTGGCTTGAAATCGACCAGGGCATAGCCACCGAAATGCATGTATCTCTCGGGGAAAATGTGTTTTCCTGGAATAGTGATGAACAACAACATTATTTGAAAATACCTGCGGGTGATATCAGCGTGTATCGTCAAGACAATGATTACGGTTTCAACATGCAATCAAGCAACTTTAATGTGTCCTTTAATGATGCTCCATGGGCAAGTCTTCAGTTTCAGGGCTCGGCCAAAGATGGCGAATTTATTACCAATATTTCAGGCGTTTCATTAGATAATTTATGGCAATTATTTCCGGTAATTAGTGACAATTTTCCGGCCCTGGCTAAATATTCAGGTTTACAAATAAGCGGTGCTGTTAACAATATCCAAATGCGTAAAACAGCCAATGTTGTGCAAGTAAAATTATTACTCGATAATTTAGGCTGGCAAGGGTCAAATGGTATCCCGGGAATCGAACACGTTTCGGGTGAACTGCTATTTGACACTGACAAAATACAGCTGGATATTGATGCGCACGATAGTGCTTTGGATTTTGCCGACGTTTTTTCGCGCCCGATACCGTTTAATCAATTGACTGCCCGTACTGAGCTAAATTGGGGCAATGCTGGATGGAAGTTAGCAGTCTCTGATATTCAACTAGTTTCTGATGAACTATCCGCCTCTGCTGATGTGCAATTTTTACAGGAAAATCAGCAAAGTGGTAGCTTAAGTTTATTTGCTTATATTCATCAGGGGGATGTCAGTAAAGCGCAATATTATTTACCACTGCCGGTGATGAGCAAAAGTTTAGTCGACTATTTAACCGGCGCTATTTTTCATGGTGATATTACGCAAGCTGCGGTGTTAGTTAATGGTCCGGTTAGCACCTTCCCCTTTTTGGATAACAGTGGTATTTTTATCGTCGATGCCGATATCGAGCGGGCAAAATATCGCTTTGTCGAAACCTGGCCTGCGATAGAGCAAGCTCAGCTAAACTTAAATTTCACTAACGATTCTATGCTAATCACCGCTTACGACGGTGACTTAATGGGGACAGCAACTAAAGATGTCGTTGTTGGTATTGAATCATTAAGTGGCGATTCAATATTAACGGTTCGTGTGCCTGTAGCCACACAAGCCGAAGCCGTACATAAATTGATGTTGGCGAGCCCAATGGCAGGCAGTGTAGGGGCAACACTTGATGTTATTGGTGCACAAGGTCCTATCACCGGAACCTTTGCCTTAGATGTACCGCTGGCAGATACCGACAACACCGTAGCGCGTGGACTGATCAATCTAAATGGTAATCAAATCAAGCTCAGCGCACCAGCAATGGACTTTAGTAAGGTCAATGGCCAGTTAAGCTTTAGCAATGAAGTCATTAGTACTGAAAATTTAACTCTTGATTGGCGTGGCATGCCGATGGCACTCAATGTTGATGGATACACTGAAGGTGATTTTTATCAACTCAATATCGAACTTCTAGCTAACTGGCAGCAAGCAGCGTATCGTCCACAAATACCACAGCCGTTACATAGTTATTTCAATGGCGTACTCGATTGGCAAGGCCGCCTTGCTTTAGCGATCCCGCAAGATGGAGAATTTAGTTATCAATTAGATATTTCTTCAACCCTTGAACAAGCCGATTTGGCTTTGCCTGCGCCCTATTTGAAACCGCATGGTGAGCAGCAGAATTTAACCGCCATAGTCAAAGGTGGTTCTTTAAAATCAACCATTAAAGCCCAATTTGGTGACAAGTTAAGTTTTTATGGGGATTTAGATCATCAAAAAGTCACCTTTGAACGGGCACAACTGACCTTAGGTGATGAAAAAATGTTATTGCCGATGAAGGGTTTTCACATTACCACCGGCCTGGATAGCATTGTCTATCAACAATGGCATGAGCTTATTTTTGATATAGTTGATTCACTACCAGATTCTATAGGTAATAATGAAGACACTGCAGGAGCCGCTTTATTGCAAGTGCCAAAAAGAATTCGTGGTGATGTCAATGAAGTAGATTTTTTTGGACAGATGATCACCGATGTTGATTTCAATTTACTCAATCAGCAACAATGGTGGTTATTGCAATTAAACGGTGAGCAAGTTCGTAGCCGGATCAAGTTTTATCACGACTTTGCCGAACAAGGGATTGAAATAGACGCCGATTATATTCATTTTACTAATACTGAGCAAACTACCGACGGCGCCAATACTAGCAAAACAGAGCAAAGTAGCGTCGCAGAAAGTTCTGACCTAGCAGTTATTAGTCCTGCGGAAATACCACAAATAAGGTTTTCTTGTGATAGTTGTCGTTATAAGCAGTTAGACCTTGGCAAGGTGAAGTTTGATTTAGAAAATACTTCTAATGAATTACTCAGTTTGAAATCTTTTACCGCCAAGCGCAAGGGCAATAAAATTGGCCTTAGCGGCAGCTGGAAAAAAGATAATACTGTAGATATCACCTCGCTCTCCGGTAGCCTCAGTACCAAAGATATTGAAAAAGAAATTGCCGCATTTGGTATCGCGTCTGGCATTAAAGACAGTGGCATGAAAAGCAGTTTTAATTTTAATTGGCAAGGCGGACCACATCAATTCAATTTTTCGACGTTAAATGGTAAGTTTAAAGGCAAACTCGATGATGGCTACCTTGCCGATGTTAGCGACCAGGGAGCTCGATTATTATCCCTTTTCAGTTTGCAGTCTTTGGTCAGAAAATTAACTTTAGACTTTCGTGATATTTTTTCCAAGGGGATGTTTTATGATGACTTTAAAGGTACATTTAACGTAGCAAACGGCATCGTTTATACCGATAACCTGAAAATGAATGGTTCGGCTGGCAATTTAACCATCAAAGGCAATACCAACCTGACGACTAATCAACTTGATTATAAATTGGCTTTTGCGCCGAAAGTGACTTCAAGTTTACCGGTTATTGCTGCTTGGGTAGTTAATCCAATTATCGGCGTGATTATTCTTGCTGGTGATCAAGTGATAGAGAAAGCCGAAGTGTTTTCGGTGATCAATTTTGAATTAACCGGCAGTACCGCGGAGCCAAAATTGAAAGAAGTTGATCGAAAGAGTCGAAACGTCAACGTCGGAAAAAGTAAGCCGGATCAAGCCCAACCCGAACAGAAATCTGAACAGAAACCAGAACAGAAACCTGAAACTGGATCTAAGACCGAGTCGACTGAGTTAATCGGTGAAGAAAAAAAGGGTAATAATGGCTAAAGCAAGGTACAGGGTTTATTAGCGCCAGTTTCGATTCTGGCTTGTTAAAGAAACTGAGAACCGATATCCCGGTCTCTACCCATAATAAATTTTCAGTCGTGCTAAAATGGTGCCTAAACGCTGCAAAAATGCACAGCAAAGGTCAACAGACCTTAGTAGCACAGCAACGAACACTTAAACTATCACGGAAACTATGATGAATTTGGTTGAACAAGAACTTTTACACGCAAGCCAACTCGGTCAGGAAGATCTGAGCAAGGTATTAGATCATATTTGCAGCCGCAACATTGATTTTGCCGATCTATATTTTCAATCATCGAGCCATGAATCCTGGATGCTCGAAGATGGGATTGTAAAAGAAGGTTCGTATAATATTGAACGCGGCGTCGGCGTACGAGCGATAAGTGGTGAAAAAACCGGCTTTGCCTATTCGGATGACATCAATGCCAATGCCTTATTAAAAGCAGGCTCTGCAGCCCGTGGTATTGTGCAAGATGACAAGAGCCAAACGATAAAAGTATTCTCAGGGCAACAACAAAGTGCGCTGTATACTAGCGAAGATCCGTTAGCGACTCTATCACAAGAGCAAAAGATCACTTTACTGCATGATGTTGAAGCTCATGCACGAGATCAAGACACTCGCGTTGAGCAGGTGATTGTTAGCTTATCAGGTGTTTATGAAAAAATATTGGTTGCTGCCAGTGATGGTACTTTTGCCACCGATATACGACCTTTAGTGCGCTTGAACTGCTCTGTACTGGTAGAGGATAACGGCAAACGTGAACGCGGAAACTCAGGGGGTGGAGCTCGTGTCGGCTACAGTTACTTTTTTGAAGTAGAAGGTGGTAAACCACGTTACCAGCAATATGCAGAAGAAGCCGTAAGGCAAGCGCTGGTAAATTTGGTTGCCGTTGATGCGCCCGCCGGGATGTTACCGGTAGTGTTAGGTGCCGGTTGGCCCGGAGTATTGTTGCATGAAGCTGTTGGCCATGGTCTTGAAGGCGATTTTAATCGAAAAGGCTCTTCCGCTTTTTCTGGAAAAATCGGTCAGCAAGTCGCGTCAAAACACTGCACCATTGTCGATGACGGCACTATGCATGATCGTCGCGGTTCAGTGGCCATTGATGATGAGGGCACGCCCGGCCAGTATAATGTACTGATTGAAAATGGGGTATTAAAAGGCTACATGCAAGATAAGCATAATGCCCATTTGATGGGGGTTAAACCCACGGGTAATGGTCGTCGCGAATCTTATGCACATTTGCCATTACCACGCATGACCAATACTTATATGCTCGCGGGCGAGCACTCACCGAAAGATATTATCAAGTCGGTAAAAAAAGGTATTTATGCGCCTAATTTTGCCGGTGGCCAGGTAGATATCACCTCAGGCAAGTTCGTGTTTACCACTGCCGAAGCATACCTGATTGAAGACGGTGAAATAACTGCACCAGTGAAAGGCGCGACATTAATTGGCAGTGGCCCAGAAGCAATGCAGCAAGTGAGTATGGTCGGTAATGATCTGGCGCTCGATAGTGGCGTTGGCGTATGTGGGAAAGACGGCCAAAGTATTCCGGTGGGCGTTGGTCAACCGACCTTAAAAATCGATGAAATGACCATTGGCGGCACTCAGTAATAGCAAATTGAAATAAAAAAAGGGGCAGAGTCAAATCGATAATTTGACTCTGTCTCTAGTTTTAAAAATAACAGTTAAAAAGGAATATTATCTTTTAAATATTTAAATAATTCTTTTAAGTTTTTTCCAGGCTTTTCTTGCTTTACTTCTTTCGCTGCTTGGCGCACTAACTGACGCATACGTTGGCGTTCAAACCCTTCATAGTTTGCCAGCAACTCTTCAATTTTGTCAGTGCCCTGATTAATTAACTGGTCACGTATGTCTTCGAGTTTGGCGACTTTAATTAACTCTTGTGAGTGTTTGTTGTTCAACTTGTCGAGTTCAAATTGAATTTCTTCATGATTTGAAGCGGATAATTGCTTGGCAATAAATTGTACATTACGATGAAAGGCATCGTGCTTGCCGCGAATTTTATCGGCGATGGTTAACGCCGCTTCTATCTCTTCATTTAATGGCAATTTATTTCGCTGATTCCGATTTAACTTACAAATTTGCTCACCCAATTTCTGCATTTTTTTCATATCTTGCTTAATTTCGGTTTTGCTAACGATGATGATATCTTCATCGATCTCTTTTGCTTTCTTCTTTGCCATAACTAAATCTTCAAATTGCCGGGTCACTAAAAATAAGGCAACAATTATAACCCCAAACCACCTCAAGATGCGAGTATATAGATGCAGGTTTCAGAGCGCTTGCGCAATTGCAATTCAAGATGCAGGTTTATAAAATGAGTAGATGTGCAAATTAACAATCGACAAAAGTATCCAGTCAAACCAGTACTTATCAAAAACACTCGAACAATCAAAAATTTGAAGAGGACAGTGAGTTAATTAATTGAGTTCTATATGCTATGCTAGCAAGAATAATCCCCTCGATACCGATATAACTGTAGATGTAAAATATGGATAAAGCTGAATCAATCAATGATGCCATCGGGCATGTAAAAAACAGTGTTGCACAAGTGTTAGAGTTAGCCAAAAAACTGGGGGCTGATGATGCCGAGGTATCGATCAGTAAACAACAAGGGCTGAGTGTGTCAACCCGGCTTGGTGAAGTGGATACAGTAGAGTTTACCAATGACGGCGCGTTAGGGATCACGGTCTACAAAGATGGTCGTAAAGGCTCGGCTTCTACTGCTGACTTAAGCGAAACTGCGTTACAGCAGTCGGTGCAAGCGGCGGTCAATATTGCTAAATATACCTCAGTCGATCCTTGTTCAGGCCTTGCCGATAAAGAATTGTTAGCGTTTACTCCGCAAGATTTAGACTTGTTTCATCCACAGCAATTATCTACGGAACAAGCGATCGCTATTGCGATAGAAGCTGAAAGCAGCGCGTTGTCATATGATGCCAAGATCACTAATTCGGATGGTGCCAATTTTGCCAGTTACGAAGGGTTTAAAGTGTACGGCAACAGTCATGGTCAGCTGGTCGGTTATCCAAGTACACGCCACAGTTTAAGTTGTATGATGATTGCAAGTTCTGGCGAGGATATGCAGCGTGATTATAGTTATACGGTAAGTCGTGAATTTGCGCAGTTACAGTCAGCAAAGCAGGTTGGTATTGAATCGGCAACCGCTGCTATCGCTCGCTTAAACAGTCAAAAGTTAAAGACCCAAAAAGTGCCGGTAATGTTTCGTGCCGATGTGGCTAATAGTTTATTTGGCCATTTTATTGCAGCGATCAGTGGTGGTAATTTATACCGTAATTCGTCTTTTCTACTCGATGCTATTGGTAAGCCGGTGTTTTCATCGCACTTGAGTATTTCTGAGCGACCGCATGTATTGAGAGCCTTAGCCAGTAGCAGTTTTGACGCCGAAGGTGTTGCCACCCATGATAAAGAGATCATTACCGATGGCTTGTTGCAAACCTATCTTTTAACCAGCTACTCAGCCCGTAAGTTAGGACTTACTTCAACGGGTAACGCCGGTGGTATCCATAATTGGCAAATTTCTGCCAATGGCGGCGACTTTGAGGCGATGTTGAAAACTCTGGGCACCGGCTTGTTAGTTACCGAAATGATGGGTCAGGGAGTGAATGTTGTAAACGGTGATTATTCTCGTGGTGCTGCCGGTTTTTGGGTTGAAAATGGTGAAATTGCTTACCCTGTTTCAGAAATCACAATTGCCGGTAACTTAAAAGATATCTTTAAATCGATAGTGGCAACAGGTAATGATTTTGACACTCGCGGCAGTATTTTAACTGGCTCTATTATTGTCGAAGAAATGCAAGTGTCGGGACAGTAAAAGAAGGAACGAGGAACTAGGAACGGGAACTAGAAAAAACGGAAAGAATATCCCTAGACACCAAAACTCATAAAAGTACGCCGTCTTCCCGTGATGTTTTTGCACGGGATCTCCCCGAGCGTACTGTGGTTCTATCGTTTAAAGCCTCTTTATAACCTAAATGAGATCCCACCCAAAAGCATGATGGGATGACGGTGCTCTTTTTCTACTTCTGCTTTTAACAAAGAGGCATTCGAATTTACACCGTATTGATGAATGTTCTCGTTTCTCTCACCTACTTCCCTAACAACCAGGTTGCCGTCCCCAAGAAGGCAAATATCCCCACCACATCAGTGATAGTGGTCAGTATTACACTACCGGCTAAAGCGGGGTCGATATTTATTCTTTTCAAAAATAGCGGGGTAGCAACACCTGCCAGACCGGCGACAGTTAAATTCATCAGCATAGCAAAAGCAATGATGGCACCAAGCACAATATCTTGTTTCCAGATGGCGACAATTACGGAAATGAACAATGCCCAAATTAAGCCATTTAAAAAACCGACAGCAATTTCTTTGTTAAGAATGATACGTGAGTTATTTTCACCAATATGACCTAGTGCCATGCCACGAATGACCAGCGTTAACGTCTGGTTTCCGGCAACGCCACCCATACTTGGTACTAAGGTGTTAAGTACGGCTAATATCGCCATTTCTGCGAGAATGCCTTCAAACATACTCGAGACCGCCACGGCCATTAAAGCGGTAATTAAGTTTACCCCCAGCCAAATTGAACGCTGTTGCGTACTTTTGAGCACTGGGGCAAAGGTATCGGCTTCATCGTCCAGACCGGCCATACTCATCATTGAGTGTTCTGCATCTTCACGAATAATATCAATAACATCATCAATGGTGATACGACCTAATAAACGGCCGTCAGCATCAATAACGGGGGCAGAGAACCAATCATGGCGTTCAAACAATTTTGCCACTTCCGATTCTTCAGTATCTACCGGTACTGGTATGGTGTCGTAATCGGTGATTTCACCAATTGTTTGTTCGGGCCTTGCGGTAATGAGAGCGGCCAAGGATACCGAACCGATAAATTTATCCTGGCGGTTAACCACATAGAAGGAATCAGTGGCTTCTGGCAGTTCACCCTTTAAGCGTAGATAACGTAATATCACATCAATCGTGATATCAGGACGAAGAGTTATGGTATCGGTATTCATGATACCGCCGGCGGTATCCTCTTCGTATGATAGTGCTTGCTCAACTCGCGTTCTGTCTTGCGAGTCCATTGAGTTTAAAACTTCATTATAAACGGAGTCGGGCAGCGTTCTTAATACTTCGGCAAGATCATCAATGTCCATGCCTTCGGCAACCGCAGCAACCTTTTCCGGCTGCATGTTCTTTAAAATGCCTTTACGTACTTCTTCCGATAATTCTTCGAGAATTTCACCCTGAAAATCAGCATCGGTTAATTGCCATAAAATAGTACGACTGCGCGAAGTTGAAGATTCAAGCAGTAAGGCGATATCATAAGCAGGCATGTTCTGAAACATTTTGCGCACGTAGACGAACATACCACTTTCTAAAGCGGTATTAATTTCGAGTAAACGTTTTTGGCTAATTTCTTGCTCTGATATGTCTGGCATGAATCACCCTGTGCAAGCTTATAACCTGAAATCGGGGTAATGAGTTCAGGTTTGTTATTATGTCAGAAGTGTAACGTAACTATGGTGATTTTTCAGCTTTTTTGATAAAAAAATCAAGGGGTCAGAGCACTTTTTAGCAAGATAACTGTTTTGTTTGGCTTATTCCGACTCGTCAAATTTGTCGGAGAATAGCTGACATACGGCATGTAAAGCCTGTTGCGCCTGTACGCCTTCAGCTTTTATATGGACCTGTTTTCCCTGGCTGCCGGTTAACAACATTAAGCCCATAATAGAACCGGCATCGGCGGACTTATCCTCAAGTGTCAGGGTAAGTCGAGCTTGATAATTTTGGCTGAGTTTGGCAAGTTTAGTGGCTGCACGGGCATGTAAACCCAATTTGTTTTCGATCAGCACGGTTTGCTCAATGATTGTTGTCATGTTCGTTGAATGTCTTCGTTAAATTTATTTTAGTTAAGGCTACTCACTAAGTTCGCGATGGCGAATTTGTATTTCTTTATCTTCTTTTTTAAATTGTTTTGCCAGGGTTTCAGCAATATAAACACTGCGATGTTGACCGCCGGTACAGCCGATGGCGACAGTCAGGTAGCTGCGATTATTTCTTTCCAAATGTGGTAACCAGGTCATCATAAATGAATTTATCTGCCAGATAAATTTTGTCACAATTGGCTGGCTTGCTAAAAATTCCTGCACCGGCTGGTCTAAACCATTATATTTTTTTAGACCTTGCTCCCAAAATGGATTCGGTAAAAACCTGGCATCAAAGACATAATCAGCATCTGAGGGCACGCCATATTTAAAACCAAAGGACTCAAATACCAACACCAAATTTCCGGTCTTAGAGCCAAGCACTCGCTCGCGTACTAAATCGGCTAATTGGTGCGGGGTGAGTTGGCTAGTATTTATGTATAAGTTGGCTCGGCCGGCGATTGGGTCGAGTAATTTCTTCTCAAGGTCAATCGCTTGATCAAGCGCCATATTTTTACGGATCAAGGGGTGTAGACGTCTAGTTTCACTATAACGACGGATCAGTTCGCCATTATCCGCATCCAGATACAAGATGATTAATTCTACTGAATTGGGCAAATAATCGATGATTTCACTAACATCTTCCGGGTTATCAGGCAAGTTACGCACATCGAGTGAAACCGCCACGTTGTCGTAGTCATTAATGACGGTATGGGTTAATGCTGGTAATAAGTTGACCGGAATATTATCGACACAATAATAACCGAGATCTTCTAAAACCCTTAAAGCAACCGTCTTGCCCGAGCCTGAGCGGCCACTCACAATGATTAATTTCATTTACTACCTTATTATTTAATATCTAACACTAGCTGATATAGCTGCTCAGAACTGCGACAGCGTCTTGCTTTTTTACAGTTGTCTTTATCACTAAAGAAACGAGCGACACTGGCTAAGGTTTCTAAATGCTGTTGGCAATGATCTTCAGGAACGAACAACGCAAAAAATATATCAACGGGTTTATCATCAATGGCATCAAAGGCAATTGATTTATTTGTGGTGATAAAAACCGCAACCGGTTTTTCGCAATTATCGATTCTGCCATGGGGAATAGCGATACCATTACCAATGCCGGTACTACTTAATTTCTCTCTCCTGATCAAACTGTTAAGTAGCTCTTTCGGGCTGCTGCTTGCTATTTTTACGGCTGCGATATGACTTATTTGTTCAAGTATATTTTTTTTGCTGTTTCCTGGCACGGCACACTGGGTGCTGTCCAGGCTTAAAAGTGAATCTAATTTCATAAGTTAACGATTATTAAGTTTCGCCTTATGTTTTAACACTTGGCGGTCAAGTTTATCTATCAATCCATCAATAGCGGCGTACATATCAGCATCATTTGCGGAGGCGAAAATTTCGCCACTATTAACATTCAGTGTTGCTTCCGCAACTTGCTGTAATTTTTCTACCTTCAATACCACGTAAACATTATTTATGTGATCGAAATGGCGTTCTAATTTTTCAAATTTTTGATTCACAAAAGCACGCATCGAATTAGTAACTTCAACATGATGTCCAGATAGATTAATTTGCATAAATAATATCCTCGTATTTTATTAGTTTAAAGTAAGCTCTTTCTTTGGTTAGATGGTGGTATTCCTAAAGACTCCCGGTATTTGGCGATAGTTCGTCTTGCCACTTTAATACCTTGATCAGCTAATAACTCCGTTATTTTGCTATCACTTAAAGGTTTCGCTGCAATTTCAGCATCAACCAGCTTCTTGATTATCGCACGAATTGCTGTCGACGAGCATTCACCGCCATTTTCCGTACTGACATGGCTGGAGAAGAAATATTTTAGTTCAAAAATTCCTCTCGGGGTATGCATATACTTTTGTGTGGTTACTCTTGAAATGGTCGACTCGTGCATTTCTACGGCTTCAGCAATGTCATTTAACACCATAGGTCGCATGGCTTCAGGGCCGTGTTCAAAAAAACCATGCTGTTGTTGAACAATACAATGTGAAACTTTTAATAAGGTGTCATTACGACTTTCCAGCGATTTTATAAACCACTTCGCTTCTTGCAAATGCGAACGGATAAATTGACTGTCTTCAGTCGATGTTGAGGTTTTCGCCATGGCGGCGTATTGATTATTGATACCAATTTTCGGCGCAGTATCCGGATTAAGTTCAACCACCCAACGACCATTTCTTTTGAATACACTGACATCGGGAATAACATACTGTTCATCTTTTTGAACGATGGCGTCTCCTGGCCTTGGTGTTAGCGAGTGGATCAGTTGCATGACTTCTTTTAGCTGTGGCTCTTTAAGCTTGGTTTTACGCATTATCTGACGAAAGTCGCGATTGCCTAGCAACTCGATATGCTCACTGATCACCAGTTTGGCTTCTTCAATATAAGGCGTATCCTGATCAAACTGAGCCAGTTGAATAAGTAAACAATCAGCAATAGATTTTGCCCCTGCACCAATCGGATCAAACATATGGATGCGTTTTAGCACCGCCTCCACCTCGTCAAGCTCAACTTCAGCATCACCTAAGCTGGCCAAAATCTCTTCACAGCTTACGGTGAGATAGCCGCTGTTATTAATGGCATCGATAATGGCGGTAGCTATGGTTCTATCGGTATCGGAAAACGGCGTTAACTCCATTTGCCAGGTAAGATGGTCTTGTATCGATTCGGAAGTTTCTCCCTGGTAGGTATAATCATCATTACTGACACTGCCGAGACCGGTATTTGAAGTGCCGGCGCTAAAACTTTCTTCCCAAGTTGAGTCAACCGATAGCTCATCAGGAATTTCGTTTTGGCTGAGCGCTTCCGAGGTGCTAATTTCATCTTTAGTCGGAGGTGAGTCTTCACTGCCATCTAGGGATTGTGTGGAAACTTGTTCATTATTTAAGTGGTTATCGATGTTTTCATCACTAGCTTCACTACTTTCCTGGTTTTCATCAACCTCTAATAATGGATTACTATCTAATGCTTCTTGAATTTCCTGTTGTAAATCCAAAGTAGAAAGCTGCAGCAGTTTAATCGCCTGTTGCAACTGTGGAGTCATGGTTAAATGTTGCCCCATCCGGAGCTGAATACTGGGTCTCATGTTGTCGAAATGATCCTAACTTTATAATATGGAAAATTAATTATTTATAAATGGAAAACTTTATACTTTAAATATTACTACTTTAACTATAGCGTGAATTTTTCACCTAAGTATACATCTCTTACATGTTGGTTACTGAGCACCTGTTCCGCATTACCTTCGGCGATCAATTCACCATGGCTTACTATATAGGCGTGTTCGCATACATCAAGGGTTTCACGCACGTTGTGATCAGTGATTAACACCCCTATGCCCCTGTCTTTTAAATGGATGATGATTTTTTTTATGTCACCAACCGAGATAGGGTCAACCCCGGCAAACGGTTCATCTAATAAGATGAACTTTGGATCTGCAGCCAGAGCTCTTGCTATTTCTACCCGGCGCCTTTCTCCACCAGATAAGCTTTGCCCGGTGTTGTCAACAATATGGCCAATGTTAAACTCTTCCACCAGGCTGTCCAGTTTTTCTTGTTTTGCCTGTTCGTCTAAATCTTTTCTGATTTGCAAAATCGCCATAATGTTGTCGTGCACACTAAGCTTGCGAAAAATTGACGCTTCTTGTGGTAAATAACCAATGCCCTGGCGTGCCCGTTCATGCATGGGTTGTAAGGTTAAATCTTGTTCATTTAACGTTACCTTACCTTGATCGCTAGTTACTAAGCCGACAATCATATAAAACGATGTGGTTTTGCCGGCACCATTTGGCCCTAAGAGCCCGACAATCTGACCTGAATTGACCGTTAAACTGACATCTTTTACGACCTTACGGCCGGAATAACTTTTTGCCAGATGTTGCGCTTTTAACGTAGCCGTCATAATTGTTGTTCTTTTTCTTGCTCTACTTCGTTGTACTCTTGCAAAGTATCAGGCTTTTCAGCACTGTCATCCAGTTTATGTTTTGGTTCAGGTTGCAAAATGGTCGTAACCGCGCTGCTACTTTCGGCGCTTAGCTGTTCTGTCGCTATGTTATAGGTAATAATATCACCTTTTACCATACTGCCTTCTTGACTCACTGAAGCATTACCTTTGATGGTAATGATTTGCGTTGCTGGCGAATAACTTATTTCGTTGGCTTGTAATTCTATTTTCTGGCCATCATCAAGAATTTGACTAAAGCGTGCAGGTTTTCCTTTGGCCAGATAAATTTTGTGCACGCCATTGGGCTGATTGCTCACTTGCACCAGATCGGCTTCAATCGACAGTGTCCCCTGGGTGATTTTGACATCTTCCATATAACTGGCAACTTTGTTTTTTAAGTCGCTCGATTGTTTTTTTGCAATAATTACTATTTCTTGCTCAAAATCAACCTGGGCCGCCATTACTGAACTCAGAGGAAAGGTTAATACAATGCCCAGGATCAGCTTATGAGGCATGTTTTTTAAAAATTGTCTGTACATGTTCACTTAATGTCATTTTGGTTGTATCGATATCAACATGCAAACCAGAGCCGTACATTGTAAAATCGTCACCTTTTAGTAAGATGGTTTGCTCTGATGTAATGATATTGTCATTTAAATTTACGGTTATTGCTTTCGCGTGTATCTCAGAGATAAAGCTGTGCTTGTCTTCAGAAATCAATCTTACTCGATCACGCAGCAGTAAGATATTATCTTTAGTTAAATTCCCGCTATTTGCCGAAAGGTGCCAGGCGGCAGAGCCATCTTTAGGGTAAATAGTATATTGCGGCTGTTGAAATAAAGTTTCATTACTTTCACCGTAGTGCGCCATTTGCTCTGCATAAATAGTGTGCGTAAGGTTGCCCTCACTGTCATATTTATTTGTATTGAGTGACTTTGCGATAAAATCGGGTAGATCCTCAGAATCAATAACGCTGACCGCAGTTTCATTCGATTTTTGCCACTGGATATACCCATATACCGACAATGCCATTAGAAAAACAATCGTTGAAACAATATGCAGTCGACTCATATACTGCTGCCTTTGGCCAGGTGTAAGGTATTTTGACTTTGCATAATTAAATCACACAGCTCTCGCACTGCGCCATAACCACCATTAGTGAATGTGATATAATTCGCTCCTCGCTTAACTAGTGGATGGGCATCATTGACCGCAACACCTAAACCTACGTACTCAATGCAAGGTAAATCGGGTACGTCGTCACCTATGTAGGCAATTTCAGAACGGCTTAGTCCCAATTTTTGCGCAATGGTTTGCAATGCCGGCAATTTATCTTCTTCCCCTTGCACAATAAACTTAACCCCGAGCGCCGCCATACGCTTTTCAACAATGTTGGATTTACGGCCGGTGATCACTGCAACATCAACACCGCTTTGGCCTAATGCTTTTATGCCAAAACCATCTTTGGTATTAAACGCTTTCAACTCTTCACCGTCGTTGCCAAGATAGATGCGGCCATCGGAGAAAACGCCGTCTACATCACAAACCAATAACTTAATTTGCTTGGCCTGCTCGAATATTGCTTGTTCTATTTGGCCATACAAGGTGTTGGTCATAGTTTTCGGACTATCAGGCAATTTATAGTACTCCCGCTTTTAAAATATCATGCATGTTCATCGCGCCAATGGGCTGCTGCTTGTCATCGACGATGATCAGGCCATTGATGCTTTTATCTTCCATCGCTTTTAACGCCTCTGCAGCAAGCATATCAGCCGATGCCACCACAGGTTGCTTGGTCATCACAGTGCTAATACTATCTTGATGGATATTGATCTCTTCATCCAGGATACGTCTTAAATCACCGTCGGTAAACAGACCGGTTAAAATGCCTGCAGAATTTACCACTGCCGTCATGCCCAGGCCTTTACTGGACATCTCTACCAGTGCCTCTTTGATTAATGCCGTTTCATTTATTTGTGGCAAACGCTCTCCTGAGTGCATGATATCAGACAAACGCAATAATAAGCGCTTACCTAAACTGCCACCAGGATGAGATAGAGCAAAATCGTCGGCGGTGAACCCTTTGGCATTTAATAAGGCAACGGCTAACGCATCGCCCATGACCAGGGTTGCGGTGGTACTAGATGTTGGCGCTAACCCTAACGGGCAAGCCTCTATCGGCACATCAACACAAATATGCACATCGGCCAACTTCGCCATCGTCGATTTGGCATTACCCGACATCGCAATGAGTTTCGCGCCAATGCGTTTAATTACCGGCAATATGGCTAATACTTCACCGGTTTCGCCTGAGTAAGAAATGGTTAATACTACATCTTCTTTGGTGACCATGCCTAAATCACCATGGCTGGCCTCGCCGGGATGAACAAAAAAAGCCGGGGTGCCGGTGCTTGCCAATGTGGCCGCTATTTTACCGCCAATATGGCCAGATTTCCCCATGCCTATGACGATAACCCTGCCAGTGCAGGAATACATTAATTGGCAGGCTTTGGCGAATTCGTCGTCAATATGATTATGCAGATTTGCCACCGCTTGCTGTTCGATATCGATCACTTGCGCGGCAAGTTTTTTAAATTCACTAGCGTGAGGCATTGATATTCTCTCTTTTAAGCAAGCTGACTAAAGATTAGATATTGATAGACAATAAAGCCAATTAACAATACGGCGCCTTTTAAGCGGGTGATCCTAAATTGACCACTTAAACTAAAACACAACAGAAACAGCAAAAATGTTATTCCCAACATATAAGGGATGTCTCTGGATGCAACTTCAGCATCAACAGCGCCCGGTGCAATTAACGCCGGAAGTGCCAATACGGCTAAAATATTAAAGATATTTGAGCCGATGATATTACCCAGGGCCAAATCATCTTCTTTTTTAATCAAGCTCATGATGCTGGCGGCAAGCTCCGGCAAACTGGTGCCAATGGCGATAATGGTTAAACCAATAACCAGGTCGCTGATGCCGAACGCTTTGGCGATCACGGTGGCGGAATCAACCAGGTAATTTGCGCTTAATGGCAGCAATATAATACCGAATATTAGCCAGAAAATGGCGGTGCCAGAAGCAACGTTTTTTGGTAATTCCATTTCCGCTTCAACTAATAAAGGATCGTCTGCTTTTTTATTTTTGGTTTGCCTCAAGGTGACAACAAGCAAAGTAATAATAAACACAAAAAAGCCCGTCATTAAAATCACCCCTTCAGTTAAGGTGAAATTCAGATCAAAGAGCATGTAGCTGGCAATAAACGTGATCAGTAACAATAGCGGCACTTCGCGTTTAAGTGTTAATGATGAAACCATAAGTGGTTTAAAAATTGCGGTGATACCAAGTACCAAAGCGATATTGGTAATGTTTGAGCCGATAGCGTTACCAATGGCCGTATCTGGCGCCCCTTGTAGAGAAGCTGATGCAGCAACAACCATTTCCGGTGCCGATGAGCCAATGGCCACTATGGTTAAACCGATGATCATCGGGGCAATGCCAAAATTACGAGCTATGGCCGCCGCGCCAAAGACAAATTTATCGGCACTGTAAACAAGAACAACTAATGAGGTTAACAGTATTATTATTTCGAGCAGCATTTAATATTTCCAATGTTTATCAAGACCCTAATTCGAACGACAAGGCATAGTTCAAATAAGTTTTCATTGCGGACCTTGAATGATAGCGCCAAATTGTCGCCGTTAATACAGCAAATGAAAAGAGCTAAAGCCTGCTTTGACCGATAATTTTAACAATTAAGCCAATATTATTCGATTTATGCTCCAAGAAATCAGGGGTTTTGCAATTGAGGGGTTAAATTTTCATTCAAAGTTACAATTTCATACAAATTCTATGTGGTTCGAATAGTACAATGGGCATAACCTCACATAGAAGCCGATTACTTTGTATATTTATTAACACTCAAGTATAAATTATTAACAAAATTAACCTGATGCTTAAGGTTGTGATGGAACGGCATACAACATTCTAAAAAATAGAACGTTATGCTGAAAAATATAAGTTATTAACAATTGCTTACTAATTTATAATGCAGTTATCAATGAGCTAAGGTAGAATCTGATCGATAATGATACGAATTCTCAATACGTTATATGTCTGAAAATCTGGTAGAGATTAAAAATTTAAGCTTTTACAGGGAAGAGCGCTGTATCTATGATGATATAAGCTTAAATATTCCCAAAGGAAAAGTCACCGCAATTATGGGCCCAAGTGGTATCGGCAAAACTACTTTGCTGAGACTTATTGGCGGCCAATTAAAGCCTGATAGCGGGCAAATACTGTTTGCCGGGCAAGATATTCCAAGCCTTTCACGTTCAAAGCTATATACATTGCGCAAAAAAATGAGCATGTTATTTCAGTCGGGGGCCTTATTCACCGATATGTCAGTATTTGAAAATGTGGCATTTCCAATGCGTGAACACAGTCGTTTGCCGGAAAATCTCATTGAAAAAATGGTAATGATGAAACTCGAAGCGGTGGGTTTACGTGGTGCTATGCATTTAAAACCGGGTGAATTATCGGGTGGCATGGCACGTAGAGCCGCACTTGCTCGAGCGATAGCGCTTGATCCGGAACTCATTCTCTATGATGAGCCATTTGCCGGGCAAGACCCTATCTCGATGGGCGTTGTGGTACGGCTTATTCGCGATTTAAGCGATGCCTTAGGTTTAACTTCAGTCGTTGTCTCTCATGATGTCCCTGAGGTAATGAGTATCGCCGATTACATTTATATTGTTGCCGAACAAAAAATTATTGGTCAGGGGACGCCTGAGCAAATTAGTGAGATGAAATCTGAGTTGGTGCAGCAATTTATTCAAGGTGAAGCTGATGGTCCTGTGCCATTTCATTATCCGGCACAGTCATACAAAAGCCAATTATTAGGAGAAGATCCTTAATGTTGGAAAAAATACAAAGTTTAGGCCATAACACCATCTATATCATTGCTGGCCTTGGCCGGGCGATGATGATGTTATTGTCAGCCATAGTGCAGGTGCCAAACCCGAAAAAAGGTTGGCCGTTATTGATGAATCAGCTGTTTTCGGTCGGCGTTTTATCGCTCTTGATCATCATAGTATCGGGTACCTTTATCGGTATGGTTATTGCGCTGCAAGGATACACTATACTGGTAGGGTACGGCGCAGAGGCAAGTTTAGGGCCTATGGTGGCATTATCGATAATACGAGAGTTAGGCCCTGTCGTCACGGCATTGCTTTTTGCTGGTCGTGCTGGCTCAGCGTTAACCGCTGAAATTGGCTTAATGAAAGCAACAGAGCAGTTAAGCAGTCTCGAAATGATGGCGGTGGATCCACTCAGGCGAGTCATTGCACCGCGCTTTTGGGCTGGCTTAATTAGTATGCCGCTGTTATCCGCAATATTTGCAGCCGTTGCTATCCTTGGTGGTCATCTGGTTGGCGTTGACTGGCTAGGTGTTGATTCAGGGACTTATTGGTCGGTGATGCAAGCGGAAGTCGATTGGAGCAATGATGTGTTAAACGGGGTAATTAAATCTGTCGTTTTTGCCTTTGTCATTACCTGGATTGCCGTTTACAAAGGTTATGACTGTGTACCTACTTCCGAGGGGATTAGTCGGGCTACGACAGCAACTGTGGTGCAATCTTCTTTAATAGTGCTGGGTTTAGATTTTATTTTAACCGCATTAATGTTTACAAATTAAGCTATCGATATTATATCGATGAAAATAGAAAAAGTGGTGGTTTGACATGGTGTCGAAAAAAATTGAATTGTTGGTTGGCCTTTTTGTTGCAATTGGTATTGCGGCTATTTTAATGCTTGCCTTAAAAGTGGCTAATGCCGGTATCGCCGGCAATGGCGAAACGTATCAGTTATATGCAAAGTTTGATAATATTGGCGGTTTGAAAGTTCGTTCGCCAATTAAAGTGGGTGGGGTTGTCGTTGGTCGGGTTGAGAATATCAAACTTGATCAGGAAGACTATATGCCAATTGTTACCTTAGAGATATATAGCAACTATGATAACTTTTCCGAAGCAACATCGGTGTCAATATTAACCGCAGGGTTGTTGGGTGAGCAATATCTGGGCTTGGATCCGGGCTTTTTAGATGAAGAGTTAGATATTGGAGTTTTACAGCCAGGTGATTTTATTGAAGACACTAAACCGGCTTTAGTGTTAGAAGAATTGATTGGACAGTTTTTATTTAGTCAGGATTCTGAAGATTAAGTTCAGCAAAGGGAATATCAGCAAGGTTTACATGATGAAGAAATTATTTGTGACGTTTTCGTTATTTTTATTGGCATGGTTTAGCACTTTCAACGCCGCTTTCGCTGTTGAAGTGGATAAAACCAACCCTTACGTGATGATTGAAGAAGTATCAAAAGTTACTTTTGATAGATTTGCCCGTGAACATCAGCAAATTAAAGCCAACCCAGAGCTACTTAAAGATATTGTTCGTGAAGAATTGATGCCGCATATATTTTATCAATATGCGGCTTTAAAGGTACTTGGTAACTATCGAAAAGCGGCTTCTAAAGACGATATTAAAGCGTTTATTATCGCCTTTAAAGAATATTTAATCACTTCGTACGCGCAAGTTTTTACCTTATATGAGCAACAACGAGTTGAATTTGAGCCAGCGAAAAAAATTGGCAAGAAAAAAATTATTATGGTGGGTATTGATATCATCGATGACAATCGCCCCCCGATTAATATTAAATTTAAAGTACGTAAAAACAGTAAAACCAATGAATGGCAAGCGTTTGACTTGGTTGCTGAAGGCATTAGCTTACTCGATGCCAAACAAAAAGAATTACGCAGTATTTTGGCACAGAATGGCGTGGCCGAAGTGACTAAAATGCTAAAAGAAAAAAGTGGCCGAAAAATTGTGTTTAAGCAAGATAGAGATGTAGACGCAAAACTTAAAGCACAAGAGACAGGTGAATAATTTTGCCAACTCACTTTACTATTCAAACTTTTGCGGAAGAAAAGCCAACGATTTCCGGACAATTAACGCGGCAGAGTATTGCCGGTAAACAAGAGAAAAATTTCTCTAAATTGACCAAAGCAACAAATCAAGAGATTGATTTATCAGGCATTGTCAAAATTGATACCGCAGGTCTTGCCTGGCTACTGGCGTTGTTTGAGTTTGCCGAGAAAAAACAAATTCAAATAAGCTATTCACAACCACCTATAGAATTGGTTAAACTCGCAAAACTAAGTGGTGTTGATAAACTACTACCTATCTCCGGCTGATCTACTATGGCCAAACCAATTAATTAACAATGGAGCAAAATTGTGGAAGTAACTGATATTGAGAACCTTCTTAACCAACAGCTAACTTTAGATGAATTACACGTTACTTTTGATGGTTCACAATGCAAAGTAATCGCCGTTGCCGATATGTTTGACGAAATGAGTCGAGTAAAGAAACAACAAACCGTATATGCACCTCTGGTCGATGCCATTAATCAGGGGCAGATCCATGCGGTAACCATCAAAACCTTCACCAATGCCCAGTGGCAGCGTGAAAAAATGTTTAATATGCCATCTTAAAATAATAGATAGAGTAATACCTTGGAAGCCTTTCGTATAAATAGTGGTAACGAGTTACACGGTAACGTTACCATCAGTGGTGCAAAAAATGCAGCACTCCCCATACTGTTCGCAACCATTTTAGCTGAAACGCCTTTGCAAATAAGCAATGTGCCAAGGCTGAATGACATCGAGACCACATTAAAGCTGCTTACCGAGCTTGGTGCCAATGTTGACTGGTCAGCGGATAATGCCGTTCAGATAGATGCCAGCAACATAGATAATTGTTTAGCGCCTTATGATTTGGTGAAAACTATGCGTGCGTCTATTTTGGTGCTTGGACCACTTTTAGCACGTTTTGGTCATGCTGAAGTATCTTTGCCGGGAGGCTGTGCCATTGGCGCACGACCGGTAAATCTGCATATTCAAGGGTTGAAAATGATGGGCGCAGATATCGTTGTTGAAAACGGTTATATCATTGCCAAAAATCAAGGGCGACTGCAAGGCGCAACCATTTTCATGGATACGGTCAGCGTTACCGGCACTGCTAATTTAATGATGGCTGCGGCACTTGCTGATGGTACCACTATCATTGAGAATGCAGCGCGTGAACCTGAAATAGTCGATCTGGCTAATTTTATCAATGCCATGGGCGGCCAAGTTTCAGGTGCTGGTAGTGATATGTTAACGATTGTTGGTGTTGAGCGTTTAACTGGTGCCGACTATTCGGTAATGCCGGACAGAATTGAAACGGGCACTTTCTTGGTCGCTGCGGCGGTAACTGGTGGCAAAATACGCTGTGTAAAAACAGATCCCAGTTCATTGGATGCGGTGATCAGTAAGTTGCAAGAGTCGGGTGCTAAGCTCACTACCGGTGATGACTGGATAGAGCTGGAAATGACCCAACGGCCAAAATCGGTAGATATCCGTACTGCACCACATCCGGCATTTCCTACCGATATGCAGGCTCAGTTTGTTACCCTAAATACCATTGCCGAAGGTACAGCAACCACCGTAGAAACGATATTTGAAAACCGCTTTATGCATGTGCCAGAATTACAGCGTATGGGCGCAAATATCAAGCTCGAGGGTAACACCGCAATTTCGATAGGGGTCGAGCAATTAACCGCGGCCCAGGTGATGGCGACCGATTTACGTGCCTCGGCAAGTTTGGTGATTGCCGGCTTGGTGGCGAGTGGTGAAACCATAGTCGATCGTATTTACCATATTGACCGAGGCTATCAGCATATTGAAGATAAACTGCAAGCATTGGGCGCGGATATAAAGCGTTTCAAAGTCGAGCAGTAAAATTGGTTTAATTATTCAGACTATAAAAAAGGTTGCGATAAGCAACCTTTGTTATGTTCTGCTTAGCTTCGAAAAACGAAAAACGAAAAACGAAAAACGAGAAACCATTGTTTCTATGCAAGTTTTGAATATGACGGCGTTATTATGACGCTATATTTATAAAGTATGCCGTCATTCCGTTGAAAAACGGAACCCCCATGCTTGACAGTGAGCTTTTGGCTGCTCGCTGCTTTTATTTATATTCCACGATTTTAACCGGTATTGTCATTGGCTGGTTCTGACGATAGATTGAAAAATTCAATATGACTCCTGGATCCGTCTCTGCAACGATATCTAGGGCGTTGTTAATGCTCGCAATTTCTTTATCGTTAATTTTATAAACCACATCATTTTTCAATAAACCTGCTACATCGGCGGGACTACCCTTGGTTATATCACCAATAACAAACCCCTTAAGTTGCGGGTTATATTGTTGCGAACTTACCCCAAGCCAACCTCGAACCACACGACCATCACTGATCAATTCAATCATTACCTTCGCGGCAAGTTCATAAGGCACCGCAAAGAATATCCCCTGAATATTCATTTGTGGATCAATACGGTTAAATTTTGCGGTAGTAATACCAACGAGATCGCCATTACTGTTTACTAAAGCACCACCTGAATTACCATCATTAATGGCGGCATCCATTTGTAAAAATTGCCGGTAACTGGTATTGCCCAGGCCACTACGACCGGTTGCACTAATAATCCCCTGGGTTATGGTTTGACCAAGATTGAGTGGATTGCCGATGGCAAGTACCACATCTCCCACTAAAGGTAACAGGTTCCCATCTACGGGGATCACAGGTAAATTGTTGGCATGAACTTTCAGTACCGCCAAATCGGTTAGTTCATCGGAACCTATCAATTCAGCACTTAATTCGGTGCTGTTTTGCAGCACGACCGTGATTAAATCGGCGTTCTTCACTACATGGTAATTGGTCAGAATGTAACCACGCGTATCCATGATCACCCCTGAGCCTAATTTTACCCGTTGAATCGCCCTGTTTTGGTAGCGTCTGTGGGTTTCTATCGTTTCCGAATATATATTAACCACCGCGGGAGCCGCACGTGCCACGGCAGTTGAAAACGAAAAGGGTTTAACCTTATCTTCTTTGGGTTTAAATATATTGAAAGATAAATTATTACCTTCGCGTAAGTCAGGCACTAAAATGAGTAGCACCACCGCAGTTAACAAGCCGTAACTGGTAGCGCGAAGAATGTAAGTAAGAGCAGGAATTAATTTCAAAATGAATGACTGTTTGAGTTAAAGATTGCAACGGGTAACTGTTATAAAGAGTAGCACTTTTTGAACGGTTAACAAAGGCTTAACAGGCCAATTCAAAACACAGTTATGCTGAAAATAAAAAAGGGGAATGAACATTCCCCTCAGTTACAACAAATTAAATCAGTACTGTCTAGCGCATCATCAGATATAGCTCGGTATTGCCACGCACTATATTTAACGCGACCACACCCTGAATTTGTTCAAGGGCACCACGCAAGGCGGCTAAATTCTTAATTCTAGAACGGTTAACACCAGCAATGACATCGCCTTTTTGCAAGCCTACCGCGGCAGCGGGGGAATTGGCGTCAACATCGTTTACCACTACCCCAGACCCTTGCTCATTGGAGCTTAATTTGGCTCCTTTTAACATTGGGTGTAAGTTAACGGCTGCTATGTTGGCATCAGGCGCGGCTTTTAAAGTGACTTCTACGGTTTTTTCATCGCCATCTCGAAGTAAAGTAAGTTCAACCTTTTTACCGGCACCAATAGAACCTATTTTGCCGCGTAATTCATTAAACGATCTTACCTTACGATCGTTTACCTCAATAATAATATCACCAGCTTTTATTCCGGCTTCTTCGGCGGCAGAGTCTGGGGCCACCTGACTGACGAAACCACCCTGGTTAATGTCTAAATCCATCGCTTTGGCCAGTTCGGCATTAATTGAATTGCCGGTAATGCCCAACACGCCACGACGAACTTCACCATATTCGATGATTTGATTCACTAAATTTCGCATCATTGACGACGGGATGGCAAAGCCAATACCGACATTTCCACCACTTGGGCCTAAAATGGCTGTATTGATGCCAATAAGCTCGCCTCTTAAATTCACCAAAGCTCCACCAGAGTTACCACTGTTAATTGCGGCATCGGTTTGAATAAAATCTTCCAGTTGCTCTATGTTTAAACCACTACGACCAAGGGCACTGACTATTCCGGAAGTCACCGTTTGTCCTAAGCCGAATGGACTGCCAATAGCAACGGCAAAATCACCAACGCGCAATAAATCGGAATCTGCGATTTTGATTGCCGTTAAATCCTCAGCTTTAATTTGTAACAAGGCAATGTCACTTTGAGCATCCGTACCGATTTTTTTTGCTTCGAATTGTCTTCCATCTTTGAGGTTGATTAGGATTTCATCAGCTTCATCGATAACATGATTGTTGGTGACGATAAAACCTTTATCAGCATCAATAATTACGCCTGAGCCCAAACCGCGAAATGGTCTTTCCTGCGCTTGCTGGCCACGACGTTGACCGAAGAAAAATTTAAAGGCGTCTGGCACTTGCTGTTTTACTTCATGGGTGCCGGCAACAGAAATACTTACTACAGCAGGAGTAGCAGACTCAAGCATGGGCGCTAGTGAAGGTAATTCTTTACCATCAACTTGCATGGGAATAGCGGCATTAGAATATAGCGGGAAAAGGCTTAATGAGCCGATAATTAAAGCGGTAGCGGATATTTTTGTGGCGGTAAATTTTGATTTTTTAATCATTCTGTCGAGACTCCAAATATTACAACTATTAAATGATAGGTAATGGGTAAATAGCATGTTAAAACAATGATTCAGCGCAAGATAACGGTGAATCATTTTTATATCGCACTAGCTATTAAAGAGTCAAGAGTAAGTAGAAAGTTCCTAATTTAATACTAAATTAGCTTGGGCTATTTGTAACAACTTGTTTCTCGTCATTAAATAATCCGCTTGGATCTGCAGAGTAATCTCTAGGCGCTTCAGTGATATTCTCCTTCTTGCGAGGCTGATCTGCTTTCAACTTGCTTGGGCTGGTACGCATTTGAGCTTCTACCTCTTCGGAGAAAAAAGGCATTGCTTTCGTTTCATTGGTCGCCTTATGTAACAGTAGTGTGCTCTTTTCCATTTGTGCCATTGCCGTTGCACAGGTTTCATTCATTTGGCTAAGTAATTGCGCTGAACTGGCGAGATGAGTTGCGACTTCTTGCTGATAATTCTCGAGACTCGTTTTATTCTCAGAGGCCTCTTGTTCAAGGCGCTTATAATCTTGTTCTGAAGCCGACATTTTATTGCTGAAAAAAAATCCGGCCATGGTGCCAATGACAGCACCGATGAAAAGATAAAGAAATTCCATAGTAGTTACCTTATGAATATAATGAATGAGGGAAATTTATTACTATGTCGATCGAAATAAGATAAAGATGCCAAACATAGTTTTATTCTTTTATAATAGCGCTAATTTTACAATTACACACCACAAACGTGTTCAATAATTGTAATTTTTCAATGATATAAGACAATTAATTAGTAAAAGCGATGATCAAGTTAACACCATTACAAAAATACCAGCAGGATTTAATTCAAGAAGGCTTTGCTTTTGATGCGGCTCAGGAAAATGCGGTAAACCAATTGCAACGTTTATATGATGATTTGCAAACCAAGCCTATTGCCGTAACAGGCTTTAAAAAAGTTCTAAAAGGCTGGGTGAAAACTTACGCTAAAAATAAGCCTAATCCAGTGCGCGGCATTTACTTTTGGGGCGGCGTTGGTCGTGGCAAAACTTACTTGGTTGATACCTTTTATGATTGCTTGCCTTTTGAAAACAAAATGCGAGTGCATTTTCACCGCTTTATGCACCGAGTGCATGAAGAATTGAAAGGCTTAACCGGGCAATCCGACCCACTAAAAATTATTGCTAAAAAATTCGCCGCAGAAACCCGCATCATCTGTTTTGATGAATTTTTCGTATCAGATATCACCGATGCAATGTTACTTGGTACCCTGTTTGAAGAACTCTTTAGCCATAATGTGATCTTAGTCGCGACATCAAATATTATCCCAGATGAGCTATATCGTAATGGTTTACAGCGAGCACGTTTTTTACCGGCGATAAAACTCATTAATGAAAACTGTGATGTGGTAAATGTCGATAGTGGTATTGATTACCGTTTGAGAACTTTGGAACAAGCAGAAATTTATCATTTCCCTATTGATCAGCAAGCAGATGACAATTTAGCATTGTATTTTAAACAGTTGTCCGTTGAAGAGGGTGTACTGGGCAAAGATATCGAAATCAATAATCGATTACTAACCACCATTGCGGAATCTGATGGCTTAGTACATTTTGATTTTTATCAGCTTTGTGAAACTGCTCGTAGCCAGAGTGACTATATGGAGCTAAGCCGTATTTATCACACCGTGTTACTTGCTAACGTTAAACAAATGGGACGTGATAGTGATGACAGTGCCCGCCGATTTATCGCTATGGTCGATGAGTTTTATGAACGTGGCGTAAAACTGATCATTTCGGCAGAAGTTGCGATGAATAATTTATACAGTGATGGCGGCTTGAACTTTGAATTCAGGCGTTGTCTATCACGCTTGCAAGAAATGCAATCGCATGATTATTTGGCCAGTGAGCATTTGCCTTAAAAGCGATAAACAAGAGACGAGAGACTAGACACGAGAAACGAAGAGCCATTGTTTCTAGGCACGTTTTGAATTTAGGAGGTCCCTGATGTCGCTAGTGCTCGACAATTGCTCCTGCATTGTTCTACCTACGTGCATCCATGCACTAGTCCTCAGGGATGACGTGGTGTAAGTAAACAAATACCGTGAATACTCCAATAATCTTAGAAAGCAGACACCGTCATTCCAAACTTGATTTGGAACCCCCATATTTGACAGTGAGCACAACTTAAAATCCCCGCTCTTCGTTTCTCGAAGCAAGAAAGCAACGAAGTTGCGATCTGTATATTCTCTTTTTTTATGTTTTTGCCAAAAAAACGAAAAAAACTTCCTATATATTAAAAATATAGGTGATCTTTTATGCATTTATCTATATAATCGCGGCTCCCAACGTTACTACGCTTGAAAAAGCATCGGGCTCGATACTCGAAGGGGTAATGGCGCAGCCTATTTAAACCGGTAATTGGGTGACTAATTACTAATTTATGTAACTTTATTTAAAATGGGTTTTTTAATGAAAACTTTTACAGCTAAACCAGACAGCGTACAACGCGAATGGTTCGTAGTGGACGCCGAAGGTAAAACTTTAGGTCGTATCTCTACTCAAATTGCCAGCATTTTGCGTGGCAAGCACAAACCAGAATACACTCCAAGTGTTGATGTTGGCGATTATGTCGTTGTTATCAATGCCGACAAAGTCAAAGTAACTGGTAACAAAGCGAAAGGTAAAATTTACTACTCGCACACTGGATTCGTTGGTGGCCTTAACCAAATTAGCTTCGAGAAGCTTATTGATAAAGCGCCAGAACGTCCTATCGAGTTTGCAGTTAAAGGCATGTTACCAAAAGGCCCTCTAGGTCGTGACATGTTCCGTAAATTAAAAGTGTACGCTGGTGCTGAGCACAAGCATACTGCACAACAACCTAAAGTTTTGGAGTTATAGACAATGGCTGATAATCAATATTACGGTACTGGTCGTCGCAAGAGCTCTGTAGCTCGTGTGTTTATGAAAGCTGGTAACGGTGCAATCACAATTAACAATCGTGACATCGAAGTATACTTCGGTCGTCCAACAGCTCGTATGGTTGTTCGTCAACCACTTGAGTTAGTTGAAATGGTTGAGAAATTTGACCTTAACATCACTGTAGTTGGTGGTGGTATTTCTGGTCAAGCCGGTGCAATCCGTCACGGTATCACTCGTGCATTAATGCAGTTCGACGAAACTTTACGTTCAGGTTTACGTAAAGCTGGTTACGTAACTCGTGATGCTCGTAAAGTTGAACGTAAGAAAGTTGGTTTACACAAAGCGCGTAAACGTCCACAATTCTCAAAACGTTAATATTTACCTTCGGGTATCAACTTATCGTGTACAAAAACCGACGCTTGCGTCGGTTTTTTTTTACCTTCATGGATGAAGGTATGCCGACCTGCCATGGATGGCAGTAGATCGGCGTCTATTAGGCTCAAGCCAATTTTGTATTTATATTAAGTTGTGGATTGGACTGCTTGTGCTTATCCTCCCGCACCATGGATGGGGAAAGGGAGGGTTTTCCTTCAACGATGAAATTATGTCAAAATTATACTTACCCCAGATCTCAATTTCCCACCCAATTCTTCATAATTCACGATATTGACCATAACTTTGCGATAGCGCAATAAAATGCCCGAATTACTCCAAAATAAGCGCAGTTAAGGTAAGGTTTTATCTTGTAAAAAAACGCCCAATTCATTATCATAGACAAAATTTTTTACTGCCTTTTGTCATCTTTGGTTTACGTTTACTAATAAAATACAAGGTGCAGTCAGAACTGCAACGTAAAATGTTGTTATATAAAAACAAATTCTAAAAATGTGTCTATTTAATATTGGAGAAATGAAATGAGCAATGCGCCCGTGAACAACGGCCGTCGACGTTTCCTGACCGCTGCTACTTCGGTAGTTGGTGCGGTAGGCGTTGCAGGTGCTGCTGTGCCATTCATTGCTTCCTGGAATCCAAGTGCCAAAGCGAAAGCTGCCGGCGCTCCAGTTGAAGTAAATGTAAGCAAGATTGCTACTGGTCAGTTAATTCGAGCGGAATACCGTGGCAAGCCAGTGTATATTGTACGTCGTAGCCAGGAAATTATTGACAGCCTTGGCGGTCATGAAGATCAGTTACGTGATCCGCAATCTGCTGAACAACAACAACCAACCTACGCTACTAATCAATATCGCTCTATTAATCCTGAGTATTTGGTTGCTGAAGGTGTTTGTACTCACTTAGGTTGTGCTCCAACGTATCAAAAAGGCGACTTTTCTGAGCAGGTTGAAGGCGTAGATTACGGTTTCTTTTGTCCATGTCACGGTTCTAAATTTGATATGGCTGGTCGCGTTTTTGCCGGTGTTCCGGCACCACTTAATTTAGTGGTCCCAGAGCATTCATTCCCAACGGCAGGTACCTTAATTATTGGTATCGGCAAAGGAGATGCGTAATGTTAGCTAATTTTATGGCTTGGATCGACAAGCGTTTACCGGTTACCGATGCATGGAACAAGCATTTAGCTCAGTATCCAGCACCGAAAAACTTTAACTTCTGGTACTTCTTTGGCTCACTAGCCATGTTAGTACTGGTAAATCAGATCGTGACCGGTATCTGGTTAACAATGAACTATGAACCTTCGGGTGAAGGGGCGTTTGCTTCTGTTGAATACATCATGCGTGATGTCGATTACGGTTGGCTATTACGTTACATGCATTCAACTGGTGCATCGGCGTTTTTCATCGTTGTTTATTTGCACATGTACCGTGGCCTAATGTACGGTTCATACCAAAAACCACGTGAATTGCTATGGATATTTGGTATGTTGATTTACCTAGTATTGATGGCTGAAGCATTCATGGGTTACTTATTGCCTTGGGGTAACATGAGTTACTGGGGCGCACAGGTAATTATCTCATTATTTGGCGCAATACCTGTGATTGGCGATGACTTAACGACTTGGATCCGTGGTGACTATGTTATCTCTGGTGCAACGTTAAACCGTTTCTTTGCTCTGCACGTTATTGCTTTACCACTGGTATTGGTTATTCTTGTGTTCTTGCACATCTTAGCGTTACACGAAGTGGGCTCTAATAACCCTGAAGGTACCGACATTAAGAAGAAGAAAGGGTCAGTTGCTGACAGCGAGAAAAGTAAATTTGCCTTCCATAAAGTTTATACAGATAAGTACGATATTGTTGATGCGATACCATTCCATCCTTACTATTCAGTGAAAGACATTATGGGTGTTGTTGGCTTCTTAATACTGTTTTGCTGGGTAATGTTCTTTGCTCCAGAAGGTGGTGGTTACTTCCTTGAGGCGCCAAACTTTACACCTGCCAATGGTTTGAAAACTCCGGAGCACATAGTGCCAGTATGGTATTTTGGTCCGTTCTACACCATTTTACGAGTTATCCCAGATAAATTAATCGGGATGTTAGGCATGTTCGCGGCTATCGGTATGTTATTTGCGCTGCCATGGTTCGATCGCGGCACCGTTAAATCGTTCCGCTTCCGCAGCAAGGCACACTTTGTTAACTTGGTTCAGTTTACTGTTTGTTTCATCGTGTTAGGTGTATTAGGTACGATGCCTGCATCGGAACTTGCAAACTTGATTGGTCGAATTGCCACGCTTGGTTATTTTGGTTTCTTCATTGCGCTTTGGTTCTACTCTAATAATGAGAACACCAAGCCAGTTCCAGAAAGGGTAACTAAATAATGAAAAAAATAATAATTGCTCTATTAACGCTAGTGCCTAGTCTGGTATTAGCATCGGGTGGTGGTGCTCCATTAGATCACGCCAACAATGATATTACTGATAAACAATCTTTACGTAACGGTGCAAGCACATATGTAAACTATTGTTTAGGTTGTCATCAACTTCAATATCAACGTTACAATCGTACTTTCGCTGATTTAGACATCGATGAAGAAGAAGGCATTGCCACGTTAATGTTCACCGGTGAAAAGCCTGGTGATCATATAACCAATACTATGCCGAAAAAAGAAGCTGCTGCCTGGTTTGGTACTGCACCACCAGATTTAACATTGGTGACTCGTTTTAGAAGTAGCGACTGGTTATACACCTACCTTCGTTCTTTTTACAGCGACAGTGAACGTCCATTTGGCGTTAACAATACGGCATTTAAAGATGTAGGCATGCCACATGTATTCCAACAGTTGCAGGGTGTTCAAGAGTTAACAGCGGACGCGAAAGCAATGTTGAAATTACCAACGAAAGAACAACACCCGCTTGCTAATTCGGATCTTGTTCTTACTCAGCCGGGCGAATTAACGCCTGCTGAATACGACGTAATGGTTCGCGATTTAGTTAACTTTTTAGAATATACCGGTGAACCAAGTAAACTTGAGCGTCACCGCTTAGGTTACTGGGTACTGGGTTTCTTAGTGATCCTATTTATCTTTAGTTACTTATTGAAGAAAGAATATTGGCGCGACGTGCACTAATATTTTTATCTTAAGATCATAAATTTGGGGCTATACTTTTGTCACTGGTAAGTGATATTAGTAGATAGCCCCTTTGTTGTAACTAATACAATTAAAATGTTAGTTATGACTTTGTCGCAAAATTTGCACTACATAGTTGTATTGTATAATACAACGATTTGACAAACTCTTTGGAGGATATATGGCTGTAGCCGCCAACAAACGTTCGGTAATGACTCTGTTTTCACACGATGATGATATGTATAGTCACCAAACTCGTATCGTCTTAGCTGAAAAAGGCGTAGGTGTTGATATTCATTTAGTCGAAATGGATAACTTACCTGAAGATTTAATCGACTTAAATCCATACGGAACCGTCCCTACTTTAATTGACCGTGAATTAGCTCTTTATGAAGCTAAAATCATCATGGAATATTTGGATGAGCGTTTCCCACATCCACCATTAATGCCGGTATACCCTGTAGCTCGTGGTCGTAGCCGTTTGATGATGCATCGTATTGAAAGTGATTGGTATAGCCTTGCACTAACGATTATTTCAGGTTCAGCTGAAGATGCTGATAAAGCACGTCAAGATTTACGTGAGAGCTTATTAAGTATTGCGCCGGTGTTAAATGAAGCGCCATATTTTATGAGTGAAGAATTTAGTCTGGTGGATTGTTATCTTGCTCCGCTATTATGGCGTTTACCTGCTTTTGGTATTGAATTATCAGGTCAAGGTAGTAAAGAATTGAAAAACTACATGTTACGTTTATTTGATCGTGACTCATTCCAGGCGTCATTAACCGAATCAGAACGTGAATTACGTTTTGGTCGTCCAGCATAATATCCGTTTATGTCTGTAGCAATGACGTCAAATAAGCCCTATTTAATTAGGGCTTTTTACGATTGGATTTTAGATAACGAGCTAACGCCATATATTGCCGTTGATGCCAATTACCCAAATGTAATGGTACCAGAGCAATATATTGAAGATGGCCAAATCGTTTTGAATATCACCCCTGGATCTGTGGGAGCAATTTCAATGACTGGCGAGGTTATCGAGTTTTCGGCTCGCTTTGGTGGCAAAGTGCAACAATTATATGTTCCTTTCGAAGCCGTAGGCGCGATATATGCCAGAGAAAATGGTGTTGGTTCATCTTTTGCTGTTGATTATCCTGAAGCAGATTCAGCTGACATTAAAGACGCTGAGGCCGTTAAGCCGGAAAAGAAAGGCAAGCCGAGTTTATCTATCGTTAAATAAGTTGTTTAAAAGTAATTGCTAATTACTTTTCTGAGAACACAAAAAAGCCGGTCTAACGACCGGCTTTTTTATTTCTCGTCTCTAAATTACCTGGAACGCCTTATAGACACGGGCAACGCCAGTGATATTACGAGCAATATTTACGGCGACATTTGCTTCATTGCCTTTCACTAAGCCCATCAGAAACACTTCAGAATCTTCGGTAACCACTTTAATGGCGGTGCCGTCAATTTTATCAGACGCTAATAATTCTGTTTTTACTTTCGTGGTAAGCCAGGTGTCACTGGTGCGTGTGCCGATAGTGGTCAAACGGGCAATGCGAATCTGATCATGCAGTTTAGTTATGCCCTGAATTCCTGAAATCGTTTTAATCACTTTATCTTTTAATTGTGCTGTTAGTGCCTGGCCAACCACCAAAACCGTGCCATTTAGGCTAACTACCTGGATTCTGGTTTGTTCATCAAGGGCCTTATCATTGGCAATCAAACTATAGGCTTTCACTTCAATCGACTGGTCATCAACTTGTGAGCCTAAAGTACGGCGATCATTATACGATGCGGCACCGGCCCCGGCACCCGCTAACAAGGCGACGGCGCAACCTTGCAGTAAAGTTAAACTGATTAATGCGATGGCTATTTTTTTCATGGTGATACTTCTATTTCTAAAGGGTTCAAATTAGCTTTCCGCTTGCGGGAAAAGGGTGGCATCAATAACTTCACATAAACAGTGAATTGCTAACAGGTGCACCTCTTGAATACGAGCGGTACGCGTTGATGGCACGCGAATTTCAACATCGTTCTCGCCAAGCAAACCTGCAATTTCACCACCATCGTTACCGGTTAAGGCGATAATTTTCATATCTCTGGCCACCGAGGCTTCAATAGCTTTGATCACATTTTTTGAATTACCACTGGTGGAAATCGCTAATAAGATATCACCGGCGTTGCCCAGGGCTCGCACTTGCTTAGAGAACACTTCTTCAAAAGAGTAATCATTGGCAATGGAGGTGATGGTTGAGCTGTCTGTGGTTAATGCTATCGCCGGTAGACTAGGGCGTTCAGTTTCATAGCGATTTAACAATTCCGAAGAAAAATGCTGGGCATCCCCTGCAGAGCCGCCATTACCACAAGTTAAAATCTTATGGCCGCCCAGTAAGCATTCCACCAAAACCATGCCACCTTTTTCGATGGCAACCGGAAGTTCTTCACTGGCGGCAATTTTAGTTTCAATACTTTCACGAAAATTGTGTTTTACACGTTCTAACATTATTAAACTCCATTAAAGGCATTCTTGAGCCAGGTGATTTCAGTAGACGCTGACGGGCCTTTTATCGATACTACATCAAATCTGCAATAGGTATTATATTCGTTCATCCCTTGCTTTTGCAGAAAAACTTGTGCTGTTTTGCATATTTTTTGTTGTTTCGTCCTTGATACCATTTCTAAAGGGTCACCAAAGTGTGTTGATTTACGATATTTCACTTCAACAAAAACCAACGTTTGCCGATCTTGCATAATTAAATCAATCTCGCCTAGCCTACATTGAAAGTTTTTTTCGATTAGGATCAGCCGATGCTCTAATAAATAGTTTAGCGCAGCTTGTTCATAGAAGCTGCCTTGTTGTTTGCTATTGTTTAATGGCTCAGTCAAGGTTGATACTTTGCACTCTCGATGAGCGGTATTTACCCCAGGAAAAACTGCGGCTGATAATACGGTTCGCGTTCATCTGTAATGTACCCGTTTCACCTTTATAGCGTAACATAGGAATTAACTGCATATTATGTACTTTATCCACTAACTGCATACTGTCGATACCCATGGCATAAATACGTTCCAATTGACTGCTGCGAGCTGGCCAAAGTTGTTTGGCTTCAATCGCCAAATTTTGATTCACTTGCCTGGCATTGAGCAACCAGGGGATCTCAGTGAAGGTTAAGCCATTTAAGTCGCGACGGGTGTTACTATTTGAGTCAATATTATGGCTACGAGAGCTGGCATACATAGGTATTGCATTGGCAAAAGGACTAATATTTACATCGATATAGGGCTTTAACAACCTTGCTTGATCGGGTGTAGCAAAGATATAGATCATATCGATATCACGACGATTTCGTGCTTCTGCTTTCAGATTTTCTTTGATGCGATTGCGCATTAAGGAAATACGTTCATCGGAGAGGTGAACATCCAGACCTTTTTTTACCACGGTTTGCATTTGTTTACCGCTTGGGTAATATATTACGCTTGGCTTCGTTCCAGTTTGTAATTGCCATTGCTGGGCAAAGCTTGTTGCCATACGTTTGCCAATCGCGGTATTTTGGCTGAGGATGATAGCACTGTTAAAGCCTTTTTGACTTAATGAAAAGGCGGCTTGTTTTGCCTCGTCTTCTGGCAGCATGGATAGGGCAAATTGTTGTTCGGTTAATTGCCCTTGCTCTGGCAAATTCAATAATAGTGTGGTCCAGGTGTGCTCTTTTGGCACTAAGACTGCGTTAGTTTTCTTGACGATTGTATTGGTTAACGCAACTTTGTCATTCTCAGTCGCAACGGTTAGAGCGCTGCCATCGGCGAGCAAATAATCATCAACATGTTGCTTTAGTAAGGGGCCGATCACAAAATCAGGTTGCTGCAGGTGTAGCTTAGCAACGATTTCGTCCATCGGTTTTGCATTGCTATCATAAAAGCGAAGATTGCGCTGCTTTCCTGCATTTGAATCTTGTAACTGATATGCGGCGAGTATGCCAGCTTGAATGGTTTTTCCTAATGACTCTTCTCGCCCCGATAAAGGCAATAGCACACTTATGTTTTCAATTGGACTGCTGTTGAACTCTACCCCCTTGCTGTTTAAATTGGCTACTAATACCTTTGCTGGGTGAGCAGGGTAACTGCGCTGCCATTTGCTTAAGTTGCTATTTAAGTTTTTCGACTCATGGCCATATTCCGCCACGATTTTAGCAAAGGCTAGCCAGCCGGGTAAATGCGTTACACTAGATTTCTCTAATGCCTTATATTGCCACGGCGTTAATTGTGCAAACAATGAATTCAGGTAGTAAACTTGCTCAGTTTCGGTAAAAGGGAATTGCTGGTAATAATTGAGGTAACTAATAATGCCTTTTACCAATAAGCCTTGCTGGACTTTAATGTTGGCTAATAAGAATAAATGGCGCTTAGACGGGGTACGGGTCTCAATTTCTAGTAATTGTTTTGCCGCCAATTCAACTTCGCCAGATTCAAACAATACTTGAGCGATATTTAATTGGTTATAATTGTTTTGACCTAAGGTTAAAGGCAGTTTTCGCAATTGCGCACTAATATGCAGGGCCTTTGCCAATTGTTGTTCTTTAATGTACTGCGTTGCGGCTTGTAAAAGAAAAATGATTGCTTGCTGGTTTCCTTCATTTTTGGCCTTGGCAACTAATCTATCACCACTTAATTGGGTTTCCGCAATGACTTCAATCTGTTCGTTGGGAACTGGCGGCGGTGTTATTTTTTTGTCAGTTGTTGGTGTGCTACAACCAAAAAGCAAGGTTACTAAGCAAAAACAAAGAAATAATGGAAATTTGCTAATTGAATGGATAATTTTTGTCACCGGCAATTGGTCCGTAAATATAATTAGTATTATAATAAATGCCTGCTCGCTGTTGAGCAATAGCTGTCTTTAACTTGGTATAAATATTTATGAGTCAAATTACTGTAAACCCTGGCACTTTTTATGTGGTTGCAACGCCGATAGGCAATTTATTAGATCTTAGCCAACGGGCGATAGAAGTGCTAAGCCAAGTCGATTTAATCGCCTGTGAAGATACCCGTCACACCGGCAGATTGTTATCGGCCTATAATATCAAGAATAAAACTTTATCCTTGCACGATCATAATGAGCGTCAAAGGCAAGAATATGTGGCCGAGCTACTACAGCAAGGCAAGAGTATTGCTTTGGTCTCTGATGCCGGTACACCGCTGATTTCTGATCCCGGTTTTCATGTGGTCCGTTACCTTAGAGAGCAAAACCTTGCAGTAGTTCCCGTCCCTGGCGCTTGTGCTGCCATTGCGGCATTATCGGTTGCCGGTTTGCCCACCGACCGATTTACTTTTGAGGGGTTCTTACCATCAAAATCTGGTGCTCGCCAAAGCAAACTGAACGACCTTGCCAGTGAACCAAGAACTATGGTGTTTTACGATGCACCAAGGCGAGCTATTGATACCGTACAAGACATTAATGAGGTGTTGGGCGGTGACAGGCAAATCGTTATCGCCAGAGAGTTAACAAAAACCTTTGAAACCATTCATGCTGACACCGCCGCCAATATTTTAGCTTGGTTAAATCAAGATCCAAATCAGTTGAAGGGCGAAATGGTACTGATCATTGAAGGCGCGCATATCGATCCTAATGACATACCCGAGGTAGCAATCAAAACCTTAAAACTATTACTTGGTGAAATGAAACCGAAAAAAGCTTGTGCCATCGCCGCTGAAATTCATGGCGTAAAGAAAAATGCCTTGTATCAAATCGCCTTAGATATGAAAGAATAGATTTTACTCTGCGCCGCTTTCAGGTAGAATGCGCGTCGAGTTGGCCAGACAATCGCTGCTTAATCGTTGTATCTACTGTGTAAACGTTAGATAGACAGATTGAGGGGAGGAAAGTCCGGGCTCCATTGAGCAGGGTGCCAGGTAACGCCTGGGGGGCGCAAGCCCACGACAAGTGCAGCAGAGAGAAGACCGCCGATGGCTATTCTTATTTATAAGAGCAGCACAGGTAAGGCTGAAAGGGTGCGGTAAGAGCGCACCGGGCCGCTGGTAACAGTTGGCAGCAGGGTAAACTCCACCCGGAGCAAGACCAAATAGGGTTCCGTACGGCGTGGCTCGCGTTGGAACCGGGTAGGTTGCTTGAGCCTTAGAGCGATTTAAGGCCTAGACGAATGATTGTCGCTTTTAGTATTTATATTAGAAGTAACAGAACCCGGCTTATACGGCCAACTCACTAATATTTTTGCGTATGCAAAACAATGATTTAGTGGCATCTCAATATGGAGATGTCCACTAATGTTACATAAACTGATACATAACCAAACTACTCAAGTATTCCGCAAACTACCTTCATATCTGGAAATTAGAAGTAATACTTATTACTTTCGATATCGCTTACCAGAAAAAACAATCCGTTTAATAAATAAAACTGAAATACGCTTTAGCCTTCGCACTGATAGTTTAAATGAGGCATATTCACGCCTACATCAATTCATACCTGTAATTAACTCACTGAAGCAATTCAGCTATCAAAAATCACTTAAAAGAAGCGATAAGCCCGCCTTAAATAAATTAGTTAAGCAACTTTCAGAGTCTAGATTTGAACTGCTGTTAAATGACTTACCTATTCAATTAAAGCCAGTTCAATTAGAGCCAGTTATTGAAGCCAAAAAAGAAAAAGTTGGCCCTTTATTTTCAGAAACTCATGAGCAATTGATTGAATATAAAATACAGCGCAAAGGCCTTACCGATAAAATGCGTGATTCTTATCTTAGATATAAAAATTTATTTTTGCTCATATCTGGTGATAAGCCAGTTAACCAAATAACAACACGTGATTTGAAAACGTATCTATCAAGAATTGCGGACTTACCAAGAAAAAATATAAAACCCTATAGTTCTATGTCATGGGAAGGTATTACAAAGCTGAGATATTATCTCAGACAAACATAAAGTTGCAGCCAAGACTCCAAAAGAGCATTTAAAATGGCTGCTAAGGGTGAGATGTGGCAGTATTGGCTACCAAGGCTTGCATTTTATACTGGTGCAAGAAGAGGGGAGTTAGTTAATCTACAAAAGAAGAATATTAAATTTCATCCCGACATTGAGCGCTACTATATTCAAATAACTAATGAAGATGAGAAAAAATTAAAAACTGATAATGCAGTTAGGTTAGTACCAATAAGCCAGAAGTTAGTAGATTTAGCTTTATAGAATTTGTGGATAGCATTAATAATAATGATGGCTTTATCTTTGGTAATGCAGTATTTGTTACTAAACATATTACTGACTGGTTCAATCATAAGTTATTAGAATATTCAGGGGTGAAAACAATTGATGACATAGGATAAAAACGCGTATTTCATTCGACTCGACATACATTCATAACCAAGGCTATTCAGGCCAATATACTCCCTCAGTTAGTACAAGAAATAGTTGGTCACGATAAAACTCAAGGGCTTGGTATTACTGCTAGATATACTCACAGGTTTTCTTTGAAAGAGTTATGTAAAGTAATTGATGTTATCAATTACTAAGTAGGGTATGACACTTGAGTCCCTCAGTGATTTAACGTAATGTAATCAAAAGCTCACAGGTTGCTGTGAGCGAGAACCAGTCGTTGGTGAGTTAAACTAAAGCACCGATTTTAACTCATTAAATATAAATGCGTGAAATGTGGATTTAATCCATATTTCGCCTGCGATGTAAAATTAGAGTGACTGACTTATTGATGTTTATTAACTAAATGAAGTGGTTTTTTATTTTTTTGTCAGACAGACGGATAAAACCTGTGATTAAACCCGGATAATATCCACTTAATAAAACTGTTGAAGAGTGCGCAAGGAGGCATAATCAAACTTTCTAGTATTACTGAATTAGTTAATGCCAATTAGCTCTAGTAAATTTAACTATTTACGTCCTAGTACCTTGACTCATTAATTATGATTGATTGAGCTGATCATAGGCATGTGTAAGTTTTTGACGTGCTTTATCAACATTAAACATCCAATTTATAGATGCTTTTTCTTTATTTTTGCGAGTTTCCCACGCCACCAACTCTGACTCTAATTCTTCCCAGTCACCGATC
>MABC01000021.1 GCA_002162925.1 Thalassotalea sp. 42_200_T64 | reverse complement strand
ACAGTTGGTGCTGGTGTTGTATCAAAAATTATTGAATAATGTTCAATAATTTTGAATACTGAAAGAAAGGTCGCTCACGCGGCCTTTTTTGTGTCTGAAATTTGAAGTGAACAAAGCACGTTTAGTGGGTCCCGTGTTAGTGCCGGAGCAGAACCGCAGTTATTTGCCGCAGAGTATCTGACTTAATTGCATATAGAATGAGTTTTCATTCCAAACTTGATTTGGAACCCCATGCTGGACAGGGAGCACAAGTTAAATCACTTCACTTATCGCTCGCGCTGAAAGCCTGTACCTTTTATCAGCATAGCTACCAATAATATCTGGCCGCTAATTGCACTTGCCGCTCAACTAGTTGCACCGGATCAAATGAATAAGCTCTTGCCGGCCTATTGCTATTTAGCCAATTAAATTCTGCCTGAATAAATAATGGCTTACTGAGGCGATACTGATAAGAAGCGGTAAATGCCTTGCCGTATTCATTATTATCATCGTCTACAGAAGAATCATTATCGGTTACTGAAAACTCCTCAAATCGTACACTGAATTTTTGCTGCTCTAATTGGTAACGCAAGGTTAAATATCCTGTATGGTAGTCATTATCAACAAGCGTCATTCCCCGCGGTGACGTCATCAAAGTATCACCAGACAAAAACTGGCCTAGAATAACCAGGTTGTTAGAAAATTTATGTTTGAAGCCAAAATGGTAAAAACGAGTATCCCAAGCAAACTGGCCATTTTTCCCTGTTCTGGTATCCGCATTATTGTCATAGGCTCCAACGTTTATTTTTAAGCGATTTTGCCATTGCCAGCGACCATTAACTTCAAATCCATAGCGATGATCAAGTTCGATAAAGGGGTCAGTGTCAGCGGCTTGGAACCTGAGCCAGCCACCAAACCTCGCTTTTACCGGTGGCAGCGGTAATTTTTCGTGCCACAGAGTTTGCCGGTTGCTTAAGGTCCAGCCGCGCCATGACAGTAATGTGCCTACCGTATCGTTATTTTTAAAAATGGAGGCAGTTAAACCAAAATCGTGTGAGCTTTGATGAAATTTTCCTAACCAATCCCAATTGAGTTCCAATCCTGCATGACGAAGCTCTTCCCCAATCCAACTGTTCATGGTTGAGTAGGTTAATGTTGCCGGAGAGGTCCAGCCAATTGCATTATTCTCGAGTGATATTTTGGGGTACATGATACCTGCGCGTGCGTTAAATCGATGACCACTTTGGTTTGGTAAGCCTTGATAACGCAATTGTGTTTCTAATAGTCCGATTTCATCTTTATGGCCATCGGCATAAGCCATCAAAGTAGTATTGAAAGACATTGGATTGTCAAAATCGACTTGATAATTAGCGATTGCCTGGCTTACAGAAATAGTATCTTTGTTATCGAATCGAAATTTTCCATAATGGCCGTTTATGTGTGAATCAACACCATCAACGTAGTGATAACTAACATCGATCAATCCTGAGAACTTATGTTCAGCGGCATTGGTTACTAGAGTCAGCCAGCACAGTGTTAATATTGTTATTATTTTCATGGTAAAGTTAATCTAGGTGGTAATGTAATTGCATGAATATGACGACTTTGATAACCAAGAGTCAAAATCGTTAGCAGATAACGGTCTGCTGATAAAATATCCTTGTGCTTTTTCGCAGCCTTGTTCGATTAACCATTCCTGCGTTTGTTGATCTTCAACACCTTCCGCAACAACTGTTAGGTTAAGTTGATGAGCAAGTTTAATGGTCGAACTTACAATTAATTGGTCAACTCCGTGCTGTGTTAAGTTTTGAATAAAGCAGCGGTCTATTTTAAGCTCTGCGACGGGAAGATTTCTCAACTGTGCTAATGTTGAATAGCCAGTGCCATAGTCATCTATAGACAAGTAGATCCCTTTATTACGAAGTAAAACGATATTCTCAGCCGCTTTGGAAGAATGATCTAAAAAAGCATCTTCGGTAATTTCAATAGTAATGGCCTGATGTAATTTTTCAGGGCCACACAATTTGTTGATTAACAGATGGCAAAAATCTTCATTGATCAAGTTTTGAGGCGATATATTTACGGCAATTTGCAGCTTTATGCCTTTTGCTTGCCAAATAAAATATTGCTCTATTGCTTTATTAATGCCCCATAAAGACAAAGCATTCATTTGTCCGGTTTGCTCGGCAATATGAATAAAAGTGTCAGGATGAATGAGTCCGTTAACCGGATGTTCCCATCTTACTAACGCTTCAACCCCTTCAACGGTGGATGTTTTCAGGTTTAATTTAGGCTGATAATGTAGGATGAACTCGTCGTTTTCAATAGCCGATTTCATCCGATTTATTAATTGCAATCGATCTAGGGTATTAAAATCTATCTGACGATTATAAAGCTGGTGCAGCAAATTTTTCTGTTTGGAAATTTGCATTGCCGAATCGACTTCCTTCAACAATTGATTTGCCTGTGGCGAGCCGGCGCTTTCGGTGAGACCAATATTAATTTGCAGATGCAAGGCAATATTTTGATATGAGAATATTGGCTCTACTACGGAATTTATTTGGTTAATACATGATTTGATATTACTTTTAGTTTCATTATCCCAGCGGAGCAATAACACGTTTCCAGAGACTTGATACAGCGGTTTTCCAAGCGTTTTTAATCGTTTAACAACTTCCAAAATCACTTGGTCGCCAACATCATGCCCTAATGTATCATTGATAGTGGCTAGCCTTCGAATGCTAAGCTGGCATAGCAAAAATGGGTATCCAATATCGATCAAATCTCGGTGAAATTGATTGCGATTTGGTAATCGGGTGAGGCTGTCCTGAAACGTTTGCTTGGTTATGGCATCTTCTCTGTCTTTAATCGCTTGCTGCATTTTTTCAAACTGTAATGCAAGCTTGTTAAGTTCCTCTGTGCTACCTACAGTAATTTTACTGTGGTAATCACCCTTGGCAATATTACTACTGAATAAAACAAGTTGCCGCAAAGGCTCGGTGAGGCTGATAGCAATAAGGTATGCCCCTAACAAAGATAGGATCATGGTAATAGAGATTATCAGTAGTATTTGGCTACCATCCTTTTTGATTGCTGCGGTTAGATTAGATCGTAATTGAAATGTGGTTGCACTAAGCTCTAACCCGTCGACCGTCCCTAATGGATAATTAGCAAAAATATACGTTTGTGAAATTTCGCTTGTCAAAGGTGAAAAATCAGTTTGTTCGATGGCGGAATTAGTTGTTTTAACTTCTGTGTCATGTAATGCAAGCCAATGCCAGGCTGAATTACCTGACAAACCAAAGCCAACGCTAAAACCTGTAGAGTCGGAAATTGACCGTGCTAAGCTGTCATTAATTAAATAACCAAAAGCGATGTGACCAACAACCATATCGCCACTGTTTATCGGGGCAATAACCAATTGATACACGCTATCTTTTAATTGATAGTAAACACTTACTGGTTCATTGGTTAGCCATTGAGGGTGGCTAAAAACGGTATTTATTTGCTCACCCAGGGTAATTTTTTTGCTTTTATCGTTTGGGTCTTTAACCAGTAACTCGCCAATAACCACTCTTTGTTTGTTAAAGGCAAACGAAATATCAGCATCGATACGCTTACGATGATTATTTAGAGCCACCAATAAACTACGCGTATCTTCCCCTAACATTTGCTTCAAGCCGTAATCTTTCGCTACCGTTACTGCGAATGCAGTTAGGTAATAATTGCTTTTATTGAGATCATTTTTCAAAAGTGTTTCAGCTTGTGATAGCTGAGATTTAAGTTGTTGATTTTCAAATCTTTCGTTTGAGGAGTTGGTAGCAAAAAAGGACACAGCCTGAACCGCTATTAATAACAGGATAAAGAGTAAAGTTATTCGGTTTTGTAAACTGTTAAACGGCATCATCTGTTTAACGTTCCCTAAATTAATAGTTTTCGACAAAATCAAAATCATCCAGGCTTTGTTGTGATGGTGTTTCCGCCATTTGCCTTTGTAATGTTAATTTATACGTTTGGTTCAGGGGAAGTTGTATATCGTGCTTATCTTGTAAGTCGGTTTTTTTCAGTTGTGGATGATAAAGTGACAGAATATAGTTACCTTTTGGTAACGCATTGAATATTAACCGTCCTTTTTCATCTGTGATGCCATAAAATGGTGTATCTAATACTAATAAATGACCCGCCATCCAGTCATGGATATTGCACCCCATACTTATTGATTGTTTTTTATTAAACGATAAGGATTTTTCAGTTGAATCTTTTCGTAACTTAAAATCGAATTGGCTGTTAGCATTAACTGAGTAAACATGGTGAGTAATATCATCCAAATTATTAAAGGTAACATCAGTATTTGTTGCAACAACACTTAAATACGGAGCAAATTTTTTCTGATGCTGACTGATGGTAGTAGGAGATTGATGAAATAATTTCTTTGCGGCGATAATTTCAGCGGTATTTTGCTTGGCAGTAAGATATACCACTATCCCGGCTGCTGGCAAGCCTGAGCTTCGGTTTATGGTAATATTATTTGCAAATGCACTTGATGAAATTAAATAAAAGATTAATAGCAAAGTAAATATTTTGGCCAAGAGTACCTCATACATTTATTCATATTATTGTCGATCTTCTATGATTATAGTCAAATATCCTATAAACCTAGTACCTTTTCAAATTTATGTTTATAATCAAAAAACTATCAATAATAAATAAAGCTCAATGATTTTTTCCCGCAATAGTAAGTTATCTATTAAAGACTCCATTCCGTTAAATGCCAGTGACGTTGAATTTTTATATTCGGCCAAACAGTTCAAAGTTGAGCTGTTAACGCTGATTACAAGTGCTAAACAGCGAATTTATATCACGGCACTCTATTTGCAAGATGACGAAGCTGGACGAGAGATATTGCATGCCATATTTGCTGCGAAACAAGACAATCCAGAGCTGGATGTTTGCCTTTTCGTTGATTTTCATCGTGCCCAGCGTGGTTTAATTGGTGAGAAAAAGTCATTAGGTAACCGCCAACTTTATCTAGATTTAAGCGCACAATATGAGTATGACATCAATATATATGGTGTTGCGGTGAAACAAAGAGAATTTTTGGGCGTATTGCATCTGAAAGGTTTTGTCATCGATGACACGCTATTATTCAGTGGTGCCAGTATTAATAATATTTATTTGCATGAAAAAGACAGATACCGTTGTGACCGCTATCACAAGTTCAGCAATGCTTCTTTGGCTAACAGCTTCGTCAATTACTTAATCACTTACTTTATTGACAGCCAATGCGCACCGAAGATTAACCAAGACCTAGTGCCTGAGAAAAGGCAGATGAAAGGACTGATCAAACAGCTAAAGCGTGTTTTAAATCGATCGAAATATACAGTAACCAGTGAAACTTGCATCCAGAATGATTTGATCGTCACCCCTTTAGTGGGCTTAGGTGCCAGAGGAAACCAGTTAAACCTTAGTGCCCGATCGGTATTTAAAGCAGCAACAAATAAGCTGGTAGTGTTTACCCCATATTTTAACTTGCCAAAATCACTGGCTGCCGACCTATCCAAAGCATTAAAGAAAGGTGTGCAAGTCACTATTGTTGTTGGTGATAAAAAAGCCAATGATTTTTATATTGCCGAACCTGAAAAATTTTCTACCATAGGCATAGTGCCCTATATTTATGAAATGTTATTACGTGCCTTCATTAAGCGTAATCAGGCTTATATTGATAAAGGCCAGTTAAATGTACACTTATGGCAAGATGGCACCAATAGTTATCATTTAAAAGGCATTGTCGCCGATGATACTTATCACTTAATTACCGGCAGTAATTTAAACCCCAGGGCATGGAGCCTGGATTTAGAAAATGGTTTATTGATATGTGATAAGCAGCAGCAACTTAAAGATAGCTGGCACAAGGAGCTTGCCATGATTTTAGCCAATACTGATCGGGTAACTTCAGTAGATGACATTGAAGCAGTAAGGAATTACCCGGATAAACCTCGCGAATTATTGAGAAAAATTAAAATTACTCAGTTTGGCCGGATATTGAAGCGGTTTTTGTAGGCGATAGGTACGAGGTACAGGCAGAAAGTGTAAGGTACGAGAGACAGGGTACAAGGTACAAGCAGTCAGCGTAGGCGATGAGATAAGTTGCTGGAAACTGGCTACGGCATCGGGCTACGGCAATGGGCAACTGGCTACGAGATACGAGCAGTAGGGTTGATGTTATATGTTTGACGCTATTCCAAAGCTGGTATCAGCACCTAAAAATCTAAACATATCTCCATTTGTCGCTTACGCGATCTGCTAGTAGAAGTTCGATACAGGGGGCAGGCAATAGGGGCGATGTTATGATTCACTAGCTATTCCTAAGCTGGTTTAGTCCCCAGCAATATAACAATACCTTCACTTGTCGCTAACGCGATCAGCCCGTTGCCAGTAGCCCGATGCTCGCAGCTTATCTATTCACCCACGCTGGCAGCTTGTACCCTGTACCTCGTATCCCGTACCTGGCGTTAAGTATAAATTGGTTCGGCTTTGTTAAATAACATCCGCGATGTGAGTACGTATTTATCTGCAGAAACTGGTTCGTTACCGCGATGGGTGTGGGTAAAACCACATGGTGCGATAACTATGCTTCCAGCCTTAGGTTTCACACTCTTTTGTTGATAAAAGAAATCCGTTTTTCCACCCTCTTCAACATCGTTTAAATAAATTAAAAATAGCCATACCCGATGCAACGGTTCGTTACCATTAGGTTGTGGAAATATCTCCGAATGCCAGTAACCATAATTACCTTTGCCCTGGTCGTATTTTTGCGCATTAATTGGGGCCAATCGAAACATATACTGCATCAAATTCATAATGTTAGGTTTGCCAATTTGCTCATAATTGTCGGTGGTTAATAATGTTGGTACACCAGTGACAGGATGCTTCAGAGTTAAACTAATGCCGCTGATTAAACTGAAATCATACTTACTTAACGTAATCCGCCATGCATTTGGTAGTGGCACGTAACACCGTTTGTAATGGCTTCTGAAACTCTGCATGTTGATTTAAGTAAATATCATTGCTGTCCTTTTTACTTTTATCAAGGCCACCGCCAGTTACCCCTGGAGTTTTATGCGGGCTATCTTCGAATTGTTTTATTAGGTCTTTACAAAAGTCTGCTGGCAGTGCATTTTCGTATACTTCGATAAAATCTGCCATAGGGTTAATACTTGATATTAATGAAAAATTGAAACTTTATTTTTCATACTATGCCTTATTCTGCTAAATTAGCAGCACGCTTAATAAAATAGTATTCGATTATGTTTTCTGAAAAAATGAAACCAAGGTTTAGTGATACCGATGCTTTAGGGCATATCAGCAACACCGCGATCCCAATTTGGTTTGAAGGGGCCAGAGATGAAATATTTAAACTGTTTTTGCCCGATCTTGATTTAAGCAAATGGCCATTAATATTAGCGAAAACAGAAATTGAGTTTCATCGGCAACTGTATTTTCAGCAGGAAGTAGAAATAAAAACCTACATCTGCAAGCTGGGTAATGCTTCGTTTCAGGTATATCAGGAAGTTTGGCAGCAGGCTAAAAAATGCGTATCGGGAACCGCCACTATGGTGAATTTTTGCTACCAAACGCAAAAATCACAAGCCATAGACGATGACATACGGGCAAAATTGAGCGAACACATCTATATACCAAGTTGATTTAAGAATGAGCCGATATTTAATCAAATTGGTATTAGGGTCTGTTGAAATTTGCACCGCAAAGGTCAACAGACCCTAATCGTTGATCTATGTCGAATAATTGTCACTTCTATAGTGTAACCTGAGAACGCTTAAGGTAAAATAAACTAATTTTTTTTATAGTCTCGCAAATATATGAGTGTTACCGGTTTAAACAGTATTGAAAAGAGAGCCTCACTTTCGCTCGCCGCGGTATTTGGCATGCGCATGATCGGCTTATTTATGATTTTGCCAGTGTTTGCTATTTATGGCGTTGAATTACAAGGCTATAGCCCGATGTGGTTAGGTTTGGCAATTGGCGCTTACGGCTTAACGCAAGCGTTATTGCAAATTCCTATGGGGATTTTGTCCGACAGGATTGGCCGGAAGCCAGTGATAATTGGCGGCCTGGTATTGTTTTTCCTGGGCAGTATCGTCGCGGCGATGTCTGAATCGGTTTATGGTGTGGTATTTGGTCGGGCAATACAAGGCATGGGCGCCATTGCCAGTGCGACTTTAGCATTGGCGGCAGATTTAAGTCGAGAAGAGCAACGGCCGAAAGTGATGGCCACTATCGGTATGTTTATCGGTTTGTCATTTGCTGTTGCCATGGTGTTAGGTCCCATAGTTGCGGACAGTTACGGCCTGGCAGGATTGTTCTATTTAACCGCAATCTTATCTGTGGTTGGTATCTTGTTAGTGCTGTTTGTGGTGCCGAGCTCCATCAACACGGCTCCCAAAGGTGATCATGTAGCCATTCCGAATAAACTGATCAATTTAATCAAGCACCCACAATTGTTTCGTTTAAACCTTGGTGTGTTCATTTTACATGTGGCATTAACGGCGATGTTTGTGGCATTGCCGTTAATGTTAATCAATACGGGTTTTGCCGTGAGTGATCATTGGCGTTTATATTTGCCGGCTTTATTACTCTCTTTTGCCATCATGGTACCATTCATGATCTGGGCAATTAAGAAAAATAAAGAAAAATTAGTGTTTTGTAGTGCCATTGTGTTGATGACATTAAGTTTGTTATTGCTTTGGCAAAAACATGATGATTTTTATTTCATGGTACTCTTTGTGGTGATGTTTTTTGCCGCCTTTAATTACTTAGAAGCGACAATGCCCTCTACCTTATCAAGAATTGCCCCAGCGGGTGATAAAGGCTCTGCAATGGGTATTTTTTCCAGCAGTCAATTTTTTGGCGCGTTTATTGGCGGCTTGGCCGGCGGAACCGTGCAAACCTACTTCGCCGGTGCCAATGTATTCCTATTCAGTGCAGGTCTATTGTTGGTATGGTTTGTCTTTGCCTTGGGAATGAGTGAGGTTAAAAAATCGAAAAATATAAGCTTTAAAATCAATTTTGATGACGAGCTTCATGCCCAAACGTTAGCGACTAAATTAGCCAAAACTAAAGGTGTGATTGAATCTACTATCGTTTATTCTGACTCTGTAGCCTATTTAAAAATTGATGAAAAAGTGATTAATATTGCCGACTTAAGAGCTCAGCTTAGTTAACCTGAACTCAGGACAATTAATAAACCGCAACGATTTCACTGGATGTGCCGGCTCGCTGATTGTGGCCCGGCATATTGATTTGATCAAATTGAAATTTGCCGATTAATTGTTGTGCTAACGGTGATTGTGGCGTGATCACAAAGATTTCATCTTCCCTTAAACACAGCTTTAAGCCTCCGGCACTTGGCCCAATAAAATAAATTGTTTTCAGATTGTTTGGATTTAATAATTCGATTATCGCGCCTAAAGCTATCCCATCATCCTCATTAAAATCTTTTATAACCAATTTTTGATATTGCAGGATTTGTTGCTTTATTAATTCCGCTCGCTCAGACTGTCCATGCGCCAAATAAGATGCTTCAAGGCCAAGAGTGTCATATTGTGTTTCTGCCGCGCTTTCATCGTCAGTAGCCGCTAACCTGGCGGTTTCAGCAGCAGTTATCGCATTGCTAAGTTCCAACTCGAGCTTAGTCATTATTGCCTGTACTAGTGTCGGTTTATCAATCATCACTTAAATTATCAAAACGAATATAACAAATGCCAACATAATAACTTGAAATACCAACAATAGCCCACATAATAATAGCTCACGCGTAAGAGGTATAAACTATGCAGGCAGCCTTGCAAATTTCAGGCTTAAAAAAAACTTATAAAGGCGGATTTCAAGCCGTAAAAGGACTCGATTTAGAGGTGCAGAAAGGTGATTTCTTTGCCTTGCTTGGGCCAAATGGTGCCGGTAAGTCAACGACTATTGGGGTGATCACTTCACTGGTTAATAAAACGGCAGGTACGGTAAAAGTATTTGGTCATGACATCGATAAAGAGCTAGACACGGCAAAAAGTTTCCTTGGTTTAGTGCCACAAGAATTTAATTTTAACCAGTTTGAAGCACCGCTAACAATATTGGTCAATCAGGCTGGCTATTACGGTGTGCCTAGACAGTTGGCATTTGAACGCACAGAAAAATATCTCAAGCAATTAGATTTATGGGACAAAAGAAACGAGCCGTCGCGCAACCTATCAGGCGGTATGAAACGACGTCTGATGATCGCACGGGCACTGATGCACGAACCGCAAGTGTTAATACTCGATGAGCCAACGGCCGGTGTCGATATCGAATTACGCCGTCACATGTGGAATTACCTGCGTGAATTAAATGCCGAAGGTATCACCATCATTTTGACCACGCATTATCTCGAAGAAGCGGAAATGCTCTGTCGTAATATTGCAATTATCGATCAGGGTCTGATCGTTGAGAATACCAGCATGAAGGCGTTATTGGCGAAATTGCACGTTGAAACGTTCGTGTTAGATATCATCCCGACTAAACAAACGCCAACTTTAGCCGAGTATCCGAGTCGTTTAATCGATGATCATACTTTCGAAGTTGATGTTGATAAATCACAATCAATAAACGATGTGTTTATACAATTGACCGAACAAGGCATTAGTGTGCAAAGTATGCGCAACAAATCGAATCGTCTCGAAGAGCTGTTTTTGACGTTAGTGGCGAATAACGCAGCCCCTAAGGCGAAAGGAAATTGATGATGCTGAGCTTTAGAAATCGAGTGGCTTTAACCAGTATATTATACAAAGAAATTCATCGTTTTATGCGTATTTGGGTGCAAACCTTAGTACCACCGGCGATCACCATCAGTTTATACTTTGTTATTTTTGGCTCATTAATAGGCAAACGTATTGGTGAAATGGGCGGCTTTGACTACATGTCATTTATTGTCCCAGGCCTTATTATGATGTCGGTGATCACCAATTCATATTCCAATGTTGCATCCTCTTTCTTCAGTGCAAAATGGCAACGTAACGTTGAAGAAATGCTGGTAGCGCCAGTGCCTAATTGGGTTATTGTGGCGGGTTATGTCGGTGGCGGCATGTGCCGGGGCATCTTGGTCGGCTCAATTGTAACACTGGTATCTTTATTGTTTGTTGATATTCAAATCCATAATGTTGCGGTGATCATTATTACTGTGATGCTCACCTCGGCGGTGTTTGCTTTGGGTGGGCTTATTAACGCCATTTTTGCCAACAGTTTTGACGATATTTCGATTATCCCAACTTTTATTTTAACGCCACTAACCTATTTAGGCGGGGTATTTTACTCGATAAGTTTATTACCAGAATTTTGGCAAGGGGTGTCGCAAATCAATCCTATTGTCTATATGGTTAACGCTTTTCGCTATGGCTTCTTGGGGATCAGTGACGTCTCCTTGACGGTGGCATTTACGGTAATTTCGTTATTCGTTGTAACGCTGTTTACCATTGCCATGGTGTTAATTTCTAAAGGTATAGGGCTGCGCAGCTAATGTCATTTGGTGATTCAAAAGCAATTATTAGCAATCAGCCGGGCATCCATGAAAGCCTGGCCAATATCGTTAATAAACATTTAAATACAGAATTTCAAAAGCCGATATCGCTACACACTAAGCAGGCATTTGCAGAAATAGATGCTAAGGTAAAAGCGTTCAATGGACCAATTATTTTAGATTCTTGTTGTGGCGTGGGGCAAAGTACTCGCATTATCGCCAAACAAAACCCCTGTGCCCTGGTGATTGGCGTTGATAAATCGGCTAATCGCATTAGTCGCAACGTTGATGATTCATGGCAAGTGGATAATTACCAACTGGTGCGAGCCGATTTGAATGACTTTTATCGGTTAGTGGTGGCGGCTAATTGGAATGTTGACAAGCATTTCATTCTCTATCCCAACCCCTGGCCCAAGTCCAAACACGTGAAACGACGCTGGCACGGCAGTGCGGTGTTTCCCTTTATCATTAAAGTGGGTAAAAGCCTAGAGTTAAGAAGTAACTGGAGCTTATATTTAGAGGAATTTCAATCGGCTTTAGCTTTGGCGGGTATTGAATCTGAGCTCACCGAGTTAGAACAAGCACAGCCGCTAACGCCGTTTGAAGCAAAGTATCAGGGCAGTGGTCAGCAATGTTGGTCATTATCGGCAAAATTGTAAGAAAATCCGACAAAAGCCATAAAAAAACAAGACATTTTCGCGAATATTTATTAAAGTTCAGCCTATTAATGAAAACATCAGGGAATGATTTAGGTTTGTTTTTGGTACATTATGACAATAAGAAAACGCGTAGCGCAAGCCACGCCAGAATCATTACATCAAATTTTTACAATTCCGGAAGCGCCAGATTCGACACTGGGTCGTATTGAAGCTGAGATCTCGCAAAACCTCAATGGCTTTCTCGGCAGCCACATCGTTGCTACAGAAAAACCATTAGCCGAAATTGAAAAAGATTTTGCCGATTCAAAGATACCTGAACAACCCCAATATGTGTCTGATCATACCCATCATCTGCTGGATAAATTAATCTCGCAATCGGTGCACACCTCATCGCCAAGCTTTATTGGTCATATGACCTCAGCATTGCCATATTTCCAGTTGCCTTTGTCAAAGCTAATGACAGGTATGAACCAAAATCTGGTAAAAATAGAAACCTCGAAAGCCTTTACCCCGTTAGAGCGGCAAGTATTAGGCATGATGCATCGCATGGTGTATCAGCAAAATGATGGTTTCTATCAAAAATTGATGCATAGCGCGACACATTCTTTAGGAGCATTTTGCTCTGGTGGTACGGTCGCCAACATTACCGCTTTATGGGTTGCCCGTAACAACTTGCTAAAAGGCGATGGCGTTTTCAAAGGAATTGCTCAACAAGGTTTATTTCAAGCGCTGAAACATTATGGCTACGAAGGTATTGCCATTTTAGTGTCTGAACGCGGCCATTATTCGTTGAAGAAGGCCGCAGACATCTTAGGTTTAGGTCGCGACAGTGTCATTTCCATTAAAACCGATAACAACAATCGTATCGATACCCAGGCACTTACCCAAGAATGTGCTCGCTTAGAGGCACAAAAAATAAAAGTGATGAGCATTGTCGGCGTTGCCGGCACGACTGAAACCGGCAATATAGACCCGTTAAGAGAAATGGCTAGCATTGCCAAGCGTTTTAATTGTCATTTTCATGTCGATGCAGCCTGGGGTGGAGCAACGCTACTGTCGAATAAGTATCGAGCTTTACTCGATGGCATCGAGTTGGCCGATTCGGTAACGATTGATGCCCATAAACAAATGTATGTGCCAATGGGCGCGGGCTTGGTGGTCTTTAAAGACCCAGGTGCCGTTTCCACCATTGAGCATCACGCCGAATACATACTACGTAAAGGCTCAAAAGATTTAGGCTCACATACCCTTGAAGGTTCTCGCCCCGGTATGGCAATGATGCTGTATGCAAGCATGCATATAATCTCTCGTCCAGGGTATGAAATGTTGATCAACCAAAGTATTGAAAAAGCGAAATATTTTGCTGAGTTGATCAATCAAGATGACGATTTTGAGTTGATATCAAAACCCGAACTTTGTTTGCTAACCTACCGCTATGCGCCACAAGCCGTACAACAGTTTCTCGCCAGTGCCGATGCTCAGCAACAAGAGGTTATTAACGAATTGTTGGACAAGTTAACCAAGTTTATCCAAAAGCGTCAGCGTGAAAACGGTAAATCTTTTGTTTCTCGTACGCGCATTGACGTCAGTCATTACCAAGGCCGAAAAGTGTTGGTTTTCCGGGTTGTGTTAGCCAACCCATTAACTACCCAAGATATCTTACAAGACGTATTGGCCGAACAAAAACAGATTGCCGCAGAAAGCTTGAATTTTTTACCACAAGTTTTGACCAAAATTAAGTAACCCGAATTTGTTTATAGTGTTGCTTGAATTCTAAAGGCCGGTTACAAATTCACCTGTATATTATCGATCAAACGAGCCTTACCGCAATGTGCTGCAGCTAAAATAACGATTTCCTTATCATCTGCTGTGGCAGGATTTAGCGTACGTGCATGGCTAATATGGATGTAATCTGTTCTCATCCCACTGGCATCTATTCTGTCCTTCGCTTGTGCCATTAACGCCGAAAAATTTTTATTATCTTTAATTTGCTCGGCTAACCAGCGCATGGTTTTATTTAACGTAGCCGCGGTGATTTTTTCTGCAGCGGTTAAATAATTATTGCGCGAACTCATCGCCAAACCTGATGGTTCCCGCATGGTCGCAACTGGAATGATCTCAATCGGCATCGACAAATCTTCCACCATGATTTGGATCACTTGTACCTGTTGATAATCTTTTAAGCCAAAGCAGGCAACATCGGGTTGTACTAGATTAAACAGTTTACACACTACCGTAGATACGCCGCGAAAATGTCCTGGGCGTGATTCGCCGCAATAACCATCAGATACGTTAGGCACTTCCACATAGGATTGTTTATCTAAGCCTTTCGGATAAATGATCTCTGGCGTAGGAGTAAACAATAAATCGGTCTTGGCAGCAATTAACTTATCGACATCGGCATCCATGGTACGTGGATAGTTACCAATATCTTCATTGGCGCCAAACTGCATCGGATTGATAAAAATGCTGGCAACAATTTTATCTGCATGCTTATGCGCTTCTGCGACCAGAGAAATATGGCCAGAGTGTAGATTGCCCATTGTCGGAACAAACGCAATTTTGAGGCCTTGTTTACGCCAGGCCGAGATTTGCTGGCGTAATTCGGTAATTTCACTAACTGTTTTCATGATAACTAGTACAATATTAGCTAAAGCTGTGTTCAGGACCCGGAAAAGTACCGGTATTTACGTCTTTGATGTAAAGTTTTATCGCTTCTTCTATATTGCCAGTTTCGGCGAGAAAATTGCGCGAGAATTTAGGAACTTTTCCGTATGAAATACCGAGTGCATCATGCATTACTAATATTTGACCATCGGTAACATTACCTGCACCTATTCCTATTACAGGAATTGATAAAGTATCCGTTATGGCTTTCGCCAGTGCGGTTGGAATGCACTCTAATACCAATAATTGTATACCGGCAGCTTCTAGCCCTTTGGCATGGTCGATCATCTCTTCTGCTTTATCGCTATTTCGGCCTTGCACTTTAAAGCCGCCAAAAACATTTACCGATTGTGGCGTGAGTCCTAAGTGACCGCAAACGGGAACACTGCGATCAACTAAGCCGCGTACGGTTTCATACAACCAGGCGCCGCCTTCGAGCTTGACCATATTGGCACCAGCTTGCATTAATTTTGCCGCATTGGCATAGGTTTGCTCGGGGGTAGCATAAGACATAAACGGCAAATCAGACAACACCAGTGTGTTGTTAACGCCATTGCGAACACAACGAGTATGATAGCAAATATCATAAACCGTCACCGGTAAGGTATCCGATTCGCCCTGCAATACCATGCCTAAAGAGTCACCAATTAAAATGGCATGAATACCGGCGTTATCAAATTGACGGGCAAAGCTGGCGTCGTAAGCGGTGATAGTGGAAATTCTTTCGCCTGCATCTTTCATGTTTTGCAGGGTACTGACGGTAATTCTACTCATAGTAAATATCTTTATTAATTACTTAATTATTGCTAGCAAGTTTGTTGTACGTACCTTGTCATAGAAACACGTTTAGTTCAACTGGCCAACAACAAACAGTCCGTTTTCAGCGGTTGTTGCTTGCAATTGCTTGATCTTTGTACCGTCAGGTAAGGTCAACTGTTCGGCAATTTCTGCCAACGGATAAATGACAAATTCGCGAACTTTCATACCGTAATGCGGCACGGTCAGGCGTTCGCTGTTGATGACTTGGTTGCCAAATAACAAGATATCTAAATCGAGCACTCGGGCGCCCCAACGTTGATCTTTACGTACTCGACCAAAGGAAGACTCTATCTGCTGCAATTGATCGAGTAACTCAATGGCCGATAATTCAGTGTTAACAGCTGCGACAGCATTGATGTAATCTGGCTGGTCTTGTGGGCCCATCGGCTTACTGGAGTACAACGAAGACACGGTGATAAAATCTGTGCTGGGCAGTAACTTTAAAGCATCGACTGCTTGTTGTATTTGCTGCTCTGGTTGCTCTAAATTGCTGCCCAGACCAATATAAACGGTATCTATCATTAACTTTGTGGACTAGTATTTTTACGTTTGCGCGGACTTCTTCGGCGCGTTGTGCGAGTGCCTTTGAAGCTTTTCACCATTTGTTGTTGGGTGTCAGGTGATGCCTCTTGAAAGTTTGTCCACCAGGTGGCGAGTTCGGCCAATTCACCGCCCTCAATTTCACCACGCAACAACAAGAAGTCATAGCCGGCACGAAAACGCGGATGTTCCAGCACTTTAAAAGCTCGCGCGCCTTCACGACGCATCAGTTTTTGCTGCAAAAACCAGATGTCTTTCATCGGTTGTTGGAAACGTTTTGGTATGGCGATACAACGTTGTTGTTCACCCATAATTTCACTCATTGCGGCAAAAAAAGCATCTTGAAAAGCAATATCTGAATTGGCCATTAAGCTGCTATAACTTTGTTCCAGCTTATACCAAATAACCGCAGCCAATAAGAACGCAGGCGTAACTCGCTTGCCTTCATTAATGCGTTTGTCGGTATTAAATAATACCCTATCGACAAATTTAACGGCTTTGCCGTTAGGCTCTGCTTTTACGGCCTGACTGATATGCGGGAAGAAATATTGCAACAAGTGATAGTCGGCTAACATATGAAAGTTAACTTGCGCTTTACCGCCAAGGAAGAGTTTCAAATATTCCTCGAACATCCTTGCCGCCGGAATGTTTGCCATTAGTGCTGAAAGCTCACGTATTGGCGCGGCAGTATTTTTTTCGATCTGCATATCCAGCTTGGTGGCAAAGCGAACAGCACGGAGCATGCGTACCGGATCTTCACGATAGCGAGTTTCAGGATCGCCGATTAAGCGAATAACCTTGGCATTAATATCGCTAACACCGTTGGCAAAGTCATAGACTTTAAAATCTTTGATCGAATAATACAGTGCATTAATGGTGAAGTCGCGACGCTCAGCATCTTCATCTATTGAACCGTAGATATTATCGCGTAATAGCATTCCGTGTTCAGACTGCTTAGAGTGGGCTTTCGCCATTTTTTCTTCGGCAGTGTCGTGGTGGCCACGAAAGGTAGCTACTTCAATAATATCGCGGCCAAAAACAATATGGGCTAAGCGGAATCTGCGGCCAATTAACCGGCAATTTCTGAACAGTTTCTTGATCTGCTCTGGCGTAGCGTTGGTGGCAATATCAAAATCTTTCGGGTGCTGACCGAGTAAAATGTCGCGTACGCCGCCGCCAACAAGGTAGGCATCATAGCCACCCTTGTTTAATCGATACAGGACTTTCAAGGCGTTATCACTAAGTTCTTTACGTGAGATATTGTGCTCAGCGCGGTCGAACACTATTGGAAAATCTTGTGCCGAAGTTGTCGTTGTGTTGTCTTTAGCAAACATTGATTTTATAAGCCTGATAAATGCGTTAATAGCCATTTCCTTAGTTAATTGTAGTCAATACCAATCGCTGAGCGATCATATCTAATACCGTTGGGTATCAGCCTGAAATAAGGCGCAATCATAGCGGAAACTGCTTAAAAAGAGAACGAAAACTGCAAGTTATCCATTGATTAAAGATGAATCTCTGTTTTTTTTGGAACATTACTCAGTTGCCAGTGTTTAATTGCCCAGGTAATGATGCTATCTACTGTTTCAAACTGCAACTCTCGGGGAGGTTTTTGCCCTAAAAAATGTAGCGCTTGAATTAACCCCGGTTGTGGATTTAGGTCATCAATTGGCGGTGCGGCATTTTGCTTACTCAATTTATAGCCTTCGTCGGTGACGGCCAACGGAATATGAACATAAGCCGGCGCTTGCCTGTTTAATGTTTTAAAAAGGCTTAACTGCCTTGATGTTGGTTCAAGTAGATCGCAGCCGCGAACAACTTCAGAAATGCCTTGGTATATATCATCAACAACCACGGCAAGTTGATAGGCAAACAAGCCATCACGGCGATGAATAATGAAATCTTCCTGAGCCAGAGCATGATCAAAGTGGACATGCCCTTGTAAGCCATCCATAAATTCGCGGTAAGGAAATTTATTGATTAAGCGGATTGCCGCATCGTTTTTATCTAAATGCAAAAATTTACAGGTACCTGGGTAAATGCCTCCAGATTTTTTGATCTGTGAGCGAGTACAGCGACAAAAATAACTTTGCTTACTCTCTTGCAAATAATTTAGTACGTCTCGGTAAAGCTCTGCTTGTTCACTTTGATACAGAACTTGTTCGTCCCAATGCATGCCATATGCTTCTAAGGTGTTTAAAATGGCTTTGTCGCTGCCAGGCATTTCTCTTGGTTTATCAATATCTTCAATTCGAACTAACCATAGACCGGCATTACTTTTGGCTTGTAAAAAGCTGGCGATAGCCGCAGCTAATGAGCCAAAGTGTAATAAACCAGAAGGGGAGGGAGCAAAACGGCCACGATAGGTACTATGTGGCCGCTGACTAAGAGGGTGTTTTATCGAGTGCATGCGCGAGGTATTAACCTGCCATTTGGCGCTCTTTAATTTCTGCTAATGTTTTACATTCAATACATAAATCTGCGGTTGGACGTGCTTCAAGGCGCTTGATGCCAATCTCAATACCACAGGTATTACAGAAACCAAAATCACGTTCTTCAATTAATTGCAGAGTTTTTTCAATTTTCTTGATCAATTTACGTTCACGGTCACGGGTACGTAACTCTAAACTGAATTCTTCTTCTTGGGCTGCACGATCAACCGGATCAGGGAAGTTCGCCGCTTCATCTTTCATATGGGTTACTGTACGGTCAACTTCTTCACGAAGTTGTACGCGCCAGGCTTCAAGAATCCTTTTAAAATGGTCTTCTTGAGCTGGTCCCATGTACTCTTCACCAGCTTTTTCTACATACGGCGCTACTCCGGCTAAAGCCAGAATGCCTATCGGTTGGTTTGCTTTTTTCGTTGGCATGCCGAATCTCCTAACTACTTCTTAATTCGAAAAGCGTTTTATTAATTGAGTATCTATAGCAGAATGTTTATTTGCTGGCAATATTTCTCTGCCAATTGCCGCTTTATTATTCTACTTAAGATAAATATATTATCATTTAGACTGGCTATATAAGGGTTAAAATTTCAATATCAAGGGTAAACCCAGAAAAAATTAACTTTTATCCTATTTCATTTAATCAAAGTGTATTTTTTCTACAAGTTCAATGGATTTGGTGGTGAAATTTGCTTTGTAGGCAAGAATTTCCACGCCAGAATCTTGTGCCTCAATAATTAATTGTGCGTAAGCCGGATCAATATGTTTCGCCGCTCTTACCGATCCAATTCCTGTATGTAATACGGCAAACAGTAATACCGCTCTTTGTCCTGTTTGAGCGACTGCTATCAACTCTCTTAAGTGTTTTTGACCACGCGTGGTGACCGCATCCGGAAAATAGCCTTGATTGTCTTCTAATAGCGTAGCACTTTTCACTTCAACATAGGCATCAGGGCGTTGACCATTGCTAAGATAAATATCAATTTTGCTGTTTTCACTGCCGTATTTCACTTCCCGTTTTAGAGTTTGATAACCTTTTAATTCTACAATTACATCGTTATTGATTGCTTCTTCTACCAGCTGGTTGGCACGAATGGTGTTTACGCAAATCATATGATTTTGTTTGGTTTGGGTGATCTCCCAACTATATCGATACTTACGTTTCGGGTTATCTGACGTGCTGTACCAAACCGTATCACCGGGTTGTGCACAACCAGTCATTGCACCGGTATTTGAGACGTGGATGGTAGTTTCACTATCATCCTCAAGAGTGACATCGGCAAGAAAGCGTTTGTAACGTTTAATTAAGGTTGCCTGTTGTAACGGCGGGCTAAACTTCATAATAATACCAAGTTGACTAAATATCTGCTTATTTTTAATGGTTAAAACGAACCTAATTAAACCGTTAATGCCATCACTATGTCATCCATCACATAGCCCTGGCCAATATCAGTACAGACTTCAGCAGTTTTAATAAAACCAAATTTATAATCAAATAGTATTGATGATTTCCCGTTGATATTTGCTCTGTAATCGTTTGTGCCGATTGGAAATTACTTAACATGTACTCCACTTGCTCTATCCCGATGATCGGAGTGTAATGTTCCGTCCATATAATGCGGGCGATATCAATTACCTGATCAATATCTTGGCGGCAAGAGACGATGTCGAACATAGCAATTATCCTTAAAATGCAAAAATGTAATACTGTCTAATGTGATAAATTGTAACTCAGTAACCCGATTGCAATTTAGTGGTCTATTCTTTATAGCAAAACAGATTGCCTTAACTTATCATACAAACATCAAGAAAAGGTAATACCAATCTTCTCAAATTAACAACAAAAAGTTCCACAGGAAAGGTTATGACTCAAGCAGCAATAATTAAATTAACTTCACAGCAAGCCAGTAATTGGCAAAGTGCCAGCAATTTAAGCTTTAATGGCGATGAAATTTCAATTTATGTCGATGGTGATAACGCCAGTCATTTGCGTAGCATCCAAAAAGCGGGCCGTAAAATTGAAGGTTTGGGTGTTAAAAATGCCAAACTTAGTGGCGATAACTGGTGTGAATCGAGTCAATGGGCGTTTGCTCAAGGCTTTAGCAAAGTCGGTAAGTATGAAGCCATTGAGTTTACTGGTAGTGATGATGTGATCAAACGTTTGGCCGCCAAGCAAGAGGTTTATGCCTGGGCACGAGACTTGATAAACCAAACGCCTTCACAGTTAGTGCCACAAGGTTTGGCACAAACTGCATTGGCCTATATAAAGGCTCTGGCTCCCGAACATGTAACCGCGGAAGTGATCAGTGGCACTGATCTTAAGCAACAAGGCTGGACCGGTACCTATAACGTTGGTAAGGGCAGCATCAATGCTCCAAGCATGTTAATTCTGGATTATAACCCTAGCGGTGATCCCTTAGCTCCGGTGTTTACTACTTTGGTGGGCAAAGGAATTACTTTTGATTCGGGTGGTTATTCGATCAAAGCAAGTGCGGGCATGTTTTCAATGAAATGCGATATGGGTGGCGCGGCCACCGTTACTGCGGCATTGGCGCTAGCCATTAAATCCGGTTTGCATAAACGAGTTAAGTTGATCTTATGTTGTGCGGAAAACATGGTAAGCAGTTACGCGTATAAGTTAGGTGACATTTTAACCTATAAAAATGGCACGAAAGTAGAAATTGCCAATACCGACGCTGAAGGCCGATTAGTGCTGGCCGATGGTTTAATCGCTGCCAGTGAATTTAACTCATCAATGATTATTGATGCTGCCACCTTAACTGGCGCGGCAATGAACGCCACCGGTGGTGAATACAATGCATTATTTGCTTTAGATAATGAGATGATCAGCAAAGCTCAACAAGTTGCGGCTAGTGAAAATGACCCTGCATGGCACCTGCCGTTAGAAGCATTTCATCAAGGTAAGTGTCCATCTGCTTTTGCCGATACGGCAAACTCGACTACCCAAAAAGGTGGTGGTGCAGGTGGTGCCAGCAACGCCGCGGGTTTCTTAGCTCGCTTTGTTGATAATGGAGGTAAAGGCTGGTTACATATGGACCTGTCGGCGTGTTATAACGAACATGGTAACGGCATGTGGGCTGCAGGCGCAACGGGCTCAGGCATTGCCACAATTACCGGTATTTTACTGGAAAAATAACACTTTTTACCAGACAGGCTTAATAACATCATCAGGCGAGGTTCATATGAAAATATGGACCTCGCTTTTTTTGTAGAGGCTGAGGCTATCTATTTAGATCGAATGATACCAATTTGATTAAAAATGAGCAGATATTCAATCAAGGTAGTATTGTCGCTTATCGATGGCGAATCACAGGGTTTGTTTCTATACTTTTTGCAGGTTCTTGCAAAAAATATAAATAAATCAATAATGAAATGCTCAACCCTTTCTTTGTTTATAAAATATGTACTAGTGACAGTAATGTTAATTTCTGCCTGTGCCTCAGCACAAGAGCTTACTCTAAAACAAGTCAACGAAAGAGAAGAGCTGGCACGTAAAGCCTTAGAAAAGGCAAGATTAGCGCCTCAAAATAAAGCGAGAATAGGGGAAACACCGTTATCGGCTATGCTGGCGATTGCCGAAGCAATCCAAAGTAATGATTACCCGCACGCCTTAAAATATATCGATTTTCGTTTGTTACCCAAAAGCACGACTGCGGAACAAAAAATAAAGCTGTTAAAACAGCTTCATATTGTTTGGTCGCAACATCATAAATTGGATATCACTACCTTAAGCGATGTATCGCAAGGGCATGAAGATGATGGCTTGCCGGCAAACCGTGATTTATTAGGTGTGATTAAATCTCAAGATAATGATATCCCGATTTATCTGCAGCGGGTGCACAATGAAGCCGGTAAACAAATTTGGAAAATATCGAGTCACACCGTCGCCAAAATACCTGTGATGTGGCAAGAGTTTGGCTATCACCCTCTTGCCCAGTCATTGGCGGATCATCTGCCGGAATTTACCCTGTTTGACCTGCAAAATTGGCAATTTGTCAGTTTTATATTCATTCTATTCGCATCTTGGTACCTTACCGCGCTAATTCGCTATTTATTGATCAAACTCGTTGCTATTTCAGAAACCTATAGCCGGACCATGCGACGATTTATTCGGGTGCCTTTGCGCTTGTTTTTGTTTTTTATTTTGTTGCAATGGGCAACGTCCCATCTCGGACTATCAATAGACGCACGTGTTTGGCTTGATACCGGAACATTAAATAATCTGGCGGCAATTTTTCTGTCTTTAGGCATCATTGAATTCAGTTTTGCTTTGTACATCAGTAGGGCTAAACAAGAGAAAAATGTTATCGCGTTGTTAAAGCCTATGGTCACCACAGTAAAAATAGTGACAGTAATTGTTATTGTCTTAAATTGGCTCAATGATGCCGGTTTTAATATTACCGCTATTATTACCGGCCTAGGTATTGGCAGTTTAGCGGTGGCACTGGCGGCACAAAAGTCACTTGAAAACGTCTTTGGTGCCTTTACCTTATTTTTTGCCCGGCCAATAAAGCCCGGCGACATGTGTAAATTTGGCAATACCCAGGGCCGGGTCGAAGAGATAGGGTTACGCTCCACCAAAATTAGAAAACTCGATCGAAAAGTGGTGTATGTACCGAATTCTACGATAGCCTCAATGGAGTTGGAAAATATTAGCGAAATTGATAACCGTCGGTATCTTAAATATTTCAGAATACGATTAAATACGGCTACGGATAAATTAAGAGCTTTAGTTGTAGCCATTGGTAAATTGATTGAAGAGCACCCAGACACTATTGAATTAGAGCGCTATGTACGGTTTGAGAATATTGAAGACGATGCTTTCATCATTGTGGTGAATACTTATGTCACCGCTTCAGGTCGAGTTAAGTACAAAGAACAGGAAGAGAAAATCAATTTTCAAATCATGGAAATCATCGACCTGCATAACGTTGAACTTGCCATCCCGGAGCAAACGATTTCTATTGATAATAGCAATCTGAATAAGCACTGAGCTCGAATTTAATTCCGCTCCTCAGCGACATTACAGCATCATACCGACAATGAATAATACCCAAAAGGCAAAACCGGCAATGGCCACTTTGGTTTTTTGGCTCTCGGCAATATCTTCTTCCGGTAAATGTTCAATGGTTGCCACCGTGGCAATTAATGATGGCAAAGCCAGGATAAAAATACCGGATAATAATGGTAAATCACTCAAATAAATAAAGCCGCCGGTAAGCACAACTACAGAGATAATAATGCTTTTTTGCCAGATGATATTTTTCGCCATTGCTGCTGGCAGGTTATCACTGGAAATGGGGGTGTTTACGCGAATTTGTTCACATAGTTGCTCGGAAAACAGGGCTAACAAACTTAATAAGCCACAACACGCGGCAAATAATGCAACGTGAATAGTGATTCCTGAAGTATGTAAGTGATAACTTACAAGTGCGGGAGTAAAACCAACTAAGAGAAATTGACAAACTATTGATGATGTTGAAATCGAACTGTTTTCGGTTAACCCGGTTTGCGTTTTGGTTCTTAATATCATTAGCATCAGCACGGCAATAATGGCAATCAATGCATAGCCCATGACGCTGCCACCAATACTAAAATGACACAGCAGAGTCAGTCCCATCACTAACACAAAATAACAGCCCAGCATCAATTTAAGCATTTGCTGGCGCACCGCCATTCGAATGTTGCTGCCCGGTTTGTTGGCATTAAATGCTGGCGCATGGGTAATAAAGGCTTTTTGAAAGTCTTGCGCCAAATTTAACGTTATTTGTGCCAACACCGTAAGCATCAGCAAGGACACAAATAGCGCACCATCGACGACACCGCTGAGTGCTGCCAGGCCGCTGCCTAAAATAATGGCGGCACAAGGCAGGAAGAAAGTTCTTGGCTGAAAAGCCGCTAAAAATAAATGAATAACAACAGGCATTAAAGACAAACCAGTAAATTTGTTAGTGTTGCTTAATTTTACACGACTTATTGCAATAATGACGACAGATTTTTATGAAAACAATTTATCATTAGCTAATTGGATGAAGTGGCCAGGATTTTATCACCCGATATTTTACCCCGTTTGGGGTTGATAGCGACTCAAATAAACAGAACTGCTGAAATTCAAGTTGAAAGTTCACGGTATTGTCGATTGCACTATCGAGTATCGGTAAATATTTTACTTTCCGAGCAAGTGTTAAATGCGCAACATAAGGCTTATGTTCGGCTACTTTTATATCGGCATTAACAGCAACCTGCATACAAGAGTTCGCCAATTTTACTAACGCCTTAGATTGCTTTGTTGTTGCTAGAAACAACACTTTAGGTTTTGCCCAAAACCCTAACTGATTTAAATGAATATTGATTAATCCTGAATCTAGCTTTATGTCATTAGCACTATCTATCAGTTGTTTAATTTGGCTCGAGTTAATATTTCCGAGAAAGGCGAGAGTGATATGGAAATTATTCACTGCAACATTTTTATTGTTTTCAGGCAAGCACTTACCACGCCAACCGGCAATAATGTTTTTATCAACAGTATTGGGGTTTAATCCAAAGAAACAGCGATGCATATTGGTAAACTCATATTTTACTCATTATCATTGACTACTCATATCTATTTTGGCGCATTCTTGCATCAAAACAAGTCAGCGCTTGCTGTACTTTTTCTACATCCCTTTGTTTTTTATTGTAAGGTGCTGTTATTTAAGGTTTTACAAGTAATTTTTTGTTGGCATGAATATTGTAGATATTGGTTAGGATATATTACAGGGTAAAATTCGTACAGGATTATGAACGACAAAAACAAATTATCATTGCCGAGTAAACTGAACGTGTTGTTGGTTGAGATTGAACAACATAAAACGACACCAATAGAAGTATCTTTAGATCCTGAACGATATCATATTGTTCGGGTATCTCACTCGGGTCTGTCATTATTAAAAGCCGTTGAATCACTTGAACCCGACATTATTATCATTGACATCGAATCGCCTGATAGGGATATGTTTGAAAGCTTAAATCAAATATCGAATTCTAAGCCCCGGCCGGTAATCATGTTCTCTGAGCAAGATGACACTAACACCATTAATGAACTGGTTCGGTTAGGAGTCAGTGCTTATGTTGTCGGTGAAATCAATAAAGTAAGAGTTAAGTCAATTATTGATATCGCTATGGCCAGGTTTAGTGAAAATCAACTCCTCAAAAATGAATTAAAACTCACCAAAGAAAAGCTCTCGACGCAAAAGAATGTTGAGAAAGCAAAATTATGGTTAATGCAAACTAAAGATTATAACGAGACACAGGCATACCATTGTCTCCGCAAGATGGCGATGGACAATAGTCAAAAAATGGATGAGGTGGCAAAAAATATGCTTAGTGTTGCCGCCATATTTGAAGGAACAAAATAATGAAACAAAAAAAATTTGAAACAACGAATTTGAATATTGGTTTTATGCCCCTAACCGATTGCGCACCTTTAGTTGTGGCAAAGGAAATGGGCATTTTTGAGAAATGGGGTTTAGCAGTAAATTTACTGAAACAAAACTCCTGGGCCACTCTCAGAGATAAGTTACATTCTCAGCTATTAGATGCCGCACAAATGTTAGCGCCGATGCCTATTGCCAGTAATTTAGGTCTGGGATGTGCCAAAACAGATATTATTACCCCTTTCGTGTTAAGCCGAAACGGCAACGCTATAACCTTGTCCAAACAATTACATCAACAGGTACTCGCCACTCTGGTCGAAAACAAAGTAAGTTTACCTTTTGCCGCCGGTCACTTGAGAGCGGTTATTAAGCATCGAAAATTATTAGGAAATAAATTAAAATTTGCCACCGTATTTCCCCACAGTTGCCATTTTTATCAACTGCACAGTTATTTCATTAATAGCGGCATAGATATTAACGATATAGACATTGTGGTAATACCGCCCGCAAATATGGTGTCGGCATTAGCCTCTGGGGAAATAGATGGTTTTTGCGCTGGAGGCCCCTGGAATGCAATGTCAGTTGCACAAGGAATTGGGTTTACCGGGGTGACTTCTGTCGATATTTGGCCTGATTTTCCAGAAAAAGTACTGGCGATGAAATCATCATTTCAACAGCAAAACCGACAAACCATCAATGCGCTTTTGGCGGCGTTAAGTGAAGCTTGTAGTTGGCTCAAAAGTGTTGAAAATCGATTTGAAGCCGCACTGATGTTAACCCAAAAGAAATATTTAGATGCACCAGTTGCGGTGATTGCTCCGTCTTTATTGGGAAGTTGCTTAACCTTACAAAATTCTGAGCCACGCCTAGTGCAGGGTTACAACTCATTTACCCGAGACGTTAGTGGTGAGCAAAATAAACCTTTAGTGCAAGAGGGATTGAAAATTCTCGAACATATGACGCTATGTGAACAAGTTTCGCCCTGTGAAGATTCTCGTACCGACAGTATCCTTATTAGTGGCATTTACCGCGAAGATATCTATCAACAGGCAATGGCGGAACTTGATGCTAAAAAACTCGTTCATTTAAAACAACCGGTGTCCGATAAGGTGCACCAAAATAGTTAAAGTTGTCATCAAGTAGGTGCGTTATAAGTGGAAATGCTGTTTTAAACTCGTCTCGAGTGATAAAAAATTATTATAAAACAATTGGTTGTAAAGTTGGCAGTATAATTGCTTTACTATAGGTAAGTGTATAAATGATGGAGCTGTAATGCTTTATAACTATTCACTTAAGAGATTAACCGTGTATCGATCCAACAGCGGATCGCTACACCCCCACCAAGACTTTCTTGGTATTACAATTCGTAAAAACTAATCATACTGCAATGGCGTAGTTATTTATTAGTTTGGCATTGAAGCCTGTCATCACTGAATTTTATTTAGTGATGACAGGCTTTTTTTTTGGAGTAAATAATGAAGAATCATATTGATAAAATAAGTAAAAAAGTATGTCATGCATTAATTGCAGGATGTTGTTTATTAACAAGTTTCAATGGCAGTAGCGCAGAATTGGGTTTTCCTGAAAAAGAAGAGCTCAAATTTGGTTTTATTAAACTCACCGATATGGCACCTATCGCCATCGCCTATGAAAAAGGCTTTTTTGAAGATGAAGGTCTTTATGTCACCATCGAAGCGCAAGCAAACTGGAAAGTATTATTAGATGGTGTGATTGATGGCCGTTTAGATGGTGCCCATATGCTGGCGGGGCAACCTATTGCCGCGACGATAGGTTACGGTACTAAGGCTGATATTATTACGCCATTTTCAATGGACTTAAATGGTAATGGTATTACCGTGTCTAATGATGTTTGGCAACAAATGAAAGTGAACATTCCGAAAATGGCCGACGGCCGTCCGGTACACCCGATTAAAGCTGATTCGTTAAAACCTGTGGTTGAAAAACTAAACGATAGTGGTAAACCATTTAAAATGGGCATGGTATTTCCGGTATCAACTCATAATTACGAATTACGTTATTGGTTAGCCGCGGGAGGAATACATCCCGGTTTTTATGCACCACATAAAGGTGATACTTCTGGCCAAATAGATGCACAAGCATTGTTATCAGTAACCCCGCCACCACAAATGCCCGCGACTTTGGAAGCTGGCACCATTAGTGGTTACTGTGTTGGCGAACCATGGAATCAACAGGCCGTATTTAAAGGCATTGGGGTACCGGTGGTCACCGATTATGAAATTTGGAAAAATAACCCTGAAAAAGTGTTTGGCATCAGTGCCCAGTTTGCCGAAAAATATCCAAATACGACTATCCGATTAACTCGTGCGCTGATCCGCGCAGCGAAATGGTTAGATGACAATAGTAATGCTAATCGCCCAGAAGCGGTAAAAATTCTGTCGCAATCTAACTATGTTGGTGCTGATTATGACGTCATTGCCAATAGCATGACAGGTACTTTTGAATACGAGAAAGGTGATAAACGCGAAGTGCCAGATTTTAATGTGTTTTTCCGCTATAACGCAACGTATCCGTATTATTCAGATGCAATCTGGTACCTAACGCAAATGCGTCGTTGGGGACAAATTAGCGACGATAAATCTGATGATTGGTATAAAGACATTGCAGCCCAAGTTTATCGTCCTGATATTTACCAAAAAGCGGCTAAATCGTTAATTGCAGACAAGCTGATCAGTGCTGCTGAATTTCCAGATTTTGACAATGAAGACGGTTTTAAACCACCACAAAAACACTTCATCGACGATATCGTCTATGACGGTAGTAAACCGAATGATTATATCAATAAATTTAGCATTGGTTTAAAAACCGGTGAAACACTATAAGCATATTGTGCCGAACGGTTCATAAAGAACCGTTCAAGGAGATATTCAAATGAACACTTTAGTTCAACAACTCATACCCTCAAGTTTTATCAAGCAAAGCAAGCTGGCTATGCTGAAGCTACCTTCACAGACATTAAAAACCGTAATAGTACCGGTAACAGGGATGCTGATATTTGTATTTTTATGGTCACTAGCGGCTAGTAATATTGATACTTCTCTCGGAAAATTTCCAGGGCCAAGGGCGGTTTCTGAACAAGTAATGAATTTATATCAGGAGCACAATGCTGAAAGAGTAAAAGCGCAGGCTTTTTATGGCCGTCAAGAAATACGCAACGCCCAAAGGTTAGAAGCTGATCCTGGCTACCAGGTGAAAATTCGCTCATATACCGGCAAAGAAACATTTCTTGAGCAAATAGGCACGAGTTTAATTACGGTTATCAGTGGTTTTGTTTTAGCCGCCATCATTGCCATTCCGTTAGGCATCGCAGTGGGCTTAAGTAAATCAATGAATCAGGCGATTAACCCCATTATTCAAGTGTTTAAGCCCGTATCGCCTTTGGCCTGGTTACCCATTGTAACCATGGTGGTGAGTGCATTATATACCTCGGATGATCCAATGTTTGCCAAGTCATTTGTCGTGTCGATGATAACGGTCACTCTATGCTGCATTTGGCCTATGGTTATCAATACTTCGGTTGGTGTTTCCGCAATGAATCCAGACTGGGTAAATGTCAGCAAAGTATTACGTTTGCCAGCACTCAAACACGTTCAGAAAATCGTGCTGCCAGCATCAATCCCTGCAATTTTCACCGGCATGAGAATGTCTTTGGGTATTGCCTGGATGGTGTTAATTGCCGCAGAAATGCTGGCGCAAAATCCAGGCTTAGGAAAATTTGTTTGGGATGAATTTCAAAATGGCAGTTCGCAATCGTTAAGTCGAATAATGACCGCAATATTTGTCATCGGCATCATTGGTTTTTTACTCGATAAATGCATGCAGCAATTGCAAAAACTAATGTCTTGGGACAAAGCCAGTGCTGAGCGCTGAGAACAATCTCAATAACGATAGGATTCAATGTAGGAAATTTAATAATGAGTAGTTTTTTAGAAATTAGCAAAATGGATATGGTTTTTCCAACAGCCAAAGGTGACTTTACCGCGCTTAAAAATGTCAATTTAAAAATTAATAAAGGTGAGTTTATCTCACTTATCGGCCATTCGGGTTGTGGCAAATCGACGGTGTTAAATGTTGTAGCGGGGCTTTATCAAGCAAGCAAAGGTGGAGTGTTACTCAACAATAGTTATGTCACTGAACCGGGTCCAGAGCGAGCCGTGGTTTTCCAAAACCATTCGCTGTTACCTTGGCTTACGGCATATCAAAATGTCGAGCTGGCGGTAAAGCAAGTGTTTGCGAAAAAGATGAATGCGGTCGAAATGAAAGAGTGGATTGAGTACAACCTGAAACTAGTCCATATGGACCACGCGATGCATAAACGCCCTGATGAAATATCTGGCGGGATGAAGCAGCGAGTAGGTATCGCCAGAGCACTAGCGATGCAACCGGAAGTGCTGTTAATGGATGAGCCGTTTGGTGCATTAGACGCGCTAACTCGGGCACATATGCAAGATTCATTAATGGAAATCCAAGAAGAATTAAAAAATACGGTGATTATGATCACCCATGATGTCGATGAAGCGGTATTGCTATCCGATCGCATTGTGATGATGACCAATGGTCCAGCGGCAACCATTGGTGAAATTTTAGCGGTAAATATAGAGCGCCCCAGAGATAGGTTAGACCTGGCTAAAGATGTTGAATATAACCAGTGTCGTTCCGCTGTTTTAACCTTCTTATACGAAAAACAACGTAAAGTTGAAGTAATAAAGAGTCATGCAGCGAACACTACAACAATAAAAAAACAACCAATAGCTGCAGCATAAAAAAATTAACAATGAATCATTAATTTAAGGGAAAATTATGAAGGTAACAAAAACAGTAAAACTGAACACCACTTTATCGCTGCTTTTTATTGCAATGAGTCAATCCGCATACGCGGCAGAGAATAATGCTAAAGCCAGTATCGACTTTAATTTACGCTACGAAAATGTGTCTCAGGACAATGCTAAAAAAGACGCTGATGCCTTAACGTTACGCACAAAACTGAACTATCAAACGCAAACGGTTAATCTCTTTTCAGCCTTTGTTGAGTTTGAAGACTCGCGGACAGTAGGTATTGAAGACTATAATGATACCAATGGTAAAAATGCGGACTACTCTGTGATTGCCGACCCGGAATCGACAGAAGTTGATCAAGCCTATGTGCAGTATAAAAGTGAGCAGTTCTCGACTAAATTAGGCCGTCAAGTCATTACTCTTGATGGACATCGTTTTGTTGGTCATGTTGGCTGGCGCCAAGATAAGCAAACATTTGATGCATTGAGTTTTGCATTTAAACCCGGTAAAGATTTAAGTTTAAATTATGCTTACATCAGTAAACGTAACCGTATTTTTGCGGAAGCGAAAGATATTGACGCAAAAGATCATTTATTAAATGCCTCTTATACTACAGGTATCGGCAAATTTACGGCTTATGGTTATTTTCTTGAAGTAGACAACAATACCGACAATGCTCTTGATACCTTTGGTTTAAGCTATAGCGGCAACACTAAAATTAGTGATAATAAATTAATCTACCGCGCCGAATTTGCCACTCAAACGGCAGAGTCTGCGGGTAATGAGTTTGACGCCAGTTATCTATCTTTTGAAGCCGGCATGGCATTTAGTGGTGTTACTGCCAAGCTTGGTTTTGAATCCTTAGGCAGTGATGGCGGTAATTATGGTTTTTCCACACCACTTGCTACCTTGCATAAATTTAATGGCTGGAGTGATCAATTTTTAACAACACCGGCACAAGGTCTTGATGATATTTATGTAGCAATTTCAGGCAAGGCCTTCGGGGGTCGCTGGTCTGTTGTTTATCATGATTTTAGCGCAAACGAGGCGAGTGATACGATTGATGATTTAGGCAGCGAAATAAATGCGCTGTATAGTAAAGGGTTTGCTAAACATTATTCTGCCGGTCTTAAATTTGCTGCTTATTCTGCCGGCGATGCTGCTGCAGGTAAAGTCGATACGGATAAAGTCTGGTTATGGGTAGGCGCTAAATTTTAATTGTTTTGCAATTCATCGCAAATAAGTTTTAACAATCCGAACAAAAAATCGATCACTGTTCACAAGGCCTGGCTTATCTTTAAGTTAGGCCTTTTTTCACCTAAGCCCAGAGTTTTGCTGGGATTTAATGACTGCACTTAAAACGTGCACAAGAACATTAAGAGTGCAATTCAAATTTTACTGATAAATGGTGATGCAACTTAAGTCGTTGAAAGTAAATGATTTATATTAATTGTTAACTGTGGCACTGGCTTTGCAATATTACTGTCAATGATAGTATATAAAATATGTGGAGTTACTTATGAGCGAACAAGCCGGGATTAAAATATTATCCTTTACTGGCAAGATGAAAGTATTACATCTTAGCTGGATGGCCTTTTTTATCACCTTTGTGGTGTGGTTTAACCATGCGCCGTTGTTGGCGGTTATCGGTGCTAGTTTAGGTTTAACCGCGAGTGAAATCAAAACCTTGCTGATCCTCAACGTTGCTTTAACCATCCCGGCGCGGGTGATCATTGGCATGCTAACCGACCGTTATGGGCCAAGGCTAGTCTATGCATTGGTATTATCATTATGTAGCATTCCCTGTTTCATGTTCGCGGTTGCCGAAACATTTGAGCAAGCCGCTCTAGCCCGGTTTTTACTTGGCTTTATCGGCGCCGGTTTTGTTATCGGTATTCGCATGGTTAGCGAATGGTTTCCGGCCAACGAGTTAGGTACCGCCGAAGGTGTGTACGGTGGTTGGGGTAACTTTGGTTCTGCAGCAGCAGCAATGTCATTGCCGGCAATTGCCTTGTTGTTTGGTGGCGAAGATGGCTGGCGCTATGCCGTAGCCTTAAGTGGTTTACTCAGTTTAATTTTCAGTGTGATCTGGTACCTCAATGTTACCGATACGCCAAAAGGCTCAACTTACTTTAAACCCAAACAAACGGGCGCGATGGAAGTGACCAGTAAAGGTGATTTTTGGTTATTACTGGTAATGAAAATTCCTATGTATGGCGCACTTTCTTTACTTACCTGGAAATTATCGCCAAGTGGCGTCAGTATGCTTTCAGACACCGCCGCAATAATTGCTTATGTGTCGTTAGTATTGCTGTTCATTGTTGAAGTGAAACAAACCTACAAAGTGAATGGCCATGTATTTAAACAGCCAGTGCCGGAAATCCATCAATATAAGTTTAAGCAAGTGGCAGTATTGAATATTTTATATTTCGCCACTTTTGGTTCAGAGCTGGCGGTAATTTCAATGTTGCCATTATTTTTTGCCGATGTGTTTTCTCTCGATATGGTTTACGCCGGTCTGCTTGCCTCACTTTATGCATTCATGAACTTAATGTCACGTCCAGGTGGCGGCTGGATCAGTGATAAATTTGGCCGTAAAAAAACTTTATTAATATTAACGGCAGGTTTGGCTATTGGTTATCTGGTAATGTCAGCAATAGATAGTAGCTGGCCATTGGCCTTAGCCGTTGCTGCTGCGATGGCGTGTTCTTTCTTTGTACAAGCCGGTGAAGGTGCAGTATTTGCGGCAGTGCCATTAATTAAACGTCGTTTAACCGGGCAAATTGCCGGTATGACCGGTGCATATGGTAATGTTGGTGCGGTGGTCTATTTAACGGTATTATCAATGGTAAGCTATCAACAGTTCTTCTTAGTTATCGCGGCAACGGCGGTCGTTGGTTTCATCACGTTATTGTTTATGGAAGAGCCGGAAGGCACCATTACTGAAGTGCGAGAAGACGGTACCATTGAGTTAATTAATGTCAGTTAAGCAAGCAACTAGTGAACAAGCAGCAACCGGGTCGTTGCCTACTAAACAACGCCCGGATGCGGCTGCACTGAAAACTAAAGCACAAGTTGCGGTAGCAACGAAAACCCCAGCTGATGCGAAATTACAATTGCATTTTGGTGGTTTTTCGTCGAAAGGTAAAAAGGCAGTCAATCAGGACGCCTTTGCCGCCTTTATGCCCAAGGGCAATGATCTGATTGCCAAAGGCGCGGTAGCTGCTATTGCCGATGGTGTGTCAAGCGCCAGTAAAGCCGCAGAAGCAGCACAGTTGGCGGTTACCCAATTTATTGATCAGTATTACAACACTTCGCAAACCTGGTCGACCCATAAGTCGGCTGCCAAAGTCCTGACCAGTTTAAACCAGTGGCTGTGTTCGCAAGTCAATGGTCATGACAGTCAGCAGCAGCAATGGTTGACCACCTTTTCGGCATTGATCGTCAAATCCAGTAGTGGTTATATTTTTCATCTTGGTGATACTCGCATTAGCGTTTATCGAAATGGCTGCCTTGAACGCATCACTAGTGATCACAACCGTAAGCAAGGCGTAAATAACTCGGTATTAACCAGAGCGCTGGGTGCCGATGTCCGCCTTAAAGTGGATGTACATGATGTCGATGTGCGGCAAGGGGATATTTTTCTGCTCACCTGCGATGGTGTGCATGACTATCTATCAACAAAATATATTAAACAAACCCTCGCCAGTGTTGCAGCACAACCCAATAATCAACAACTTGAAAGCCTGGCAAAACAATTAGTTGACCAAGCCATTACCCAGGGCAGTGACGATAATGTCAGCTGCTTGTTGGTTTACATTAGCAATACCCCTAATCGTCGTACCGAAGAAATTGAGCGAGACTTACTCAGCAAAAGAATTCCACCGGCCTTGCAAGTGGGGATGATATTAGACGGTTATAAAGTAAAAAAAGTCATTCACGCCAGTATCCGTTCACACCTGTATCTGGTTGAGCATAAGGATCATAGTGAGCCATTAATATTAAAAGCCCCTTCAGAGAACTTTTCTGATGATACGCTTTATCTGCAAGGTTTTATTCGCGAAGCCTGGGTTGGCGAAAGAATAAAGCACAGCAACATCATGCGGATAAAAAGTGATACCCAAAACAGTCAGTTTTTATATCACTTGTGTGAATACATTGAAGGCCAAACATTAAGCGAATGGATGCATGACAACCCTAGCCCTAGCATCGGTGAAGTTCGCAATATCATGGCGCAAATTATTAGCGCCCTGCGCACCTTTAAACGTCAGGAGTTAGTACACCGTGATTTGAAACCTGACAATATCATGATCGATAAATTCGGCCAGGTAAAGCTTATCGATTACGGCACGGTATTGATTGCCTCACTCAATGAAAACGGCGAAACTCTACAAGAAACGGTGCCGCAAGGTTCATTAAATTACATTGCCCCGGAAACCTTGTTAAATTTAACCGCAACCAGCTTAAGTGATTTGTTCTCACTTGGGGTGATTTGCTTTGAGATGCTAACCGGTGAGTTGCCGTTCAAGCCGATGAAAACCGCCACCATTACTCAAACCCACTATAGCGATTGGCAATATCGCAGCTTAAGACAGTTTCGAGCTGAACTCCCTTTATGGTTAGATTTAAGCTTAAAACAATGTACACAAGCGGATCCTAAATTACGCTATCAGGCATTTTCAGAGTTTGCCACCGACTTGAATAAGCCCAACCTACTTGCTGTTGAAGAGTATAAAAAACAACCGCTGATAGAGCGAAACCCAGTTCAATTTTGGCAGGGGATCTCGGTATTATTATTTATCGCGTTACTCATTTCACTGTTTAGCTAAGCTGAGTGCCGGTTAACAAGGCTCACTCATACCAATCTGTATAAGAAACTACTTATGCCGATTGGTATATTCCAATAAGCTTTTCCTCGCACCAGTTTAGAGCAAAAGCACCTTTTCAGTTCAATCACCAATTACCGCACCTTGTTAACTCGTTGAAAAATATCCTTTTTAATTCATGGTTTGATTATTGCAATCTTATCGATATTGATTATTTTTATGCAATTTATCTCAGGAATTATCTATGTTGTTCGGGCGTAAAAACAGAAAGCCAATTGCTATTCCCTCAAAAAAAGTCGCAGAGTGGAAATACACTACGTGTAACTATTGTTCTACCGGCTGCTCTATTGAAATTGGCTTAGACGAAAATAAAAAAATCGTCACCTCGCGCGGCCATGCTGGCGCCGATGTGAACCGCGGTAAATTATGCATTAAAGGCATACTTGAAACTGAATTGTTTGAAAGCCCGGGCCGTGGCAGCGAGCCACTCATGCGGAACAAACACTATGACAAATTCGAGAAGACATCATGGGACAACGCACTAGACGTCACATCAGACAAAATAAAAAGTATTCAAAAAACCTACGGACGCGACGCGTTCGCTATTATCTCAACCGGACAGCTACTGACTGAAGAATTTTATACGTTAGGGAAACTGGCGCGCGGTTGTATTGGCACCAATAATTATGATGGTAATACTACCCTGTGTATGGCTTCTGCGGTCAGCGGTTACAAGCGATCTTTTGGCAGTGACGGGCCTCCTGGTTGTTATGACGATTTCGAACATACCCATTGTTTCATGGCGTTTGGCTCAAATTTACCCGAGCAGCACCCAATCATTTATTGGCGCTTAAAAGAAGCATTAGAAAAACGCAAATTCCCGCTGATTGTGGTCGACCCGAGAGTGACCATGTTGGCGCAATTTGCGGATTTTCATTTACCGATCACCCCAGGTACCGATTGTGTATTAATTAACGCGATGATGCATGTGATCATTAATGAAGGCTTGCAAGACCAGAGTTACATTGATGCCCACACCGAAGGCTTCGAAGAAGTAAAAGCCATAGTCCAGGATTATGACCCGAAATCAGCCCAGCACATTTGTGGTATTGATGAGGATACCATCCGCACAGTTGCCAGAATTTACGCCAAAGCACCGGCGGCGATGAGCATTTGGACCATGGGCATTAATCAGTCGACTCATGGTTCCGATGGCGTGGTTAACATCAATAACTTAAACCTTATTACTGGCAACATTGGTAAACCCGGCGGCACTAGTTTGTCTATTACCGGTCAGTGTAATGCCATGGGCACACGTGAATGGTCATCATGTTCAGGATTACCGGGTTATCGTTATTTGGAAAATGCCGATGATCGCCAGGAAATTGCCGATTTTTGGGGCATAGACCCGGAATTTTTCCCGAAAAAACGCGGCCTGGCCGAAACCGATATCTTCCCAGCGATAGAAACTGGTGAGATCAAAGGCTTATGGATTGTGGCAACGAATCCGATGACGTCAATGCCCAATACGCCTCGTATTCGAAAAGCCCTGGAAAAACTCGATTTTCTGGTGGTGCAAGATGTATACGAAGACGTGGAAATGAATCAATATTCGCACGTATATTTTCCGGCCTCAGTTTGGTCAGAAAAAGAAGGTTGTCATACCAACACCGAACGTCGGGTGAATTTGATCAGCAATATTGTTGAACCTTATGCCAATTCAAAGCCTGACTTTTGGATATTTAATCAAATGGCGAAACGTTTTGATAACGGCAACATTATTCATTTCCCGGATCATGCCGAAGGCGCGTTTGACGAAATGAAGCAGTTATCGAAAGGCAAAGACAGAACCCTGGATATCTCCGGCATGAGCTATGAAAAAATTATCAAGGCCCGTGGCATCCAATGGCCCTATCGTGAACAAGAGGGTGAGCAAGAGGATGGCAGCGAAGAAACCTTAAAAGGCGATCCGCGCTTATACACTGATGGCAAGTTTCCAACCAAATCGGGCAAAGCCAACCTGTTGCCAGTTAACTTTTACAACAATAACGAGCAGCCTTGTCAGGACTACCCGTTTTGGTTAAACAGTGGTCGCGTGGTTGAGCATTTCCATACCCGTACCCGTACCGGCAAGATAGGTAACTGTAATAAATTTAGCCCGACCCCTTATATGGAAATGAATCCAGATGCGGCTGCTGAGCTTGGTATCAGCCATCAAAGTTATGTGCGTTTAACCAGTCGTCGCGGCGACGCCGTGGTGATGGTGCAATTAACGCAAAGGGTACCGCGCAATATGGTATTTATTCCATTTCATTTTCATGACTGTGTAAACCGATTAACCCTGGGCTTACTCGACCCGCATTCTCGTCAGCCAGCATTTAAGCAAGGTTCGGTGCGGATTGAAACCGTTGATCAAGCCGAAGCTGCGCGTTTAAACGTTGAACGTCGCGCATTTTAATTGAAATAGTTAAGGTAAAAAAATGTCACAAGTTATAGATAAAAAAGCTGACCTGGACTCATCGGTAGCTATTTTTGATCCAAACGATATGGGCTTCGACCCAAAGAGTATGAGTGTAGATACAGTAAAATCAGCGACACCAGCAGCACTCGAAATTGGTGAAGAGCAGACCGGTCGCTCCAACCATTGGGAAGTGCGTACTCAAGAGCAACCCTATGCGTTATTGCCAACCCATGAAGACAAGACTGAAATCAAAGAAAAAAACCGCTACGGCCAGTTAATTGATTGTGTGGATATTTCCGGGTTGCCAAAAGACAGATCGATGTTCATCAATGAAAACCCGGAAGTGGGCACCAACCCGAATCGTAACAAACAACATGGTTTTTTCTTTACTGCCGATAATTGTATCGGTTGTCATGCCTGTGAAGCGGCATGTTCGGAGAAAAATGACAACCCGGCGCATTTAGCATTTCGTTCGGTCGGCTATGTGGAAGGTGGCTCGTATCCAGATTACAAACGAATGAACATTTCCATGGCCTGTAATCACTGTGACGACCCGGTATGTTTAAAAGGTTGTCCAACCAAGGCATATACCAAACATGCCGAGTATGGTGCGGTATTACAAGATCCAGAAACCTGTTTTGGTTGTGGCTATTGTACCTGGGTGTGTCCGTATAACGCCCCACAATTAGACCCGGTAAAAGGCCGCGTATCGAAATGTAACATGTGTGTCGATCGCTTAGAAGTAGGCTTAAAACCTGCGTGTGTTTCTGCCTGTGTCGGTAATGCCTTAGATTTTGGCGTGATTGAAAATACCCCGGAAAGCCGTGAACAATGTAAGACTCAAATACCTGGTTTCCCTGATCCCGAGATCACCCATCCAAACATTCGTTTTCAGCAAACCAAAACGCTGCCGGATGAAATGAGCCGAACTGATTCGATGCCGGTGAAATATCACAAAGATGAAAAGGGTAATTACAAACCTGTAGTCGATCAAAAGGCGGGTAAGGCCAAACACTGGAATTTTGGCAAACTAAATTCTAAAGAAAACCCGTTAGTATTATTTACGCTGTTTGCCCAGGCGGCGTTTGGCACCTTGTTGATTCCGTTTTTAGCGGCATTACTGGGTATCGATGCCTTTGTTGCCTTTATCAATTCAGACATGTTTTTACCGTTAACCATTATTTCATTGCTAATGACCTCGTTTGGTTTATTCATGAGTGTTACCCATTTGGGCAAACCGTTTAGATTCTATCGCGGTTTCAATAACTTGCGTTATTCACCAATGAGTAGAGAAGGTCTTGGTTTAGCGATGTTCTCGGCTGGTTGTGGTTTAACTGCCTTGTTCTCTTTGCCGGCTAATCAATGGGTAAACGAGTTATCGGTGTCATGGTTAGATCTAAACCTTGCACAAATGACTAGTGAATTACCCTTGGCGGCGATGCAAACAGGCGCCGGTATCTTTGCCCTAATTGCCGGTTTTATCGGTATCTTCTATATGAACAAGTGTTATCAAATAAGAGCGCGTCCATTTTGGAATCACCTGCAAACGGCTACGTCATTTTCCGGCAACAGTTTATCATTAGGTGCCTTTGTCAGTGGTGTGATTGTGGTGGTAACCTTAGTAATGCAACAAGCCGAAGCGGCAGTGATCAAGCAAGCACTAGTGGTATTTGGTTTAGTTTTCAGTGCGGGTATGGTGATAGAAGCGTTTGGTTTAATCCGTCACAACCATGATTTAAACCGTGTTGAGAACGAGGGCGGTGCAGCGCACTACATACAGTGCACAACTTTTGGTAAAACCTACTTACTGCGCAACTACTTGTTGGGTCTAAACATCATTGCCGCCATTGCGTTAACCGCGGCAACCGCGATAACCGAATTGAGTATAACTTTGGCGTTAGTATGGATTGCGCTGGCATTATTGAATATAGTGACTGCACTAATCTCTCGTTCATTATTTTATATATTGGTGATCCCAACCACCATGCCAGGTGCCTTTTTCTGGAAAAATAAAGGCTTCGAGCAACACGCCCGTGATATCGGTTTGGCGGATAACCCGGCTACCGGTGTAGCGCCTCTTGCGCATTAAACTATAATTATAGTTGTTAAAAGCGAGTCCGGCTTTTTAGCCTGACTCGCTATTTTACCAAGGAATCCTATGCAGTTAACGCTTGCACAAACGATCAATAAAACTTGTTTAATTGGCTTAAGTTATTTTGATACCAAGAAAAATTTATTAAAGCAAACCATGCTGGCAGGCAAGGTGAGTGCCGTAGATAAAGAAATGGGGATTACCGTTGAGCTACTGGCAAATGCCGAAAAAAGCCAAAATAACGGCAAAAGTGAACATTCAAAACCGGCAAATTTCATCCTGCCGGCCAACCTATCTTGTTGGTTTATTGCCCCTAAAGGCGACTTCCATACCAGCCAGACCGGGGTAAAAATTAATAACCCGGATTATTTAGTGACTTGGGATATTCATCAAACCAAAGAAAATCCTGATTCAAATAAACCAGCCGATGGCGATCAACAATGGTGGCAATGGCAACCCAGAACCCAGCCACCACAAATTGGTTAGCGATGTTATACCAATCACGATATGCCATTAAATGTGGTTAAATGCCATTTTGTTATTTATGTTAACAATTCAGCAAAGGTATCATTGTAACCAGTAGTTAGGTAAAACTTGCGATGAATTACAACTATTGGTTTACCTTGGCAGATTTAGCGAAAATAACAAATGATTGAGGAAACCCAATGTCAAAAATTGAAAATGTAACAATAACCAAAGCCGCAAATGTCTATTTTGACGGTAAAGTAACGAGCCGCTCCATTCAGCTTGCTGATGGTAGTGTGCAATCTCTGGGTATTATGCTGCCGGGAGAATACGAATTTGGCACAGACGCCGCAGAAATTATGGAAATCATCTCTGGCGACCTTGAAGTCTTATTGCCTGGTGCAACCGACTGGCAAGTGATCAAAGGTGGGGAGTCTTTTAAGGTACTTGCTTCCTCAAAGTTCCAGCTTAAAATTCATCAAATAACCGATTATTGTTGTTCATATTTGGATTAATCGATATACCGATTAACTAACATTTCGACAATATCGTTATCTAATAGCCTCAGCAGTAATGCTGAGTTTTTTTTGCTAATGATTTTGAATTCAAAGCGCACTTGTTTAGTGCGCTAAACTGATCAACCTAGGGCAAAGAATTTTCAAATATCCCAGTGTAAAGTGTAACTCATTGTATTTTATCTATTTTTAAATCTGGCACTGTGCTTGCTCTTTATCTGCATACACTTCGGTTTTTGTGAATGGCAACTATGCTGTTGGCAAAGCTGAACAAGCATTAAATCTTAATCGATGTAGGAAAGGCAAAATGAGCACAAGCGATCTAAGTCAAAGTAAACAGAACATTGTAGTAGTGGGTAACGGCATGGTTGGTCATCACTTTGTTGAGCAATTAAGCCAAAACAGTGAGTACAATATTACCGTACTCTCAGCCGAATCTCGCTTGGCTTATGACCGAGTGCATTTGTCGGAATATTTTTCCGGCAAAACCGCCGACGATCTGGCGTTAACGACACCAGAAAATTATCAACAATTGGGCGTTAACTTTGAGCTTGATGCGAAAGTGACTCACATCGATAAAGCGGCAAAAACCGTAACTACAGAAAGTGGCGATAGCTTCCCTTATGACAAATTAGTGTTAGCCACCGGCTCGTACGCCTTTGTACCACCTATTCCGGGTAAAGACCGTGAACATTGTCTGGTATATCGTACCATTGATGATTTAAATGCGATTCAGGCATCGGCCAATACCGGTAAAATTGGTGTGGTTGTTGGTGGTGGTTTACTTGGTTTAGAAGCGGCCAACGCGCTTAAAGAGTTGGGTTTAGAAACTCATGTGGTTGAGTTTGCACCACAGTTAATGGGTGTGCAACTTGATCAGGCTGGTGGTTTATTGTTGAAGAATAAAATCGAATCATTAGGCGTTACTGTCCATACCGAAAAAGCGACGAATGTTATTGTTGATGGCGATGATTGTGTGCATAAAATGGAATTTGCCGATGGCAGTCACCTGGAAACCGATTTGATTTTATTTTCTGCCGGTATTCGCCCTTATGACAATCTTGCTCGCGAGTTTGATCTAAAAATTGGTGAACGCGGTGGCATTGTGGTCAACAACCAATGTCAAACCAGTGATGATAATATTTATGCCATTGGTGAATGTGCGTTATGGAACAACTTCATTTATGGCCTGGTAGCGCCGGGTTACAGCATGGCGAAAGTGGCGGCGAGTCATATTGTTGGTGGTGAAGATAAATTTACCGGTGCCGATATGAGTACCAAGTTAAAATTGATGGGCGTCGAAGTTGGCTCAATTGGTGATGCTCATGCCAAAACGGCAGGGGCGCAATGTTATACCTATCAAAATGATCGCGATAATGTTTATAAAAAAATGGTAGTGAGCCAAGACGGTAAAACTTTACTTGGTGCCGTGCTGGTAGGAGACACCAGTGAATACGATGCATTATTGCAATATGCTCTTAACGGCATTGAATTACCGGAAAATCCAGATGCGTTAATACTGCCAAGCAGCGGCGACAAACCGACTCTTGGTGTTGATTCATTGCCAGATACGGCAATCATTTGTTCATGTTTGAATGTTACCAAAGGCGACATTATTGCCGCCGTTGATGCTGGTGCCACCGATGTTGGTACGATTAAAAGTGAAACGAAAGCCACGACCGGCTGTGGTGGTTGTGCCGCCTTATTGAAAAATGTCGCTGACAATGAGTTTGCCAAACGTGGTCTGGAAGTGAAAAAAGATATCTGTTCTCACTTTGTTTATAGCCGTACCGAATTGTTCCATATTATCAAAGCGGAAAAAATTAAAACCTTCGATGAACTAGTAAGCAAACACGGTAAAGGCATGGGTTGTGAAATTTGTAAACCGGCTGTGGGTTCAATTTTAGCCTCGGTTTACAACGATTACATCCTAGAAGACGATCACTTGCATTTGCAAGATACCAACGATACTTACCTGGGCAATATGCAAAAAGATGGTACTTACTCGGTAGTACCTCGTATGCCTGGCGGTGAAGTTACCCCAGACAAACTTATCGTCATTGGTGAAGTCGCCAAAGAATATAACCTTTATACCAAAGTCACCGGCGGTCAACGTATCGATTTATTTGGTGCCCGTGTTGAGCAGTTACCGGCTATCTGGAAACGATTAATTGATGCTGGTATGGAAACGGGTCATGCCTATGGTAAATCACTGCGTACGGTTAAATCTTGTGTTGGTAGTACCTGGTGTCGATATGGTGTGCAAGACTCTATGTCGATGGCAATTTTCTTAGAAGACCGTTACAAAGGCCTACGCTCACCTCATAAAATCAAATTTGCAGTTTCAGGTTGTACCCGTGAGTGTGCCGAAGCGCAAAGTAAAGACATTGGCGTAATCGCCACAGAAAAGGGTTGGAACCTTTATGTTAGCGGTAATGGCGGGATGAAGCCTCGTCACGGTGACTTATTTGCCACCGACTTAGATGATGCCACGCTAATTAAATACATCGATCGCTACTTAATGTTTTATGTCCGTATGGCCGACAGATTACAACGAACTTCAGTGTGGTTAGAAAATCTGGAAGGTGGCTTAGAGTATATGCAAAAAATCGTCAAAGACGATCACTTAGGCATTAACGACGAATTAGAGCGTCAAATGGATGCTGTGGTTGCCACTTATCAATGTGAATGGAAAACTACCGTTGAGAGCCCTGAAAAATTAAAACGATTCCGTCAATTTGTAAACTCAGACAAGCAAGACGTGAACATTCAGTTTGTCAATGAACGCGAGCAAATTCGCCCGGCAACCCTAACAGAAAAAGCCGTACCCGGCTTGCTTATTGACACTGTAACTATCACTGAAATTGAACCAGCATAGTCTGGTCCAACAGAACTGAATTTAGCGAGGAAAAATGATGACAGAATTAAATAGTACTAACAGTAATAACTGGCAAACTATCTGCAAAAAAGAAGATTTAGTGAAATACTCAGGCGTGTGCGCGTTGTTAAATGATGAGCAACAAGTCGCCATCTTTTTAGTCGATGATGACAACGCTCTTACCATCAGCAATTGGGATCCTGCCGGTAAAGCCAATGTGCTATATCGTGGTCTTATTGGTGATGCTGATGGTGAAGTGTTCGTTGCCTCGCCGTTGTACAAAGAGCGATTTTCATTAACCAATGGTCGTTGTTTAGACGATGACACATTGTCGGTTACCACCTATCAAACTCGCATTGAGCAAGGCCAGGTACAGGTGTTAATGGCGTAGCAAAACACCCAATTAACTGAGCACTGAGTGGCGATGTAGAACTATATACATCGTCACCTTTGTTAACTGATATCAGAAAGGCAATCATGAATAGTAGCAGTTTATTTAATCCGTTTTACAGCTTTGCTCGGTTATTGAAATTTAACCTGACTAATCATCGAAAAAATAAAGGCATTAGCAGTAAAGGCATTAGCAAACGGCCGCAACGACAAGGGCAAGTATATTTAATTGGTGGTGGCTGTGGTGATCCCGAACTGCTTACCATGAAAGCTCACCGTATTTTGCAATCTGCGGATGTGATCATGGTTGACTGGCTGGTAAATCCTGACTTGTACCGATACTTTCCGAAAGCGGCGCAAGTAGAGTTTGTTGGCAAAAAATGTGGTCAACACAGTGTGCCACAAGACGAAATTTGTCAGCAAATGCTGAACCATGCATTAGCGGGTAAAACCGTGATTCGTTTAAAAGGTGGTGACCCAAGTATTTTTGGTCGTTTGGCCGAAGAAACCGACATTTTAACACAGCATCAAATCCCCTTTGCCATCATTCCTGGCATTACCGCCGCCAGTGGTTGTGCCGCTTATGCCGGAATACCATTAACCCATAGAGATTGTGCGCAGTCGGTTCGCTTTGTCACTGCGTCATTGAAAGATAGCGACGCAGAGGCGAACTGGAGAAACATTGCCAATGAAAAAGACACCTTAGTATTTTATATGGGGTTAAGCAAAGTCAGTCAAATCGCGCAGCGGTTGATCAAATATGGGATGAAAGATTCGATGCCAATTGCCATCGTTGATCAAGGCACGTTGAGCACTCAGCAAGTTTGTTGTAGCTCGCTAGCTAACATTAGCAATGATATGAAGTTTTACGATTTCAAAGGCCCGGCGCTTATCATCGTTGGTGAAGTGGTGAGTAAAAGGCAGAGTGTTAGTTTAGATTTATTCACGAGTGTTGAGCTGCAACTTAGCGCCTAAAAATATCATTTCCCAGTAACCGGTAATGTAAAGGTGCACCGGGATATGTTATAAATGCGCTAATGACAGCTTTTAGTAAATGAGTGCATGACAGCAAACGATTCAACTTCGACTACCTTACCTATCGAGGCTATTAAACAGCCAGTTTTAGATGCATTACAGTCATCTTCTGCAGTTATCTTATCGGCGCCACCCGGGGCCGGTAAATCAACCTGCTTACCGCTATGGCTGCTACAATCGAAACGCTTTCACCAGCAAAAAATCATCATGTTACAGCCGCGTCGCATCGCGGCAAAATCGGTTGCCAATCGACTTGCTCAGCAATTGGGAGAAAAGGTAGGCGGCACCGTTGGTTATCGAATGCGCAACGATAGCAAAGTATCGAGCAATACCCGCTTAGAAGTGGTAACCGAAGGCATACTTACCCGTTTAATTCAGCATGATAATGAACTGCAAGGGATAGGGTTAATTATTTTTGATGAGTTTCACGAGCGCTCTATTCATGCCGATTTAGCTTTTGCCTTAGCACTGGATGTACAACAAGGATTGCGTGACGATTTAACCCTGTTACTAATGTCGGCCACATTGGATAATGAATACCTGGCAAAATTTTTACCACAAGCAACAGTACTCGGCTGTGAAGGCAGAAGCTATCCTATCGATATTACCTATCAAGCAGCAAATAATGAGCGTAATTGGCGTCAACACGCGATCAGTGTTATTCGTCAGCAAGCCAATATTGAAAGCGGTTCGATTTTGGTTTTTCTGCCGGGCACTGCCGATATTCGTTTTATTTTTAATGCTCTGCTTGGGCAGTTAGCCAATGATATCGATTTGCATGCCCTGTATGGCGATTTAGACATAAAGCAGCAACAGCAAGCCATTGCGAAAAGCGAAATGGGTCGCAGAAAAATTGTGCTGGCCACTAACATTGCCGAAACTTCATTGACCATAGATGGCATCGGCATGGTTATCGATAGCGGTTATGAAAAGGTTGCACAGTTTAATAGTGACAGTTTGATCAATGAGTTAAAACAGCAAAAAATTAGTAAGGCTTCTGCTATTCAACGTGCCGGGCGAGCCGGGCGATTACAAGCGGGCCGTTGTATCCGTTTATACGCCAATGAAGACTTTCAACGAAGAGTCGAACATAGCAGCAGTGAAATTAGCCAGGCCGATTTATTGCCACTCACCATTGAGGTTGCCAGCTGGGGCGTTGCTCAATATCAGCAGCTCAATTTTTTAGAGCTACCGCGTGCCATAAATGAGCAACAAAACTGGCAGGCACTGCAAGCGTTAGAAATTGTTGATGACAATAATCGACTAACCAAGCACGGCAACCAGGTCGCGCAATTGTCATGTCATCCACGATTTGCCCATATGCTGATTAAAGCACTAGAGGTGGTAAATAAAGATGCTGCCTTGAAGGAAAACCCTCAGAGCTTGTTATCTTTAGCCTGTTTACTGGCAGCGATGTTAGAAGAGCGTGATATCTTACAGCGCGAGCGGGCTTTTAATGAAAGTGATATACGCAGCCGGTTATATCAATTGGCAGGCACGACTAGACGTAAAGCAACAAGTATAGAGTATCGAATCATTCAACAGGCTCGTAACTTAGCAACCAAGTTAAGCCATTTTCACACACAGCGTTTTTCACTTATCTTAAATGATAATGACTGGCCGATGGAGTATTGTGGCTTGTTAATCGCCTTTGCCTACCCTGAACGCATCGCCATGGTAAGAAATTCGCAAACTAGTTATTTATGCGCCAATGGCAAAGGGGCAAACTTAGCCGATAATGATACCTTGCTTGCTGAGCCGTTTTTAGCGTGTGCTGTTTTGCATAGCTACCAACAAAAACTACAAATTCGATTAAGCGCGCCATTGCAAGAGCAACATATTTATCAGTACTTTAATGCTCAGATAATTCGTCACGACAGCTTAAGCTATGACCAAAAGCAACAAAGAATTAGCAGTGAGACACAAACGCGTTTAGGCAGTATCATTTTGACGCGACAGCCGAGCCAATCTAAGTTAAACGCAGAAAAGCTAACTCGCCTATGGTGCGATTATATTCAGCGAAAAGGCCTGGCGATATTAAAATTTAATGCCCTTACGGTAAATCTGCTTAGTCGAATGCGCTGGTTAAATCAGTATTTCGACGATTTACCTTTGCCAAAGTTTGCTGACAGTGAATTACTGGTCAATATCGATGACTGGTTAGGGCCGTATTTATTCGATGTAAAAAAACTTAGCCAACTGCAACAACTTAACTTTTATGACATTTTGTATAACTCGCTTACCTTTGAACAACAGCAACTGCTTATGCATTGGGCGCCGAAATCATATACCAGCCCGGTGGGCCGGGAATTTAGTTATCAATACAATGAGCAACCGCAGCCAAAGTTGGCATTACCTATGCAACAGGTGTATGGTTTAAGTAGTTCACCCTCTGTTGCCAATGGACAAGTAGCTGTACTGTTAGAGTTACTGTCACCGGCACGCAGGCCAATTCAGGTAACCCAGGATCTGGCGAGGTTTTGGCAGGGAAGTTACAAAGATGTGCAAAAGGATATGAAGTCAAATTATCCGAAACATTTTTGGCCTGACGATCCGGCCAATGCACAAGCGACAACAAAATTAAAAAAACATTTGTTTAAAGACAACTAGAATAAAAACATGGCAACAAGAAAATTAATAAAAAAACAACAAAAAGGCTTCACCAAAGGCAAGGTTGAGAAAGAGCAAAAGGTGAATCCTGGCTTTACTCACTGGTGTGCGATAACGGCCATTAAGCTGTCGATAATATTTGTTGCCACGTTAGCGTTATACAGTATTTATCTCGATGGCAAAGTACGTCATACCTTTGAAGGCCAGCGTTGGCAGGTGCCAGCACAAGTATTCGGTAAAGTTCCTACGATAAATAATGACCAACAAATTAATTTTGATCATCTAGAACAAGAACTGCTGCATTTGCATTATAAACGCGTAGCGAAAGTGAAGTCGCCAGGACAATATGCCCGCAATACGAATAAGTTAATTATTTATCGTCGTGAGTTCGATTTTGGTTTTGGTGTTGAAGCACCGGCCAAGGTGTCGATAGAGAAAAAGCGTGACGAAGTTTTTCGATTGTTAGACGATGGACAGCCCGTTCATAAAGTAAAACTTGAACCCATTTTAATTGACCGTATATTATCTGCTGAAGGAGAAGACCGGGTAGTATTTACCCTAGATCAAATACCTGAACAGCTAATTGATACCTTGTTATTCATTGAAGATAAAGATTTTTATCATCATCATGGCTTATCGCCAACAGGTATTCTAAGAGCATTTTGGAAAAACATATTGGCTGGCGAAACGGTACAGGGTGGTAGTACTCTTACCCAACAGTTAGCGAAAAATATGTTCTTAACCCGCCATAAAACGCTATGGCGAAAAGTGAATGAAGCGATGATTTCGATCATTCTTGAGATGCGTTATTCCAAAGATCAAATCCTTGAAGCCTACCTCAACGAAGTATATTTAGGTCAACATTATGCCAATGGTATTCATGGTGTCGGCCTGGCTGCGCAGTTTTATTTTGGCAAGCCGTTAAAACAGTTGGAAAGCCATGAAATTGCCTTGCTGATAGCCCAAATAAAGGGGCCTTCATTTTACGACCCCTGGCGAGAGCCGAAACGCGCGACAGAACGCCGGGATTTGGTATTAAGACTGATGTTTGAAAATCATTTAATAAACAAAAATGAGTTTAATCAGGCTTTATTAACCCCGTTAACCATTCGAGTTGAACGGCGCTTTGACAAACAAACTTATCCTGCGTACATGCAATTGGTCCGTCGAGAATTAAAACAAATGGGCGCCGCTAATGCGATGCAATCAGGTATTCGAATCTTTACTGGGTTTGATCTACAGCGACAAATCAACGCGGAACGTGCAATAACGCAACAATTAACCTTACTTGAAAAAGCTAAAATTACTGATAAGTTAGAAGCCGCCGTGTTAATTAGTGACATTCGCACGGGTCAGATTCAAGCCGTTGTTGGCGGTAAGTCGGTTAAGTTCTCCGGTTTTAATCGGGCGTTGGATGCCAAACGTCCAATTGGCTCGTTAATAAAACCTGTGGTTTATTTAACCGCGTTAGAAAAGTTTAACACATACAATTTTGCCACTCCCCTGAAAGATGAACCTATCTCATTTGAAAGCTCAAAGGGTAAATATTGGCAACCGCAAAACTATGATGGTAAATTTCGCGGGCAAGTACCACTGATTCGAGGGTTAGTTAACTCGCTTAATGTTCCTACGGTAAATCTTGGTATGCAATTGGGTACCGACAACGTCGCGACTACTTTAACGACATTGGGTTATGAAGGCAAAGTACCCGTGATGCCAAGTATGTTGTTGGGGGCCATTAATATGTCGGCTTATGAGGTCAACCAATGGTATAACACTATTGCCAATAACGGCCTATATAATGACGCTCATGCGATCATTCGTGTGGTTTCAGGGCAAGGTGACGTGCTGTGGAGTAAAAACAGCATTGTCGATGCGCGGTTGTCACCACAAGGTGCGTATTTAATTGATTATGCCTTAGCGCGCGTCGCAAAAGAGGGCACGGCAAAATCGCTTTCCTGGCTCTTTCCGGAACAAATCATTGCCGGTAAAACAGGCACCAGCAATGATTTACGTGATTCCTGGTTTGTTGGTTACGACCAACAAAGTGTGGTAACCACCTGGATCGGAAGAGATGATAATTTGCCAACGGGCTTAACCGGCAGTAGCGGCGCCTTAACTGTATTCGCCAATTACCTGAAGAAACAAGGAAGCAGTTCCCGCTTTGATTTGTTACCAGAAGGCATTGAGTTTGCCACCTTTGAATTGGCCACCGGCAATGCGGTTATTGATGATTGCGCCAATGTTGCCTACTACCCGGCAATAAGCGATGGCATATTTTATTCCGATCAATGTCTGCAACAACGGCCTGAACAAGCATCCTGGTTAGATAAGATATTTGGTTCGGATAGTGAGTAAGCTGTTTTAGAATTCTTACAGACAGAACATTTTATAAAGTCTGTCTAAAATGAACTGCACATTTTTATCTGCCAATGAATAATATATTGTTTGTGCTTCACGGCGGGTCTTTACTATATTAGCTTTTCTTAGACTGGCTAAATGTTGAGATAATGCAGATTGTGCTAATGGTATCATATCGTTTAATTCAGAAACTGAACGCTCAGTTTCTACAAGGTTACATAAGATCATTAATCGATTTTTATTTGCCAATAGTTTTAAATACGCCTCTGCTTTCTCTGCGTTGACAAGTAACTCTGATATATCGATACTCATATTAATGTTTCAACCTCGTTATCTTTTACGCATCATTATAACTCACTAAATTAAAACTTACTAATATTAGTGTTTGCTAAATTAGTTATTTCTTATATAATGTTATGTATCATCTCAACCCTTTACTTGCATCTATTTAAATGGCATTTTTGAATGATCCGGTATTTATCAAATGCTCTTGATGATGCATTTTTTGAAAAATTTGGAGTTAAAAAGCATGTTAAAAACTATTCCTGATCTGATGAGAGAACTTTCTGTCAATATACGCTGTATCTCTGCAGAACAAGCGGCAAAGGAAGTGTTAACGAATAATGGTTTGTTTATTGACGTAAGAGAACCCGCAGAGCATGAAAACTCGTTTGTGCCAGGTACTATAAATATTCCAAGAGGAGTATTAGAAGGCAAAATGTTAGAGCTTGAAAAAGATCCTGTTCGTGCTATTTATATTCATTGTGCTGGCGGAGTACGGGCAAGTTTTGCCGCTGAACAATTAAACCGCTTGGGCTATGAAAACGTAACAGCCATAACCTGTAAGTTCGACATTGTGAAAAAAGCCTTTTAATTGATATAAAAGTTTTATAGTCAAAGGAGTATTACCATGGAACAGTTAACAGAAAAAGTTTATGTTTGGAGCCGCAATATACGGTTATTTCACTGGCTTAATGTGGCTTCAATACTTTTATTGATTGTTATTGGCACCATTATTTTGAATGCCAAGACTCTTGGTATTGCAACGGAAGGTAAAATACTGCTTAAAGTGCTACATGTATCGATTGGTTATGTGTTTGCTTTTAATTTGTTGTATCGTTTTTTGTGTGGTTTTATTGGCAAAGGTTTTGAACGATTTTCTCAAACCTTAGCCTTTCAAAAAGGATTTTTTAAGGAACTAAAACAATATAAACAGGATAAAGGCAAACAATATCAGGGCCATAACCCGTTAGGTAAATTGATGATAACGGCGTTATTTTTGTTAATGACAACACAAATGGTTACCGGTTTGGTGATCGCCGGAACCGATATTTATTACCCGCCATTTGGCAATCATTTTGCTGAAAGTATCGCCATTGATAAACAAGATCTAGCGTCGATAAAGCCCTATTCAAAAAACAATGTCGATGAACAGGCCTATAAAGCAATGCGCGAATTTCGTGCCCCCTTTATTCAAACTCATGTTTATTCATTCTACACCC
>MABC01000069.1 GCA_002162925.1 Thalassotalea sp. 42_200_T64 | reverse complement strand
ACTGGGATCATATTAAAGAAGTTCATCTCAACCCTGAAAAAGGAAAATCAGAGATAAAGGAAAGCAAGGCGGCATAAATTTAAACTTTAGGCGACAACTAGCTTGAAAAACGCCGCCGCAGGCAATTTAAGGTGGCTATCGCCATAGCGCGAGACTGAAGTCCCGCCAACCCTGGTAGCGACCCTTTGGCGCTAAATCGAAAGCTTTGGTTGGCGTGGCTTTTAACCTCGCGTTATTAAAGCTTAAAAAGCATCATGTACAAAAAAGAGCGCCGGAGCGCTCTTTTGGATGATGGTTATTTTTCGCTAAATTTATTTAGCGAAATGATACTTGCACAGGAATGGTTAAGATCTGTTTGCCAAATCGTTTTAGCCAAGCATAAATTAGTACAAAGGTAGTGACTACTAAAAGCAAACTTACGCTAGCGTATGCTGGCTGTGTTGCAAGATTAAATATTTGGAAGGTAAATGTAGCGGCTAAGTAAGCTAGGGCTAAGCTCCATAAGCCGGCAAATGCGGCCCAACGGCCACCTACTTCGTTTTTAATAGCACCCATAGCAGCTGCACATGGAGTATAGAGCAATATAAATAACAAGTAGCTGAACGCACCTATGGTTCCAGAAAATGCTGATTGCATTATAGTAATTGTGCTTTCTTCTACGCCTTGCTCTGCTGCTGCTACATGGATATTAGAGATATCACCGATATCTGTTCCAAGAGGGTCGTCAGCTTTAATGCCTAATAAGTTTTCTTTAACTGTTGCAGAGGCTTCATCCCATAACTCAGCAAATGAGCTTAACTCGCTTGCTTCTTGTTCTGGTGCGGAGTATAAACTATTAAAAGTCGCAACCAGTGCCTCTTTTGCAAATAAGCCGGTAATGATGCCTACACTTGCTTGCCAATTATCTTCTTTAATACCCATAGGAGCAAGTAAAGGTGTCACTACCTGTGCTGTTTGGCTCAGTAGTGATTCTTGTGAATCTTGATGACCGAACTCTCCATCAGTACCTAAGGAGTTAAAGAAGTTTAATATACAAACAACAATAACGATGGTCTTACCAGCACCGAGGATAAATGAACGAGTTCGTTGCCATACTCGCTCGATTAAATAAGATAGCTTTGGTAACTCGTATAAAGGTAATTCCATGATATTGACGGAATTACTACCCATAAGTATCGTATGTTTCAGTAACAAGCCAGTAAATAGGGCTGCAGCGATGCCGATTAAATATAAAAGAAAGACTAAATTCTGCCCTGTTTCAGGAAAAAACGCTGTCGCAAATAATGCATATACCGGTAATCTTGCGCCACAAGACATAAATGGTGCCATCATAATGGTGGTGATTCGCTCGCGTTCGCTATCGAGAATACGAGCAGACATCACTGCCGGTACGGTACAGCCAAAACCAACAATTAATGGCACAAAGGCTTTACCGGGTAAGCCGATTTTTTGCATCAAAGAATCAACAACAAATGCTGCTCTGGCTAAATAACCGCTGCTTTCCAGGACGGATAAACCGATAAATAAACAGGCGATTACCGGGATAAACGTCGCGACTGTTTGAATGCCTATTCCGGCACCTTCAATAATCGTTAATAACCAAATGGGTAAGTCGAATTGCGCGAGATAGTGTTGTGGGTAATCGACAAACAATGCGCCGGCAAAAATATCAAAAAAGTCGATAAATGAACTACCAACATTAATCGCAAACATAAATAATAAATACATCATCAGTAAAAACACTGGCAAGCCAAACAATGGATGCAAGATGAATTTATCTAAAGTATCGCTTATTGAATGAGCTTTTTTTGCCGTGATCGTTGCTTTGACTAATAGTGCGTTAATAAAATCATAACGCGATTGCATGATAGCGATGGTATCCGCATTGTGACTTTGACATTGGCTGTTTTGACAACTGCCTTGTTCTAATTCAAGTAAGTTACAGTCGTTCTCTACCAGTTGCGCTAAAATACTTTCCGGTAAAAGCAAGTTACTAGGGCGCTTTACATTGCAGCTTGATGACTCGAGCGTTGCTTCAACTTGTCGGGTAGTGTTCTTATCAAAACTGTTAATTGCAATAACCGGGCAGCCCAGCTCAATAGACAAGATGTCCAAGTCTAGTTCATCGGTTTCTTTACGGTCTGATTTGTTCAGCACCACACACATTGGCAAGCCAAGTTCTAATAATTGTGTGGTTAAATAAAGTTGTCTTTTTAATTGCGTGGCATCAACAATGTTGATGATGTAGTCAAGCTTTTCGGTTTTTAGAAAATTTTGACTAATTGACAGATCTTTACTCTGCTGTGCTTTTGCGGTTAATGAGCTAATGCCAGGTAAGTCAGATAATAACGTGGCTTTGCCGTTTAAGCTGCACTGCTTTTGGCTTTTGGCTACGGTAACACCGGTCCAATTACCTGTTTTTTGCTTTGAGCCGGTTAAATTATTGAAAAAAGTACTTTTGCCGGCATTTGCAAAGCCAACAAGGGCGATATGTGATAGTTGTGACATTATACGAGTTCTATACCGATCTGATTGGCAATATTAGTCGCTAGACTAATTTTTGTACCGTGTAGGTGAAATGCAATAGGGCCGTTAAATGGTGCTTTTTGCGCCATACAAATTTCAGTTTTAAGGGCGAAACCTTGTTCCATTAATTGCGCGGTTAAATCGAAGTTATCGGGTAGATAACTGATCTTAGCTCGTTGGCTTTGCTTCAATTCAACTAGGGTCATAAAATCGGCCTTAAATATAAATAATAATGATTCTCATTTGATTTTATAAAATCATTTCCATTTCAGCAACTCAATATTGAGAAAAACAACTATTAATTGATATAAAGCAACAAATTTAGCGGATATTTGGCTTATTTATCGTTTCGCCCGGGCGTAACGAAGCCAAATATACAGGCCACTTAGTGAAAGAATGATAATCGCAAGGGCAATTAGATCCATGAAAAGCACCATGTAATCACCAAAAATGCGACCTGAATGCGCATCTAATACTACCCGTTCTAACGATAGAAATTGTGATTTGTAACGTATGTTGGCAGTATTGATATCGCCATCAGTAATTCTATTCGCTACAATCCACGAAGGTTCTGTAATGAATTCCACTTTGTGCCAGTCAAGCAAATGTTGGCCACTTTGGTAATAACCATGCTGAGTGCTTAATATGATGGTACTGTTATTGGCATTAGTATTAATCGCCATCGCTATAATGCCAATAGGCAGGCCATCAGTAACAGTTATCTGATCCACCAAGCCACCAATATCATCATAAAGTGCTAATTTACTTTGAGTTAACACTAGATAAAACTCTAAATATTGGCCTATAGCGATGACATCCTCGGAATTATCTTGCAACAAAATGTCGCCTTTGAAGACATAGCCATCGGTGACACTGAATTGTTTATTATGGAAATAATTGGCAGAGCCTGGATCTTTGATCCCATAATGGTGCAGTAGCCATTGGTTGGTAATCGCAATATGGCCAAGCTTAAATGATTCGGTATGGTTAAGCGCGATACCGGAAATAGCTAAAAAGATTAGCACGATCGCCGCAAAAATCCCTGATTTACGATGCCATTCACGTAAATGACGGATCACTTTTGAATGCAGAGAATTTTTGTATTTTTTAGTTACTCTAAGCATGTGTAATTACTGCTCTGAATGCTTTTTGTTATTGAGCCAAAGTGCCAGACGAGCGACTTTTTTCAGTGCCCTAACCGATAAAGTTGCACCAGTAATACCATCAATGTGTTGCGATAACTGGTTTTCTTCATTTAACTCGGCATTAATAAATTGCTTGGTAAAAAACTGATGCCGCACTTCATCACCACGACTTTCACGAAATGCCAGTACCTTTAGATTAACTATTTTATTATCCTCGATGTGAACGCCGATAGTAATTGGTTTTTCTTTGCCAATTTCATCAAGTATCCACACCGTGGCACCATCTTGTCGCCAGTAACGTACGCGTAGTTGCTTGAACTTTCGATTCATTATGGCACTGATTGCTGTTTTATCTTCAGCAGTTAACCATAACACTTCAGATTTAGGTATTTCAGTATGAAATGCTTGCTCTAAAAATTGATCATTTGACTGATAAAGACCGTTAGCAGATACTGAAAATGCAGTACTTGTTAATATCAACAGAATGAAGATGAATTTATTCACGTAGTGCCTTTTAGCTAATACAAATATAGTTATTAATTTAACGAAAAATTAATTCGTAAATATAGCATGATTTTTTGTTTTTATTTATTTAACAAATGAATTATATAATTAATCCATTTGTTAAAAAACAAAAAGTGAATAAGAGTTACCTCTTATTCACTTTTGTACGATTTTTAGCTCGAACACTTTGTTCGTTAGCTAAAAAATAGTATTAGAATTGGTAACCAAAACCTAAGTTAAAGCCTTTAGAGTCCTTAGAACCGCCTAAGTCTTCATAATCAGCTTTTAATACAACATTTTCATGCAAGTAATAGTTGATCCCAACACTAGTTGATTCTACAGCGTCAGAAGAACTATCACCTGCTTCGTTGTTATATTCAGCATAACGGGCAAATACGCCAAACTCTTCATTTAGTTTGTATGATGGTTCTAAGTACCAACCTGTTTGCTCATCACGACCAAGCGCTGCGGCTTCGTCACCATCAATATCCCAAGTGGCGTACAATGCTCTGATAGAGAAATTTTCTACATTATAAACTAAGTGTGCTTCGATTAACGTCGCTGCTGCTTCATCAACACCAGCGGCACTTTGGGTAACATCCGTTTGATATTGTACGGTAGCGGCTAACTCTAACCCTGGAATGGCGGTGTATTTTACACGACCGGTATACGCTAAATTTTCTGCACTTGCTTTCGCTACCTTTTGACGGCCGCCACGAATTTTGTAATCATCACCAACATTTAAACCACTAGTTACTGCAGCGTCAATGCTCAAGCCTGGAGCAACTTTAAAGTTGGCTGCAACACCGGCTTCCCACCAAGTAGCAGGAATGATGTTTTTCTCAACACCGTTACGCTCTACACCGTAAAATGCTGGTGGCTCATGAGTTTCATTGATTAAACCAACAGGTATTAAGAATAAACCGGTTTTGGTAGTGATGTTTTCGCTGTAATCGTATTCAACGTAAGCTTGCTCTAGTTCAACTTCACCTGATTTACCTTCACCTGCGATAGAATGTTCTAATTCAAACTCAGAGAAGAAACGAGTTTTCGAATCAAATTCATGACCAAAGAATAAAACAAAGCGATGGAAATCAACACTCGCGTCTTTATCTTCATAATTGTTATAGTGTAATTCACCGTATCCGCCAATAGTGGTATTGGCAAATGGGCTAGCTGACGCGCTGGCATCAATTTGGTCAGCAGTCGCTTCAAGACGAACTTCAGTCTCAACTAAACGCTTCTCTAAAGATTCTAACACTTTTTGTTGCTCTGCAATCACTTCACGTAGTTCTTGAGTCTCCTCAGTTGCTATTGCGTTAGTGGCAAATAAAGACATAAGCGCCGTGGCGGTAATTGTTTTTTTCATCGTTTTGATTTCCCTGATAAATGTATTTTTCAATTGATATTTATTTTATGGCGAGACTATAGCGAAAGTTAAATCTAAATGCAAACCATTCTTATTTGTATTTGTTGATTTAGATCAAATTTTTAATCAGTGATGAATGGCGATGTTTATATTTATTGTATTTAGTGTGTAAAGTTGTGCTCAGACAACATTGAATAGATAAAAATTAGGCAATAAACTCTCCTTTGTTGCCATCCTTGGCGCAGGAGGATAAATATTTCCATGTACAATCACCTTTTAAAGGCTATTCCTGCCTGTCGGGTATAAATACATTATCCATGTACAAAAAAGGCCGCTTTCGCGACCTTTTATCAGAATTAATAGAAAATCTATTTTTTCTTAGCAGCAGCGTTACGCTCTTTAACTTCAGCAATAACTGTTTCAGCTACGTTGTTAGGACATGGGCTGTAATGAGAGAATTCCATAGAGAATTGACCACGACCTGATGTCATTGTACGTAGAGTTCCGATGTAACCGAACATTTCTGAAAGAGGTACGTCAGCTTTGATACGAACACCAGAAACACCAGCTTCTTGGTCTTTGATCATACCACGACGACGGTTTAAATCACCGATAACATCACCAACGTGATCGTCTGGAGTGTATACGTCAACTTTCATGATTGGTTCAATTAGTTGCGCACCAGCTTTTGGAATTGACTGACGGAAAGCGCCACGTGCAGCGATTTCGAAAGCAACAGCAGATGAATCGACAGCATGAAAACCACCATCGTATAATTCAACTTCAACATCTAATACAGGGAAACCAGCTAAAACACCAGTATCCATCATAGATTTGAAACCTTTCTCAACAGCAGGGAAGAATTCCTTAGGAACATTACCACCAACAACTTTTGATGTGAATGTAAAACCAGAGTTTGGCTCGCCTGGACGGATAATGTAATCAATTTTACCAAATTGACCAGAACCACCAGATTGTTTCTTATGCGTGTAAGAATCATCAATTTCTTTAGTGATAGTTTCACGGTAAGCAACTTGTGGTTTACCTACTGCTAAATCAACGCCGTATGTACGCTTAAGGATATCAACTTTGATATCTAAGTGAAGCTCACCCATACCACGTAAAATTGTTTCGCCTGAATCTTGATCAGTTTCAACTTTGAAAGTAGGATCTTCAGCAACCATTTTACCAATGGCGATACCCATTTTCTCAGAACCACCTTTGTCTTTAGGTGCAACAGCAATTGAGATCACCGGTTCAGGGAATACCATTGCTTCTAGTGTACATGGTTCTTTAACAGAACATAAAGTATGACCTGTTTGTACGTTTTTCATACCAACGATAGCAAGAATATCACCAGCTTGAGCTGAAGAAAGCTCGGTACGATCATCGGCTTGCATTTCTACCATGCGGCCAACACGTTCAGTTTTACCGGTAAACGAGTTTAAGATTGTATCACCCTTGTTAAGAACACCAGAGTATATACGCACGAACGTTAAGGCACCGAAACGGTCATCCATAATTTTGAATGCTAATGCCCGGAAAGGTTCTTTAGTATCAACAATAGCGAATTCGCCCGTTGGTTCACCTTCTTCATTCGTTAATGGTTGAGGATTAACTTCAGTTGGAGAAGGTAAGTAATCAACAACAGCATCTAATAAGATTTGCATGCCTTTGTTTTTGAATGCAGAACCACAGTATGTTGGGAAGTACATGATTTCACGAGTACCTTTACGGATACAAGCTTTAATTTGTTCTTCAGTAGGTGTTAATTCACCTTCCAAATAATCCATAAGCATGTCTTCGTCTGCTTCTAAAGCAGTTTCGATTAGTTGCTCACGGTATATAGCAGCATCATCTACCATATTCGCAGGGATATCTGTAATTTCGTAGTTTTCTGGTTCACCTGAATCATCCCAGATGTAAGCTTTTTGGCTTAATACGTCTACAACACCGACGAAGTCATCTTCTTCGCCAATTGGTAAAGTCATAATTAGTGGGTGAGCACCTAGTACTTTCTTAACTTGATCAGTTACACGGTAAAAATCAGCACCTAAACGGTCTAATTTATTAACGAAAATTAAGCGAGCGACTTTAGATTCGTTCGCGTAGCGCCAGTTAGTTTCTGATTGCGGTTCAACACCACCAGAACCACAGAATACACCGATACCACCATCAAGTACTTTTAATGAACGGTAAACTTCTACTGTGAAGTCAACGTGACCAGGAGTGTCAATTACGTTAAAACGATGTTTTTTCCATTCACAAGTAACAGCAGCAGACTGGATAGTAATACCGCGTTCAGCTTCTTGTTCCATGAAATCAGTTGTTGACTCACCGTCATGTACTTCACCAATTTTATGGATCATACCAGTTAGTTTAAGGATACGTTCAGTTGTTGTGGTTTTACCAGCATCAACGTGAGCGAAAATACCAATGTTTCTGTATTTTGATAAATCTGCCATTGTAATACTCTACTTTAATAAAAAGTTACGTTAAAAATTTTGCGCGGATTATACCTCAGTTAATGAAAACTAACATCATAATTTGATAAAAAATAAACAACTCGATCAAAAAATTTTGTAAAAAAGTTATTTTTGAGGGTTTTTTTTGTGCTTTTTTTGCTTTTTTTGCTTTTTTTGCTTATTTTGCCCAAACAAAAGCATAAAGTTTAGACAATATCTTGAGAGTTTGCTAAATTGTGCCCCTGAAAACGATCCTTGTATATTAGTTGGTCAATTTTGAATTCATCAACTAATATTTTTATTGGAATCGCATACATATAGTAAGCAAAAAATATCGGGTTGCCGCCCGCTTGTTTATCACTTTTAAGGTATATTGAAAATGGCTAAAGAAAAATTTGAACGTAATAAACCGCACGTTAACGTTGGTACCATTGGTCACGTCGATCACGGTAAAACAACTTTAACAGCTGCTATCTCTGCGGTTCTTACCAAAGTACACGGTGGTGAAGTTAAAGATTTCGCCCAAATCGATAACGCTCCAGAAGAGCGCGAGCGTGGTATTACCATCAATACGTCTCACATCGAATACGATAC
>MABC01000019.1 GCA_002162925.1 Thalassotalea sp. 42_200_T64 | reverse complement strand
TAATGGTGGTTGGGTCCATGATAATCTCAGGCAAAGACCATTATATGCCATGGGTAAAAAGGATCGTCAACTTGATCCTAGAAGTTCCTGAAAATAACCGAAAAAAATCGGGATTCTACCTTTAGCAAATCAAATTTGTTCAATTTAGACTCGTTTGCCCTGGAATCCTTCCCTATCGCAAATTGTTCACGATATTTTAAACAACCGAGTTTAATTATCTCGTTCGTCGATTACCGAGTTCTTTCACTGGTTTTAGTATGCTAATCAGTAACATGCCAGGCTCTGAACAATGTGGACAAATCACCTGGCTTGATGCTTCAAGCACTTTGTCTAATGTTTATTCAACCAGCGCTAGGCTACTTCGAATCACTTTTAGACTCTTTCGTCGTATCGCATTTGCCATAAAACCATAATACCGCAGCCGCATGAAACCTTTGGGCAGAACATGGAGCAGAAATCGTCGCAACAATTCTTGTGTTGAAAGAGTCATAGACGAATGCTTACCTGTCCGATAATCCTTGTATCGTAATATCACTTCATGGCGGTTCACTAAGCTTAATCGGCTTGGGCTAACACCAATTCGATTGCAATATCGAGCAAGATATTGCACTACACTATCGGCATGCGATATGGCGGGTTTACTGTAAACAACCCAATTAAGTGAACTGACATCATCTAGCGTTTTGTTGATATCCGTTGTATCCATCCGTGTCAGTTTTTCGTCAAGTTTGGCTTGATGAATATGTTGTAGCATCGTCTTTTTGAACTTGACCGACAGCGCTTTAACAGGCAACAAGTACCCTGGTTTTCGAGTACCTTGCCACTCATTTTCCGCATTTATCACCCCGCTGGGTATTAAACAATGCAAGTGAATATGCTGACACAAGCTTTGCCCCCAAGTATGCAATACCGACATCATGCCTAGCTTACCTTCTAAGTGATGGCGCTTGTTGGCAAAATGATTCAAGGTTTCCCAAACGGATTTAAACAGACTCTTATATACCACTTCAGGACACACTTGTGTCCAGTGATTAAACTGATGTGGCAGCGTAAATACCAAGTGATGATAAGTCACGGGTAGCAAGTCTTGCTGACGAGTCCGCAACCACTTTTCTCGGGCAGTGCATTGGCACGTAGGACAGTGTCTGTCTCGACAGGAGCAATACCATGTCGTATCTTGGTCACAATGACGACAATGCCATTGAAAACTTCCCATACGTTCCGTTCTGCATCCTTGTAAGTGGTGCAACACCTGCCATTGATCTGGCGAAAGTGAATCCTGCTTTAAGCCTTGCAAACCATCTTGAATGATCTGCTGTAGCGTTGATGTTTGAGTCATAACGACAAACCCAACGAACCAATCAAATCAAATTCTGCCCCATCTCTTGCCTGATAATTTGGCAGCCAATGCGTGTAACGCAATGTAGTTTGAATACTTTTATGCCCAAGCATGTGTTGCAGTTGCACCAAAGGCATACCTGCACTTAATTGGTGGGTTGCAAATGCGTGCCTTAAACCGTGAATGCCCCCGCGTTTTTGGATACCCACTTGTTGTTTGACCTTGGTATACATTTTTTGAACTGAAGAGCGACCCAATGGTTTAAAGGACTCAGTACCATAAAATAGATACTCTTGTGATGGGTGCGTTCGCCAGTATTTGCGCAATATATGAAGTAACTGCTCAGCAATAATGATGCGTCGGTCTTTTCTCCCTTTACCTTGATGAATGTGAACAATGCCTTGCGGCCCATCGATATCGGAAACTCGCAGAGCTAATACCTCACCAACCCTCATACCACAGCCGTAACACATAGAAAAAACTGTGCGGTACTTCGTTTTTTTACATGAGGTAATAATCAGCCTGACTTCTTCAGGGCTTAATAATTCAGGTATCTTCTGGGTTCGTTTTATCGGCGGTAGCAATCGTTGTTGAAAGACTCTGCCAAGCACTTCTTGGTAGAAAAAACGAAGAGCATAAAATGCTTGGTAGCAAGAACCGCCAGCGAGGTGTTTATCGATACTTAACGACCACAGAAACTGCTTTAAATCGTCGTCACTAAGCTCATCGGGCGAACGGTGATAAGCCTTGGCTAATTGTTTTACCCAATCAATATATGAGCGTTGTGTACTAGGCGCAAACTGTCTAACTTGCATGCAGTGTATTAACTGCTGTCTTAACGGTGTCATAACTTGCCTCCTTTTTTAAATGGCAAGTTAAGTTTGGTTCATGAGGCAGAATTGGAAGGGAGCTGTCTCCGCGAAGCGGTTTAGTTCAACAATTGAATAGTGCGCAATTTGCCCTTTTTTCCAACAAGTCGCGCACTATTTCACTTTCACTACTTATAATAAATTCAATTAGTTTTTTATTTGTTAGCTTTTGTATTAACGTGACGGTTTATTATTGATTTCTTGGAGGTCAATTTAATGGTTATTGGTTGGCAAAGTAAATGATATTAACTGGCAATGTGATCGGCTCATGCAATGTAATTAGGTGGCCAACTTAATGTAATTACCCATGTAGACAGATAAGTCTTTGATGTCCGCATTCGTACCGGTGAACTGCCAGTTTAAAACTGGTCATGCCCTTTGTCGTTCACTGGTCAATTAAAATGTTTTGAGTAGGTTAATTGGATGCTATTTCAGTAATTCACACACTTTGTGTATTTTCCACATTATTTACGCTCATGAGGCGTAAAAACATCTGATTGAATCAACTAGGGCATCCATGCACTAGTCCTCAGGGATGACGTGGTGTAAGTTAACTAAGCTCATGAATACTCAGCATTATTAGAAAGCATACACCGTCATTCCGTTGCAGAACGGAACCTCCTGACGCCTATCGTGCTTTGATTACTTGGCCTACGACCGAGTTTGGCCTTCGCCAAAGACGATGAATTTCTCTGTGGTTAGGGCTTCCAGACCCATTGGTCCGTAGGCGTGTAACTTACTGGTGGAGATGCCAATTTCTGAGCCCAGGCCCAATTCACCACCATCCGAAAATCTCGACGAGGCGTTCACCATGACCACCGAAGAATTAATGCGGCGGACAAATTCATTGGCGCGTGAATAGTCTTGCGTCACAATCACTTCGGTATGATCTGAACTGTATTGCTGAATATGGGCAATGGCTTGCTCAAAGCCAGTCACTTGCTTAACGGCAATCTCCTGCGCCAAATACTCAGCATCGTAATCCGCGTCGGTTGCCAAGGTAGCGTCACTAAAATGCTCTATGGTGTGCTCACAAGCGTGTATTTTCACCTTAAATTCGACAAGTGCTGTCGCCGCCTTTGATAAAAATTCAGTACTGATATCTTGGTGCACCAAAACGGTTTCCAGTGAGTTACAGGCACTTGGACGCTGGGTTTTACCATTGACTAAAATGTTAATCGCCTTATCGAGATCAGCGGCTTTATCGACATAAAGATGACAAACACCTTTAAAATGCTGGATCACTGGAATTCGCGAATTATCACTGACATAACGAATTAAGCCTTCGCCGCCACGAGGGATCACCAGATCTATGTATTGATTCAGGGTTAGCATTTTTTCAATAACCTTGCGATCCGGATCAGGCACCACAGATACCGCTTCCGCTGCTATGGAAAATTCTTTTAAGGTATTATGTAAAATATCGGCAATCGCCAAATTACTGTGCAGCGCTTCGCTGCCACCACGTAAAATTACGCCGTTGCCCGACTTAATACAAAGTGCTGCAGCTTCCGCCGTTACATTAGGACGCGCTTCGTAAATCATCGCGATAACACCTAATGGAATACGCATTTTGCCAACTTCAATGCCATTCGGGCGTTTTTGCATCGCCGATTTACTGCCTACCGGATCTGGCAAGTTAACAATATCGATAATGGCAGCACGAATACCCTGGATGCGCTCTGGCGTTAACAACAACCGATCCAGCATGGCGGTCGACAATCCTTTGCTTTCGCCTTGGGCGATATCTTTGCTATTTTCACTAATAATATGTTGCGCATTAGCGACAATATTATCTGCCATTGTCGTTAATAAACGGTTTTTTGTTATCGTATCAAGTTGCGCGGTTTGCAATGCCGCTATTTGCGCTTTTTTTGCTAAATTGGCAATATCAAACTGTTCTATTGTTTTCATACTCTTACTCTGCTTTTCCCATCAACACCAAATCATCTCGGTGGATGATCTCTTTACTTGGGCAATAACCCAAAATGGTGTCAAAATCATTCGAATTTTTGCCTTTAATTTTTGCTAGATCCAGGCTGCTATATTGGCATATGCCTTTAGCCAACACTCGGGTACCACATTGGGCGGTAATACTTACCGATTCACCTTTGACAAAATCACCAAAGATTTCAACAATACCACTGGCTAGCAAAGACGCGCCTTTATTCCGTAAGGCATTAATCGCCCCTTCATCGATAATTATAGAACCATGACTCTTCAGCGTATGTTTGAGCCAGTGTTTTTTCGCTTTCAATGCACTTTGTTTGGCAATAAAGCGCGTGCCCGGGTTTTCGCCAAGCAATAATTTATCAAACACGGCAGAATTACTGCCGTTTAAAATATAGGTTTCAATGCCATGTTCAGTCGCTTTCTCTGCCGCCTGGATCTTGGTTTTCATGCCACCGGTGGCAATTTTATTGGTGGTGCCGCCAGCCATTTGATAGAGAGCGTCATCGATAGTCTCAATTTCACTAAACAACTTGGCATTACTATTATTGCGCGGGTCGCAATCAAACACACCGTCAACATCGCTTAAAATAAAGAAACAATCGGCATCACTTACCATAGCCACCAGCGCGGCAAGATTATCATTATCTCCCACCTTGAGTTCATCGGTGGCCACAGTGTCATTTTCATTGACCACCGGCAAAATATTATTTTCCAGTAACATTCTCAGTGTATTTTTAATATTGATAAAGCGCCGTCTGTCTTTTAAATCACCATGGGTAATTAATAATTGCGAGCAGGGCGTATCAAAAAAACGCTGCCAGTTCGCCATCATTTGCATTTGCCCAACAGAGGCCATCGCTTGTTTCGCCGCAATCGATGGGTTGGAGGAGCCGTGTTGAATTAATTGACGACCGGCTGCCACGCTGCCAGAAGAGACCAAGATCACTTCTTTATCGCGTTTATGGCATTCGGTAATAAAGCGGGCAATCGACAATAGATATTTGCCACTGCAGCCTTTGCCATCTGGGGCAACCAAGGCGCTACCCACTTTTATCACAACCCTTTTAAAATTCATTTATTGTCCGAATAACCTAGTCTCTGCCCTAAAGAATACAGTTTGCACCGTCACGATCAAATAACTTTTTGAAAATACATATAATTAATTCCATTGATAGCATTGCTAACCACCACAATGGGCGGTAATCTCAACCATACAACCAACAACAATAAAGTTAGAAATTAATGTCAGAATTGATTCAAACCTGGTTAACGGCAAGTGGTTTAAGCGGCAATTTAATTGCACCGGTATCCGCGGTAATAGGCTTAGTATTATTACTCAGCATTTGCTGGATTAGTTTTTACATCGCTAAACATCAAGTCTTACTGTTAGTGCATAAAATCGTCACCCGTTCCAGCAATCAATGGGACGATTTATTGGTCTCAAATAAAGTATTTGACCGTATTGCCTGGCTAGTACCGGTATTGCTGTTGCTGGCATTGATGCCGTACTTCATTAGCGAAAATCCAAGATTGGTCGAAGCACTCACGGTGTTTGCAAAAGTCACCATCGCCATCCAGGTTGCGCGCAGTTTAAGTTCAGTGTTAAATGTAGCAAACGATCTGTTTCAAGAGTCGAGTAAAGAAAAATACCTGCCTCTCAACGCCACCATTCAGTTGTTAAAGCTGGCCATCTATCTGGTAGCAAGCATCCTGGCGATTTCGATATTAATTGATCGTTCACCAATTTACCTACTCAGTGGTTTGGGAGCGCTAACGGCTGTACTATTATTGGTGTTTCAAGACACCATCAAAGGCCTGGTCGCGAGTATACAAATATCCGCCAACAAAATGGTGGCACCTGGTGACTGGATAGAAATGCCACAATATGGTGCCGATGGCGAAGTGTTAGAAATTGCCTTAAATACGGTAAAGGTGCAAAACTTTGATAATACCGTCACCACCATCCCCACCTATGCGCTGATCAGCGAGTCATTTAAAAACTGGCGTGGTATGTCCGTCTCTGGCGGCCGGCGTATTAAGCGCAGTATCAGTATCGACATTGCCAGTATCCATTTTTGTTCTAGTGAATTAATCGCAGAGTTAAATCAGTTTGATTTTTTACGGGATTATCTCAGTAATAAAAATAGTGAAATTAACGATTTCCACCGCCAGCAAGGCATAGATGACACAACGAACCCGAATAGCCGAAGATTAACCAATATAGGGACGTTTAGAGCCTATATCTCTGCCTATTTAACCAATCATCCCAACGTGCACCAGAATATGACCTGCATGGTAAGGCAACTGAAACCGACAGAAATTGGCGTCTCGCTAGAGTTGTATTTTTTCAGCAATGACATTAACTGGGGCAACTTTGAGGCGATACAGGCCGATATTTTTGACCATTTGCTTGCCATTGCACCACTGTTTGAATTACGTATATTTCAAACCCCAAGCGGTTTTGACTGGCAGCAAAGTCATTAGTACTGCCTGATCACGCCTTCCTGAACTGTTGAGGCCACTAGTTGACCTTGACGATTATAGATCTTACCGCGCACTAACCCTCGGCCACCACTGGCCGATGGGCTATCGATATCGTACAGCAACCAGTCATCAAAACGGAAATCTCGATGAAACCACATGGCGTGATCGATAGTGGCTATCTGGAAATTTTTCGACCACACACTGCGACCATGCGGGTGCACGGCCGAGGGTAAAAAATTATAGTCGGAGGCGTAGCCCAACACGTACTTATGCACACGTAAATCGTCTGGCATTTTACCTTTGGCTTTCATCCAAATTTGATTAGTGGCCGATGATTTTTCTGGCTTGAGCCAGTCATATTGTTTGATTGGGCGAAACTCAATTGGCCGTTCAGCAAATACCGCGTCATGCATGGCTTCAGGTATTTTATCTTTATGCTGCAACTGTAATTCTTGCATGCTTGCTAACCCTTCAGGGTCCACCACCTCGGGCATGATATCCTGGTGTTCAAATCCACCTTCATCAATTTGAAACGATGCCATCAAGTTGAAAATCACTTTACCATTTTGCATGGCCTGCACTCTGCGCGAGCTAAAGCTACGGCCATCTCGGGTGACATCCACCAAATAAGTAATCGGCTTGTGTGCATTCCCGGGTAATAAAAAGTAGCAGTGAAAGGAATGCAAAGCTCGGTTTTGGGCAACGGTTTCTTTCGCTGCAGACAACGCCTGACCAATAACCTGACCACCAAATACCGCGGGAAAACCAAGATCCTGACTCTGCCCCAAGAATAAATTATCATCCAGCCTTTCCAGCGTTAATAACGCGAGTAAATCGTCAAGCACTTGGCTCATGGTGTCGTCCTAAATGAAAATAAGTACTTATTATCATAAACTTTTTGAAGGAATTCAGCAAATTAACTTAAAATATGGTTTTAATAGATAAAAACCTAACAAAAGGTTTACAGCAAGAGATATTTGTCTATAATCAGTGTTAGGGCTACTTAGCTCGTCCAAGGCAAACCTAGTGAAAGCTAGGGACGCAAAGTTACCGGTCTAAAGGTTTTTTAATAATAATAATTACCTATGACAGCGGAACTGCCGACTAAGATATTGCGGGGGCTTATCTTTTTTAGCAATCCAACTTCAGAGACTGTTTCTTTGCGTGCCTTGCCTACTTTTCCAGCGATCGCTGAAATTCACTCAATACTAATACCAGTAAATTCAATATTTGCAACTAAACTAGTTCCTAATTTCTCGTTCCTAATTTCTCGTTCCTAATTTCTCGTTCCTAATTTCTCGTTCCTAATTTCTCGTTTCTCGTTTCTCGTTCCTAATTTCTCGTTTCTAATCAGCATCCTTGCCAATTCATACCAATGTCTGCTATTTTTTAGCTTTTATTTCTGTCAATTTTTGTCAATTTTTGTTGAATATACTCTCTAATCAGCGTTTCTAGCAACGATAATGGAATAGAGCCATTTTTCAATATTTGATCATGAAACTCGCGCAGATCAAAATCCTCAGCCAACGCCTTTTCCGCTTCAACGCGTAAACTTTTTATGGTAATTTCGCCCAACTTGTAAGAAAGTGCTTGCCCCGGCCAAGAGATATAACGATCAATTTCGGTTTTCACATTGTGTAAGGATAACGCCGAGTTGCTCGCCAAATAATCCATCGCTTGTTGTCTGCTCCAGCCTTTCATATGCATGCCGGTATCCACGACTAAGCGAACGGCCCGCCACATTTCATAAGTTAAACGACCAAAACGAGAATACGGGTCTTGATAAAATCCGGCTTCAACACCTAAATATTCAGAATATAAGCCCCAGCCTTCACCGAAAGCTGAAATATAAGTTTGGTTACGAAACTCAGGCACATTTTCCATTTCACGGGCAATAGAGCCTTGTAAATGATGCCCTGGTACGGCTTCATGTAAGGTTAATGCTTCTAATACGTACAAAGGACGACGATCTAATGCATAGGTATTTACCCAGTAATTACCTGCCTGATCATCTCGACTCGGGCCAGAATAACGACCCGTGGTGTATTTAGGCGCAATACTTGCCGGCACTTCCACAACACCATACGGCGTACGTGGCAAGGTTTTAAATAACGATGGTAATTTCGCATCCATCTTCTTCGCAATAAACGAAGCTTCTTTTAACAGTTGTTCTGGCGTGGTGGCATAAAACTGTGGATCGGTACGTAAAAATTGCACAAACTCGGCAAACGTACCGTTAAATTCAACGTCTTTTATTACCTCTTCCATTTCACCACGAATGCGCGCGACTTCCTGCAGACCAATGTCGTGAATTTCATCGGCAGTTAATGTTAACGTAGTGTAGTGTTCAATACGGTTTTGATAAAATGCTTCCCCATTTGGGTAATCTTTGGCCGCGATGGTTTGTTTTGCATTTGGGATGTAAGTATCTACCATAAAATCATAGAAACGCTGATACATGGGGTTAATGTTTTCTAAGATAATTTGTTTCGCTTTCGCTTGTAACTGCGCTTGTTGCTCCGCCGAAATATGTTTTGGCATGCGGTTAAACGGGCGATAAAAATCACTCTTGGTTGCATCATCAACAATAAAAGCACTGATACTGTCTTCAAACCCCGTCAGCACGACTTTGGGTTGGCTGATACCCGTTTTCAAACCTTGCTTTAACCAGTAGGTTTGTTGTTCAAAATATGTATCTAATGCCACCAGCCGGTTTAAGTAAGTTTCAAAATCCTCAACCTTTTTAAAACTTGAACGTGACGCCATAAACGTCATATAGGCATGAAACCCGGCTTCGGCGGTTAATGGCATATAGTGATCAAGATTTTTATACGAATCGATATCATTTTTTAGTTTGTAAGCCAAAATGGTTTGGTTGATTTGATTGGCTTTGGTTAAGCCATTGCTATCAATGAATTGCAGCCGGCTGTAGATATCACTCACTTTATCATTATGCCTGGCTAATGCCGCAGGTGAGGCGTCATAATAAAGAATATCATTCTCCTCATTAAACGGGTTCAGTGCATCCTGGTAAGCCTGCTGTTCAGCAATAATTTGCATTAACGTGGCATCTGCCAAGTTAGCGGTTACATCTTTTGTCACTTGCGCACAAGCAAGCAAAGATAAGATCATCATCAAGCTGATGGCAAATTTATTCATGATTTTTACTCTCAATTAGCGCATAACAATCCAGAAGCAGATCATCATTATAAATACCAAGTCTTTATAGAGTTGGTATCACATTTCTATATTGACGATATCTGACATCAGCTTTGCCAGCGTGAGTTCGCTGTAAACTTTTATGCCACTGGCAGTAAGCAGCTTGGCAGTAACTCCCATACCAATAATTTTTTTGCCCTGAAAATGGCCATCATAAACTTCGCTGCTACCACACGATGGACTATATTCTTTCAATAATGCGTATTTGATATGCTGCTGCTGACACAGGGCCAGGGCAGCATTGGCACCTTGCTGAAATGGCTTTGTGACGTCGTTGCCAAGCTCATCAATTACCCTTTCAGCCACATTGCCGGCCAGCAGCTCAGCCCTTGGTCTGGGCACCGCTAAGCCACCGGCAGTTTCCGGACAAATCACCAGCAAACGCCCTTGTTGTTGCCAGGTAGCAATTTGAGGGTCGATTAAAGTTTTGGTTTTGCCGTCAAAACGTACCTTGTTGCCAAGGAAACAGCTACTGATCAGAATTTTTTGCATAATTATACCGTTTAATCTTGGTGATCGCGGTTAAACAAAGACTCTAACTCGGCACGACCGGCTTTACTCACTTTGATCAATTCTTTCATATCAAATTTATTTCCCTGATAGGATTTATCCAACAGTTCTTCATCATGTACTTTAAATAATTTCACCATATGCTCGGCTCGAGCCTCGTCAAAACCATATTCTTGCAGCACCATTTTCGCCGCCACTAAACTGCCATCGAACATCTCCCGAACATTGGCATAAATTCCAATATCCCGGTATTTCATTACGCTTAAACGGCTTTTTGCCCGAGCGATAATTTTGATGTGTGGGAAATTTTCGCTCACCGTTTTGGCAATATCAAAACCATGCTTGTCTGAGTCGGCGGCAATAAACATCACCTTGGCGTGTTCGACTCCGGCCGCTTTCAGTAATTTTAAATTGGTAGCATCACCAAAAAACACTTTATTTCCAAATTGTCTTATAAATTCAATATGCTCTGCACTGTTATCTAACGCGGTATAATGAATGTTGTTAGCGGTTAGGATGCGGCCGGTGATCTGGCCAAAGCGACCAAAGCCAGCAATGATCACTTCCGGCTCAAGCACATCGGATGTTGAGTCATATTCCGGAGCCTGGTGTTTACGCTGTTGCAGTTTTTCACAAATAATCACCAGCGGTGAGGTCAATGCCATCGAAATCCCCACCACTAACGTCGCTTGCGCCGCCAACTCACTCGGTAATAATGAGTCGTTAACGGCCACATTGAAAATCACAAAGGCAAATTCACCGCCTTGCGATAACATCAACGCCAGCCGTAATGGCTGAGTACCGGGCTGATTATTGACATTAACGCAAGCAAAAATTATTGCGCTTTTAATGGCGATTAATGCCAAACTCGCACCGAGAATAAGTAACGGTTGCGCAAACAGTATATGCAGTTGTAAATTCATCCCGATGGCGATAAAAAACAAGCCGAGTAACAAGCCCTTAAACGGGGCAATTTCCACTTCTAGTTGGTGTCTGAAACTGGAGTTGGCCAATAAAATTCCCGCTAAAAATGCGCCTAAGCCCATAGATAATCCAGCTAACTGCATTACCAACGCAGTCACCATCACAATCAACAACGTCGCTGCAGTCATCACTTCTGAGCTGCCGTAGTGAGTTATCATTCTTAGCAGCGGATTAATTAAATAGCGACCAGAGAATAATACGCCAATAATCACCAACACGCTGACCCACCAGGCCGGATCATCACTGTTACTGGCCCCAGCAAGCGCAGAAACCAATAATAAAATAGGGATCACCGCCAAATCTTGCATCAACAATATCGAGAAGCCTTTTTGCCCTAACGGGGTTTTTAACAGTTGTTTTTCTTCCATGAGTTGAATGGCGAAAGCAGTAGACGATAACGCGAGTGCCAAGCCTAGCACTAAGGAAATTTTCCAGGAAAATGAGAACAGTAACAATAGGGCGGTGATAGCTAACGCACAAAACAATAATTGTCCGCCACCAATAAATAAAATGTTATTGCGCATCCGCAGCAGTTTTTCCGGCGCTAACTCCAGGCCGATGACAAATAATAAAAACACCACACCGAGCTCGGCAAAGTGTAAGATTTGTTCAGGGTCATTAATTAAGCCAAGCACAGAGGGGCCAATCAGTAAACCCGCGGCAAGGTAGCCGAGTATGGCGCCTAATTTAAAGCGAGTAAAAATCGGCACGGCAATGACTGCGGCACTGAGGAAAATAACACCAGAGGTGAGGGCGCTCATGAAAAATCCCTGTTGGAGAAGAAGCCTTTGATTAAAGGTTGTTTTAAAGATTAACTCATTATAAGCACCGAGATGGTGTAAATCGCAAGTAATTTTGCAATAACTTAATCTCCTTGCGGGTCTGTACAGTTAATTAACAACTTTATGATATAAACAATGAGTATTTTATGAAAAAACTTTTCCTGGGCATCAGCGTGCTAATGCTGAGTATTGCCAGTTTTGCCAGGCCCGTTGCTGAATCTGCCGACTTGGTATCACCATTATTACCCGGACAAACCATCCCCAGCATCAACACCACCACAATTGCGGGTAAGCAAGTGAGTTTGGCCAGTATTATCAACAACAAACCAACGATATTATTTTTCTATCGTGGCGGCTGGTGTCCGTTTTGTAATGTGCAAATGGGACAACTGCAAGCCATCGAAAAAGATTTAACTCGCCTTGGCTTTCAATTGATTGGCATATCTACCGATTCACCGGTAGACTTGCAAAAAAGTCTTCGCGATAAAAAACTAAGCTATCAATTACTTTCCGATTATCACAGTGAGGTCAGTCAGGCTTTTGGTTTGGCATTTTATGCTTCAAGCAAAGTGACCAAGCGCTATTTGACGAAAATGAACTTGCAAAATCCTCTGCAAAAAAATGCTGCTGGCGAAGCACGTCTGGTATTGCCTGCGCCTGCAGTTTATGTGATTGATGCCAAAGGGTTAGTGCAGTTTCAATACGTAAATCCAAACTATAAAACCCGATTAGCGCCGGAGTTATTATTGCACGCGGCTAAACTGGCGAATTAACCCGAACTCAGGTTTACTTCGATGCGCTGATGGTTTCGTAGGTCACCGGATTAAAATCTTCAACTTGCTCATTGATATCGATAGCGGCAACATATTGTTTGCTCGCCATTTCAGCTTGGGCAAGCGAGCGGGCATGCACTCTGGCAATTACATCACCGGCGTTCACTCTCTTGCCAACATGGACAATCGAGTCAAAGCCGACACTGTGATCAATCTCTTGCTCATTGCTGAGTCGGCCTCCACCAAGCCACACCACGGTTAGACCAATATCACGTGTTTGCATTGCACAAATAACGCCAGATTTTGGTGCAAAAACATCGAGAACCACCTTTGCCTCGGGCAAGTATCTATCGGGATGCTCAAATAAATCGGCCGGCCCGCCCATGGCAACGATCATGCGTGCAAACACTTCAGCGGCTTCACCTGACGTTAAGGCATGTTCAACCAATACACGTGCTTCGTGATTATGTTCGGCAATACCAGCAGAAATTAGCATCGCACAAGCTAACGCACTTACCACTCGATGCAACCTCGATTCGCGTTTATCCCCGCTTAAAAAATGCAGAGTTTCGATGATTTCAACCGCATTGCCGGCACTACTGCCAAGTACTTGATTCATGTCGGTGATAATTGCCTGTGTCTTCACCCCGGCACCATTGGCGACATTGACGATACTTTGCGCTAACGTTTTCGCAGCATGCATGTCTTGCATCATCGCACCATTGCCCACTTTCACATCCATCACTAATGCGTCTAAGCCGGCAGATAATTTTTTCGATAATATGGAGGCGGTAATTAACGGCACTGATTCTACGGTGGCGGTAACGTCACGAATTGCATATAGCCGTTTATCGGCAGGCGCAATATTACCGGTTTGACCAATAATGGCCATGCCCACATCTTTGACTATCCGTTGGAACTTCGCGTTGTCAGGATGGGCATTAAAGCCGCTAATACTTTCCAGCTTATCAACCGTACCTCCGGTATGGCCTAATCCCCGACCAGAAATCATCGGCACATAGGCGCCGTTAGCCGCAACAATTGCCGCCAGTATAAAGCTGACTTTATCTCCGACACCGCCGGTAGAGTGTTTATCAATTATCGGGCCATCAATATCAGGCCATTGCAACACTTCCCCTGAGTGCATCATTTGCATTGTTAAGGCGACAGTTTCCTCAACATTCATCCCTTGTTGCACAATAGCCATCGCCATCGCGCCTACCTGCGCATCATTAAAATCACCATTAACCAAACCATCGACAAAGCTTTTTATCTGTACAGCGTTGAGAACATGACCATCACGTTTGTGGCGAATGATTTCTTGCGGTAAGAGCATAGCGATAGCTTACTCTAAACTTTCCGGAGTAAATGCATCTGGTAATAATTGCTGTACGGTCCAATCAATCCGAGCGCCCAAATGGTTGACCGAAGTTACCAGTGCATCTGGTTGGAGAAATTCTGCAATCACCTGACGACAAGCGCCACAAGGAGCAGTAAATGCTTCTTGTTTAGTATAAATAATCAAAGTAGATTCGCTGGTGAATACTGATCTGTTAGCACCCGGTAATCAGACTCGACATCTTTTTCCAAGTCCATAAAACTGATCACATTGAACAGTTTTATATCGTATTTTGCCAATGGCAGAGTCAATGTTTCGACATTATTACCTATCTCACTAGCCAGAGGCATTTTATTGGGAATGATAATCACCCGATTTCCCGAACTGTTTTCATTGCTAATGGAGTAAAAGTCGCCGAACACGGCATGATAAGTGGCGGATTCATGATGAAAAAGCTTGCTGCTAGAAAATGTATTTGCCACCAATACCCCTTGCTCGGTGAGCAGTGATTTGGTTTCTTCTAAAAACTCCTGAGTTAATAGGTGTTCCGGAATATATTCGCCATTAAAAGCATCAAGAATTATCAAATCATAACGCTGTTGTTTACGTTGTGCCCGTTTGATAAAAATCCGGCCATCTTTGGTATGGCTTCTAACCTTGTCGGTTTCTTTAAAATCAAAATAATTTTTTGCCACCCGTACTACCGCAGGGTCAATTTCGACATTATCAATTTCAATCTGAGGATAGAGTTCTAATAAACTATTCGATAGCGTGCCGCCACCTAAGCCAATAATTAGCACCTTTTGCGGGTTGGGAATAAACACTAAAGATGACATCACATATTTGGTGTAATTAAATACCAGCTTTTGCGGGTTATCTTTATTGATACATGATTGACTGCTGGTTTTGCGTTTTACTGAAAACTTCAAGCAACGAACATTGCCTTTATCTTCAACGAAGATATTCCGATACAATGAGCGCTCTTCTTTAATGACTTTTGCCTGAGTCGTAAACGAGGCACTAATGAATATTGCTAAGGCGATGAATCGACTTAGATTTAAATTAAGACTGTAAAGGTACTTTTGCATCTTTTACCTCCATTTTATTCACTAACATCGCCACCAAGCCAAGCGCTATCAATAGCAGGCAAAAAGTAAAGATAATAGTATTTACCTCAAACCATAATACCAGATAAAACGAGGTGGCCAGGGTACCCAGTGCCGACCCTAAAGTAGAAACAAAGTAGAGTACGCCAGCTATATGGCCACTTTCCGCTTCGTTGGTCACTAACAAGCGTACCGAGTAGGGCGAGATCATCCCCAAAATAATGGTTGGCACAAAAAATAACAGCATCGACGCGGTTAATGACCCATAGCGAGTGTCTTCGATATTATCAAAAACAAAATCGAGAATAGGAATAGCGAAATAAGCCAGAGGCAACAACGTAATGCCAGCAAATAGAAATATCCGCCCATATTTTTGCAGTGAAGGCTGATGTAAAGACAACCGGCCACCAAATAAGTAACCCAAAGATAGTGATAGCATAAACACAGTGATGATACTGCCCCACACATGCACACTTGAGCCGAAATATGGCGCCAGAATGCGCCCGCCTAACAGCTCAACCCCCATAATGGAGAAGCCACTGCAAAAGGCGAGAAGATAGATAAAATAGTTATGCCACTGCTTGTTCATACTGTTTTTTTATAGTGATCACATTAATCGATTGTGCAATCAATTAATGTACTTGCTATTACTGCTGTTATTCAAATTGTGACACTAACTTAACAGCACAGTAGGTAGCGAGCAACCTAAAGTTTATGAAGAAGATCTTTCGATAAGCTGGCTTTCAATTAACACCGTTGTGGGCTTGTCGCCGGCGATCAGTTTCAGCAGGTTTTCCACTAATAACTCCCCTGCCAGCATGGTGTCTTGTTTTGCTGTGGTCAGCGGTGGATTTACAAAGCTGGCCATCGGAATATCATCAAAGCCAACCACGGCGACATCATCAGGAATTGCCAAACCATGCTCAGTTAATGCCCGAATCGCGCCTACGGCGATTAAATCGCAAGCAGCAAACAAGGCATCAAACTTGGCGCCGGTGACCAATAACTGTTTAGTGGCCAAATAACCCGCTTCTTCGGTATACAGGGCATCAATTTGTAAATTTTCATTCCCCTCTATGCCCGTATGTTTTAGCGCAGCAATATGACCTTTATAACGATCATAAAATTCCGGCGCCCGGCGGGAAGCGGTGCCAATAAAGGCACATTGTTTATGGCCTTTTTCTAATAAATGTTCGGTAAGTTGGTAACCACCATGAAAGTTATCGCAGCCTATGGTCGCCACGTCCATATCTTTTACTTCTGCACCCCAACGCACGAAATGGGTACCTTATTGATGCAAATGCACCAATTTTTCTTTGTAAGCGACGTAATCACCGTAGCCGAGCAAGATAATACCATCGGCTTTGTTGGTGTCTTCAAATTCGGCGTGCCAGTCGTTATCCATTTGTTGGAACGACACTAACAAATCGTAACCTTTATTGGCACAAGCTCGGGTAATACTGCCCAGCATGGACAGAAAAAATGGATTGATTTGCGAATCATCCGAGGTGGGATCTTCAAATAACAGCAGCGCTAAAGTATTACTCTGTTGGGAGCGTAAATTACGAGCATTTTTATCGACCTTGTAATTTAACTCTTTGGCGATGGCCTGAATTTTTAGACGCGTTTCCTCATTCACCAGAGGGCTATTGCGTAGTGCTCGCGACACCGTAGATTGTGAAACACCGGCACGATAGGCGATGTCAAATGAGGTTGCTTTCACGTTAATATACATCTAAAAAATTTAACTTAAAAAAATAGTAACGCAAGATCATAGCAATGTATAGCGGATTCAATAGCCAGCAATGTGCCAATTTGTAATTTGGCACATTGCATTAATCACCACAGTCATACCAATTGGTATAATGATTTACCCACTTAGCGAGAGTTTATCCGGAATGGTATTCGCTTAATTTTACTCTTGATCGTCTTTGACAAAATACACCGAGGCACTGGCTAACAGCATAGCCACGCCTGCCAGCATAATGATGTATATCGCTTCGTTATCAAACACACTGCTTAAGATCCAACCAGAGAATAAGCCGGAAACAATTTGTGGTGCGGCGATGGTGAAATTGAAAATCCCCATATACACCCCGGTTTTAGTTGCCGGTAATGAACCCGCCAAAATGGCATAGGGCATTGCCAAAATCGCCGCCCAGGAAATGCCTACGCCGATCATTGGAATAAATAGATTAACCGCCGCTTGCGGGACAGTAACCGAGGAAATCAATAAATCAACGACCACTGGATCAAGGTTATTAGACGCCATAAAACCAAAATAGCCTAACGCCCCGGCAAACAAAGATAATGAGTACACTAATTTACGGCCAAACTTATCCGCTAGTTTCGACAGTACCACCGAAAATACCGCGGCAAATAACGAGTAAGCAGCAAAGATAATGCCTACCCAGTCAGCGGCAGCACCTTTCGCATCAAGGAGAGCTTGCGGCACCGTGCCGATTGCATGTAAATAGTCGGGATCAAACCATTTTGCCTCTACTCCCCAAATGTACTGGGTGATTGCCGGCATCGAGTAAACCCACATAATGAACAGGGCAAACCAGGAGAAAAACTGCACGATCGCCAGTCGCTTCATCGTTTCCGGCATGGTTTTCACCAGCCTAAAAAACTCGACCAGGCTGCTTCTAAGCGATTTTTTCTGTTTTTGCTGTTGCGCAATGGCCTGCGCATCGATACCGCGGTAAGCATAAAAATCTTTCGGTGGGTGTTCTTTGGTGCGAAATACTGTCCACAACACTGAACCCAACAATACCGTAGCACCGAGATAAAATGCCCAGGTTACTGAAGGGGCAACCTCACCAACCTTCGCGGTGTTTTCTAAACCAATGACATTGGTTAATACAAACGGTAAAATCGAGCCGATAACCGCACCAATATTAATCAATAGCGATTGAATCGAATAACCCAAGTTGCGCTGTTTGGCCGGTACCATATCAGACACGAGAGAACGAAATGGTTGAAAGCTGACATTAAACGAAGCATCCATTAGCGCCAAAATCATCGCACCAAATAGCATAGGCGCAATAAAGGCAACAAAAATTCCAGCATTTGGCATTAGCACCATACCGATAGCCGCGGCAATGGCACCCGCGAAGATAAACGGCTTACGTCGGCCAAATCGATTCCAGGTGCGATCAGACGCGGAACCAACAAGAGGTTGCACAATCAGCCCCATGATAGGTGCCACCAACCAAAATAGTGACAGTGAGTGTAAATCGGCGCCCAAATCTGACAAGATCCGACTGACATTGGCATTTTGCAGGGCAAAACCAAATTGCACGCCTAAAAAGCCAAAACTGACATTCCATACCTGCCAAAACGATAACTGCGGTTTTTCTTTATTCATCATCAATTTCTTGCTTTCATCTAACATAGTTTAGTCCATTGCCTTAAAGCGAATGGCGGCGCCACCACTTGTTGCCATTTTAATGTTCAGGGTGTCTTTTGCTGACACCGTTTTCTGCTCAATCACCAGATCATAAGGATTATCTACCCAGTTTGCCTTGTCGCCATCACGATAAATTTCGGCGAGATAGGTTTTATCGTGGTCTAAAAAGTCTAATTCAACCTCGATAGAGCGGGATTTGTCATCGGTCAATGCGCCTAAATACCAGTCATTACCATTACGCTCTTTACGGGCAAAAGCAACATAGTTGCCCACTTCACCAGCCACGGCGATTGATTGCTGCCAATCGGTGGGTACATCCAAAATAAACTGAAATGCTGGTAAATTGGCTTCGTAGTTACGCGGTAAATCCGCCGCCATTTGAATAGGGCTGTATAACACCACATATAACGCTAGTTGTTTTGCCAGCGTGGTTTGTGGTCTGTTGGTATTCGCACCCAAACCATTAAAGCCCATGTCAAATATGCCTGGAGTAAAATCCATTGGCCCGGCTAACATCCGGGTAAATGGTAACATTGCCGCATGTTCCGGTGGATTAGGTGGTGTGCCCCAGGCATTAAATTCTTGACCGCGAGCCCCTTCACGAGCAATCCAGTTTGGATAAGTACGGCGCAAACCGGTATCTTTTATTGGCTCATGCGTATTAATGCTGATGTTTCTTTTCGCCGCTTGTTTAATATTATAGAGATATTCATTCACCATATATTGGCCATCGTGCCATTCATGACGAGCAATGCCATCGTCATCGATACGCTTTATGTTACCGCCATCGGCAACATAGCCGGTTTTCACCTGAGCAACTCCCATGCTTTGATACAAATCTAGCGCATCCGCCATTTGCTTACGGTAATTAGTCACATTACCCGAGGTTTCATGATGACCAATTAACTTAACCCCGGTTTTCTTGCTGTGAGCTTTAATTTCATCAATATTAAAATCATCGTAAGGCTTGGTAAAGTCAAACACATCACCATTAAAGAACCAGTCACCATCCCAGCCGATATTCCAACCCTCTACCAATACGCCTTTAGAGCCATACTTAGCGGCAAAATCCATATAGCGTTTTACTTCACTGGTGGTAGCGCCATGGGTTTCACCGCTGCCCCAGGTGTTTTCTTTAACGTGCATGCCCCACCAAATACCCACGTATTTACCCGGTTCTACCCAAGATACATCACCCAGTTTATTGGGCTCATTGAGGTTTAAAATCAGATCCGAATTTAATAAGCCAACCGCATCTTTACTCACCTGAATAGTGCGCCACGGCGTGTTAAAATTTGCCGTAGTTTTCACCAAAACACCGTCTGACCAAGGTGCTAGATCTGCCTTTAACACACCCAGTCGACGCTGGTTTAGTGACATACCGGCATAATCGACTAACGCCGCTTCATGAATACTCATATGTATTCCAGATCCCAAGGTAAAGGTAAATGGCGTAAGTGTTTACCGTTTCCCTGTCGGCGGCGATCGTTACCTGCAGTTCATTATGGTGATCGGTAATGGTTTCGCGCTCTCCCCAAGGTTGCTGCCAACTGGTATTCACCGATTTGCTGTTGCTATCAGTAATGTTGAAGCCCAGATCAAAGTAGGGGCCCGATTTAAACACCATACCCAAACGAGAAGGTTCAATCACTTGTTCGCCATTAAAACTAACACTGTACTTTGGCACCTCAGCTTGATCATTTATGGTGAAAATCAACTTGCCATCCGGAGAGGAAACTTTGACTTCTTTTGCCGCCAGTAAAGAGCTGCATAGCGCTAACGCCAGTAGGGTAAATTTCACTAAAATCTTCATATTTTTCTTAACCTTCTATTTTTTGACAAACACAGCGGTGCTGAATTTATTCACGCTAAAGCCATTAGCTCCGACACTGTTCTTAGCTGTGCCATTACTGGCGGTTAACGGATCAGAACTTGCTAACTGTAATGGGTGTAAACTAAAACCTTGTGCACCTTGATAAGCAAGATGTTGTGGTTTGGCTGAACTGTTGAATAGCACTACGATTTGCTCATAGTGTTGATCCATTAGCTCAGATTCTTTATTGGTATTGGTTTCGGTATTAGTATTCTTTTCGGTATTAGCATCGGTAAGGCTCATCACATGAGTCCGAACTGCTGATCTTTACCGGTATTCAAAAATTGCACTTGCTGATTGATGGCATCGGCGGTGGTTAAACGAAACAGTTTTGACGTCATGCGAATTTGTAAAAACTCAAGAAATCGATCGCGACTAAAACGAATATGCTCTGGGGTTACCATGTCGCGGCCTTCATTTTTGCTGATAATGTCGCCGATCAATTGCCAGTTTTGCTGATCTTTCTCTTTCGGTGGCAAACCGACATGGTAATTATTAGTTTGCATGCTAAAGTCGACTTTGTTGAACCAGTCACCATAATCATAGCTGTCGCGCAAATAAGACTTGAACGCAATAGCTCTGAGCCCATATGGATAAACGGAATGCCCTGCGCCATTAACGGGTAGGACAAACTCAAAGCATGCATTCGCACCCGGTCATCAATATTTAAACTAAACGCATTTCGATATTGGTTATTGTCCCAAAGCGTTTGGTTATCATGTTTTGACACATAATTGATGGTGTCCGCTGGGTCTAGTGCATAGCCGGTTGGTTGGTTGCCATAAGGAATGTCTTTGCCGGTTACCTTTTCTCCGGCGGCGTTCTCAATGGGGAAGTGTTGCAGATTACCCGCCAAACCCACGCGCAATTGATCGGCCAGTAATTGGTAATTTTTCAGGCTGTCGGCACTGGTGCGCAATTCATTGGGCAGGGTGTATAAACCATTGCCTATGCCTTGTGCTTTACGAATGCCATCACCAGATGCCATCATGCCAGCGCCACGTACGGCATCACGTAATCGGTCGGTAAAAGTACCAATTTCGCTGCCGCCAAGTTCCAATTGGCTGGCCTGAACAAACCGCTGGTTATTGGTTACTTCACCAAAATTCCAGCCTTCGCCATAAAAATAGCTGTCTGCGTCTACGGCTAACACCGCCGCTCTTGCCGCCAACATCACCGCTTTCGGCTGGTGCGCCATTAAATCAAAGCGAAAACCGTCAATTTTATAATCTTCTGCCCACACCACTAATGAGTCGGTCATCAACTTTGCCATCATTTTGCGTTCGGTGGCGGTGTTATCACAACAGGTTGATTGCTCAATTAAGCCGGTAACCGGGTGCAAGCGCTGATAATAACCCGGGACAATTTTATCCAAAACCGAGGTCTTTTCCATGCCGGCCTGATGTGTATGGTTATAGACCACGTCCATGATCACCCGAAAGCCGAGATTATGGAGGTTTTGTACCATCTCCCGAAACTCAACAATGCGGGCATTACCTTCAGGGTTTTGCGCATAACTGCCTTCCGGCACAGTGTAATGAAACGGATCATAACCCCAGTTGTAATCATCAAAGGTTCGAATTTGACTCACTAATTGCTGGGCCTTAGAGCCATTTGGATCATAACTTTCGAGTATCTCGGACAAGGTTTTATCTTGGTTTTCGGCTTGCTGACACGACTCATGGCTGGCAATAATGTCGCATAATTTCAGCACCGTATCGGTTAATGCCAGGCGCTTGGTTACCTCTTCATTCACCGTACCAATATCAAAGGTTGGTAATAAATGAATGTTATTTAAGCCTGCCGCTTTTAGCGTTTTTAAATGTTTGATACCGGTACTGTCTGGTTGCGCAAACGCTTTGTATTTACCTTTAACATTTTCCGTTTTTATCGAATTATCACTGGCACTAAAATCGCGAATATGCAGCTCATAAAACACATTATCTTCAACATTTTCAACCACAGGGACCGTTTGACTATGCCAACCTTGAGGCTTGGTTGAGCTATGGCTTAAATCGGTTACTTGTGAGTACTTACTATTTGCCGATAAGCTTAAACTGTATGGGTCAGTAGTGATTAACGTTTCAACCTTTTGACTTTCTGGATGAAATACTTGCACTTTAAACTGGTAGTAGCTGCCGAGCAACGATTCGCTAAAGTTTGCTTGCCACACTCCGGTGTGCTGATTTTGTTCTAAGACCACTTCTGCTAACGGATGTTGAGTTTTATCCTGGTTAAATAATAGAACGGATACTTACTTTTCTGTCGGTGCCCACAACTTAAATTGCGTACCTTGCGCCGTAATTACCGCTCCCAGATCCGCTTCTTCATCGGCATCGGTTGCGCCACGGGTAAAAAGATCATCAATCACATTGCCGGTTTGCACTTTGCTTAAGCTGACCAGCTGCTGCTCATCGTTAACGCCGGCAATGAATAATTGCCCTTTAATCAAGGTTTTTGCCAACATTTGAGCTTGTTTTTTAATGCTGTCAGCAAAACTCAACGCCTGACCAGTTCCAAGCAAATAGCCGAATTTAGCTGCTTGTTCGCGACTCAATTGTGAACGTTTCAGAGAAAAGCTAGTTGTTGAGCTATCGGCTAAATTGTTTTTTGAAACTAAAAAGTAATTTAGCTGTGGATTCATTTCAGCATGCAAATATAAAGTATCGGCTGCCAACCAATGCCCGGCAGAGGTGGTGGCCAACTGACGAATACTGTCTTCGCTAACCTGAATAGTTTCAGGTTCGGGTGGCGAGCATGCCAGCAGTAACGAAGATAAAAAAAGTGATGCAAGTTTCTGATTCAGAATGTAACCAAGCGCTGTTCAAAACATTAAAATGAAATGAAATGAAATTTAAGTTGCGACAAGCATGATACAAGCAAATACAATAATCAATTACATACGTATTCAGAAATTATTCAGTGTATTTTTTGACCAAGGCATGTTTTATAAGTTGCTGTATATGAAGGGTTTACTGTTGTTTTGTAAAATTTTTGTGACGTCAACTTCGGGTTTCTCTGCATATTGATGAATACGTATGCACGTCATTCTCTTTGTTACAAATTGTAATTAACATAATGGTTATCCGCTTAACGTGGGTTTCATGTTAATCAACATATACCTTGGACAGGACGACCAAGAGATACTAAATAGAATGGACGCATGGGGAGATACAATATGTTAAATTTTAAACCTAGCAAACTGACAGTAGCACTATTATCGAGTGGTCTGTTATCAATGAGTTCAATCGCCTTTGCCGCTGAAGACGCAGCAATAACCGAACAAGCTGAAGAAGTTGAAGTTATTGAAGTTATTGAAGTCACCGGCTTTCGCCGCAGCTTAATCGAGTCAATGAATGTTAAACGCTATTCATCTAGCGTTGTTGAAGCCATCTCAGCCGAAGATATTGGTAAATTACCCGATTCTTCAATCGCTGAATCCATTGCCCGCCTACCAGGTTTAACTGCACAACGCCTTGATGGTCGTGCCAGTAAAGTCAGTATTCGTGGTTTTGGTGAAAACGAAGGCGCCACAACCTTCAACGGTCGTGAACAAGTTTCTATTGGTGATAACCGTGGTGTTGAGTTCGATATTTATCCGTCAGAAATTATGAGTGGCGTCACCGTTTATAAAACACCTGATGCAACCATCTAAGGTGAAGGTATTGCTGGGGTTGTAAATTTACAAACTGCCCGTCCGTTAAATCAAAAAGAGCGTGTTATTTCAATTAACGGTACCTATGAAGAAACCAGCTTTGATAAGCTGAACCCGGATGCCGATAATAACGGCTTCCGTGGCACCTTTGCCTATATGGACAAATTTGCCGATGACACCGTTGGTATTGCCATTGCACTTTCAACCATGAGCTCACCAAATCAGGAAAAACGCTGGAATTCTTGGGGCTATCCAGAATTTACTTATGAAGATGGCAGCGCAGGTTCTATTTTAGGTGGTGCTAAACCATTCGTGCTTCATCAACGCTTGAACGTGATTCGGTTATGGCGGTACTTGAATTTGCTCCGAACGATGATTTACACATTACCTTTGATGCTTTATACGTAGATTTCAGTGATGAAAAAATCTTACGTGGCATCGAAGTGCCATTTGCCTGGGGCCAAGGTTCAATCTCTGCAGATACTGCGATAATTGACCCTGAAACTGGTTTTGTCACCAGCGCCATCACCGAAGGTCAACGGGTTGTGGTTCGTAACGATTACGAAGAACGTGAAGCCGAACTAACTTCTTTTGGCGTCAATGTTGAATATAATGTCAATGACAATTGGTCTGTAGAATTCGATGCAAGTTATGCCAAAGTAGAGCGTGAGATCTGGTCTTTAGAAAGCTATTCAGGAACGGGTCGAGGGGATAGCCGTGGTGTTGCCGATACTCTTGGTTATACATTTGACGGCGGCAATACCGGCGCGCAATTTAGTCACGAATTAGATTACTCAGATTTTAACTTAATTCAATTAGGTGGGCCATTATCTTGGGGTGCAAGCTCAGCGCTTAACGAAAAATACGGTATCGACGGCACTGAATATGCCAATCAGGCCCAAGATGGTTTCTTAAACACGCCATCGGTTGACGATGAACTAACGGCCTTGAAATTTGCCGCAACGCAAGTCCTAGACAATGATTACGTCAGTGCAATTACCTACGGTGTGTCGTATAAAGAGCGTGAAAAAACCAAAGATTCCGATGGTGATTACATGACGATTTCATCGTTCTCTCTAGAGAACCCGGGAATGTTGTCGGTACCCGAAGAGTATCGTTTAGGCAGCGCCAATTTAGATTTCATCGGCATGGGCGATATGATTGCTTATGACGTACGTGGCTTAATGAAGGATGGCTACTACGATCTGCTTTCTGAAAAATTAACAGGTGCCCAGCACCAAACTAAATCTTGGACAGTAAAAGAAGAAATTCTTGCCTTATTCGTGAAAGCAGATATCGATATGGAAGTTGGCGGATTACCATTAACGGGTAATGTAGGCGTACGTTATGTACAAACCGACCAATCATCACAAGGTAATGCTTTTAATCCGGGTAGCGGCATCGTTGAGACCAGCCCAACGGATATCAGTCACGATTACTCACATGTATTGCCAAGCTTAAACTTGTCATTAGCCATTGATGATAAACAAACTGTGCGTTTTGGCGCAGCGAAAACAATTTCTCGTGCCAAGCTAAGTGATATGAATGCATCCGTGGAAACTACTTTCAGTGAAGTACCAAACAATGAAGGCTATAACTGGTCAGTAAGTGGTGGTAACCCAGAGTTAGAGCCTAAAGAAGCATTTGGTTTAGATTTAACTTACTCAAACTACTTCTCTGATGAAGGTTACTTCTCAGTAGCCTTATTCCACAAAGATCTAAAAAAGTGGATTTTGGACGGTACTTACCAAATTGATTTAACTGGAGTAGCAGATCCGATATCTGGAATTGTTCCAGAAAATCCATTAGGCCTAGGTACTGGTAAAGTTAACGGTGGTGAAGGTACTCTTTGGGGATACGAGCTATCGGTTGCTTTACCATTTAACGTATTTAGTGAAGACCTTGACGGTTTTGGTTTAATTGCCAGCTATACCGGCATTGATGATGACATCAAAGACCAACACGGTAATAAATTTTCATTAGAAGGTTTATCAGATACCATTTCTAACGTTACTGCTTACTACGAAAAAAACGGTTTCCAAATTCGTGCTAGCATGCGCTACAGAAGTGATTTCAAAGGCCAAGTCTACGGTATTGGTTTCGATGCTCAACAAGTAGACATTGAAGGTGAAACCATTGTTGATGCGCAAATCGGTTACGATTTCGGCGAAGCCGGTTTTACTAGCTTAGATGGCTTATCGGTATTCATTCAAGGTTACAACCTTACCGAAGAACCATTTACGACACTTTCTGGCGACAACAGCTTACAAGTGCGTGACTATCAGGATTATGGTCGCAGCTACTTAATTGGTTTCAGCTACAAGCTGTAATTTAGCGATGTTTAGCTAACCTTGAAAAACCCTTGTGAACTAATAACGCAAGGGTTTTTTTATACTCCCGAGCCATGGACTGTGGATAGGGGTGCTTATTCATTTGATAAGCTATTTAAACTGATATCGTTAAGTTACAGTGGATTATCAAATGCATAAAGTGAAACCCGCAGCTAAAACTGACAGTTAAGGTGTAATGATGAATCAAGATAAAATTCAAAATGTGGTTATTGTTGGTGGCGGTACCGCCGGTTGGGTAACTGCAGCTTTGCTTTCACGCGTATTAGGTAAAACCTTAAACATCACCTTGGTTGAATCGGAGCAAATTGGTACTATTGGCGTTGGCGAAGCTACCATTCCACCGATCATCACCATCAATAATGCCCTGGGCATTAGCGAGCAAGAATTCTTACAAGCAACAAACGCCACCATTAAACTCGGCATTGAGTTTGAAAACTGGAAGCAGAAGGGCGATAGCTACATGCACGCCTTTGGTGGTATCGGCAAAAATTTTCCCTTTTGTGATTTTTATCACTATTGGCTAAAGGCCAAGCAGTTGGGGGATAAATCCGATTTTTGGGATTTTTCGCTGAACTATCAGGCCGCCAAACACCACAAGTTTTCAAAAGCGGCAAAAATTGACGGCACCAATATGCCAGGGCTGAAGTATGCCTATCACTTTGATGCCGGCATGTACGCTCAGTTTCTGCGTAAATTCAGTGAAGCGAAAGGCGTTACACGCATTGAAGGCATGGTCTGCAAAGTCAATCTTAATGACGACAATGGTTTTGTTGATTCTATTGAACTGAAAGACGGCAATGTCATTAGTGGTGACTTATTTATTGATTGTACCGGTCTTGCCGGATTACTCATTGAGAAAGCGTTAAACACCGGCTATGTCGACTGCTCTCATTGGTTACCTTGTGATCGCGCCATGGCCGTTCCCTGTGAATCGGTGACCCCAATTAGCCCATATACCAAATCGATTGCTCATGATTCAGGCTGGCAATGGCGCATCCCACTACAGCATCGCATAGGTAACGGTTTAGTCTATTCGAGTAAATACCTGAGTGATGAACAGGCAAAAGAGTTGTTGTTGAATAACCTCGATGGTAAGCCTTTAGCAGAGCCTAAAATCATTCCATTTCGAACTGGAAGACGCCGAAAACAGTGGCATAAAAACGTTGTCAGTATTGGTTTATCCAGTGGTTTTCTCGAACCTTTAGAATCTACCAGTATTCCTTTAATTCAAACGGCGGCAATCCGCTTGATCAAGTTATTCCCGTATCAAGGCATTAAAACCTTTGAGGTGGCGGAGTTTAACCGCCAGGCGAAAATTGAAATCGAGCAAATACGTGATTTCATCATCTTGCACTACAAAGTCAATGAACGCGATGACAGCCAGTTTTGGCGCGCCTGCCAACGCATGGATATTCCAGAAAGTTTGCAGCGCAAAATTGAGTTGTTTCGAACCACAGGAAAATTATTCCGCGAGCAAGATGACCTGTTTACCGAAATTGCCTGGCAACAAGTATTAATGGGCCAGGGCATTATGCCAGAAGATCATCACGCCTTAGCCGATGCGTTAACCGATCAACAAATTACTGAGCTGATGCAAAACTTGAAAATTCTTATCGATCGCAGCGTTAATAACATGCCGAGTCATGATGATTTCATTAACCGCGCAAAAATTATTTAAAATAAATAAAATTAGATGAAAACTATATTATGAAAACAATACAAATTGGCAACATTAGCTTACCCTCGTCACGCCTGATCTACGGCTGCATGCGCATTAATGGTGATAATTCAGCAACGGCAATACAGCAGGGCAAAAATGCCATTCGCAGTGCCATTGATGCCGGCTATAATCATTTTGACCACGCCGATATTTATGGCGGCGGCGAATGTGAGCGCATTTTTGGTCAAGTATTAAAAGAGAGCCCTGAGCTACGCGAACAATTAATAGTCACCTCGAAAGCCGGCATTCGTTTTGCCAACACACCAAACATTGGCGATGTTGGTCGTTATGACTTTTCCAAAGATTATCTCATTAATCAGGTGGAAGGTTCATTAGAGCGCTTAAACGTTGAAGCCTTAGATTTATTTTTGTTACATCGTCCAGATTACCTATTTAATCCTGAAGAGGTAGCAGAGACGTTTGAACTGCTTAAACGCCAAGGCAAAGTTAAGAGTTTTGGCGTCAGCAACTTTAGCCCATCTCAGGTAAGCCTTTTACAGGCTGCCACCACTGAAAAGTTAATGGTTAACCAAGTTGAAATCAATATTCATAACATCAGCTCATTTACCGATGGTACTCTTGATCAATGTTTACAAAATAACATTACACCGATGGCATGGTGCCCAATTGCAACTGTGGTATACGAAGCATGGGGCAATACTTTTAGCGATGAAGATCATACTCGTATTCATCAAGAGTTTGAACGCCAGGGGCAAATTTATGACTGCGAAAAATGGATAGTTGCATTTGCCTGGTTATTAAAACATCCAGCCAATATTTGCCCAATCGTTGGTTCTACCAATCCACAGCGCATCCTCGCGGCCAAACAAGCGTTAGAGTTAAATTACAGCCGTGAAGACTGGTATCGATTGCTCGAAGCCAGAAATGGCCAGCCAGTGCCTTAACCACAAACAAACACACAACGCCTTCACTCTACATCAGCATTAAGAGAATTTTATGTTAGCAATTCAGCAAAACCTAAGTAAGCGTTTTTACATGTTACTTAGCTTACCTGCCACCGCCATGGGTTTTGCCCTTTCGGTGCAAATTTCCGCGCTTAGCTGGATTTTAACCACCCAGTATGGTCTCGATATTCACCAAGTGGGATTAGTCTGGGCGGCAGGCCCCATTGCGGGCATTTTAGGGCAAGTGATCGTTGGCATTATTTCCGATAACGTTTGGTTTTGGCACGGTCGCCGGCGGCCATTTATTCTCATCGGCGGGGTGCTTGCCGGCATAATGTTATTGGCGCTGCCAAGTATTGACGTTGTTTCCGCCAGCCTTGGCATTGAAGGCATACTCGCCGTGGCCATTGCCATTGCCTTAACCTTAGATTTATCAATCAATATCAGCTTTAACCCCACCCGCGCAATTATTGCCGATGTCACTCCAGAAGGTGAACAACGCACCAAAGGCTATACCTGGATGCAAACCATCTCTGGCAGCTTTGGCGTATTGGCCTACGCCATAGGCGCTATTTGGGGCAACTATGTATTGATCTACTTTGGTGCGGCATTGGTATTAGTAGTATCCATCTTTCCACCATTTTTTATCTCCGAACCAAAACAGTTAGCGCAAACAGAAACTACAACCTCAACGTCATTATCGTTTACCGAAATCTTAATCAACATAAAGCCGCTGTGGGGATTTATCGTTTATGATATCTACGCAATGGCAAGGCAACTAACCGGCATTGAAGTCAATCATTACTACGTAGAGCTTATATGCGGGCTGTTAACGCTGGTATTCATTTGGCAAACCATCACCGCCAATGAAGACGATAAAAATGAACAGGAAGCGGGATTGCTTGGCTTTAGAAAGGTAATGGCAGCACACTCGTTCAGCTGGATAGGCATTCAAACCATGTTCGTTTTCATCTTTGCTTTTTTGCAAGACAAAATGGCCAACATTAGTGACGATGAACTCGGCAAAATTATCTCCATCAGCTTTTTGATCCTCAGTGCCGTTTCGGCAATTTTACCGGCAACCGTGTTAGAGCCTCTGGCGAAGAAAGTGGGCCGGGTAAAAGTACATACCTATTGTATCGCATCGATGGCGCTTGGTTATTTTGCCGTCGCCCTGGTAGGCAGTTCAGAATACTCACTTTACCTGCTTATGGCTGTTCTGGGGGTAGGCTGGTCGTCGGTGATCAGTTTGGTATTTGCCATCATGTCGGAAAAAATCGATCAAAACAAAATGGGCATGTACATGGGCTTATTCAACCTTTCGGTAGTGGTGCCACAATTATTGGTGAGCCTAGGTATTGGCTTGTTTATTTCGCAAACCGATGACAAAATCGCAATATTTATCCTTTGTGGTGTCGCCTTAACGCTGTCGGCAATTTGCTGGAGCCGGGTAAAAGAGCATAGAAGATAATACCAATCTGTATTGAGGTACATATGAAAGCAATATTTTTAACCTTAGCACTCGCAGCCTTTTCATCGCAAGTTTGCGCCTCGGAGCCACTGCTAATAGTTTCAAAAGGTAAAATTGAACGCATTATGCCGTTTAGCTCAAAGCTGGTTGCATCGCGCTACCTCGATGTATGGTTACCGCCGGGTTATTCAAGCAAACAAAAGTATGACGTATTGTATATGCATGATGGCCGCATGCTCTTTGATGCCAACACCACCTGGAACAAACAGGAATGGCGGGTTGATGAAGTAGCCGGAACATTAATTGAGCAAAACAAAGTTCGACCGTTTATTGTGGTGTCGATCCCCAATGCGGGGGAAAATCGTCATAGTGAATTCTTCCCGCAACGGCCATTTGAAAGCTTAGCGGAACCACACCAAGCGCTTTTGTATCAACTCGAAAGAAGTGAAAACGTAGTGCTTTTCAACAGCCAGGTTTATTCCGATAACTATTTAAAATTCATCGTCACCGAAGTCATCCCTTATATCGAATCGAATTATTCGGTGAATGTCGGTGGCGCACACCGATATTTGGCCGGTTCGAGTATGGGCGGATTAATTTCCTGGTATGGTTTAATACAGTACCCGAATGAGTTTGCCGGTGCTATTTGCATGTCGACTCACTGGCCCGGAATATTTGCCGACGATCCCCTGGTTTTCAATGCTTTTAAAGGCTATATCGAAAAGTATTTGCCAATCCTGAGTAGCCAAAAAATATATTTCGACTATGGCATTGATTTATATTCGCCTGCTACCGCATTTGGCAGTACCGCACTTGCCCACCAAGGTATTTCATCAGCTGGCTGACAAGAATCATTCTCTGTTTTTGAACATTCCGGTTCTTTACCTGCGTGTGTCGAGTCAACCAAGACAACACCTAATACCTCTTCCGGGTAAGTTTTTGCGAAAAGTTGCATGTAGAGTCCACCAAGTGAATGGCCAACTAAAATATACGGCGGACTGGCATTGACCTGTTGCAGTAAGGTTCTTAATTCAACGATAATATTTTTCGCATTTCTTTCACTGTGTAGACTACTGCTGCCAGAGTAACCCGCACGGTTATAGGCAATTATTTGCCTAGAATTGTCCATTTTACTGATAGCTTCCTTCCAGCTCGTCATATTATCGCCGAGCCCCGATTCCAAAATAACAGTAGGCATTTGTGCACCGCTTTTAAAATAGGTGTACTCTCCATATTCAGTTTGAACAAGGGTGAAATTCGTTAGACTGGAGCAGCCCATAATAATCAGTGAAGCTATTGAGACCATTAGCAATATCAATTTATTTACCTTATATCTCAGTGTATTAAGCAGATTTTGTAAGCGTCAGACTGATGGGATTATTAATAGTTCAGTATGACTGAACCGCCATTTAAAAACAAAAAAGCCGAACTTAGTTCGGCTTTATATTACGATTGATTTTCAGCTAAAAACTATTTTTCCGCTTTGTAAATGGCGTAACTTAGTGGTGCTAAATTTATGGTCACTACGCCATTGTTTTCAGTTTTATCTTTTGCTAAAACTACAGGCGCATAGCCGTGTTGTTGCATGGTAAATGTTTGGCTTTGATCTGTGGTTGCGGTGTTGGCAACGATTAAGTATTCAGCATTTTCATCACTACGGGTAAACGCGTATAAGCCCGGTGTTGCTTGTGAGTATACTTGCTGCTGCTTACCCTGTCGCAAGGCTTTATTCGCCGCATAGATGTTAGCCAGGTTTGCCAAGTCTTGATAAAGCACATGGCTTTGATCGAAGTTGGCATCCGCTGTGGTTTTATCTGTGCCGAGCAAGTCATCGTCGTTATAAACATCGACCAATGATGGCATCATGTCCTGACGTGAGTTTTTGTCATTACCATCGCCAACAAAGCCTTGTTCATCACCGTAATACACTACCGGGATACCACGAGAGAAATACATTAAGGCATTAGATAATTTAACCCGTGCCAGTTTTTCCTGCTCGCTCATTTCAGGGTTTTCTTTATTCAACATATAAGCAAAGCGGCCCATGTCATGGTTGCCAGTAAAGGTGACCAACATGCTGCTGTCACTGTCTTCATCCTGGTAATGATGGTCACCATTAAACAGTTGCTCTAACTGGTCGGTACCTTTACCTTCGATCAGGGCTTTTTGCATTGCGCCTTGGAAGCCAAAATCTAAAATCGACTGTAAGTTCCCTGTCGTGGTGAACTTACTAAGAAACTCCGGCGTAAAGTCGTAAACTTCGCCAAACATGAAAAACTGTGGAATGCCTATCGATTTTGCATGGTCAACAATCGCCGGCGAAAATTCAGTCCAAAATTCCAGATTTACGTGTTTTACCGTGTCAATACGAAAACCGTCGGGTTTAAACTCTGATACCACACCTTTAAATAGCTCGATCATTTTTTCGACCACCACCGGGTTGGCAGTATCAATATCGTCAAGTCCGGCAAAAATCGCCATAAACTGCGCTTTCACCTTGCCAGGTACTGTCGCCCTGATTGTTGTAATATTGAGTGTCATTAAGCCAGGCCGGTACTTTCAGGTTTTCTTGGCCCACCGGGACAAACGCTGAATAGCCCTCACCCTTGGCCACTTGCTGCAGAGTTTTGTAATCACACAAACCAGGAGCTTTTCCTAACCATTGCTGGCCGTCTTCGCCATGACATTGTTTGAATTTAATCACATCGGCCGAGTGATTGGCGATGATGTCAAAAAACACTTTAATGTTAAGCTTATGGGCGGCGTCAATTAAATTTTTCAGGTCTTGATTTGTGCCTAAGTGCGGGTCAATCTCGGTGAAATCCAATACCCAGTAGCCATGATAACCTGAGCTGTCACCTTGTACTGCCTGGTTGCGCATGATCGGCGTCATCCAAAGGGCAGTAATCCCCATTTCCTGAAGATATGGCAGCTTTTGTTGTAAACCGATAATGTCACCTCCGTGATAATGGCCGTTGCTACTTGGATCAAAACCACCTTGTGATTCTGGCAAAGTTTTCGAACCATGGTCATTGTTCTTGTCACCATTTTGAAACCTGTCAGGCATGACGAAATAAAACACTTCATCACGAATATCGCGCTCAAGATAGTTGGGCAACTGCGTGCTAATTTTAGCGGGTGTTCTTTGCAACTCTGGAATTTGCTGCTCTGGCAATTGCTGCTCTGGTGTTGCGTTTTTGCCATTAGTTTTGGCCGTATCACAGCCGGTTAGCGCTAGGGTGCATAAGCTTAAAAAAGTCAATTTATTCATCTTCTTACCTATGTTATAGCATTTGGTATTAGTTTAACCCTTCGGGCGTTCCTGGTTCATCACCCCTACCAAGTTGTTCATATCCTGATGTTGCCAAAACTCATTGATGGTATATGGCAAACGACGACGCCAGTTTGGATGCTCATCAATCGTCCCCGGGATGTTCACTTGTTCATGCAAGCCTAACGCATCCTCTAGGGGTACAAGTAACACTCGGCTTGGTGCTTTTGCTAAGAACGCTTACACTGCTCGTGATAACTCAGCATTCATCAAAGCAGGTTTCGTTTGTGGAAAATCAGGCTGATTTAACACCCCCTCAAATTCTAATGCCGCTAATAACTGTTCTCTGTCGGTGACTCGGCCCGATCTCTCATCCTGACCCATTTGCTCATTGGGATATAAGTTCAGCTCTTGCCGCCATTTTAAATCATTACCTGTCCACCAGCCGGCCAGCGTTGACAAATCGTGGGTAGAAACCGTTACCATAGATTGTTCAAGATACGTTTCTGGGCGTAAATACAAGCCCGACTCCCAACGTTCAAAACACAATACTTTATACGATAACAAGCCGGCAGAGGCCATAATGTCGCCAAAACCATCTGGCACATTGCCCAAATCTTCACCTATCACTACACAGTGATTACGGCGAGATTCAAGCGCGATAATCCGGAAAATATCTTCTAATGGGAAGGTAATATATACACCTTGATCAGTGGCCATGGCAGGGGCTACCCAATATTGACGCATTAGCCCCAACACATGGTCAATACGTAGCGCGCCGGCATGACGCATGTTGCTGCGCAACGCTTTCACTAGTGGTAAATGGCCTTGCTCTTGTAAGGCTACTGGATTAATTGGCGTAAGCCCCCAATCTTGGCCTAACGTGTTCATAGCATCAGGTGGTGCGCCAACGGCCGCCCCCGATACATAGCTATGTTTATCGGCCCAGACTTCGGCGCCACTGCCGTCACAGCCTACGGCTAAATCGAGATATAAACCAATTGGCATATCATCGGTTTTGGCCTGCTTGGCTGCAGCGCCTAATTGGCTATCGGCAACCAATTGTAAAAATTGAAAATAGTCAATGCGTTCACTGTGCTCTTGCTTGAATTTTGCCACTGCCGTGCCCGCTGGCTCTTGATACTCTTCTGGCCATGCTTTCCAGCCATAGGCGTTTTCATCTATGTTTCTAAAGTGCTCATAAAGGGCATCAAATGTGGCAAGTTCATATAGATCGTCGCCCATTTCCTGACAAAAAGTTTGGTATTGCCGAGCAAAGTCAGTGTCTTTGGCCGAGTGCTTGTTAACGAAATCAGCATATAACAGTTCTAGGGCCTGAAACTTTAAATGCGCGGCATAGGGGTAATCGATAAATTCTTTATTGTTGGCTTCACTGATATGGTGTTGAAAGTCTTCGCTGTTTACTAAGCTTTGTACCGCTTTACAGCTTTCATAGTTGGCAACGCCAGTGACATCGATATAAAGGCTGTTTAAGAAACAACGACTCGTCGGTGAGTACGGGCTGATGTGATCTGGGTTATTCGGATATAGCGGATGTAACGGGTTTAAACCTATGGCAGTTACGCCACGTTTCGCGGATTCAGCCACCAAATTTTTTAAGTCGCCAAAATCCCCCATGCCCCAGCTATTTTCTGATTTCACGGAGTAAAGCTGTGCCGCCAGCCCCCACATACGATAATCTGCGGCTTCATTTGGGCTTAAGCACTTTTGCGGCGCAACAATTAAATGACAGCTAGCCGTTTGTTCACCAAGAATTAGGGTAAGTTGATGATAGCCTTCTACCAATTTCGGTAAAATCAGGGTTAATTTTTGATAATGGTTGCCGCCCACTTGTGCTTCATCGAACACCGCCAAATTCTGTAGCGCTACCGTTCGCCTGATTATGGCGTTGCTCAAAACTGACCAGGTCGTGCAAGCTATAACCGTCATGGCTGGTGATCATATTAACGCTGGCAGAAGGCCGGCGGCCATGATGTTCAAAAATATCGGCACTGCCGTGTAAGCGTCTGGCCAGCTCAGGGATCATGCCGTCATCGCCACGCCAAAATCGGCGCACCGCATCACGAAACCTGTCATTCCATTCTTGCCAGTTGCCCGGAAATTGTCCCAGCTGATAACCGCCATGACCAATGTCCCACGGCTCGGCGATAAGTTTGATATTGGCCAATACCGGATCTTGGCGCAATGCGGCGAAGAAACTGCTGTTAATGTCAAAATTGCCATTGGCCTGATCATTTTTACGGCCAAGAATGGGTGCTAAATCAAAGCGAAAACCATCAACCCCCATCACCTCAACCCAATATCTGAGGCTGTCCATCACCAGTTGTAACACCCGTGGATGGCTCAAATCAAGGGTGTTGCCACAGCCAGAATGGTTCACGTAAAAGCGTTTATCCTCTTGCTCCAGTCGGTAATAACTGGCGTTATCTATGCCTTTAAAACAGTAGGTTGGGCCTAAATGGTTGCCCTCGGCGCTGTGGTTGTAAACCACGTCTAATATCACTTCGATACCACCTTGATGAAAGGCTGACACCATTTGCTGAAACTCAATCAAGTCATTGGAGTGGCAATATCTTGGCTCAGGCGCAAAAAAGGCGATGGAGTTATAATCCCAATAATTTTTCAAACCTTTTTCCAGAGAAAAAGCTTCATCAAAAAAGCACTGCACTGGCAATAGCTCTATGCTGGTAATGCCCAACTGTTGCAGATAATTGATATTTTCAGGATCTGCCAAGCCTTTAAAGGTGCCACGCAATTGCACTTCTATTTCGGTATTTTGTTTGCTAAAGCCTTTGACATGAACTTCATAGATGATGGTGTCGTTAGCGGCAACATCGACACTGGTGGCACACTTGTCTAACGGCGCTACCACCACACATTTGGGCATAAACCCGGCGTTGTCGGTATGATCGATCAACAAGTCTTGCTGGCGCGAGTGAATGTCAAAACCATAATGACAATTGCTCCAGCGCATGCTTTTGTTTAATTGTTTGGCGTAAGGGTCAATCAACAATTTGGCTGGATTGAAACGATGGCCGAGATGCGGCTCATACGGACCGTGTGCACGATAACCGTATAACGCACCGGCTTTCACCTCGGGCAAATAAATATGCCAGACTTCGTCGGTGTATTCGGTTAATTCAATGCGCTGTAATTCTGTTTCGGTAACCACGTCAAACAGGCACAGCTGCACTTTTGTCGCATTGGCCGAAAACAGGGCGAAATTTGTGCCCTGACCATCAAAATTGGCGCCAAGAGGATAATGTTTACCCGATTGCACTCGCATCAATTAACCCTTAAGCTCAAACGCGAGAGTGGCTAACGGCGGTACACTGATTTCAATGGACTGGTCAAAGCCTTGCCAAGGCGTTGCTTCACTATGTACGCCGCCTAAGTTACCAACATTGCTGCCACCATAAACGGCGGCATCAGAATTCAACACTTCGGCGCAAAAACCCGCTTTCGGTGTACCCACACGAAAATGATGATGCACATTCGGAGTGAAATTACATACCACCAATACTGGGTTAGTGCCGTCTTCGCCATAGCGAACATAGCTATAAATCGATTGCTCCGCATTTTGATGATCGACCCATGCAAAGCCGTCAGCTTGACAATCCTTTTGATGCAAGGCCGGCATCGTTTTATACAAGCTATTTAAGTCTTTAACCAGCTGCTGAACGCCCTGATGGTGGCGATGTTCCAACAAATGCCAATCGAGTGCTTGCTCATAATTCCATTCGGCTTGCTGGCCAAATTCACAGCCTATAAACAATAATTTTTTGCCCGGATGAGTCCACATAAAGCTGTAATAGGCACGTAAATTGGCAAAGCGTTGCCAGTCATCACCCGGCATACGGCCAAGTATTGAACCTTTACCATGGACCACTTCATCATGACTTAATGGCAACACAAAGTTTTCATCAAACGCATAAACCAAACCAAAGCTGAGTTCATTATGATGATGCTGGCGATGGACAGGATCGCGACTGAAATACTGTAAAGAGTCATTCATCCAGCCCATGTTCCACTTGTAACCAAAACCTAAACCGCCGTCGATGGTGGGTTTTGATACGCCCGGCCATGAGGTTGATTCTTCGGCCACCGAGAACGCTCCTGGATAATCGCGGTATAATTCTTCGTTAAATTCTTTTAAGAAGGCCAAGGCTTCTAAATTTTCATTACCGCCATGCTCGTTCGGGATCCATTCACCGTCATTTCGGCTGTAGTCTAGGTACAACATCGAAGCGACCGCATCAACTCTTATGCCATCGACGTGGTAGGTATCTAACCAATGCATGGCGCTGGCACGGAGAAAATTTGCTACTTCAGTGCGGCCATAGTTATAAATCAGGGTGTTCCAGTCGGGATGAAAACCTTTGCGTAAATCTTCATGCTCATACAAACAGCTACCATCAAATTTGGCTAAACCGTGCTGATCCACCGGAAAATGACCCGGCACCCAGTCAATTAATAAGCCAAGTCCCGCTTTGTGGCAAGCCTGAACAAAGTATTTAAAATCGTCGCTACTGCCAAACCGGGCAGTAGGAGCAAACAAGCCCACCGGTTGATAGCCCCAAGAGCCATCGTACGGATATTCACTGACCGGCATCAACTGAATATGAGTAAAACCCATCTCTAGGGTGTAAGGGATCAACCGGTCAGCGATATCGCGATAGTTTAAAAAGTCATTATTGGCATCACGTTGCCACGAGCCTAAATGCACTTCATAAATACTAATGGCACTGGTGCGCGAGTTACGTAAGGCACGTTCACTCATCCATTGCTGATCTTGCCAGTCAAAATCGTGTTCGGCACTGATCACTGAGGATGTGTCGGGACGAAATTGTGCCTGGACGCCAAAAGGATCGGCCTTTAACGGCAGTAAATTTCCTGAACCGTCTTTGATTTCAAATTTATAATGACTGCCGGCAGCGACAGCAGAGTAGCTAGCGTTTTCAGGAATAAATATTTCCCAGATACCACATTCAAGGCGCTTACGGAGCACATGCAGGCGGCCATCCCATTGATTAAAATCACCGACCACACTGACGTGGCTGGCATTGGGTGCCCATACCATAAACGACACACCTTTAAGCTTGTCATGTTCTACGCAGTGCGCGCCCAGTGTTTGATATAAGGTTTTATGTTTACCTTCATTGAGCAAATACACATCCAAATCTGTCAATAACGGCGAACAGGCATAAGGGTCATTAATTATCCGTTCACCCAGATCATCGCTGATTTTTAATTGATAGCTAAACGATTTTTTTCGACGAGTCACTTTACTAAAAAAGCCGCTGTCATCGAGCTGTTCAAGCTTTGCCACTACCTTTCCATTTGCATCTAACAGCGAGACGGCGCTGGCTTGTGGCTGAAATACATTAATTTGTAGATAGCCATGGTCATTAACGTGCAAGCCCAAAAAAACAAACGGATTTTCATGGTTTGCATTAGTTATTGCCCTAAATTCAGTTTCTGTGGCGGCTTGAGCTTCGCTTTGCATCTGCTTAAATCCTGCTAAGTTATTCGCTGTTAGCGCTAATTGGCGTCAATTTCCAGATATTGTCGACGTAATCCTGTATCGATCTGTCGGAAGTAAATTTACCCATTTTCGCAGTATTGATGATCGCCATCCGCGCCCAACGTTTTTTATCTTTATAGGCAGCATCGAGTGCTTCATTGGCTTTAGCATAGCCAGCAAAGTCAGCCAGTAAACGGTACGGATCACCGCCTTCGAGTAAACTGTTAGCGATTGCCGATAATTCACCTGGGCTGCCCGGAGTGAAGTAGTCGGTATGTAACCAGTCTAAACAGGCTTTAATTTCTTCATTGCCATGATAATAATCGTAAGGGTTGTAGCCTTGTTGCTCTAACGCCTTGAGACTATCCACGGTATTACCAAAAATGAAAATATTGTCATCACCTACCTCTTCGGCAATCTCAACATTGGCGCCATCTAGCGTACCGATAGTCACGGCACCGTTAAGCGCCAGTTTCATGTTCCCGGTACCCGAGGCTTCTTTACCGGCAGTCGATATTTGTTTTGAAACATCGGCGGCTGGAATAATTTTCTCGGCCAGAGTTACCCGATAATTTGGCATAAATACCACTTTCAGCTTGCCCTGGATTCGGTCATCATTATTAATTTTTTCAGCCACTTTGTTGATCGCATAAATGATCTCTTTTGCCAGGTAGTAACCAGGAGCGGCCTTGGCGCCAAAGATATAAACTCGCGGGTGCATATCGTAATCAGGGTTGGCCAGTAAACGACGATATTGCGCTAAAATATGCAAAAAGCTTAAATGCTGACGTTTATATTCATGTAATCGTTTAATTTGCACATCAAAAATGGCATCCGGGCTAACCACAACACCGGTTGATGTTAAAATTTCTTCGGCCAGCTTGACCTTATTGTTGTGTTTAATTTGCATGAATTGCTGTTGAAATTTTTCATCGTCAGCAAGCTTAGCCACCTCCGCCAAACTGGTTAAATCTTTCGCCCAGTCAGCTTTTACTTTGCGGCTTAATAATTTTGATAACTCCGGGTTACAAGCTTTTAACCAGCGACGCGGCGTTACCCCATTGGTCACATTGGTTAGCTTACCTGGATATAACTGATCAAATTCTGGAAATAAATCACTTTTCACTAAGTCAGAGTGAATTTGCGCCACACCATTTACCTTAAAGGAAGTGACCACACATAAATGCGCCATACGCACCATTTGTGTTTCGCCTTCTTCGATTAACGATAAACGGCGACGTATGCGGTCATCGCCCGGCCACATTAGCGACACTTCTTTATCTAAAAAGTATTCATTAATGCTATACAGTAGCTCCAAATGACGCGGTAATACCTTGCCAAACAAGGTCACCGACCATTTCTCTAGCGCTTCTGGTAACAAGGTGTGGTTGGTATAAGCAAACACCTTACGACACATAGCAAAGGCGTCGCTCCAGCTAAAGTCATAATCATCAATTAAGGTGCGCATTAACTCTAAAATGGCAATCGTCGGGTGAGTATCGTTTAATTGGATCGCGACCTTATCGGCAAACTGTGACCAGTCATCACCATGTTGTTCCTGATAACGTTTGATAATGTCTTTGGTTGAACAGGCACAGAAGAAATATTGCTGAATAAAACGTAACTCTTTACCCGCGTCGGTTTCATCGTTTGGATACAGCACTTTCGAAATCGTTTCGGTCTGGTTTTGTGCCGAATGCGCATCTTGATAAGCACCAGAGTTAAATTGCTGCCAATCAAAATGACTCGAGGCCCGTGATTCCCACAAACGCAATACGTTTACGGTTTTAGAGTTATAACCAACAATAGGCACATCCCAAGGCACACCTTTAATGGTTTGGCTGGCATGCCAGTGTTTTTTCTCACTGCCATCGCTATTAATAATGGTTTCAACATGGCCAAACAGTGGAATTTCTTGTACCGCTTCTGGGCGACACACTTCCCACGGATTACCGTACTCACGCCACTCGTCCGGCGTTTCAATTTGGCGACCAAGGTGGAATTGTTGTTTGAATAAACCGTGTTCATAGTGGATGCCGTAACCGACGGCGTTAAAGTCCATGGTGGCAAGCGAATCAAGGAAACAGGCGGCAAGACGGCCCAAGCCACCATTGCCTAAGGCCAGGTCATGACCTTCTTCAAAAATATCTTCGATTTCAAAGCCCAGACTGGCTACGGCTTTTTGTGCAGCCTCAAATAGGCCTAAATTGTGCAGATTATTCGATAACATCCGCCCCATTAAATACTCTAATGATAAGTAATTAATCGAACGACTTTGCTGTTCTTTATGGTATTTATTGGTTTCGGTCAGTTTTTCGTAAACCACTTCATTAACGGTTAAACACACAGCTTTTAAAAGCGCGGTCGGGTTTTGTGCTAAATCATCTTGTGAGGAAGTAAAGTTCAAGTGTTGTAATACTTTCTTTTTAAACTGTGCTGCAGTTAACGGCTTTTTAATTGCTGTCGCCATAATCTTTTTGATCTCTTCTGAAATTAAGCAAGACAAATCCGTGTTGCTTAATATTGGGTAATACCCGCAGGTATAAAATAACAACCGCGCTTCAATGCGTTAAAACGGTTTCGTTTTGTCAGCGGTTGTCGATAAAATCGGCAATTTAATAATCTGTCTATAAAGTTACGATAAATTGGCAATTCTGTGCAAATGTCTACATACGTATGCATTGCAAATTTGCCGTGCATACGTATGTAATTGCTCGAATTGGGCAAAACTGAACAACAAAAGTGGGGGGATTTGGCTGCAGAACGTAAAAAAGCCAGAAATTAGCGTTACTAATTTCTGGCTTTTAAATAACCTGAGTTCAGGTTCATGAGTAGAGTTGAATTATTGGCTAGCGCAATTGAAGCGATAAAGCGGGTAATTTTTATCTTCTGCGGCCGCAAGTAAAGGGTGATCGGCCGCTACATCGCCAAGGTGTAAATAACACACGCGTTTGCCTTGTTGCAGTAATGCCAAGGTTTGAGCAATGTTGTTATCGTTGCTAATCGCTTTCGGCGCATCTCTGCGACACAAATCGATAATGTTCGGGGCAACATTGGCATCATGCAAAATATTATCCGCTTTTTGCATGTTTCTAACTGCGCCGAGTGTGAGCAAGTCTGGATGTTCTGGCGCATTAATCAGCAATAACTCGGCCTGATTATTGGCTTTATCCATACTGCTGGCAAGCTGAGTATTGAACGTAGTCTCTAGATCAACACCTTGTTCGATACCGGTATTGGTAAAGAAGCGTTCCCAAAACAAGCGACGATTGGCAAAATTGCTAAAATGATCTTTCACCGCCTGGCGTTTTGCTCCGGCAAAACTTGCCAGTTGCCCTAGCGATTGCGGGATCATGGTTTCCAGCTTCTCACGCCAATAACGCAGCAATACTGGCGACTGACCTGAACTGACCATGGCAAACACCATAGGCGAACGATCGATGATCGCTGGCGTGATAAAGTGGCACAAGTCGGCGTTATCGACAACATTGGCCAGCACCCCTTGTGCTCTGGCATCGAGATTTATTTGTTCATTTAAGCGGCGATTTTCGGTGGCAACAAACACCAACTGCTTACCTGCCAGTTGCGATATTTCATAACTGCCATTAATATAAATAATCCTGTTATCGTCAATTAGCGCTTGTATGTTCGCTGACACTTTCGGCGACACTACCGTCACTTTAGCCGGGCTTTTCATCAGCAAATCGATTTTCGCGCTAGCGATTTCGCCGCCACCAACCACCAATACATTGATCATTTTCGCATCAAGGAAAATGGGGAAGTAATTCATCTTATCTCCAAAAGATTTTCTAGCGCGATTAATTAGCAATTAATCAAATTGGTCTTAATGGCTAGTACCACGCTCATAGTGCGTTTTATTATAAACGTTGTATTTTCCTGAAGGTTTCTTCATCGGTAAACGTTTAATTTCTTCTAAGGTATTAGCATCATACACAATTACCGCGCCATCGTTATCCCAAATGCTCAATAACACGTATTTTCCGTTTTTGGTAAATTCAACATGCGCAGCGGTTTTTCCGGGTGCTGGAGCGATGGTTTTGACAATTTCCAGCGTATCTTTTTTGATAATATGCACTTTATCTTTGTTCGGACCAAAGAACACATCCACCCAGGCATAAGGCGATTTACTGTGACTGCGCATGAAAAATCCAGGGCCTTCGGTTTTAATTTCTTTGATCACCTGCCAGTTTTCCATATCAATTACCGTTACCCGGCCATCTTTGATATTTGGCGAAGCAAACACTTGCTTGCCCTGATAATCCCAGGTAATGCCAGAGCCCAAGTGTGGCATGCCCGCCATTTCTATGGTGGCCACTTTCTTTTTCGCATCCAGGTTGATCACTTGCCCGTTTTGACTGTCACGTGAGGCACCGATCAAGTTGATATAATCCGGGTCAAAGAAGAAATCATCGAGATAATCTTCGGTGGTAATGCGGCGTATAGGGAACTGTTCGTCTTTTTTCCAGTTCTCCAGTTTGCCTTCGCCACCGTCTTTGCGATAGTCATGCGCCCAGCCTTTATAAACCTCAACGCCACCGGCATCGCTGTATGGAATTTCCCAGACTTCTTTGACATCTTTTAACGCCACGATGAAACTGGTTCTTGGTGGTGCATTGTATACCGCGCTAACGCGAGACGATTTACCGTTTTTGTCAGCTGTTGGCACCAACTTGATAGGAGTCAGAGTTTCAGTATCCAAAATCACGATATTATGGGGCAAGTAGTTACCGACAATGGCGTACTTACCATCTGAAGATACCGCCAGGTTACGGGTATTAATGCCAGCGCGGATCTCCGCCACGGTTTTCATATTGTAAATATCGTATTTGCTGATCCAGCCATCACGTGAGGCAAAATAGACAAAGCGGCCATCCGGTGAATACTTAGGTCCGCCATGCAAAGCAAAGCGAGTTTTAAAACGGGTGATCGGTTCAAACGTGTCGCCATTAAGCAAAGTAGCTGAGTGATCGGCAAGCTCAACGACAATAAACAAATTCATTAAATCGGCGTCAAATTGCGGTTCATTTGGCAGTTTGCTTTGGTCAAAATGCTGAACCTGCGAAGCGTTGATATCATTCAATGTCCACTCGGGTACAGTTTCTGCCGGGGTGTAAATGTAATCGACTAATTTATCGATACTCGCTTTTGACAATGTCTGTTCAAAGGCTGGCATCTGCGTCGCAACACGCCCTTTGCTGATCACGCCACTGGCTTTATTTTTACGCAAACGCGATAAATTTTCAGGGAATAATGCCGGCCCCATGTTGCCCATTCGATTCAAGCCATGACAGCTCTGACAATGCTGTTGGTATAATTGCTCTGCCGTCTGCTTATCATTTTGCTTAGCACTATGCTCAGTATGGGCCATTGCCCCTTGGCTAAAAAGCAGAGTTGCGGCGACGATCAGTGCGCTAAAAAATGGGCTGTTTTTGCTCATCAGTATTCCTATCCGACAGATAATTCTGGCATTTGTTTTATCGCTTCGGCTTGAAAATAACCACCGCCGGCAATATGTTTCGGGTCGAGTTGATTGATAACATCACCCACAATAATAAGTGCTGGCGGTTTAATATCATGCTCAATCACCATTTGCTCTAATGTCGCTAACGTGCCTCTAAACTCTTGTTGATCTGGGCGAGTACCCTGGCGAATAATCGCTGCCGGGGTTGTGCCAGCGCGGCCATGTTCGATCAGTTTTTGTGAGATCATTTTGACTGCGCTAATGCCCATATAGAATACGACCGTCTGATTGTCATTATTCAAACTTTGCCAAGGCAACACTAGCTGACCGTCATTTTGTAAATGGCCGGTGATAAAGGTACAACACTGGGAAACACCACGATGCGTTAACGGAATGCCTGCATAAGTGGTAGCAGCCGATGCCGCAGTAATGCCAGATAACACATGACAACTAATGCCATTATTTAGCAGATGTTCTGCCTCTTCGCTGCCGCGGCCAAAAATAAACGGATCACCGCCTTTTAACCGCAATACCCGTTTGTGTTGCTGTGCATATTGCACCAACACTGCGTTAATATTGTTTTGTGGTACGCAATGTTGAGCTTGTTTTTTGCCCACATAAAAACGCTCACAATCGGCAGGTAAAAGGGCCATAATTTCATCACTGACCAGTCGGTCATAAATTACCACTTCGGCTTCAGCAATAAAGCGCAGCGCTTTTACGGTTAACAACTCAGGATCACCAGGTCCGGCACCTACGAGTGCCACTTCACCTTTGGCAAAGGTCGCACGCGGTAAAATTTTATTAAGAAGATCTGTCATAACAAGCTCTCTTTTCATTTATATGTTGGCTACTGCAATTGCTTCAGTCGCACTTATAGCAATGCCAATTTCTTCATCGGTTAAGTAGCAACCCGGATCTTCGGCCCAAACATCACCCGATTGTGCAAAGGCGCGAGTGCGGGTATTGCCGCCACAAATGTTTAAATATTCACATTTTGCACAACGACCTTTTACCGGACGAGGGCTTTGTCTGAAACCCTGCATTAACGGGTCTTTGGTGTTTTCCCACACTTCTGAAAATTTATCGGTTTTGACATTGCCCAAATCATGGTTCCACCAATACGTATCTGGATGAATAACACCGGTATTGTCGATATTGGCAACATTTACGCCACTGGAGTTACCACCCCAGTTAATTAGACGTTGCTTTAAATTAGCGACACGTTGTGGATATTTTTCGCCGAATTTCGTCTCTGCCCATTGCAGTAAGAACGGACCATCGGCATCGTTATTACCGGTAACAAAGTCACTGTCTATACCTTGTTCTAAATGTGCCCAGGCGCGTTCGAATAATTGCTCCATCGCCCCTTTCGTCATCGCAAACATCGCATCATTTTCGGCGCTGCGCTTGCCACGGCCAGAGTAATTTAAATGCGACAGATAAAATTTATCAATTTTATGCAATTCCATCAAATCAAGTATGGCAGGTAAATCTTTATAGTTTTCGCGAGTAAGACATAAACGCATGCCAACTTTAATTCCGGCTTCTTTACACAATTTCAGTGCATGCATTGAGGATTTAAAACTGCCTTTTTGACGACGAAAATCATCATGGAACTCTTCCAGCCCATCGATGCTGATACCAACATACTGATAATCTGCGGCTTTGATTTTTTCGATATTATCTTCATTGATTAACGTGCCGTTGGTAGATAACGCCACATAAAAACCTTTTGCTTTCGCATAGGCGGTAATTTCATAAATATCGGGACGCAGCAGAGGCTCACCTCCAGAAAGAATTAAAACTGGCACCTGCGCCACTTTCAAATCATCAATAGTCGCTTTAATCTGTTCGGTACTTAATTCGTCCTTAAAGTCGATATCCAGCGAGGTCGAATAACAATGTTTACATTGCAAATTACAGCGACGGATCAAATTCCAAATCACCACAGGGCCTGGCATTTTCACCGCCTTATTCACCGCCTTATTCACCGGTGAATCATCGTATACGGTTTTCAGTAATTGAGAGATTCTAAACATCGTTTTTCCTTATTTGGCTTGCAAACGCAAACCAGTCTTTTTTAATATTTTGCTGCTGGTTAGCATTTCATTTGAGCTTTGTTCACTAGTTTGCAACACATCGGCCAGCAGCTTTTTGATCTGGATTCGGTATTCATCAATTTGTTGTTCATTTTTGCCATGGATCATCGCAAATAAGTTGAAATTCCATTCTGGCAAGCGTCTTGGTCGTTGATAACAATGGCTAACAAACGGTAATTGGCCGAGCAATGTTCCGTATTTTTGCACGTCCTCATCTTTAACATCCCAGACCGTCATGCCATTAAAGGTATAACCGGCACGATAGTGATTCGGAACCGCGGCAATCCGGCGTATGACACCGCGTGCAAGTAAGTCTTTTGTCATTGCCAAGGTGTCTTCAACACTAATCTTTAGCTGCTCAGCAAGGTGATGATAAGGCTTGCTTACTATCGGCATACCATTTTGTGTTAACAAAATATATTGCCGCTCTAGCTCGGTTAAGTTTTCTGACTGCTGTTGTTTAGACGGGTAAGTAGAGTCCGACATAAAACTCCTCCTGCTTGGGAAAATCAAATACCTGTATACCGCTTTGTTGTTCAATATCTTTGATCACGGTTTGAATTTCTTGTTGCGATTCGCAGGCGATAACAAACCACATATTTAACTTATGTTGCCTTTTATAGTTGTGGGCAACTTGACGAAAGCCATTAACGATGTCGGTCACTTGCTCGAACCTGTCCTCAGGCACTATCATTGCCGACAAGGTAAAAGCACCGCCTAAACTGGCGGCGTCAAACATCGGACCAAAGCGAGTTAACAAACCATCATCAAGCATGGTTTGCAGTTTATCGATAACCTGTTGTTCCTCACAACCGAGCTCATTGGCAATATCGGCAAACGGCTGATCCGACACCGGAATACCGAGCTGGGTTCTGTTCAATATTTTTCTATCTAGCGCATCCATGTTTTTTCCTTAGCTGGTCAGCGAATGCTGATAGCGACCGCCTCTTTGTTTATAGGCTTTAGAGCTAAATAATAATCTTTTAGCAAGTCCTTCAAGCTCACTGTGCTGACAAATTTGTTGTAACTGAGCAACAACCTGATCGCGGTTTTTACCATGTACCATGCAAAATAAATTGTACGGCCAATGTGGCAATACCCGAGGCCGGCGATAGCACAGGGTTACCACTTTTTGCTCGGCTAGGATTGCAGCAACGCGTTCAACCTGTTCATCTTCGACATCCCAAACCACCATGGCATTAGCCACGTAGCCAAGTTTACGGTGACGGATGACTAGGCCAAAGCGACGGATCAACCCTTGTTGCTGCCAGTCTTTTATCATCGCAATCACTTGTTCTTCGCTGGCATCAATATCTTCTGCCAAGGCCAAATAAGGCTGAGCAACCAAAGGCAGGCCAGATTCGATGGCGTTAAACAACTGCAATTGTTGTTCAACGCTCAGTTCTGGATTCTCGCTGTTTAAAAATGCGATGGCATTAGTGCTCATGTTTATTCACCTCGGTCTCGCTGAAATCTACCTCAAAGCCCAGATCGATATGATACGACTGCTCCATCGGCAAAATTAATGGTTCAAACCCGGTTTCACGATGAATATGGGTTAAACACTGTTTCAGCATTTTCTCATTCGCGGCGGTGGCAACAAACCATAGATTATATTGATGCTCGCGCGCATAGTTATGATTCACTTGCTTAAACTGACTTACCATGTCGGCGACTTCATCAAGGCGTTCTGCTGGCACTGCCAATGCCGCTAAAGTACTGGCACCAGCTTGCATGTGGTTAAATACCGGCCCAAGGCGCGATAATATTTGCTGCTCTTGTAACAAGCTTATGCGCTCAATGATTTGCTCTTCGCTTACGTTAAAACGCTCAGCCAACTGCAAGAACGGTCTTGAACACAGCGGAAAGTCTTTTTGATACGCATTGATTATCTGTTGGCTTAAACTATCCACTTTAGTTTCGATTGTGATTTGCCTAGCTGTCATCATTACAACCCTATTTGGTGCGCCCGGTTGGTAAAAAAGATACCGCTTGGGCTTTCTGCCGGTATGGTGTTCAACAACTCAAAATTCTGGCTGTTATAAATTTGAATTTCATCGCTGTCGCGCACCGACATCCACACATGTTCACCACGCGGGGTAAATTCCATGTGCAGTACTCCAGGCCCTGGCGTTAAGGTTTTAATCAGCTGCTGGTTCTTACTGTCGATAACCTGAATGGTATCGTTTAACGGGTAAGCAAAGTTTACCCAAATTTGACGGTTATCCGGTTGCGCCATCACAAATACCGGCTGACCATGCACATCAATGGCGCCAACTTGCTGCCAGGTGTTGGTGTCGATGATCAATACCTGGTGTAAGCCTACCGCGGGTACATAAGCATAGTTTCCGGCGATAGCCCAGCCTTCAAGATGGGGCATTTTATAAACCGGCAGTTTTTTCTCGCCTTTGCCGTAATCACCAAGGATACGTTTCACGCCTTTATCCAATGACCATAAATCCAGTAGCGCCATACCATCTTCACCAAATAAACCGGCGATATAGAAACGACCATCAGGGCTGATTAACGCATCATAAGGGTTAAGACCGATGTCGGTATACTTAGTGATTTTCACTTTGTCTGTTGATAAATCGCTTTGAGAAAGATCGGCTATCCAAATTTCATTACTGTCAAACAGACTGAAAACAAATTTTTGTCCTGGGGCATCTACCAGGCCAACCACTTTTGAACGTTTGATTGAACCGTCTTTGTTTCTTGGATGATTGGGCAACTCAGTTGCCGGAATATTTGCCACTAATTCAAGCGTATCGGTAGCAAAAATTTTCACCCCTCCGGGGGTGTAATTAGAAACTGCGACAAACTTACCGTCTTGACTAATTGCACCACCAATGGAGTTGCCCGACTGAATAATGCGTTTATCAATTTTACCGGTGAGCAAGTCGACTTTGGTTAAGCCACCATCACGACCAAAAACGAAACCAAAACGCTGGTCACGGGAATAAACAATAGAAGCGTGTGACAAATCACCTAAACCATCAATTTGCGCCAGACTCTGCTGAGAGCTATGGTTGACAATTTGTACTTGTCCGGTGGCGCGTTCAATAACCAGCCCGAGGTCGCCAGTCGCTCTTAAATTCGCGTCTGCTGCTTGTTCTGTGCTGTTCTCACTCTTGCTGGTATCTGTAGTATTCGTTACCTGCTGGCAACCCAATAGCAACCAAGGTATCACCAGGCTACTTAATAACTGCATTTTAGTCTTGTTCATTGTCTAGCCCTTGTAGCAATTGTGCTGCGATCCATTGCGCTTCTTGTTCGCTTAAAATGTCCTTCCATGGCGGCATTGCTGTACCAGGACGACCCTCAAGAATGGTAATGGTAAGAAAGTATTCAGGTTTGTTAACCAGATCTGCTGGTAATAATGCCGGGCCAAGGCCGCCTTTTAAGGTCATGCCATGGCAAGAGCCGCAATCTTGTTTGACCAAGTGCAGCAGATCGTTTTTACGTTGTTTGGTTAACGCTGTTGAGGAGGTTGTTTGCTCAGCAGTTTTTTTCACAGACTTGCTGGGCGCTGCAATAGCTGAATTAAAGTTCAGGCTAGCAATAAAGCAGAAACTAGTGAGCAATAAGGCAATATTTTTCATTGGCAAACTTCAGCGTTGTGATTAAATAATAGCTAAAATTTATCAATAAAATCGATTGTATTTATTGTTTAAGATCACTTTTTCAGAAAATACCCGCATTTTTCTATGGTTATTTTCTGTGGGACAAGTGTCGCCCCAAATGGTATTACTTTTTGACGATAACCACGCCGGTCATTTTCGGGTGTGGCCCACATTCATAAGGGAATTCACCAACATCATTAAACTCCTGCTCATAACTGTCGCCAGGGAACAAGTAGTCAGGCTCTTCCTGATAAAACTGTTTAAACCAAACGTTGTGATATTGGCGTTTTTCAATGTTTTTCCAGATCACTTTATCGCCGGGCGCAACCGTAATGGTAGCCGGAATAAACTTCTTCTTATAAATTTCAACGACGATATCTTTGGCAAAAAGATCAGTGCAAAAAACAGCTAATACAATCGAAAATGTTAATTGAATAAACAACTTAAACAAGATTAACCTCCTTATTTTTAAATCTTGCCTTGCTCGTTCTGAATTTATTTCAGAACGAGCAAGGCAAATTTACAAATTATTGCTTAATCGCATTAATTTCCGCTTCACTATTATCTAAAGCCAGTTTATAACCAAATGAAACGTGGTGATAACGAGCATTTGAATAATCATCGTGGATGGCAAAACCAAAGTTATAGACTTTACCGGCTTCAATCGAAACATCACCTGCTTTTGAAGACTTCAGCTTACGCTTGATTTCCACTGTCCAGGTACCATTGCTAAGATTCGCAACCGCTTGTGCACCCTGACCGCCATGCATTTTTCTTTGTGCTAAAATTTGGCCATCTTCCACTTGCTTGCTGCCAGATTTATAGCGCACAATATCCATAAATTGTTGTGCTTGCTGGTATTCGGCAATTTCTTCTTCGCTTTTCAGCTTATCCCAACCACCAAGAGCTTTACCACCTCGGCCTTTTAGCTCAAGTTTGCTGCGACTCTCTTTAAGGTATTTAGTCACCCCAGAATTAAAGTCTAGGCGTTTAGCGAGTTCACTGCCAGTTAAGGTCTCTTGCTCAGGAGCAAATGGCATTGAGTTGGCATCGGCATGACACGTACCCCAACAACCCGCTCGGTCAGCAAATTCCACCTCATCGGTAGCGATCATGAAGGCCAGCTTCATTTTGTTTTCAGGGTCCATTTTACCGCCGTCAATAAATGGTACTGGTGCATGGTCGCTATCCGGCCAGCTAAATTTCAAGTACAGACTGTCGCTGTCATGGGTTGCGGCAATGCTGACATCGATACTGCCGCGCTTGTTTGGAATTAGATTTGGCTCGAGATCTTTTTCACTTTCACCAGTAACAATGTTTTGACCGATATCGGCAATTTCTTCGCCATGACATTCGATACAACGATCACCTTTGGTAAAGGCGCGTTTACCACCATGCCTACGTCCTAAAACCCATTCGATTGAGGCAGTCCCTGGGAAGAACACACTGATGTCGGTGCTGCTGGCTTTTTTCCAATCAACGTTCAAGCTAGCTGCTGGCGCAGTTTTTACTGACTTTTTACCCGTTGCAGTTGTGCCATTAGTCGCCGGCGCACTTGCTAACGCTGCCGCTACGGCCTGTTCAATTTGCAATTGTACTTTTTCTTTTTCAGCCATTGCATTGGCTTTTTTCTCGGCGGCAATTGCCGCTTCTTTGGCTTCGATGCGCGCCAGGCCGTCTCTGTATTCTTGTGGTACTTCACGGATATAAGCGGCAACTGGTGCTTCCAGTTCTTCTAGCTGTTCATCGGTTAATTGATCACGAACATTGTTATGCGCAATACCTTTATGACAATCGATACAAGTTTGCCCGGTTTCAAAGGCATTTAAATGTTGTTTACGCGCACGTGGTTTTTGAAATTCTGGGTTCATCGATTCAAAATTATGACAGTTTCGACATTCTCTGGAATCGGTATCTTTCATCGCTTTCCACACACTTTGTGCCAGTTCAAAACGATGTTCGTTAAATTTTTCTTTGGTATCCAGTTTTCCGGTTAACCAGGAAAACACTTCTTTTGAAGCTTGGATTTTACGTACTACCTTATGGATCCAAGGTCTAGGTACGTGACAATCTGGACAACCCGCTCTTACGCCGGTTCTATTGGAATAGTGAATTGACGGCTTATATTCTTGATAAACATTATCTTCCATTTCATGACAACCGATACAAAATTCGGTTGTATTGGTAGCTTCCATCGCGGTATTAAAGCCACCCCAAAAAACAATGCCGATAACGAAAAATATCACTGCGCCTGAAATAGTGGTGCCAAGGATCAGTCGACGTGACCAGAAACTTGGTTTGTTTATTGTTTGATTTACCATAACTAACTCGTACTAAGTTAAGCGAAAATTCGCGAGCACAACAGCTGTTATGCTCGCATTATCAGTATTTGATTAGATTAAAGTACTGACTAGGTTTTGTGGTTCATCCGGTTGAATACGTTGAACTTACCTGTTGGCGTGGTTAAACCTTTAATGCGGTGTTTTTCTTTAAGGGTTTTCGCATCATAAACTACGATTTCACCAGTAGGGTTTTTCGCATCTTTACGGTTCCACACAGATACCCAAACTTCAGTACCATCGTCGTTGAATTCCATATGAAGAGCGGCTTTACCTTCGTCTTCGGTTACCCGAATGGTTTTCACGATTTCATGAGTCTTTTTATCAAAAACTTGTACAGATTGTTGAATTTCTGGTTCAGGGTGTTTCAACTGATCTGCCCAAACATATGGTGATGTTTCATGGGTACGGATAAATACACCAGCGCCATCGGTTTCCACTTCATAGCAAAGTTTCCAGGCTTGGTCTGGATGACCAATCGGATCATTACCCCATACAGAGACAAGACCGACACCTAAGTGAGTGGTACCACCAACAGGGCCACATTTTTCATCAACCCAGTTAGCACCCGGACCTGGGTGAGGCAAGGTATCAACTTCAATCATTGCTTCTAACTTACGTTCTTTAGTATCAATTACCACCATCTTGTTTGACGCATTCGCGGCAATTTGGAAGTAACGACCAGAAGGGTCGAAGAAACCATCGTGTAAAAATTCAGCCGAGGCAATTTCAGTAATGGTTAAGTTCTCTAAATCTTTATAGTCAACTTGCAACATTTGCCCAGTTTCTTTAACGGCAACCATGAAAGAAGATTCGTTTGGCGTAGTGTAGATCGCGGCTACACGCGCTTCGTTGATGAACTCACCTTTGGTGTTGTAACCACGAGTTGACACAACTTTCAGTGGATTTAACGTCTCAGCATCCATGATTACGAAATGCGCTGGCCAGTAACCACCGGCAATTACGTATTTTCCGTCACCAGAAACGGCAATATCACGTGCGTCGTAAGCCATTTTAGTTTCAGCAACTAACATTTTTTCAGGGGTTTGCCATAAATCGATTTTATTGACTTTACCGTCCCGACCAATGGTGTACCAAAAGCGGCCAATATCTTTGGCATGATCTACTTTATGATGTTCTGTACCTTTAATAACATGTACCGCGTAACCGGTATCAATATGAGTAACGATTTTTTTAGTATCGCCATCGATGATCGCGGCTGTACCAGCATCACGCTCGATAACAACAAAGAAATTTTTCCAGTTCAAGCCATGTAATGGTTTAGACGGGTAATCTTTAAGAGCAACATATTCTTTAGTATGTGAACGCATTTGCTCTAGTGACATTTCTGGTGGCACTGGTGGTGTCATTTGAATAAAGGTCGCTAAGTTAGAGATTTCTTTCTTAGTGAATAAATCGTCGAAGTTATTCATCCCGCCTTCGGTACCTAGCGCGATAATTTTTTCCAAACGTTTTTGGCCTTTCTTCAAGGTACTTTTTGGCTCTAAGTTTTTACCGGTTGCGCCTTTTCGTAATACACCATGACAACCAGCACAACGCTGGAAGTAATGTAATTGTGCTTCTGCAAAGTCTGCTTCTGATAAAGTTGGTTCTGCCGCCGAAACGGTCATGCTCATACCACTAACAGCCAGTCCTACTGCAACACTGAGTACGGACACTCCATATTTTATTGCTTTCATTGGTATCTCTCCCGAGGTTATTTAACAATACTTGTTAGGCAGAGAGGCACTTTAATGACCATTAAATGTACCTTTAAATAGTCGAGAATCACTTGTAAAGACTGCTTATTGATAGCAAGAACCATCCTTAAAAACAGCTTTATTGAGAAGCTAACTTAACTATTTGTTACGTTTCCACCTTCTGCCAACAACTATCTACCAATAGGGCAAGTGTTTATTTAACCTAGATCAAACTTTGTTACAATTTTGCCGGCATTTGCATCAATTCGTTAAAAAATCGGCGTTTTTTGTTTTAAGATGGATAAAACCAAAAGCTACTTTAACCTTATAATAATTATGGGTATTGAAAATGACTAATCGTTACAAAGCATTGATTTATGCAGCCTTAATTGGGCTAGTTACTGTGATTATCTTCCTCGGTTTTTTGATCGGGATAGATAACAAAATATCTTGGCTATTAATCGCCTTGTTAATTATTGTGCCCTGGATCTATAACCATAAGAAAAATGGCAAGATTTTAAAATGGAAGAGTGAATATAGTGTTGGTGTTAAGTCATTAGATTTAGACCATCAAAAGCTTATTACCTTATTAAATCAATTTAATACCGCTTACGATTACGACATGGGCTGTGACTTTGAACATCAAAGTTTAAAAGAGTTGATCGAATACACTCGTTACCATTTTACTCGCGAAGAACAAATGATGAGTGATAGTGGCTATCCAGATCTGGAAGCACATAAACTGCAGCATCAAATTATGATAGAAAAAATTAAAGAGATAGAACAAAAATACGAACAAGTTGGTCACGATGCCTTTGAAGAAGTCAGCAAGTTTCTCAGTGATTGGTTAATCAATCACATTAACGGCACCGACAAACAATATACTGCACATTTAAACGCTAGCGGCATTAAATAAGCCAAATTCAACTTACGTCCATGTGCAATCACCCTCTAAAGGCTCCTGCCTGCCGGGTATAAGCACGTATATGTACACCTCAAAAAACGCAATGCTTTCTGATAACTATTTTTATCTTAAAACTCGTTTCGTTATAAAGAACAGGAATAAACTACATACGTATATCCGGCCTATTAATGAG
>MABC01000034.1 GCA_002162925.1 Thalassotalea sp. 42_200_T64 | reverse complement strand
TTATGCCGCGTTATCAAATTGAACAATGGAACAACCATTCTCTCAATTTAATGCCTTGCCTAAATTGCTTTTAACTCCCACTGAAATCCCGCATCTTGAAGTGGAACGGGTATATATCCGCTAGCTCAATCTAAAGGCATGAAATGTTGAAATTTATTGGCAATACATTAGATAGAGTCTGGTTTGCCATAAATATGGTTGTTGCCATGCAGTTGCCTGGTTTTATTCAACAATATGGACAACGACTGGCCGGCCATCTCGATGAAGCAAAATATCAGTTAGCCAATTATCAATATATTGCCGATCAACATTATCAGGGTGACATTCCGTTATTAGTCAAACGCTATCAAACCAATAGCGATCCAGGTATCAATGCGGCAGGCGATCTGGTGTTCGCTTTGATTGAGCGGATATCGTTATTAACGGGTCAAGTCGAGCATTTATTTAACAGTGATTTTTTCAGTAAGATATATTATTTTATTATGGAACTGAACTTGATAGTTGCTCAGGCAACCCTGCGTGATTATCAACTGAGTATCCCATTAGACAAGGCATCCCTGCTCACCGGTTTCGTTTTTGCTGTAGTGGTAAGTTTAATCTCAACATCTTCTTTCAAATTAATTCAAAGAAGTACTTAAGTTTCTCAATAAATTGTGTACATTAGTAGTTAACAGTTTATTAACTTTTTGGTGTTACTTTGAAAAAAACGGATGTCTCAAACTACGACCATTATCTAAAAGTGGTTGATTGCCAACAAGCGTGCCCCGCCCATACTCCCGTGCCTGAGTATATACGTCTAATTGCTGACAAGCGCTACAGCGATGCCTATATGATTAACTGGGAATCCAATGTATTTCCAGGTGTATTAGGTCGGGTTTGTGACCGACCGTGTGAACCTGCATGCCGCCGTGGACGCGTAGAAGAAGAGCCAGTAGCCATATGCCGGTTAAAGCGAGTAGCGGCTGATTATAAAGATGATATCACTGATCGCTTGCCAAAGGCCCCCGAAGAAAGCAATGGTAAACGTATCGCCCTCATTGGCGCTGGACCGGCCTCATTAACGGTAGCTCGAGATTTACTGCCACTTGGTTATCACATTTCGCTTTTTGATCGGGACCAACAAGGCGGTGGTATGATGCGCAGTCAAATACCGGCGTTCCGTTTGCCGGAAACTGTGCTCGATGAAGAAATCGATTATATTTTGAATATGGGGGTGGAAAGCCATTTTGGTTCTGCCATCACCAGCATGCATAAGTTACTGCAAGAAAATTATGATGCGATCTTTGTCGGCACTGGTGCGCCAAAAGGCAGAGCGTTAAACCTGCCGGGTCATGAAGCAGCGCAACCACAAATTTCCATCGGTATCGACTGGTTAGCCAATGTCAGTTTTGGTCATAACGATAAAGCCCCGAAACGTGTTGTTGTTCTTGGTGGCGGTAATACCGCGATGGACTGCTGTCGTACGGCGAAGCGACTTGGCGCCGAAGAGGTAAAAGTGATTGTCCGTTCCAGCTATGAAGCGATGAAAGCTTCGCCCTGGGAAAAAGAAGATGCCAAAGCCGAAGATATCGACATTATCGTTAATCACAACCCAACCGAATTCGTGGTCGAGAAAGGAAAATTAAAAGGCGTGCTGTTTGACCAAGTTGAATCATTTTACGACAGAGGCGGCAATCGTGTTTTAAAGAATACCGGTGAAACCTTACTGGCGGAATGTGATTTAGTGCTGGTAGCCATTGGTCAGGATACTTCATTTGAGTGGATTGAACGAGACATCGGACTCGATTTTAACGACTGGGATCAGCCTTGCTTAAATGAATCAACGCTGCAATCTTCCATCGATAAAGTCTTTATTGGTGGTGATGCCGCCTATGGCCCCGAAAATATCATCACTGCAGTAGCCCACGGTCATAAAGCGGCGATTTCAATTGATTTATTTTGTCAGGGCAAAGACCCCATGCAACGGCCAAAAAGTGATTTTAATTTGATCAGTCAAAAAATGGGCATGCATGAATGGAGTTACACCAATATTATTGACCATGAGCAACGAAATTTAGTGCCTCATATCAGTTGGCAAGAAGCGGTGAAAGAGTTAGCGACCGAAGTCGAACTCGGCTTTGATGAGCAACTTGCTCTTGAAGAGGCTGGGCGCTGTTTAAATTGTGATGTCCATACCGTATTCACCGAAAGCACTTGTATCGAGTGCTCGGCTTGTGAGGACATCTGTCCTACCGACTGCATTAACTTTATTGACGACATTAAAGACGATATCACCCCGCCACAACAGTTGCTTAAAGGCAAACTGAAAGTTGATAAAGCCACCGATGAGCAAGACTATTTCATCTCAGATAATTTACAAACCGGTAACATTATGGTCAAAGATGAAGACATGTGCCTGCACTGTGGTTTATGTGCCGAGCGCTGCCCAACCGGTGCCTGGGATATGCAAAAATTAACGCTGAGCAATATAGAGGCGACGATAAAATGATAACAACAAGCGCCGAACAAAGTAGCACAGAAAACCATACCGATAATCATATCATTAACGATTTTGTCGTTAAATTTGCCAATACCAATGGCACCGGTTCAGCCAGCGCCAATAACATGTTTGCCAAGGCTATTATGCGCATGGGCATTCCGGTGAGTGCGAAAAACATCTTTCCCTCGAATATTCAAGGGGCGCCAACCTGGTATGAAGTCAGGATCAATGAAAATAACTATTTGGGCCGCAGAGGCGGAAAAACCGAAATCATCGTGGCGATGAATGCCCAAAGCTTTGTTGCCGACATTGAAGATGTCGCCGATGGCGGTTACCTGATCTATGACTCGTCAAAACAGTTACCTGAGCATTTGATCAAAAAAGGCATTAATTATTTGGGCATTCCCATATCGACCATTTGTTTAAAAGAGTTTCAAAACCCCAGACAACGACAACTGTTCAAAAACGTGATTTACGTGGGGGCGTTAGCCGCATTCCTCAATATCGAATTTGATGTGTTGAAAACCTTAATCGGCGACCAGTTTAAAGGCAAAGTAAAGCTGATCACGCCAAACATTTATGCGTTAGAACTCGGTTATCAATATGCCAACAGGCATTTTAGTTGTCCATTGAAATACAAGGTTGAACGTCGAGATCTGATCGGTAACCGGATCATGGTTGATGGTAATACCGGATGTGGTTTAGGTGCGGTTTATGGTGGCGCGACCGTGGTCGGTTGGTACCCCATTACCCCGTCAACGTCGGTCATCGAAAAATTTGCCAGTTATTGTCAAAGATTACGAATCGATCCTGCCACCGGCAAGAAAAACTATGCCATAGTACAGGCCGAAGATGAGCTAGCGGCAATTGGCATGGCAATTGGCGGCGGTTGGAACGGTGCTCGTGCATTTACCGCAACCAGTGGCCCAGGTCTATCTCTGATGACTGAGTTCTTAGGCTTATCTTATTTCGCCGAAATTCCTGTGGTATTAGTAAATGTTCAACGCGCCGGCCCCTCTACTGGCATGCCCACCAGAACACAGCAATCGGATGTATTGGCCTGTGCCTACGCCTCTCATGGCGACACCAAGCATGTCTTATTATTTCCGCAGTCGCCTTGCGAGTGTTTCGAATTAACCGCCCTGGCCTTTGATTTAAGCGATCGGTTGCAAACCGCAGTGATTGTAATGAGTGACCTGGATTTAGGCATGAATGACCATTTGTCCGCGCCATTTATCTGGAATGATAAGCAGAAATACGATTTGGGCAAGGTGTTATCAATTCGCGAGCTAGATAATATCGAGTCTTATGGCCGCTATCGAGATATCGATGGTGATGGCATTTGTTACCGAACTCTGCCCGGCACCCACCCGAATAAAGGCGCATATTTTACCCGGGGTACGTCACGCAACCAAGACGCGGTGTATTCAGAACAATCGGTAGATTATGTCCACAATATGCAACGTCTAGAAACCAAATTTCTCACCGCCGCTAACATAATGCCTAAACCGGAAATTTGCTCCGGCTTTAATAACACTCAGGTTGGCCTGGTGTATTACGGTTCTACCGCACAAGCGATGCCTGAAACCAAACAGTTACTGCAAGAGCAAGGAATTCCTGTTGATTTGATGCGCATTAAAGCCTTTCCGTTTGGTAATGAAGTGAAAAAGTTCATTGAACAACATCAGTACATTTACGTTGTTGAACAAAACAGAGATGCGCAAATGCGCACCTTATTATCTACCGAATTAAGCTTAGACCCGTTAAAACTGGCGCCGATTTTATGTTTTGACGGCCTGTCTGTTACCGCCACACAAATCTGCGATGACATCATCGCCGACATTGATAGTCGCACAGAAAACCTAACCTATACTCAAACCGATAGCCAAGAGGTAGTGTAATTATGAGTTTTGCTAAATCAAGGTTTAAACACAAATCATTGCCGGTAAACGATTTGGGCTTAACCTATCGTGAATATGAAGGGGCGATTTCCACCCTTTGTGCCGGTTGCGGCCATGACTCAATCTCGGCGGCAATTGTGCATGCTTGCCATGAACTTTCTATTGCCCCGCATAGCATTGCCAAAATGTCTGGCATTGGCTGTTCATCAAAAGCGCCAAATTATTTTTTAAGCAATGCGCATGGCTTTAACTCAGTACATGGTCGGATGCCATCGGTCACCACCGGAGCCAATTTAGCCAATAAAGATTTAACCTATCTTGCCATGTCGGGCGATGGTGATAGTGCCTCTATTGGTTTAGGCCAATTTGCCCACGTAGTACGCCGACAACTGAATATGGTTTATATGGTGGCCAATAATGGTGTCTATGGTTTGACCAAAGGCCAATTGGCCGCGACTTCGGATAAAGGCGTGCGAAACAAAACGGGTGAATTGAGTCTGTTTAACGATATCGATTTATGTACCATGGCGCTGCAACTTGGTGCGTCTTTTGTCGCTCGCTGCTTTTCAGGTGATAAGGCACAACTGGTGCCCATCATTAAAGCCGCGATAGCACATCAGGGTTTCGCCTATATTGATATCATTTCCCCTTGTGTCACCTTCAATAACCACGAAGGTTCAACCCGCTCTTACGATTATGTCCAAGAACATGTCACCACAGGTGCGGTAACCGATTTTGTGCCGATCAAAGAAGAAATCACTTCAGCAACTCCCGAAGGCGAGTTTGAAGATATTTGTTTGCATGATGGCTCAATAATGCGCATTTATAAGCTTGATCAAGATTACGATACCAGCAATCGCTTAAAGGCAATGAATGACGTAGAAGAGCACAAACAGCGTGGCGAAATATTAACCGGATTATTGTATTTAGATCCCACCGCCAGAAACTATCATGAACTCAATGAGACTACCGATATGCCATTAAATCAGGTTAAGCAAGACTTGCTTTGTCCCGGCGAACGAGTGTTAGGGACAATTAACGACAGTTTCCGTTAATTAAATAAGGCTGCTACGCAGCCTTATTATATGTAAATTTAACGTTAAAAAAGGCTGCGCAGCAGCCTTTTAAACGTTAAATTTACATTAACCGTTATTCGCTTCTTCAACCCGGTTTTTTAATTTTTGTCCCGGTCTAAAGGTCACCACCTTCCTGGCAGAAATTGGGATATCTTCACCTGTTTTAGGGTTTCTTCCCGGTCGTTCATTTTTGGTGCGCAAATCAAAATTACCAAAACCTGATAACTTCACTTGTTCACCGTTTTCTAAACTGCCTCTAATTTCTTCGAAGAATTCTTCCACCAATAATTTGGCATCTCTTTTACTTAAACCGACTTCTTCGTACAAATGCTCTGATACTTCTGCTTTGGTTAGCGCCATATTCTTAGTCTCTCAGTGATGCGTCGAGTTCGCTTTTTAATGCATCGACCACGGTCTTAACTACATCAGAGATATCTTTTTCTTCAAGAGTTCTCTCATTGTCTTGCAATGTTAATGCTATTGCCAGACTCTTAAAACCAGGTTCGATACCTTTACCTTGGTATACATCAAACAATTCTAGGCTAACTAAATGATTTGTGCCAACCTTTTCAATGAGTTGTAGTACTTTTTTTGCATTTATTTCATTTTTTACCACTACCGCGATGTCACGACGGTTCGCTGGGAACTTTGAAATTTCCTGCACTTGTGGGATTTTTTGCGTCAAAATCTCACTTTGTAGCAGTTCAAACACTAAGGTGCGACCGTTCAATCCTAACTTACGCTCAAGTTCAGGGTGCACAGCACCAACATAACCAACCAATACATCTCCACGATAGATCGCGGCTGTTTGACCAGGGTGTAATGCTGGTATATCAGCGGCCTTGAAATCATAAGCATTGCTGTCTGCAGTTAAGGCTAATAAGGCTTCAACATCACCTTTAGCATCAAAGAAGTCTACCGCGATTTTATCCAAATTCCAGTGTTCACCACATTTAAGTCCAGTAATCACACCAGAGATCATCGCTTGTTGGCTCACACCATTTTCAGCGTCAACATCTGGTAAAAAGCGTAAACCACATTCAAATAAGCGCACACGGCTTTGTTGACGATTTTGGTTATACACCACAGCTTGAATTAAGCCGGTCCATAAACTTACCCGCATTACTGACATTTCGGAAGAAATTGGATGAGGTAACGTCATCACTTCTTGTTCAGGGTGTAATAAGCTTTGTACTTTCGGGTCAACAAACGAATAAGTGATCGCTTCTTGATAACCGCGAGCAACTAAAGTATTGCGGAATTTAGCAATGGTAAGCTTAGCTTCATTATGCTGACGCATGCTAAGTTTGGCCGTTGGAGACACATTTGGAATGTTGTTATAGCCAAATACACGGGCAACTTCTTCGGTTAGATCTTCTTCAATTTTGATATCAAAACGATAGGCAGGTACTGTTGTGGTCCATACATCGTCATTAAATTCTACGGTTAAGCCTAAGCGAGTCAGGATCTCAGTAACCGTTTCGGTTTCAATATGAATGCCGATACGTGAATCTAATTTACTACGGCGTAAAGTCACTACTCGCTCTGCCGGAATGTGCTCGGCACTAACAGCTTCGACAACAGGACCAGCTTCACCACCAACAATATCTAATAATAACGCCGTGGCGCGTTGCATCGCCTGATGCTGCATCTGCGGGTCAACACCACGCTCATAGCGGTGTGATGCATCAGTATGCAAACCGTATTGGCGGGCTTTTCCTAAAATGGCTAACGGTGCGAAAAACGCGCTCTCTAATAAAATATCCGTCGTTGTTGCGGTAACACCTGAGTCTTGACCACCAAAGATACCAGCGATAGCTAACGCTTTGTTATCATCAGCAATCACTAGAGTCTGTTCTGACAGTTTTACTTCATTGCCATCTAATAAAGTCAATTCTTCATTTGCTCTAGCAAAGCGTACTTTAATACCGCCATCAATCTTATCAAGATCAAAAGCATGCATTGGATGACCAAGTTCAAGTAGAACGTAATTGGTCACATCAACAACAGGATCGATTGAACGTACGCCACAACGACGTAGTTTCTCAACCATCCAAAGGGGCGTGGTTGCTGTGGCATTAATGTTTTTAATTACCCGAGCTAAGTAACGCGGACAAGCAGCACCGGCCGCAATGTTTACCGTTAATGCATCGTTAATAGTGGCAACTTGTTCATTAATTTCAACTTCATTGACAGCAAGGCTATTTAACACACCCACTTCACGAGCTAAGCCTTTAATGCCTAAACAATCACCCCGATTAGAGGTTAAGTCGACATCGATAGTCACGTCGTTCAAATCAAGATATTCACGAACACAAGTGCCTACTGGGGCATCAAATGGTAATTCCATAATACCGTCAGCACTATCTGCTAAGCCAATTTCAGATTCACTACACAACATACCGTGCGATGGCATGCCACGTAATTTGGCTTTTTTAATTTTAAAGTTGCCCGGTAATACGGCGCCAACTTTTGCCACTGCGACTTTTAAGCCAAGGCGACAGTTTTTTGCACCACAAACGATGTCGATAACTTCATCGCCAACGTTTACTTTGGTAACTTGTAACTTATCGGCATCAGGGTGTTGACCACATTCGATCACTTCACCAACAACAACCTTGCTAAATTCGCCAGCAACGGCATCAACGCCATCCACTTCAAGGCCAGCCATGGTAATTTGATGAGCTAACTCATCTGAAGAAATTGCCGGGTTTACCCACTCACGCAACCAAGATTCACTAAATTTCATTTATCGGCTTCCTACTTGAACTGTTTTAATAAGCGAAGGTCATTCTCAAAGAATGAACGTAAATCGGTAACGCCGTAACGCAACATGCTTAGACGCTCAACCCCCATACCAAAGGCAAAACCGGTATAAACTTCAGGGTCGATGCCAACGCTACGCAGTACGTTTGGATGTACCATACCGCAACCTAATACCTCTAACCATTTACCATTTTTGCCCATAACATCCACTTCTGCAGAAGGCTCGGTGAATGGGAAATAAGATGGACGGAAACGAATTTCTAAATCTTCTTCGAAGAAGTTGTGTAAAAAGTCGTGCAAAATGCCTTTTAAGTGAGTAAAGCTTACGTCTTTATCCACCATCAAACCTTCCACCTGATGGAACATTGGGGTATGGGTTTGATCGTAATCGTTACGATATACACGACCAGGAGAGATGATACGCAGTGGCGGTTGTTCAGTTTCCATGGTACGAATTTGCACACCAGAGGTTTGCGTACGTAGCACCAATTTCGGATTGAAATAGAAGGTATCATGATCGGCTCGGGCCGGATGATGATCAGGAATGTTCAATGCATCAAAGTTATGAAAGTCATCTTCAATTTCAGGGCCGGCTTTCACTTCAAAGCCTAATTCACCAAAGAAGCTCTCGATCCGTTCGATAGTGCGAGTTACCGGATGCAAACCACCTTGTTCGATAGTATTACCCGGCAAAGTGACATCAATAGATTCGCTGGCAAGCTTAGCTTTAATTTGCTGTGCACGTAACAATTCCCCGCGAACATGAATGAGCTTTTGCACTTGTTGTTTGGCAAGGTTAATTAACTGCCCTGCTTTTGGACGTTCTTCTTTACTGAGTTTGCCTAAGCCTTTAAGTTGCTCGGTTAACTTGCCTTTTTTGCCTAAAAACTCAACCCTAACCTGGTCAAGTGCCACTGGCTCTTGTGCACTTGCAACCGCTTGTTCGGCTTGCAAGATAATATCATCTAGATTCATGTCTTCCTCTGGCGACCTTTTATCGCTATTGAGTGGTAGTTTGCGGGCACAATGTGCCTAATTTAGAAAAGCGATAATTTTACACGAAAATCATCGCTGATATAGAGGAAAAAAGAAAAAACACCGTGATTTTTTCTTTTTGTTATGAAATAGAGACATTTAACTCGGTATTACGGCCGCATTGTTAAGGTTTGTTAGTTACCAGCCAACGACAAAATATCAAGAACTCTCAACTGAACCTGCTTGGCTGGTGTCGAACAAAGCTACATTGTGGAAACCGCGGGGATTAATTGCG
>MABC01000068.1 GCA_002162925.1 Thalassotalea sp. 42_200_T64 | reverse complement strand
AAATTGAGAGAATGGTTGTTCCATTGTTCAATTTGATAACGCGGCATAAATTGCTTTTAAACCCATCGAAGAAGCGCTTGAGCAATCCCACTACTTCGTTGCAGCTATTTGTAAGGGAATAACCATTACTACATAACTGCGCCTTGTATTGGAATCGCTCAAGCGCTCTGAAACCTGCATCTTGAAGTGGAGCGGGTATATATCAAAGCTGAGCGAAAACTCAACCGTAAATGGTACTCTTTGTTTTGGGTGGTTGGTATAAAAAGCGTCGTAGTGCCAATGCAAAAGGTTAATTATTTAACTGTTTTTACATACAGTGATAATAATGCTTGTTATACTAGCGCTAATTTCTATTTTTCTGCCAAATTGCAAAGCTAATAATAATTATGGATGTTTCAGATTTACTCGACTCTTTAAACGATAATCAACGTGATGCGGTAGCGGCGCCATCAAAAAATATGCTGATATTGGCTGGCGCCGGCTCAGGGAAAACCCGGGTGTTAGTGCACCGTATTGCCTGGCTAGTGCAAGTGGAGAAAATCTCGCCACACAGTATTTTATCGGTTACCTTTACCAATAAAGCCGCCGCAGAAATGCGCGGTCGGGTGGAACAAGCCGTTGGTGGTAACATTCAAGGTATGTGGGTGGGCACGTTCCATGGCTTGGCACATCGTTTATTGCGCATGCATTTTCAGGAAGCAAACTTACCGCAAAGTTTTCAGGTGCTCGATTCTGATGACCAATTACGTTTAATTAAACGCGTAGTGCGCACGTTACAATTGGATGAAAAAAAATGGCCTCCCAAGCAAGCGATGTGGTACATCAATGGCAAAAAAGATGAGGGTTTACGGCCGCAACACATTGATTGCCAGTTTGATCCGACCGAACAAACCTTTGTCAAAATTTATCAAACCTATCAAGAGACTTGTGATAGAGCAGGACTTGTCGATTTTGCCGAATTACTATTGCGCGCGCATGAGCTGTGGTTGAATAACCCGGTATTGCTTGAGCACTACCAGCAACGTTTTTCGCGTATTTTGGTGGATGAGTTTCAAGATACCAATGCCATTCAATACGCCTGGTTAAACATGCTCGGTAAAAAGCATGGTAACGTGATGATCGTTGGTGATGACGATCAATCCATTTATGGCTGGCGTGGCGCAAAAATTGAAAACATTCAACGCTTTCTACAAGACTTTGATGCCGAAACCATCCGCCTTGAACAAAATTATCGCTCAACCGCCAACATTCTGAACGCAGCCAATGCGCTGATCAGCAATAACAATAATCGTTTGGGTAAAGACTTGTGGACTAAGGATGATGCGGGCGAAACCATTTCGGTGTATACCGCCTTTAATGAACTCGACGAAGCCCGTTTCATTGCTGGCCGTATTAAACAGTGGCTGGCGGATGGTAATTCACTCGATGATGTGGCGCTGTTGTATCGCAGTAATGCGCAATCGCGGTTGTTAGAAGAAGCCTTGTTGCAGGGGCAAATACCTTACCGTATTTATGGTGGCTTACGATTCTTTGAACGTCAGGAAATTAAAGACGCGTTAGCGTATTTACGCATTATCAATAATCGTAATGACGACGCTTCCTTTGAGCGGGTGATTAATACCCCGACTCGTGGTATTGGTAACCAAACCCTCACTTTGGTTCGAGATGCGGCCAGAAGCCATGGCTCGACCTTGTGGGATGCCTGTATTTATATGCTTGAACATGATGAGTTATCGGGCCGAAGTGCTAAAACCATCAAAGCCTTTGTCGATTTAATTAGCCAATTAGAAGATGACTCGAGTAATTTAAATTTGGATCAGCAAGCCAATCATGTGATCCAACACAGCGGCTTAAAAGCCATGTACCAAGCGGAAAAAGGCGAACGTGCGGCGGCGAGAATCGAAAACTTAAACGAATTAGTCACCGCCTGTTCAACCTTTGAAGTTGATCCGGAACTTGAACAAGAGTTAACGCCGTTAACGGCATTTTTAACTCATGCCGCATTGGAGGCGGGTGAATCACAGGCCGATGAGTATGAAGCGGCCGTGCAGTTAATGACATTGCACTCGGCCAAAGGTTTGGAATTTCCATTGGTGTTTATGGTGGGGATGGAAGAGGGCATGTTTCCGTCACAACAATCGGCAGAAGACATTGTCCGTTTAGAAGAAGAGCGCCGCCTTTGTTATGTTGGCATGACCCGGGCGATGAAAAAGCTGTATTTAACCCATGCCGAGTCGCGTCGTTTGTATGGCCAGGAAAAATATCATCGCCAGAGCCGATTCTTAAAAGAATTACCCGATAAATATGTCGATGAAATCCGCATGCGCAACCAGGTATCAAAACCGAAAACCACCGGCAGATTCAGTAATACCATCACCATGGAAACCTTTGAAAACAGCGGTTTTAAATTAGGCCAGCAAGTAAAGCATCAAAAATTTGGTGAAGGCGTAGTACTCAACTTTGAAGGCACAGGAGCCCAGTCTCGGGTACAAGTGAACTTTAGCGAACATGGCAGCAAATGGCTGGTTGTGGCTTATGCAAGATTGGAAGCGATTTAATTCATGTATACCCGTCGCCATTCAAGATGAAGGTTTCAGAGTGCTTGAGCGATTTCAATACAAGGCGTAGTTATGTAGCAATGGTCATTCCCTTACAAATAGCTACAACGAAGTAGTGGGATCGCTCAAGCACTTCTTCGATGGGTTTAAAAGCAATTTATGCCGCGTTATTAAATTGAAAAATGGAACAACCATTCTCTAAATTCAATGCCTTGCCTAAATTGCTTTTAACTCCCACTGAAATCCCTCACTTTGAATGGCGACGGGTATATACCCGTCGCCATTCAAGAACTCTGAAACCTGCATCTTGAAGTGGAGCGGGTATAGTAAAAAACGTGGAAAATATAAAGGCTTTGCCGGTTACTCCAAAGCCTTTCAATAAGAGTCTAACCAATAGCTTTAGAACTTATAGTTAGCTCGTAAGTAGGCAAATTGACCTTGACCACTGTGAACATTTACCGCAAAGCCCATAAAGTCATGATAGGCGAACGGCGGCTCTTCATCGAACAAATTGGTTGCCCCTAAGGTGATTACAGTATTTTCAAAACCGTAATAGTTCACGGCCGCATCCACGGTGATAAATGAATCAAAGCTTGAAACTCCAGGTCCTTGAACGGAAGCATCCTGTTCAAATTCATCAATGTAGTTAACTGAAGCATTGGCACCAATATCGCCGGTACCATTAATCCAGTCTACTGCAGCGGTCCATCTAAACTCCGGTTGTTCAAAATCACCAGCCTCAGTCTCTATCCGTTGACCACCTTCGCCATCAGGACGTTTATCTTCGTACTCAATAACATAGTTAAGCACGTACGACAGTTTGAATTGGCCGATGCCGGTCTCTAAGTTCCAGCGTAAATCTAAATCTAAGCCAGAAGTGTCAAGATCACCAATGTTTTGAAATGAATCGAATATTTGCACGACTTCGCCAGGATCGTTTGGTATTGCCGATGGTAATCGTTCAACCACATCAGGATCGTCACCAAAGTTACTGAACACAAATTGCGTATCAGAGGCGATAATGTCTTCGATTTCGTAGCTGTAATAATCTACCGAAAAACTGACATCATCGGTGATATTATATACTACGCCCAGGTTATAACTGGTGGATTCTTCCGGACCTAAATCTGGGTTACCTGCAAAGACCGCCGTATATTCCTGTGGTTCACAGGCTTTATTAATATTACCCACAGCATCGCAACGTATGGTATCGACTAAGTTTGGCGATTCATCGGTTCGGCCAAGCCCTAACTGATGCAACGATGGAGCTCTAAACGCGGTACCGTAAGAGCCCCGCAGACTTAAATTGTCGAGTGGTGCCCATAAAAACGAGACTTTCGGATCGGTTGTCGTACCAAAGTCACTATAGTCTTCATGGCGTACCGCTAGTTGCACTTCTAAATTGTCTAATACCGGGATCGCTAATTCTGCAAAAATTGAGGTATTATCTCGGCTGCCATTTGCTGCCGTTGATTCGGTACCAAAGACATTACCACGCAAGAATTGATCATCTGGGTTATCACTAATAGACTCTTCCCGATACTCGGCGCCTAAAGCTATCAATAAATCACCCGCAGGCATTTCAAAAACTGGACCTGAGATTTTCGCATCGAAAGTTTTGTTGGTGGATTTACCGACTCTACTAGTATTGGTTTCAATAAATGCTAACGATTCTGGCGAGTTCGATGATGGTTCAAACGGGTTCCACAGTTCACTGTCAATGGCTTCTTGCACCCGTTGTGAGTTAGGATAGCCATCGACACCCATTTCCACCGACTTACTTTTTATATAACTGTATGCCGCCTCCCAGTTCCATTCGCCAAAATCACCACGTAAGCCGATGATTAACCGATAGTAATCGGTATCGACTTCTTTTTTACGGTTGCCAATATCGACCATTCGGCGGCGCATGGTAAGATCTTGTTGATAAAACTCATGATTTGGATCGTCAGCAAATGGATGATTGGCGTTATCGCCAGACATAAACAGCTCATTGAAGCTTGGGCTACCGGCACCGCGGATCATAGTCTTTGCATTTTGGCCATTAAGTTCAGTAAAGCCTTCAAGCTTATCGGTTATCTCGTATTTACCCATGTAGTTATAACTTAAGCGTTCTGTTTGCGGAACCATCGACATATGAGGCGCATAATCATAACGACAGAGATTATAACCCGTTAAATTCCCATTCTCATCCGTATCTTGGGTAATGTCTCCTGTAGGACAGGTATCATTGCCCCAGATATCGGCTAACCTGTGTGTTGAATCAGCGGCTAAAGCAATAGTACCAGGAATACCAGATGAACTACGAAAATCGGTTGCATTAGGATCATTAGGTCGTAACGCGCTTTGATTGGATGATTTCGAATAATCACGGTCAGAATAGAGAATTTCTCCACGACGGAAATAATCCAATACGAAGGTGTGGCTGGTAGTATCAGTGCTATTGCCCCAAACCAGGCTAATATTTTCTTCTTCACCACCGCCATCGGCGGTGTCACCAATTTTGGCGCTGATTTCTACGCCATCGATATCATCCCGCAAGATAATATTGATAACACCGGCAATGGCATCAGAGCCATAAGTGGCCGATGCCCCATCTTTGAGGATATCGACCCGTTTTATTGCCGCGAGCGGAATATTATTAATATCGACAAATGCGGTATCTATGGTTTTGGCAAACGGGCTGACCGATACTCGGCGACCATTGATCAAGATTAACGTTGAGTCGGCCCCTAAGCCACGTAGTGAAACACTAGAACCACCATTGGCAGTATCGTCACTACTGTTCGCTTGTGTTGAAAAGGTGCCTTGACCGGCGATTGGCAGTTTACTGAATAAACTGATGAGGTCGGTGACCCCGGATTTTGAGATATCCTCTGCGGATATGCTGGTAAGTGGGGATGGCCCTTCCATATCCGTTCGCCTGATATGCGACCCCGTCACTTCAATCCGTTCTATATCCTCATCGTCTTCAGTACTCATTGCACCGAAGCTGATGGAAGACAGTAAAGCGGATCCCGAACAAAATACAATCGATTTACTTAACTTAGAAAGTTTAAACATTTCCCTGGTCCTTTTGTTATTTTTAATTATCCTGAATTACAACTAAAAATTACTATCAATAGCCGACAACTAATTACAGTTAATAAACTATTAGCAGCATTTTCGAAAAAATAAAGTTTTAAGAACCATTAAAGTTGTTAATTTGTAACGGAAATTTTCCAAAATCAAATTATATGGATAAAGTGTTCGTCCTTGTTAGTGCCTTCAGTGAAGCCTGGCAACGGCATCATTATGTACCAGTGGGAAATTTCACTATTAGTACTAAAAGCAAATTGAATACATTTTTGGGGTTGGTGCTAAAATTATCCACAATCTAAATCATTGGTAAATTGATTGTCAGCAGCAGGTGAAAGAGAGTGGCGAAATCGCACAAAAGAAAGATGAAAGTGTATGTTTCATCCTTCCACTTGTGCATGTTTGATACCAAGTCCGATAATTTATTGACCAAAAAATTGTCGGAATTGGTATAAGTAAATGGCGATAAAACTTAAGCGGATTTTTTCAGCTTACGTTGTTGTTTTATCTTTCTGAACGAATCCCAACTATAAATGACAATGGCTACCCAAATAAACACGAAGGTAATGAGTTTTTCAATCATTAATGCTTCGTGATAAAGCACTGTCGCCAAAATAAACATTATCGTTGGTCCAAGGTATTGGAAAAACCCAATAGCGGCGAGAGATAACCGTTTCGCCGCAGCGGTAAAGCATAATAACGGTGCCGTCGTGACCAGCCCAGCAGCAATTAAGGTAATGTTTAAACTGGTGTTATTGGCAAACATATTGCTGGTTGGCGTATCCATAAAGAACAGCCAATAAATAATCGCTAAAGGTAGCATTAACGCAGATTCAATTAACAAACCGGGTACCGATTCAACCATAAGTTTTTTCCGCAATAGGCCATAAACGCCAAAGGTACCGGCAAGGCTTAGGGCTATTATCGGTATGCTGCCAACATTGAATAACTGTATAACCACACCGATTAACGCAAACAGTACCGCGATGGTTTGCCATTTTCTTAAGCGCTCACCAAGAAAAATTATGCCCAGAGCCACCGAAAACAATGGGTTGATAAAATAGCCTAAGCTGGCTTCCAGAATATTGCCGCTGTTAATGGCCCAAATGAAGATCAGCCAGTTAGCGCCTAAAATGAGTGCGGTGAGTAGTAACCAGGCCAGCATTTTTGCATCGCCAACAATGCGTTGCACTTTACGCCAATTGCCCATCGCGAGCACAATAATGATCAATAATACGCAAGACCAAATAATGCGGTGCACTAGAATTTCAGGTGCCGAAACCTGGCCGAGTAATTTGAAATAAATCGGTGCAATTCCCCACATGGCATAAGCCAATAGGGCATTGATCACACCACTGCGATTATCTGCTGATTGAGTCATGGTCTTTATGTTCTGGGCGAGTTAGAATTTTGCGCAATGCTATCATAGTTCATCGCTTTAGGTGGTAAAACATTGGTATTAAATGTTCCTTTCTATACCATATAAGTGCCGGTACCGAAGGCGATGTGTTCACCCTTTTCATTATGTAATTCCATACGGGCCACCGCCACTTTACTGCCATGACGAATAATGCGTGCGGTTGCGATAAATGTTTCACCTCGACCGGGTCTTAAAAAATCGGTGCGTAAATCTATGGTGCTTAATTTTCCTAACTTCTCACTAATACGTTCCTTGCTTGGTTGTTGAATACGGCTGATCATATTGGCAGCAATAACCACGCCGCCGACCATATCTAACACGGAAGCGGTAACGCCACCATGGAGAATTTTTTGCATCGGATTGCCCATCAATTTATCGTCCCAGTTAAACTGTATTTCTGCGTATTCGTCTTGCATTTCGGTTATTTTAAAACCAAGCAGCTGATTGAAGGCTATGCGAGTATTCCACATCTTGGTTACCTGCTCAAAAATAATTTCTTTTTCCATAATTCGCTCTAAATCAAAGACTTCGCATTATAGAGTATATTACTGCTAAAAATTGTCTATCGAAACGAGCGATCCTTGGGTAAAATGTACGAACTTGACAAAAATAACGATAATATCTTGAAACAAGACTTAGAAACCTCTACTCAATCTCCTGATTTACTGCACTCTTTGAGCCATCACTTTGGCTATCAAACGTTTCGTCCTGGTCAACAACAAGTCATAGAAAATTTATTACAAGGTAGAGACTGTTTGGTGTTAATGCCAACTGGTGGCGGTAAATCTCTTTGTTATCAATTACCCGCTACCATAATGCCAGGGTTAACCGTAGTGGTCTCACCATTAATTGCTTTAATGAAAGATCAGGTCGATGGCTTAGTACGGCAAGGTATTGGCGCGGCGTTTATCAATTCCAGTCTCGACATACAAACCATTAATCAAACCATGCAACGCATCGCCAGCGGTGAAATTAAAGTCTTGTATGTCGCGCCTGAGCGCTTATTGAACTATTACTTTTTGCAATCGTTGGCGAGTATGCAAATCAGTTTTTTTGCCATTGATGAAGCGCATTGTATTTCGCAATGGGGCCATGATTTCAGGCCGTCTTATACTCAGCTTGGTAAATTAAAAGAACACTTTCCTTATACGCCAGTGATGGCACTGACCGCAACCGCCGATGTGACTACACGTAAAGATATTTTAAACCAGTTAAGGTTTAATGATCCTTATGTGCATTTGGACAGTTTTGATCGCCCTAACATTCGTTATACGCTAACGGAAAAATACAATGGTGAATCACAACTTATTGATTATTTAAAACAATGTGGGGAAGACAGCGGCATTATTTATTGCAATAGCCGTTGGCAGGTGGATAAATTAAGTGGCTTCTTAGCGAGTAAGGGCATTAATTGTGCAGGTTATCATGCGGGTTTAGAGCCAGAAATTCGTAGCATTATCCAAGACGGTTTTACCAAAGACAATATTCGCATTGTGGTGGCCACCGTTGCCTTCGGCTTAGGCATCAATAAGCCGAATGTGCGCTTTGTGGTGCATTATGAAATGCCGCGTACGTTAGAATCATTTTATCAGGAAACCGGCAGAGCGGGGCGTGATGGCTTAACGGCCGAGGCGTTATTTTTATACGATAACCAGGACATCGATAAAATTAAAAAACGCATTAACCAGAACGATAATGAACAACGTGCCAATGTAGAAATGCAGCGCTTTTCTGCAATGGCAGGTTTTGCCGAAGCACAAACCTGTAGAAGGCAAGTATTACTCAATTACTTTGCCGAGTACACGCATTCAGGTTGTGGTAACTGTGATATTTGCTTAGATCCACCGAGCCGCTATGATGCCACGGTGGATGCGCAAAAGGTACTTTCTTGTGTGTATCGCATCAATCAAAGTGGAGATATTCATTATGTGATTGATGTACTGCGTGGCAGAGACACAGATAAAGTCAAAAAACAGCAGCATGAAACGGTATCAACCTTTGCTATTGGCAAAGATAAAAACCGTGGCTATTGGTTCTCTGTCATTCGCCAACTCATTCATTTGGGTTTATTACAGCAAGACATTGAACAGCAATCGGCATTGTGTTTAACCAATGCTTCGAAAGCGGCGTTAAAAGGCGAAGAGCCGCTGATGATGGCTAGGCCGCGATTGCAGCACCAAAGCTACTGGCAACAAAATAAAGCATCATCAGGCTACGACAAGGTGCTGTTTAAGCAACTGCGCACTTTGCGTAAAGATATTGCTGATAGTGAAGATATCGCACCATTTATTGTCTTTAATGATGCATCTTTAATTGAAATGGCTCGGATAAAACCGAGAAACTCGACCGAGTTTTTAGCCATTAGCGGGGTAGGAGATACAAAACTTGCCCGCTACGGCAAGGCGTTTATGGATTTGATTAAAGAGCAGCTACAAGACAGTTAAGTTAAGGTTTGTTAGTTACCAGCCAACGACAAAATATCAAGAACTCTCAACTGAACCTGCTTGGCTGGTGTCGAACAAAGCTACATTGTGGAAACCGCGGGGATTAATTGCGGGC
>MABC01000026.1 GCA_002162925.1 Thalassotalea sp. 42_200_T64 | reverse complement strand
CAATTAATGTAACTTTCATAGTGAACACCTCTTGTTTGCTTATTGAATGGTCAATCTCAATAATGGCGCATTGTGACGCCGAATCAACTTGAGGTGTTCATCTCATCATCCATGTACAAAACAGAAAATTAAACATCCCTGTATTTTCTGCATATAATTCTTCCCTGAATAAAAAAGCCGCTACAGATGAACTTGTAGCGGCTATTCGATTTTTTTGTGTTTATGCGATCAGTGCAAGACACCGGCGATAGTCATAAATGCGGTTGCGGCGAGCAATAATAAAACATTACGTTTCGCTAAACGCACTAGCAAAGTTGGCTCGGCAGTAAGATCGTCATCGTTAACGACATACTCTTCTGAAGTTTTCGCCACCGTACAAAGGTACTTTCGTGTGGAAAGTTGAAAATTTAGTAACCCCTCCAGCCAAATTGTTGACGCTTTGGAAAAATGGCCAACTAGCATGTAACCAAATGCGGCAAAACGCGATGGAATGATATCAATATAGAAGAGAATATTTTTTCCATGAATAACCGCAGCTTCCGGTAAATAAACTTCATCTTCTTCATTCTTGATATTATTGGCGATTGCTACCAACAACCGGTAAAACACCACACCACCAATGCCGGCAAAAACAAACACTAACATTAATGCCATGTAATATTGATAATTTAACCAGACTAACGTTTGACCAAAACTTTCACCGTCAAAATCCTGATTTTGTTGTAATTCCATTTGATGATGAGAAACGGCAACTTCATCACCACGCATCGCCGCATTTAAAAAGTTTTTATAAGATTCTCTGGCGGCTGAACAGCCAAGACAAACAATAAGCACTATGGTTGAAATGACAAATTCGATGAAGATATTATCGGCAAGCGCTATCAGACCCCAAACCAAAATGGCGGGTATTAGTGCTAACACAATGACATTTAAGCTGCTTTTACTGATCTCGCCTTTAGAAACAAAACCACGGGCAAACTTGAGATAGGGGGCATAATAAAAATTAAAATGCCAATGCTTAGATCGTAACACTCGCTCTGCTGCCAAAGCAATTAACAAACTAATAAGACTCATTGATTATCCTGTACTACTTAAATTATTCTTGTTTGATACTAAAATTTTACTCCTACCCCCTTGTTTTTGCCAGTAAAGAATGCCAGAAAATTAATAACAACGTCATCCGCCTGTTATTTCAGGATTTATATCAGGATTTAGTTAAGCCGTTTTTAAACCTGGCCCAATCAAAACTATCACCAGGATCGGTTTTTCTGCCCGGCGCAATATCACAATGGCCGGTGATGTTATCCACATCAATATCGGGGTAAGTAGTAACAATGGCAGCACTGAGTAAGTTCAATGTTTGATATTGGGCATCGGAATAGGCAATATCGTCGGTCCCTTCCATTTCTATACCAATAGAAAAATCATTACATTTTTCACGTCCGGCAAAGCTAGATACGCCAGCATGCCAGGCACGCTTGGTAAAAGGCACATATTGAATGATTGCGCCGTCTCGGCGAATTAAACAATGGGCCGACACCCGCAGTTGATAAATATCTTTAAAGTAATCATCTTCATCAGGGTCTAAACAGCCCATGAATAAATCGGAAATATGACTGGAGCCAAATTTGCCCGGTGGCAAGGAAATGTTATGAATTACCAACAAACTGATGTCGTCACACTCCCTGTTATCACAGTGTGGCGAAGGTAAATGGCTGATTTGCGGCGTTGAGGGTTTAGCAGAAACTTCGAGCCAGCCATTGTTGATTGCAAGTTTTGTCTCCATACTAATGTTATGAGCCCTCTAAAAAATGTAAGTTAAAAACTTAGTTAATTGAAGATTAGCACTATGCAGCCGATAGATGACAGTAAAAAAATAGGTAAAACCTTCATGTGGATCGCCTGGATCCTTTTTTTTGGGTTATTAGTGTGGGTCTTTCAGGGCACATTAGATAGGCAAAGCAATCCGAATCAGACACCAACCATTGCCTTAAACAGCGAAGGCTTAGCACAAGTAACCCTAAAGCGTAATAAATGGGGCCACTATGTCTCGGCGGGTACCATTAATAATGAAAGTGTGGTGTTTCTACTCGATACCGGTGCTACCAATGTATCGATCCCGGCAAAAATCGCCGATAATCTCAACCTGCCAAATTTGGGCAGCCATTATGCCGAAACCGCAAATGGCCGAGTAAAGGTTTACCAAACTACAATAGATCAATTGAGTATTGGTAATATTATCCTTTATAATGTCGACGCCAGCATCAACCCTGGCATGGACACTAATGAGATCCTGTTGGGCATGAGTGCGTTAAAACAAGTAGATTTTCGACAAACGGGTAAATACCTTTATTTAACTGAGCTGCGCTAATTAACTGTGCTGCGCTAAAGTCGAATACATTCAAGCCAAGAAGGCTTGACCATAGCAGTGAATACCTTATAGCGTAGGGGCGGTTTTAACCGCACACTGTCACCAAAAAATAAGTTATCAACACAATAAATTAAAGCAGAGAACAACACATGCACAACCTTGACCTTCAAATAAGTCCTGAGCTACAACTCGACATTGCAACCACAGTAACTTGGGCTTTGGCTGAAGACTTGGGAGCAAAACCCGGTGAAACCCCAATTGCTGAAAGCGACATTACCGCCTCCCTAATACCGGCAGACAGTAAAGCCGTCGCCACGGTTATTTGTCGCGAAGACTGCATAATTTCGGGTGTCGCCTGGGTAAATGAAGTGTTTAAGCAACTCGATGCATCAAGCAATCAACACACTCAAATCACCTGGTTTGTCAACGACGGCCAGGCAGTTAGAGCCAACACCACGTTATTCGAATTAAACGGTAACGCCCGCTTGCTATTAACCGGCGAGCGCACCGCCTTAAACTTTTTACAAAGCTTGTCTGGCACTGCAACGCTGACCAGCCAATACGTAAAAGAGTTAGCGGGAAGTGAAACAAAACTTTTAGATACTCGTAAAACCTTACCGGGTTTACGAAGTGCGCAGAAATACGCCGTAACTTGCGGAGGTGGCCACAACCACAGAATTGGCCTATTTGATGCGTTCTTAATCAAAGAAAATCACGTTAATGCCTGTGGTGGTATTGATAATGCGGTTGCCACGGCAAAACAAAACCACCCGGGTAAAACCGTAGAAGTGGAAGTAGAAAGCTTAGCGGAATTAAAGCAAGCAATAACCGCTGGCGCCGACATCATCATGTTAGATAACTTCAGCACCGAAATGATAGAAACCGCGGTTAAGTTAACCCGAGGCAAAGCCAAATTAGAAGTCTCTGGCAACATGACCATAGAAATACTAAAAGCATACACCAAAGCCAAAGTAGATTTCATCTCGGTAGGGGCATTAACCAAAAACGTGAAAGCGATAGATTTATCGATGCGGTTTGCTTAACGCAATGTAAAGAATAATAAATCAACAATGCGCCTAGAAAAAGACTAAGTTAAAGCGAGATTATTAAACAGTGATCTCGATTCAAATTATCATCACCTCAGAATTCTTAAATTATCTTCAGGACTTGATCCGGGATCTCCTTTAATGCTGACTTCTGTGCAAGTTAGCCCTACTTCGACGACACATTGTCTAAAAATCATGCGCTAAGTCAAAATATGGCCAAAAATGTGCACAAATGGTTAAAAAAGTTTTACAGATCGTAAAAAATGGTCCATATTATCGTTAGCCCCCATAATAACAATTAAATATTTAATGGATATACCACTATGAAAAACATCAAATCAAACCAGGGTTTTACCCTAATCGAACTAATGATCGTGGTTGCGATCATCGGTATTCTTGCCGCCGTTGCATTACCTGCTTACAAAACATACTCTGATAGAGCAGCTTTTTCTGAAGTTGTATTAGCTATCACTCCAGCAAAAACTGCGGTTGAATTATGTGTGCAAACTAATGCCGTAACTACTGGTGAAAAATGTGCTACTTTAGCTTCTAATTCTAACTGGGCTTCAGCTCCACTAGTAGGCTCTGTAACTATAGCTGGCACAGCAACTGCTATCACAATTACTGCAATACCAGATCCCCTTGTTAATCCTGATATCACTGCTACTGAAACATACGTACTTACCGGTAATGTTAGTGGCAGTGCTGTTACATGGGCATCAAGCGGTGGCTGTAAAGTAGCCGGCCTTTGTTAATAAGCTAGACTAAAAGCTCCTTTCTAAGGAGCTTTTTCTCAAAAATCGCCGAATGAAAAATCAAAATGGTTTTACATTAATAGAATTGCTCCTTGTAGTAGCTATATTGAGTGTGCTTGCTTCAATAGCACTACCTAGCTACATACATTATAGTGACAAGGCTAAGTTCGCTACCGTGATTAGTGCAGCAGCTCCTGCTAAAACATCAATAGATATTTGTATCCAGGCTAATTCCCTTCCTGATTGCTCAAAGTTAAATGTAAATTCTAAATGGGCGCAAAATGAATTTATATCGACTATAACTATTTCTGGTACTAGTTCTAAGATAGTGGTCAAAACAACCCCTGAAAATATTGGAAATATAAGTAACTTAGATACCTATATTTTAACTGGTATAGTTGACTCCAATAATTCTATACTTTGGAATGACGACTCCAGCGGCTGTAAAATATCTAAACTTTGTTAAAGACTTTACATTATAATATTGAGGTTTTGACTATTTTAGGTAAACTATTAATAACCTTTTAAAAATAAAAGAATACAAATGAAAGGAATTCATCGACAATCAAGTTTACTATCGGCTTTGGTGCGTAACGAAATCGTCGCGACAGAGAAGGCTGGCAGTATATTTTCCGAGAGTCAGCGTCAAAAAATATCTATCATTAGTTATCTGGTAAACATAGAAAAAACTTCCCCCAATATTATCGCTCAAACGCTGTCGAAAAGTTTTGGTTTTTCTTATGTTGATCTTAAGCAAATCGATCTGAACATTTTACCAGATGGTCTGCGAAACGAAAAATTAATCAGTAAACATAATGCTCTACCCTTGTATTTACGAGGGGGGATTTTGCATGTGGCAGTGTCCGATCCCACAAATATAGATGCCATAGAAGAATTTCAATTTAACACCGGCTATAGCACAGAAGTGGTAATTGCAGATGAAATCTCATTACGGGAAGTTATTGAAAAGATACTCGAAGATGAAAATTCTGCCTTAGATATCACCGACTTGGATCAAGATGAATTGGGCGATCTTGATGTTGAAGATGATAAAAAAGATGAAGAAGCCAGCAGTGGTGCTGATGACGCACCCATTGTGGTTTATATCAATAAAATATTGCTCGATGCGATTAAAAAAGGCGCCTCCGACTTACACTTTGAGCCATTTGAGCATAAATTCAGAATTCGTTTTCGTGTGGATGGTATATTAACGGAAGTGGCTAGCCCACCGGTGAACCTTTCAAGTCGTATGACCGCACGATTAAAAGTGATGTCAAAATTGGACATCGCCGAACGCAGGCTACCACAAGATGGCCGGATAAAATTAGCAATATCTAAGAAAAAGTCGATTGATTTTCGGGTATCAACCCTACCCACCATGTGGGGCGAGAAAGTGGTAATGCGTATCCTCGATTCTTCCAGTGCCAAACTGGGGATCGATATACTTGGTTATGAAGATGAGCAAAAAGCGCTTTATTTAGACGCCTTGTCGAAGCCGCAAGGAATGATCTTGGTAACTGGCCCTACTGGCTCTGGTAAGACCGTTTCTCTTTATACCGGGTTAAATATTTTAAACACCGAAGAACGAAATATTTCCACCGCCGAAGATCCGGTAGAAATCAACCTTGAAGGGGTAAACCAGGTTCAAATCAACAATAAGGCTGGTCTCGATTTTTCCAGTGCATTAAGATCGTTTTTACGGCAAGATCCCGATATTGTTATGGTTGGTGAAATACGAGACTTAGAAACGGCAGAGATTGCGATTAAAGCCGCGCAAACGGGTCATTTGGTGCTATCTACATTGCACACAAACTCTGCAGCTGAAACGCTTACCCGACTGCTGAATATGGGAGTGCCCTCTTATAATGTGGCAAGCTCAGTGACGTTAATTATTGCCCAACGGCTGGCCCGACGTTTATGTAATCACTGCAAAGTAGAAGATGATATCAGTGAGCACGCATTACTCGAATTCGGTTTTGCCGAAAATGAAGTTGCCAATTTAACGATTTACAAAGCCGTAGGTTGCGACGAATGCACTAAAGGCTACAAAGGCCGGGTCGGTATTTATGAAGTAATGAAAATTAGCCAGGATACTGCTAGTATTATAATGGATGGTGGCACCTCACTAGATATCGCCAAGCAGGCACGAACTGAAGGTTTTAAAAATTTGCGACAATCGGCATTACTGAAAGCCAAATCTGGGGTCACCAGTTTATCGGAAGTCAGTCGAGTTACCGCATAAAGTGCCATATTGTTAACATGAAGAATAATAATAGGTAGGACGTTTATGGCTATTGCGAATGCCCAAAGCAAACAGGTGAAACCCAAACCATTAGAAGCCTTTCTTTGGCATGGTGTTAACCGCAAAGGTAAAAAAATAAAAGGTGAACTTTCTGCGGCTAATATCATGGAGTTAAAGGCGCAATTACGAAAGCAAGGCATTACTCCGTTACGCACCAAGAAAAAGCCTAAGCCAATGTTTGGTATGAGTAGCGATAAAGCAATTCAACCAAAAGATATTGCCGTGATCACCCGGCAAATCGCCACTATGTTAAATGCCGGCGTGCCCTTAGTACAAACCATTGAAATGATAGGTAAAGGCAATAACAATGGCAATATCCGCAAGTTATTAAGCGAAATCTGCAATCAGGTGCAAGCGGGTTTGCCGTTTTCAGATTGTTTGCGCGAACACCCTAAATATTTTGATGATCTTTATTGTGATTTAGTGAAATCCGGTGAACAATCGGGCGCTCTAGAAACAATTTTTGACCGAATTGCCATCTATAAAGAAAAGTCTGAAGTACTTAAATCGAAAATTAAAAAAGCGATGACCTATCCAATTGCGGTTTTAGTGATTGCAGCTATTGTTACCTCGATTCTTTTAATCTTTGTGGTACCGACTTTCGTCGACATTTTTGCCAGCTTTGATGCAGAATTACCCGCCTTTACCCTGTTTGTGGTTGGCATTTCCGATTTTATGGTTGCTTATTGGTACATAGCGTTAGCCGCTATGTTCGGGGCCAGTTTCTTATTTAAAAAAGCCCATTTAAACAGTCAGGATTTTAGGGATAAAGTCGATGTGTCGATTTTAAAAATACCGGTGATCGGAGCGCTCCTTGATAAAGCCGCCGTTGCCCGCTTTGCCAGAACCCTTTCCACCACCTTCGCTGCCGGCGTGCCTTTGATTGACGCGCTTGATTCTGCAGCTGGAGCTTCCGGTAATGCGGTTTATCGAAATGCGATAAATGAAATTCGCGCTGAGGTATCAGCTGGCATGCAAATGAACATGGCAATGCGCAATTCAAGCATATTTCCCGACATGGTTATTCAAATGGTCACTATAGGCGAAGAGTCGGGTGCGTTAGATGATATGCTGGCGAAAGTGGCTAATGTTTATGAGCAAGAAGTGGACGATGCCGTTGATGGTCTAACCGCATTATTAGAGCCGATGATCATGGCGGTTTTAGGTGTGGTAATCGGCGGTTTAATCATTGCCATGTACTTACCTATTTTCCAAATTGGTATGATTGTTTAATGTCTAAGTGGTAAGTGGTAAGTGGTAAGTGGTAAGTGGTAAGCAGTAAGCAGTAAGCAGTAAGCAGTAAGTAGTAAGCAAAATTATAAGTCGGAGTCTTATCATGGACTTCGGCTTTTATTATAAATAATAATAACAAAAAGGTTTTTCTGTGTTTTCTGATGTATTCGCACTGTTGCAACACTCCCCTGTCATTTTTTACACAAGCATCACCATTCTTGGTTTAGTCATCGGAAGCTTTTTAAATGTGGTCATTTATCGATTGCCTAAGATGCTCGATAACGGGTGGTTTTGTGAATGTCGAGAATTGCTCGTAGACGAGCTAAAACCTGTTGAAGAAAAGAAAATAGAGCCGACTTTAACTCTGTCAAAGCCGGCATCCACCTGCCCAAAATGTGGCCATAAGATTAAGGTTTGGGAAAACATCCCGGTAATTTCCTGGCTAGTGTTAAAGGGTAAATGTTCTGCTTGTGCTAACCCGATATCTGTTCGTTATCCGATAATTGAATCCCTAACTGGAATAGCGTCATTAATCATTGCTATGCACTTTGGGGTTAGCTGGCAAACACTGTTTATGCTGGTGCTTACCTGGTCACTGATCACCCTAACTATGATTGATGCCGACAAGATGATTTTACCCGATCAAATTACCTTACCCCTGGTTTGGCTTGGTTTAATCTTAGGCTTAAATGGTGTATTTATTTCAATTGAACAAGCCGTGATAGGCGCCATCGTGGGTTACATGAGTTTATGGTCTATTTTTTGGCTATTTAAACTAATCACCGGTAAAGATGGTATGGGCTATGGCGATTTTAAACTGTTTGCCGTATTTGGTGCCTGGTTTGGCTGGGAATTATTGCCACTGCTAATTTTGATGGCATCTTTGGTTGGTGCTATTGTTGGTATTAGCTTAATGATGTTTAAAAATCATCAAGGTTCTAAACCCATCCCTTTCGGCCCATATTTAGCAGTAGCCGGTTGGATAACAGCTCTTTGGGGTGAAGGTATCTGGCAGTGGTATTTGGCGATGCTTACCTAGAGAAAAGAGGTTCGCAGAACCCTTTTCTCTAGGTAAGCATAGGTTGGCGGGACTTCAGTCTCGCATTTAAGGAATCTACGCGAGACTGAAGTCCCGCCAACGACGCGAGGTGAAACCTCGCCAACGTGGTAATGAATGTCAAAATTAGTCATAGGTTTAACCGGAGGTATTGGTAGTGGCAAAACTACCGTTGCCGATTTATTTGCACAATACGGCATTGATATTATTGATGCCGATATTGTTGCTCGTGAAGTGGTTGCCCCGGGTACAACTGCTCTTGCAAGAATTAGCGAGCATTTTGGTAGCGATTATATTCTCGAAAACGGTCAGTTAGATCGCTCTAAATTGCGCCATCGAGTATTTGCTAATGAGCAAGACAAAATTTGGTTAAATATGCTGTTGCATCCTGTGATTCGCGAAACTATGAATGAACAATGTAAAGCAGCAAAAAGCCCGTATTGTTTGTTAGTGGCGCCCTTATTGATTGAAAATGGCATAAATAAAAGCGTCGAAAAAGTGTTAGTGATAGATGTAAAGCCTGAGACACAGATAACAAGAACCATTAGCCGTGATAACAATAGTAAAGAGCAAGTAGAAAATATTCTTGCTGCGCAAGTAAGCCGTGAAGACAGGTTGGCGCATGCGGATTTTGTTATCGATAATGATGCTTGTTCAATTGACGAGTTGAAACAGCAAGTTGAATTATTGCACCGTAACTTTTTAAAGCTGGTTATTGAAAAATAGCCTGTTTAAGGTGATATTCATAACATTTGAGCTTTCTCATGTTAGATTCGAATATCGTTAACTAAAAAAATATTCGCCTTTAGTTAAATCTATGGTTAATATAAAAAAGAACATCTTATAATTATAAAAACATGGCCGACATTCTTTACGAACATCCACTTAATGAGCGGATACGCAACTATTTGAAACTTGAACAATTATTTGTTCAAGCGCGATCGTGTCTGGCACAAGAGTTTTCGGCAAGTCATACCTTGTTTTTCAATGCACTGTTTGCCATTTTAGATGCGCTGGAACGAAGTGATATACGTGGCGATGCCATTAAAGATCTTGAAAAGCTTGAGCAAAATTTGATCCTTTGGTCGAAATATCCTGAAGTTAATTCAAAAGCTCTGCAATTAAATCTTGAGCAAACCAAATCTTTAGCGACCAAGTTACGCTCTAAGCGGCAGCTCTGGTCGAAACTGAAAGACGATAAATTTTTAGATGGCATGCGTAAGCGTTTTACTTTACAAGGTGCCTATTGTGGTTTCGATTTACCTGCTTTAGTGTTTTGGCTTAATCAACCCCCGATTTTTATTCAACAAGATGTCGATAGATGGTTATCTTCGCTGAGTAACATAGAGCAAGCATTGGTGTTGATTTTGAAATTTATTCGTCAAAAAGCTGACTTTGAAGAAATACAAGCCGACAATAGCTTTTATCAGGATAATGGTGAAGGGTTAATGCTGTTGAGAATGAAGTTACCCGAAGGTATAGATTACTTCCCCTCAGTTAGTGGCAACCGATATCGTTACTCCATTCGTTTTATGGCATTGTGCAATGAAAAGGGCCAGCAATACATAAATGAAAATATCACCTTTAAATTAGCCAAATGTTAACTAATCTCCTATACAACTTACCACTCTACATCTGGATATAATGTTGCTGCATTGGCAAATACGCGAGCACTGAGCTCACTCGGAATATTATGATTAACTTTTTCAAGGGTTGCTATTGCCAAAATCATGTTTTTGTAAATGTTTTTTCTCGGTTTAAGCTCGGTGAACTCTAGTCCCAATGGATATAAGAAATCAAAGCTTTTGGATTTTTATTTTCAAAACCATGCATTAAAGCTCTTGTATGCACCGTCACATTAATATATTGACTCCAACTTATGGGATTAGTAATAGAATCGAGTTGTCGATGATTTTTAAATCCCCCCACTTTATAGCTCTCCATCACCATCATAGTTTGGATGGTTGTCATACAAAATAAAAAACCAACTGCAGGTAGCGAAAAAGCCGTTATCTTAAATAAACCAGTATTTCTTATTTCAATATATTTGTTAGACTGATTTTCTTCTTTGATAATCCAAAGGAAAAAAATAAAAAATAAAAAATACAAAATGTACGATTGAATGATAAAAAGGATATTCAGTTTGAGTATGCAACAAAATGGGTATTAACAGAGCTATGATAAAAACGCTTTTTTCCAATGGTATTTTTATCAATTGCAGTATGAACGCCAAGGTAATGATTAAAAACCAATTAACGGTGCCACTCCCCCTTCTACAATCCAGATCAAAAATTCATTATGTGGATGATCAAGTTTTTCAAGCGGTTTATCTAACCAGTCTATGTCACTGTCTAGTAGTGATAAATGATGTAATCTGTATTTCTTTTCAAAATTGCCATAACCAACCCCTTGAATCGGGTTTTGGCTAAACAAGTTAGCAGAAACCCAAATAATATCAGTTCTAACACCTTTATCTGAATATAGTTTATCTCCTCTATCAACACTATTTAAAAAGTTTATAGACACCAATCCAATTACCCCCCCCCATAATGAGAAAAGAGATCGCTTTTTTGAATAAAGGAAAATGATTTTTAAAGATAAATAACAATAAAATCATCGAGATTATCAAGCCTAAAAACCCGGTTTTAGACTGCATAGGGATTAACAGCAAAGTACAAGAGAGTAAATTAAAATATGAAACATTAATCACCCACTTTTTAAGGCTAAACTTTTCCGCATAAAAAATTAAGAAGAGCGCTAAAACTACGCCTGTTGCCATAGAACTAGCCATCACATTGGGCTGGGTAAAAGAACCATATGGTCTATCGAATATAGGCGTATAACCAAGGATCTGGATTTCAAATTGGGTGAGTATAAAAAACTGGATTAACCCAATGAGGCACTCAATGAAGATCCCTATTTGAAGGATGCTTAAGATTTCCCCTTTCTGCACTTTACCTAATTTCAATTGAGATAGGCAAAACAATAATAGAGCGCCAAAGCATAGCCCTAGCACCCTAAAAATGGTCGTTGAAAAATCACTGGATGAATAACAAAGAGGTATTACAAATAATATGGTTCCGATCAGGATGAAATAATCGACTTTGTTAACTACCAACACTTTTGTTTTAACAATTTCCCATAGGCAGCAACCGATAAGTGAGAATATGAAAATCCAGCCAAAGACATTTGGCGCTATATACAAGCCTGATCCCCCCGGGGTAGGTAATACTATATGCATTGCAACAGCCATATATAAAAACAGTGTCATTTTAAATAATAAATAAGGGGAGATATTCACGAGTTAACCTTGTTATAATTATTACAAATATACTAACTCATTCTATATAATCTGGATATCAAAAATGGTTACCAAAGTAAATTGCCCGAACTGTAAAAAACAAGTTGTTTGGAGCACAGATAACGAGTTTCGTCCGTTTTGCTGTGAGCGCTGTAAGTTAATTGATTTAGGCGACTGGGCAGACGAGAATCATAAAATTTCGCAAGGGCCGCAAGGTGTGCAGGAGTTGTCGGAAGAAATGTTAGATGCCCTTGAAGATGAGTTTTTGAAAAACAATAAATTTTTTGTCGAATCAGAATAACTACCTCTAAAATAGACAAAGTTTTACTCCGTTTTAGCCTTGCGTAAAAAGAATGAGTTAAGGCATACTGGATATTAACCATTGGTTAACCGATTTCAGGGATTATGAGAAATATATTTTTTGCTTTAATAGTGCTTCTTGCCGGCCTAGTTTATTTAAAACGAGATGCTATTGAAAATAGCACGTCAGCCGAACCCGAAGAAGTTATCGCTTTTACTGAAAATACTTCTTCTGATGAGTTGTTAGCGCAAGCCTTTGTTTCCCTAGATCATGAAGTTAACCCAAACCTAGATATTGATACCTATTCGGGATTAGAGAAAATAGCCTTTGCTTACCAGAATCGTTTATCAAACATTCAGGTTTTAGGTTCTGGTAGAGTTTTAAAAATGTTACCTGATGACAATGTCGGCAGTCGTCATCAGCGCTTTATTCTCAAGCTTGCCAATAATCAATCATTGCTGATAGCTCATAATATCAATATTGCCGATAGAATTAAGTCGTTGCGTAAAGGTGATGATATTGAGTTTTATGGGGTGTATGAGTGGAATGATAAAGGTGGTGTGGTGCATTGGACTCACCATGATCCTGATGGCTCTCATCCTAATGGTTATTTAAGATATGCCGGGCTTAAGTATCAGTAATTAAGCTAGGTTGATATTCCGCTAACTAATGCGAGGTTAAAACCCCGCCAACCATAAGCTAGGTTTTAACTCCGCTAACCAATGCGAGGTTAAAATTCCCGCTAACTACGCGAGGTTTAAACCCCGCCAACCACTTTAAAGGTTCATTGCCAATATTTTTTCGACGATTGGGGTATTGGCCTTGGGGAAATCGATACTGGTTAATTCATTCTGGTGAAACCAGCCCTGCTGCTGGCCTTCTTGTGCCGTTGGCTCACCGAGAAATTGATCGACAAGAAAGACTTCTAGCAACACTTGTTTGTCACTATAGTCATGGCTGATGGTAATTAATGGCTGCATGGCAAGAGTATCGATGGCAATTTCTTCGTTAAGCTCTCTATGCAGCGCTTCATGCACAGTTTCATTGTTTTCCACCTTACCCCCTGGAAACTCCCACTTACCGCCTTGGTGGCTATGCTCAAGCCGCTTGGTAAGGAAGAATTGCCCTTGTCGGTAAATCACCCCAACGGCCACATGAATTCGTGTTGTCATCATTATCCTGTTTAATTATAAAACCCAAAGTTGCAGAGCAACTTCGGGTTTTATAATTGTGCTCTAAGCTTCGCTTAGCTCAGCTGCCCATGACACTGTTTGTATTTTTTACCCGAGCCGCATGGACAAGGGTTGTTGCGACCAACACGTGGCACTTCATTTTGCTGAGCGGCATGGCCACTTGCTTGATGCGTGTATTGCTTTGGTGCTTCATCGGCTTTTCGATGTTGCTCTTCAACCGCTTCAACGTCTGACTCTTGCTGAATGCGAACTTTAGACAGGACGCTAACCACGTCGTATTTTAAGTTATCCAGCATGTTTGAGAATAATTCAAACGACTCTTTTTTGTATTCTTGTTTCGGGTTCTTTTGCGCGTAGCCACGCAAATGAATGCCCTGACGAAGATGATCTATTGCCGCTAAGTGTTCTTTCCATAAGCCATCGAGAGTTTGTAGCATTACCGCTTTTTCAAATTGGCGCAATACGTCTGGGCCAACTTGCGTTTCTTTTTCGGTGTAAGCTTGTTCAACTTCACTGATGATGCGTTCACGTAATGAATCTTCGTGTAACTTGTCGTCTTCTGCTAACCATTGTGTTAACGCTAAGTCGATAGTCAAATCACCTTTAAGTTGTTCTTCAAGCCCGGGTACATTCCACATTTCTTCTAAAGATTGTGGCGGTATATGACCATCAATCATGCCATTGACCACGTCTAAACGTATGGCTTTTACCGTTTCACTGATATCACCTTCATCGAGAAGATCATTACGTTGTTCGTAAATCACTTTACGTTGATCATTGGCAACATCATCGTATTCGAGTAATTGCTTACGCATATCAAAGTTGCGGCCTTCCACTTTTCGCTGGGCGTTCTCAATGGATTTGGTTACCCATGGATGCTCAATGGCTTCGCCGTGTTCCATGCCCAATTTACGCATCATGTTGGCGATACGCTCAGAAGCAAAAATACGCATCAAGCTATCTTCCATCGAAAGATAGAAGCGGGTTGAACCAGGGTCGCCCTGACGACCACTTCGTCCTCGTAATTGATTATCGATACGTCTTGATTCATGACGCTCGCTTGCCACTATGTGCAAGCCACCTAGCTCTATTACTTTATTGTGCTCTTCTTGCCATGCAGTCGTGGCTTTAGCAATGCTTTCTTCACTTTGATCTTTCAGAGTCCCGATGTTCGCTGACAAATTACCACCCAACACGATATCGGTACCACGACCGGCCATGTTAGTAGCTATGGTTACCGCGCCAACACAACCGGCGTTGGCAACAATTTCCGCTTCTTCGGCATGAAATTTCGCATTCAATACTTTGTGCTTAATTTTCGCTTTCTTTAAAATTTTCGCTAAAAACTCAGAAGTTTCAATGCTTATAGTACCAACCAATACTGGTTGTCCACGCTCTGCACAATCTTTAATATCAGTAATGATGGCTTCATATTTTTCATCGGCAGTAAGATAAATCAGATCAGCCATGTCTTTACGGATCATGTCACGGTTGGTTGGTATTATTACTGTTTCTAAACCATAGATGTGGTTAAATTCGAACGCTTCGGTATCGGCGGTACCTGTCATCCCCGACAGTTTGTTATACAAACGGAAGAAGTTTTGAAAGGTGATGGAGGCTAATGTCTGGTTCTCATTTTGAATGTTAACGTTTTCTTTCGCTTCAATCGCCTGGTGTAACCCTTCTGACCAGCGGCGGCCTTCCATGGTACGACCGGTGTGCTCATCAACGATAACAATGTCATCGTCTTTAACAATGTAATCTACGTCTTTTTGGAATAATTTATGGGCTCTAAGTGCCGCCATTACATGGTGTAATAAAGCAATGCTGGCTGCGCTGTATAACGAATCTTGCTCTGCCAGTAAGCCACGTTCTTGCAGAATTTCTTCTACCCGTATTTGACCACGTTCGGTTAAATATACCTGTTTCGATTTTTCATCTAAGGTGTAATCACCGGTGCTTTCTACACCTTCTTCGTCCTCGGCATCTTGTAACACAAGGGTTGGCACTAAGGTATCAATTTGACGGTATAACTCTGAGCTGTCTTCTGCCTGCCCTGAAATCACCAAAGGTGTACGCGCTTCATCGATTAAAATTGAATCAACCTCATCGATGATGGCAAAGTTTAACGATTTTTGCACTCGCTGCTGTGGTGAGAACGCCATGTTGTCACGCAGGTAATCAAAACCAAACTCGTTATTGGTACCATAGGTAATATCGGCATCATAGGCCGCTTGTTTTTCTTCCTGGCTGATATTGGCAATATTACAACCAACCGTCATCCCTAAAAACTCAAATAATGGACGTGCCCAGTCAGCATCACGTTTGGCCAAATAATCGTTGACGGTAATGATATGCACGCCATCATTGGTTAAGCCGTTTAAATATGCGGGTAGAGTGGCAGTAAGGGTTTTACCTTCACCGGTACGCATTTCCGAAATTTTGCCTTGATGTAACACCATGCCGCCAAGCATTTGCACGTCAAAATGGCGCATGCCAAATACTCGTACACTGGCTTCACGTACTACCGCGAATGCTTCTGGTAAAATATTCTCTAACGCTTCGCCATTGGCGATTCGCTCTTTGAATTCGACTGATTTGCCTTTTAATTCTTCATCGTTATACGCTTGGGTTACTTCTTCTAGCGCATTTATTTTTTGTACTTCTTTATTCATTTGTTTTAGTAATCGATCGTTGCGAGAACCAAAAAGCTTTGTCATTAATTTTACAAACATTTTATTTAGACCATTTTTGCCAAAATTATCTGGCGATAAAAAACCATCAGCCAAAGACTGATTCAAAAATTTTTACGAGGAATTAAACCCTAAGTTTTAGGTTTACGATAAACGTATTTAGTTGGATTTATTTGTTTATCGTTACGCAGGATTTCGTAATGCACGTGTGGCCCAGTTGAACGGCCGGTACTACCCATTAAAGCAATTGCTTGCCCTTTTGTAACTACGTCACCAATTTTTACCAGATGCGATTTATTGTGCGCATATCGGGTTTTATAGCCAGTGCCGTGATCAATTTCTACTAAATTACCATAGCCCCAACGCTCGCCAGCATAGCTAACAACGCCAGAACCCGTAGAAAATACCTGGTCATTTTCTTTACCGGCAAAGTCTACCCCTTTATGCATGGTAGGTTTGCCATTAAATGGGTCTTTACGAACTCCGTAATATGACGACAGCCAGCCTTTGCCAATTGGACGTCCAGATAAATAACTCGTACTTTCGATATGGTGACCCAATGCAAAAGATTCAAGTAGGTTAAGCTGATTTTCTTTTTGCTCAACGTTAATACTTAAATCCAATAATTGTTTTTCTAATTCGCTAAGTGAAAATTCACTCTTGATAGCTGTTGTTTGTGCTGGCCCACCGGTTGGCGGTAATGCCGCCATATTAAATTCATTCATTGGAATGTCGGCTTCATCGGCCAGCCTTTCACCTAAAGCATTTAAGCGTAAAATATGGGACTGCATTTCCGCAATTTTTACACTTAACGCGATCACTTGTTGATCATTGGCGATAGTTGATTGCGGTTTTTGCTCAACGGTTTTCAAGTGTTCCGGCACAACGTCGGGCTTTAACGCCGAATGCATAGTTAAACCAGAGACCACGGCAAAGCCGCCGACGATAGCAAGCCATCTGGGTTTACTTAATTTTAATGAAAAACGGACATTCTGTCCGCGATATAATAGTGTTAAACTCATCTAATACTTATTTATTTAAATATATTACTTTAGTCGAATTTCACTGCAAGGCGAACAAATACGATGAAACGCATTGTTAAAGACCCACAAGATTTAAATTCATTGCTTAAAAAAGCAAGTGGCAACATGGCCGATTTTTCGACTAAAGCGCAATCCATTAACATTCTGGCTGATATTGTACGACAAACCTGCCCTGATCTTCCAGAAAATGCTTGGCAAATAGCAAATTGTAGAGCAGATTTAGTGATAATTGAAGCTAAATCCCCCGTATGGGGTCAACGTCTACAGTTTGAGCGTAACAATATAGCACAACAGTTGGCAATGCAAACCCAGGGGATTTTCACTAAAATTGAAATAAAAGTGAATCCGCACGGCAATATTCGTAAAGCGGAAAAGACAGTAGAAGTAAAAACCAAGAAACATATGTCGCAAAAAACTGCCGATCAAATTAATGAAGTCGCCGAAAATGCGCCGCCGGGGTTAAAGGAAGTGCTGCGGCGTTTGGCCAAGCATGTGAATGAGTGAAACAGGGTACAAGAGACGAGGTACCTAATATACCCTAAAATGCGAGACTAAAGTCCCGCCAACCTTGGAAACGTAACCCATGGTTGGCGGGGTTTCAACCTCGCACTATTGCAGCAATCAACGCAAAGTGGCTATCACTAAAATTTCCCATTGTTCAAATATTTAATTGTACTGAATCTCGTCAACTCAACAGCCTGTACCTTGTACCTAAAAAAAGACATAAAAAAACCGGAACTTAGGCTCCGGTTTATATCGAATCTTTTCTACTACGCCACTGCAGGACTCTGATATGCGATTGGCGATGGTCTTTCGTCTTCATAGGTGGCCCATTCCCAGCATTCAACTTGCTTGAATACTTCGCGTAACAGCATGTTGTTTAAACCGTGACCTGATTTATAAGCATTGAGTTCACCCAAAATACTTACGCTGCCCATGTATAAATCACCGATTGCATCGAGAATTTTGTGTTTCACAAACTCGTCATCATAACGCAGTTCATCACTATTAAGCATACGATACTCATCAAGTACAATCGCGTTTTCCAGACTGCCGCCTAAGGCCAGGTTGTGCGAGCGTAAAAACTCGATGTCTTTCATGAAACCAAACGTACGAGCACGACTGATCTCTTTGATGAATGAACTGCTGGTTAAATCTAGCGTCATACTTTGTGTGGTATTGGCGATTACCGGGTGATCAAAATCGATGGCAAAGTTTATTTTAAAGCCTTCATGTGGACGTAACTCCGCCCACTTGTCACCTTCTTCGACACGAATGGTTTTGGTAATGCGCAAAAATTTCTTCGCACAATGTTGTTCTTCAATGCCAACCGACTGGAGCAGGTAGACAAATGGTAACGCACTGCCATCCATGATCGGGATTTCAGGAGAGTCTATCTCAACAATGATATTGTCTATGCCTAAACCTGAAACCGCAGCTAGTAAATGTTCAACGGTGGAAATTTGAACACCTTGCTCGTTTACCAAACATGTACACAACGTAGTTTCACCAACAGCTTCCGGAGTTGCCGGAATATCAACTACCGGGTTTAAATCTACACGACGGAATATTACACCCGTGTTTGTTGGCGCAGGACGGAGAGTTATCTGCACCTTCTCACCTTTGTGTAAACCAACACCTGTAGCATTAATGCTTTGTTTGATCGTACGTTGTCTAATCATAATGGCCTTTAAAACTTGCGTTCATACCTGTCGCTTTTAAAACTCTTACTAAAAGCGGACGCACAATATAGCAAAATATCCGTTTGCAGTCAAAACATAAGCTCACTGGCCTAATATTTGCTTACACATAATTACCAGCGGTAATTATGTGTAACTATATGTAACTATTTTTATATAGACCTGCTATTAGTCAGCCTGCTTTCGTAAAAACGCCGGGATGTCTAAATAATCGGTTTCAACCGCTGGCGCTGTTTGCGTTTGCACATTACTGTCAGCATACACATTATTAGCAACTTCAGGCTCGGCACTTGCTGCATAGCTGGCATTTACTACCATAGGCTCTGGCTTTTGCATCGGCGGCACAATTGAAATCTCTGGTTTTTGTTGGCCAATACCGGTAGCAACAACGGTTACCCGTAAATCTTCAGTCATTTCAGGGTCTATTACCGCACCAACGACCACAGTGGCATTTTCTGAGGCAAAGGCTTTCACCGCATTACCAACGGTTTCAAACTCATCAATTGAAATGTCCATACCCGCGGTAATATTCACCAGGATGCCACGAGCACCGGCTAAATCAACATCTTCTAACAGCGGGCTAGAAATTGCCGCTTCTGCCGCTTCTTCGGCTCTGTCTTCACCAGATGCCTGACCTGAGCCCATCATTGCCGTGCCCATTTCTGACATTACGGTACGCACATCGGCAAAATCGACGTTGATTAAACCCGGACGAGTAATAAGCTCGGCAATACCTTGTACCGCGCCTAGTAATACATTGTTTGCCGCTTTAAACGCATCCAACAAACTCGTGCCTGGGCCTAATACTTTCAATAACTTTTCATTCGGAATGGTAATTAACGAGTCAACACTTTGTGACAAGAACTCAATGCCCTGTTCGGCATAGTTCATACGTTTTTTACCCTCAAACGGAAACGGTTTAGTGACTACAGCTACCGTTAAAATGCCCATTTCTTTGGCTATTTCGGCGACTACTGGCGCCGCACCGGTACCGGTACCACCACCCATGCCGGCAGCGATAAAGATCATGTCTGAACCTTGTAGGGTTTGACGTATCGTTTCTCTATCTTCTTCGGCACTCCGGCGACCAATTTCAGGGTTGGCGCCAGCACCAAGCCCTTTAGTCACGTCGCAGCCCATTTGCAAAGTCACCGTTGCCGATGAATTGCGCAGTGCTTGTGAGTCGGTATTGGCAGTAATAAACTCTACTCCCTCAATGGTTTGTGTAACCATGTGCTCAACGGCGTTACCACCGCCGCCGCCAACCCCAATGACTTTGATCACCGCTTCTTCGTTGTGGTCTTCCATTAATTCAAACATATTTCTCTCTCCGTTCTATTGTTTTTTGTTCCACCAAAAAATTGTTTATATTCTAAATACTTAATTTCGCCATAAATCTTACGTTACGCCGCCAGCGACGGGGAATTACCCCAAGCAACGCCAGGAAGTGGCTTATTATAGAAATGCGCAGCAGATCTATTAAAACTGTCCTTTAAACCAATTTTTCAGACGCGATAACACACTGACTACGCCGTCGCCTGAAGTTGCCTCGGCATTACTCTTATTGCTTGCTTGCAAACCGTAATGCAACAGTCCGATCACCGTGCAGTAACTTGGATCATTAACGTAATCGCTAAGGCCTTGTATATTTAACGGGCTACCAATGCGTACCGGCATTTGAAAGACTTCCTCGGCAAACTCGTTCACCCCTTCCATCTTCGCCGTCCCCCCGGTTAAGACGATGCCGGCGGCTATTTGATCTTCGAGACCACTGTCTTTGATCTCTTCCTGGATCAGTTCAAACAGTTCGTGATAACGTGGTTCAACCACTTCCGCTAACGTATGGCGTGACATGCTTCTTGCCGGTCGGCCGCCAACACTCGGTACTTCAATATTCTCCTCCATGCTCACCATTTGACGTAAAGCACAGGCGTATTGCACTTTAATGTCTTCGGCATGGCTAAGTGGAGTTCTAAATATTTTGGCAATATCACTGGTAACCTGATTACCACCTACTGGGATCACCGAACTATGCCGTAACGCGCCACCGGTGAAAATGGAGATATCCATGGTGCCTGCGCCCATATCCACCACACAAACACCCAGCTCTTTTTCATCTTCGGTTAATACCGCATAACTTGATGCTAAGGCAGAAAAAATTAGTTGGTCAGCCGATAACTCACAACGCTCAACACATTTGACGATATTTTTCGCCATGTCGTTGGCGCAAGTGACAATATGCACTTTTGCTTCCATACGTACGCCGGACATACCGATAGGGCTTTTGATCCCCTCTTGTACATCTACACTGTATTCTTGGGGTAACACATGCAGCATACGACGCTCAGCCGACATCGGCACTGAGCGTGCGGTATGGATAACATTATCGACATCTTCCTGCATTACTTCGTCGTCATTAATTGGCACCATGCCGTTTTCATTTTGACAACTGATATGTTTGCCTGAGATGCCTAAATAGACAGAGCCAATGCGACAATCTGCCATCAATTCGGCTTCGTTAACGGCGCGTTGAATCGATTGGATCACCAGATTAAGATCATTCACTCCACCTTTGTCCATGCCTCGCGCAACATGATGGCCCACCCCGATGATGCTTAACTGCTCATCATGAGTCACCTCACCGACTACCGCGACAATTTTCGAGGTACCGATATCCAGGCCTACAACCAAATTTCTTTCTGCTACTTTAGGCATTATCTCTTTGCTCTTTTTGTTCTTGTTGCTCTTGTTTATGATTTATCATATCTGTTAACACCGGCTTCCAGCCAACGGCCATGCCGGTATCATAGCGCAAATCAACATAGTCAACTTGCATGTTTTTTTTTGCATACGCTTTAATTTGCGCGTAGGCATCCATAAAGCGCTGTACTCTTGTTACCCGGTCTTCTCGACCCAGATCTATCAACACCCCATCGGCTAAGGTTAACTGCCAAGCGTGACGCTCGGTCAGTACCAGCTCGTCAATACTTATTTGAATAAACGTTAATAGGTTATTCAAATTACGATAATTTTGCAGTGCCAACACTTCGCTGCCTTCCGGGCCAAAAAGTTGCGGTAACTTGCTAATCACCCGGGTTTTGTCCGCCTGAAAAATCACCCCATGTTCGTTGATAAAAAAATCCTCATTCCATTGCGCTACCGGAACTTGATCATTCACATAAACTCGCACTTCATTTGGCCATTGTTTCCGCACTGATGCCGAATATACCCAAGGCAACTTTTCTAAATCAGCTTGCACCTGATCCACATCCAACTGAAAAAAATTATCCAGCTCGCCCTGCTTTAACGTGTTTACAATCTCGTCATTTCTGGTAAACACAATATTGCCTTTAATCACTAAGGCTGAAACGGGTGACGCTTCATCCTCCATCATCTTGCTGGCTAAATACCAACTGGCAATGATCAGCAATAAAACCACCAGGATGAAAAATCCAAACCCTGACCAAAAGGTCAAGGGAGCATCTTTTAATGCCATTATGCGATTCAACTCAAGCTGTTGTTTTTTACTCACCGCTTATGTTTACCTTCAACGTTTGTTAAAATTTTTAAAGTTTCTAAAACTTATTTGCGCCACTTAATTGCAGCACTCGCGTGACTAATTGCTCAAAACTAATGCCGGCAGCTCTTGCCGCCTTGGGTACCAGTGATGTTACTGTCATCCCCGGCACAGTATTGACTTCCAATAACTGAAAATTGCCATTGCTATCTTGCATCAGATCAACCCGGCCCCAACCTTGCGCTCCGGTGGCGTGAAAAGCTTTTAACGCGATAGTTTGTAATTCATCTTCATGCGCTTTATCCAATCCGCAAGGGCAATGATATTGAGTACAGTTACTTTGATATTTTGCCTGATAATCATAAAACTCATTTGGCGTTACCATAGAGATCACCGGTAGCGCTTCATTACCCAACACAGATACGGTAAACTCTGCGCCACTTAACCAGGCTTCCACCAATATTTGTTGATCATAGTCAAACGCATTTTGCAAAGCAGCATTTAATTCATCAATGCTGCTGGCTATTGCCATGCCGATGCTTGAGCCTTCTTTCGCCGGTTTCACCATCACTTTGCTGCCAAGTTGAGCCAATACTCTTTCGGCAGTATCCGTTTCATAGTCATCTTGATTGACGACTGCAAAATCGGCCGTTGGCAAGCCTGTTGCTTTAAATATTTGCTTGCTTCTGACTTTATCCATAGATAACGCCGAGCCCAACACACCCGAGCCAGTATAAGGAATACTCAAATACTCGAGTGCTCCTTGAATACAGCCATCTTCACCACCGCGACCATGCAAGGCGATATACACCCGATCAATTTTTTGCGTTTTCAACTTGGCTAAATCAAAGCCCTGGGTATCAATCGCCGTTACCTTAAAGCCAGCATTTATTAGTCCTTCGGTTATCGCCGCACCCGATTTTAGTGAGACTTCTCGCTCGGCACTGTCACCACCAAATAACACCGCAATGTTTTCTTGTTGCAAGCTATCAAGGTCTAATAATGAATTATGCATTACCATCGCCTTGGCGTAGGTTTAGTTTTTTGGCACTCACCATTTCGCGGGCAATCGCACCGATATTGCCGGCGCCTTGGGTGATCAACATATCACCATCGTTTAAAATGGAGGCCATAATGTCGGGTAACTGCGCTGTTGTGCTCACATAAATCGGCTCTACCGAGCCGCGCAAACGTATGCTGCGTGCCAGTGCTTTTGAATCGGCATTGGGGATAGGATCTTCACCGGCAGCATAAACGTCGAGTAACACCAAAGAATCCACTTCGCTTAACACTTCAACAAAGTCTTCGAACAAATCACGGGTACGAGAATATCGGTGTGGTTGAAACATCATCACCAACCGGCGTCCAGGCCAGCCGTTGCGCATCGCTTTTATCGTCGCGGCAACTTCTGAAGGATGATGACCATAATCATCAATCACAGTAATATCACCTTGTTGCGGCGTTAGCGTGGTGAGGTGCTCAAAGCGACGGCCGATGCCTTCAAATTGACTTAAGGATGCAACAATTGCCTTATCGCTTACCCCTTCATCGGTGGCAACAGCAATTGCCGCCAGAGAATTCAACACATTATGTAAACCCGGCAGGTTTAAACTAATGTGCAAATCGTCTTTTCCTACGCGATGTACTTTGAACGTGCTCACCTGGCCGTTTTGCTGGTAATCCGTGGCACGAACATCGGCATCGCAGCTAAAGCCGTAAGTGATGGTTTGCCGACCCACTCGCGGCAGCAGTTCACGTACTACATCATTATCGATACACATCACCGCTAAACCATAAAATGGCAGATTATGTAAAAATTCGATATAGGTGTCTTTTAATTTTTCAAAATCACCGTCATAAGTTTCCATATGATCGGCAGCAATATTGGTGATCACCGACACCATAGGTTGTAAGTGCAAAAATGAAGCATCGCTTTCATCGGCTTCGGCAACCAAATAGCGGCTTTTGCCCAATCGAGCATTGGTACCCGCACTATTGAGCAACCCGCCAATGACAAAAGTAGGGTCGAGCTCACCTTCCGCCATTATGCTGGCGATCAAACTGGTGGTGGTGGTTTTACCATGAGTACCGGCAATGGCGATGCCATGGCGAAATCGCATCAATTCGGCCAGCATTTCTGCTCGACGCACCACGGGAATACGCTGTTGCTGAGCGGTTAATAACTCAACATTTTTCTTATTGATCGCTGTAGATACCACGATAACGCTGGCATTCTGCACATTTTCAGCTTTATGGCCGATGGTGATTTTTGCGCCCAACTTGGTCAAGCGATTCACCACAGGGTTAACGCTGATATCTGAGCCAGTCACTTCATAGCCTTCATTTAGTAAGACTTCGGCGATCCCGCCCATGCCGGCACCACCGATGCCAACAAAATGGATAACTTTTACCCGGCGCATTTCTGGAATATTCATTTTCATATCTTTCATTATTTCAACAATCCTTTGCATATATTGGCAACTGTTTCGGTCGCATTAGGTGTTGCGGCCAATTTACAAGCTTTCGCCATATTTCGTAACGCCGACTCAGAGCTAAACAGCATGTTCAGTTTTTGCGCTAATGATGTTGCATTTAACTGCGGTTGCGGCAATAATTGCGCGCCACCCTGGCTCACTAAAAACTCAGCATTTTTAGTTTGGTGATCATCAACCGCGTGCGGTAAAGGCACGAATATAGCGGGTTTACCCGCCATCGCCAGCTCCGAAACGGTTAATGCGCCAGCTCGACAAATAACCAAGTCGGCCCAATCATAAGCACTGGCCATATCATCGATAAAGTCAGTCACTTTTACCTTTTCTGGATTCACTCCATACTGGTCATAAAGCGCCTGAACATTATCGGCATTACCTTTGCCGGTTTGATGCCATATGTCTAACTCTTGCAATTTAATCTGACTAATCGCTTGCGGTACTACTTCATTGAGTACTCTGGCACCCAGACTGCCACCAACCACCAAGACCTTTTTGCTAATCGTACGCTGTGCACTAACATTTAATTTACTGATCTCACTGCGTATCGGATTGCCAACCACGTCACTATGAATGTCATCGCTAAAGGCTTGCGGAAATGCGCATAATACCCGGCTGGCAATTTTCGCCAAATAACGATTCGACATACCGGCAACGGCATTTTGTTCATGCAACACCAAGGGAATTCGTTTACACCAGGCAGCCAAACCACCTGGAGCACTGGCATATCCACCCATACCTAAGACAACGTCAGGTTGCACTTGGTTGAGCACCTGTAATGATTGCCAAATCGAATGCACCACTTTAAATGGCATACTTAACCATGATTGAATGCCTTTGCCGCGCAACCCGGAAATATTGATAAATGAAATATCAATATCGTGCGCCGGGACAACGGTAGCTTCCATTCGGTCACTCGTGCCCAACCAATGCACATGCCAGCCTTGTGCTTTTAAATTTTCGGCAACGGCAAGTCCTGGAAAAATATGTCCACCAGTACCACCGGCCATCACTAATATCGTAGGACGTTTCGACACTACTTACGCCCTCCTGTTGCGGTTGCCTGAATTGACTGTAACCGTAATTCATGATCAATACGAATTAATATGACTATCGCTAAGGTCATGACTATCATTGAACTTCCGCCATAACTAATCAACGGCATGGTTAAGCCTTTGGTCGGAAACACTCCTGCACTGGCGCCAACATTTACCGCGGTTTGAAAACTCAGCCAAATGCCGATGGCATAGGCGAAGAAACCTTCAAAGTATTTCTCTTTTTCTAACGCCCGACGGCCCAACAACAAGGCTTTAATGACCAAGGTTAAGCACAATGCCAATATACAAAAAATGCCTAAAAAGCCGAACTCTTCGCCGACCACAGCCATGACAAAGTCAGTATGAGCTTCCGGTAAATAATCAAGCTTTTGGATGCTATTGCCCAAACCCTGGCCAAAAAACTGACCACGACCATAGGCCATTAACGATTGCGTTAACTGATAACCACTACCAAACTGGTCTTGCCAGGGATCTAAAAAAGACGTGACCCGGCGTAAACGGTAAGGTTCGAAGATCACCAACATCACAAAAGCACTTAACACCACACCAACAATGGCCATAAACTGCCACAGTTTTGCGCCGGCCAAAAACAGTAGTCCAAGGGCTGTTGCCCCCATCACAATTACCGTGCCTAAATCTGGCTCTAATAATAACAAAACTGCCAGTAAAAATAACACTAATAATGGTTTGAAAAAGCCTTTAAAGTTGTCCATTACTTCATCACGACGGCGCACCAGGTAAGCCGATAAATAGCAGAAGAAAAATAACTTTGCCGGTTCTGCGGCCTGAATATTGATTGGTCCCACCATGATCCAGCGCGTCGAACCATTAACAGTGCGGCCAATGAGCAATACCGCCACTAACAAAAACATTGCCAACAACAATAACACCCAGCTGGATTTGTGCCACATTTGCATCTCTATCCGCAAGGCTATGGCGGCGACAAACAAGCTTAACCCGATATAAATGGCATGCCGAATCACGAAGTGGAACGGGTTATTAAATAGCTTTTCACCAATGGGCATCGACGAACTGGCCACCATAATCAAGCCGACTAAATACAACGTCAGGGCAATGATGATAAAGCCTCTATCGAAAGTGACCGGCGCATTATTGCTGGTGCTATTGCTTAACCAAGCAGGTAGTTCAGGCAGTCTGATTGCTGGCATCGACATCGCCATTAACTTACCTCCCTTACCGCGGCAATAAACATATCGCCACGCTGCATGTAGTTATTGAACATATCTATGCTGGCACATGCCGGCGATAATAAAACCATATCGCCAGGCTGAGCTAATTTTCGACTTTCCTGTACGGCTTGCTCCAGAGTTTCAACTTCAATGGCGTTTGCCTTTAGTGCCGCGATTTGATGCCCGTCTTTACCGAGAGTGATCAACTGATCAACCTGGCGCAGCGCCGGCTTTAATTCATTGAAATCTGCACCTTTACCGTCGCCGCCAGCGATTAAAATTAATTTATGCTGGTCATTGGCCAAACCGGCAATTGCCGCTAGCGTGGCACCGATATTGGTGGCTTTCGAGTCATTTACCCAGGTGATGCCATCAAAACTGTCTACTTGTTTACAACGATGATCGAGTCCTTCAAAAGATACCAGGCTTTGTACCATGTTATTCAATGGCCAGTGAGCACAATGACCCAAGGCCAGTGCGGCTAAACAATTGAGTTCATTGTGTTGACCAACAATGGGCAGATGATCACAGGCAATTAAGTTGCTATCGCCATAGGCTAAATAACGAAGACCCTTAGTGTCGCGGATGCCAAACTCTCCAGCCGCAGGAACACTAAGGCCAAAGCTGATATCTGCTGATGAAAAATCCTTGGGTTGCGATATCGCTTCTTCACGATTAACGACTCGACGTTTGCTCATGCTGAATATCTTGTGCTTTATCTCGCGGTAATTATCCATGGTTTGATGTCGGTCTAAATGATCATCACTGATGTTTAACACGGTACCGGTAACGGCCTGCATTGACGCCATAGTTTCTAGTTGGAAACTCGATAGCTCAAGGATCACATAGTCTTTATCTTCACCAACAATGTCTAGTGCTGGCACCCCAATGTTACCGGCAAGCGCCGCATCTATCTGGCAATACAGGGCAATGTGGGCCAATAGGCTGACCACCGTAGATTTCCCATTAGAGCCGGTAACGGCAATTATTTTACTGTTGGATATCTGGCAAAACAGTTCGACATCACCAATTAACTCGCTGCCCACTTTTCGGTTGTCACTGATATCGCTAATATTGATATCGACACCTGGGCTGGCAATAATAACATCGGCAGCGGAAATTGCTTGAATATCCCAGCGACCGGTGATTAATTGTATCTGAGGATTAAGTTCGCTTAAACGCTGCGCGCCTGGAGGACTCACTCGGGAATCATTAACGATAAAGTCAAAATTTTGCGACGTTAAAAAACGCGCACAAGATAACCCTGTGGCGCCTAATCCCAGCACTAATATTTGCTTATTCTGTAGCAATTCCAATGTCTTCATTGCTCGTTTCTATTCCTAATCCTGTTGACGAATAAATTCGCCGCTATAATTGCTAACGTAGTTTTAATCTAGTGTTAACGTAGTTTCAGCGTGGCCAAGCCAACTAATACCAGCACCACAGAAATTATCCAGAAGCGCACGATAACTCTTGGCTCTGGCCAACCCTTTAATTCGTAGTGGTGATGTATCGGTGCCATTCTGAATACTCGTTTTGCCCGTAATTTATAGGAGCCAACCTGTAATATTACCGACAGGGTTTCTACGACAAAGATCCCGCCCATAATAAATAGCACTAATTCTTGTTTTACCAGCACCGCAATAACCCCTAATAAGGCGCCTAATGCTAGCGAACCAACATCGCCCATAAACAATTGCGCCGGATAGGTGTTAAACCATAAAAAGCCAAGCCCGGCACCGACAATGGCGGTACAGACCACCACCAATTCGCTCACCTCGCGAATATGAGGTAAATTCAAATAGGCAGAGAAATTGCTATGACCGGTAACATAAGCAAATATGGCAAAGGCGCCAGCCACTAATATGGTTGGCACTATGGCTAAGCCGTCTAAGCCGTCAGTCAGGTTTACCGCATTAGACGTGCCGACAATAACGAAATAGGTCACCACGATATAAAATAAGCCCAGTTGTGGCATCACTTCTTTAATAAATGGGATCAACAGCGTGGTATCTGCCGGTACGGAAATCCAATACAGGTAAATCGCCGTACCTAATCCGGCAACGGTTTGCCAAAAGTATTTCCAGCGGGCGATCAACCCCTTGGCATCTTTACGAATGACTTTGCGGTAATCATCAACGAAACCGATTAAACCAAAGCTTACGGTGACAAAAATCACGATTTGGACATAACGGTTGGTTAAATCTGTCCATAATAAAATGCTCAATAAAATGGTGCCCAAAATCAAAATCCCGCCCATCGTTGGCGTGCCCGATTTCGATAAGTGGCTCTCTGGTCCATCATCACGAACGGTTTGGCCAATTTGCATATTCTGCAAATAAAGGATTAGTTTAGGACCCAAATATAATGACGCAACAAGCGCCGTTAACGTCGCGACAATGGCCCTAAAGGTTACGTATTGAAATACATTAAACCCGGAATAGTACTCTGTAAGATATTGGCCGAGCCAAACTAGCATTTCGAAGCCTCTTTATTGTTATTAGTTTGTTGATCAGCATTTTCACGCCAATCTTTGATGTCTTTAACCACTAATTCCATACGGGCACTACGCGAACCTTTCACTAGCACGGTAATGGGTTGCTGTTCATCCTTTAACAAATTTGCTAAATGCTCGACTAATAAGTCCCGCGACGAAAAATGACGACCATCTTGTTCAAACACTGCCGAGGTACTTTGACTTAACACCCCTAGCGTTAATAAATTATCAACTTGCTGCTGCAGCGCATGTTCACCAACTTCCTGATGATACGCTCTGGCCTCTTCACCGAGCTCAGCCATATCACCTAATACCAGAATGCTACGCCCAGGATAACTTGCTAATAGCTCCACTGCCGCCTTGGTTGATTCAACATTGGCATTATAAGTATCATCAATTAAGGTCAAATCATTGACTAAATTAATCAGATTCAACCGGCCTTTTACCGGAGACATACCTCTAAGCCCGGTTTGAATATCGATTAAGCTGGCGCCAAATTCTAAAGCAACCGTTGCCGCCGCGACCGCATTACACACGTTGTGCTTACCCGGTACCGGCACATCAATATCAATGTTACCGATATCCGTATTTAAGGTAAAACTACTGCAACCTTTGCCATTCATCCGTATATTGGTGCAATAGACATCTGCCGTACTTTCACAAGAAAACTTGCGCACCGTTTTGTTTTCTATACGCCACTGCCACTTATGGGCATATGGCGTATCCTGGTTATACAAAGCCACGCCATTTGGACCCAGTCCTTCAAAAATTTCGCCTTTCGCCCGGGCAACACCACACATATCGCCAAACCCTTCCAAATGCGCGGCGGCAATGTTATTAATCACCGCAACATCAGGCTTGGTCAACCCTGTGGTGTAGGCAATTTCACCGATATGATTAGCGCCAAGTTCAATGACGGCATATTCGTGCTGGGGTTCTAACCGCAATAATGTTAACGGTACACCAATTTCATTATTAAAATTGCCTTTTGTCGCCAGTACGGTTCCTAAACGGGATAAAATAGCCGCGACCATTTCTTTGACCGTTGTTTTACCACTACTGCCGGTAATGGCGACCGTTTTTGGATTTATTCGCGCTTTCACGTATGCGGCCAACTCGCCCATGGCCTGGTAGCAATCATTGACCACAACTTGCGGGAATCGCTGGCCGCTAAGCTGCTGTTCACTTTCGACTAAAGCGGCAGTACAGCCAATGCTTGCCGCCTGTTCAACAAAGCGATGACCATCGAAATTGGGGCCTTTTAAGGCGATAAATAAATCGTCTTTTGTCAATTGCCTGGAATCCGTGCAAACACTGGTAATCATAAGAGTATCGGCGGGTTCTGTTGGCACGCAGTCACGCACTTGTCCATCGACAATTTTTGCCAGTTCCGTTAAGGATAATGGGATCATTGTTTTGCCCCTCCTTGATAAAATTGACGTACCACTTCGCGCTCATGATAAGCAATGGTTTGTTCGCCAATAATTAAATAATCTTCATGGCCTTTGCCTGCGCAAAGAACCATATCGTTTGCTTTTGCCCGGCTTAATGCAGAAATTACCGCTTGCTCTCTGTCGATGATCACTTCTACTTTTTCTTTAGCGCTGATACCTTGCTGGATATCATTGGTAATATGTTCAGGTTCTTCACTGCGAGGGTTATCATTAGTCAGCACAATGTGATCGGCATAGCGCTGAGCAATACTGCCCATTATCGCGCGTTTGCCCTTATCTCTGTCACCGCCACAACCAAATACTACCCACAACTCACCCGGACAATGCGCTCTTGATGAGAGCAATGCCTGTTCTAAACCGTCGGGGGTATGAGCATAATCAACCACAGCAGTAGGTTTATCCGTTGCCGTAAATGTTTCCATGCGACCCGTCACTGGCAGCAATTGCTGAGTTACCCTGGCAATATTTTCTAATTGCACACCTTGCATTAGTAATACCGCCATCGCCGCCAATAAATTGGCAACGTTAAACTCTCCTAATAGCGAGCTATGTATTTGGCAATTACCCCAACTAGAACGTAACTCGAAGCTCACCCCACGGTTGTGACAGACAATATTTTCGGCAAGCAAATATTGCTGATTTTTCAGTAACTCCGCATTATTGCTATCGACGCTATACAGCACCCGTTCATTGCTAGCCGGTAATTGCTGTAACCAGGATTGGCAAATCTGATCATCGGCATTTAACACCCAGGTTTGTTCCGGATTGCCTAAAAAAAGTTGTTTTTTGGCATTGGCATAGCTGTTCATATCGCCATGATAATCGAGATGATCACGTGATAAATTGGTAAACACCGCGATATCGATCATGTTAGCATCAACCCGATTCTGGCTCAGCGCATGCGACGATACTTCCATTGCCACTTGCGTAACATGTTGATGTTTAAATTGCGCCAACAATTGCAACAATTTTGTTGGGCCTGGGGTGGTATTGTTGATATTTTCAAGATTATCGAGGGTACCGGCTCCCAAGGTGCCTATAATAGCGGTTTTAGTATTATTTTCTGTTAATAATTGTGCGATTAACTGACAACAACTGGTTTTGCCATTCGTACCGGTAACACCAATTAATTCTAGCCCTTGATGTGGCTTGTTGTAATAGTAAGCACTAACATTTAGCAAGTGCTTATCCAACTGATAAAAGTTTATTACAAGTACTTCATTACCCTGCTGACTAACGGTGTAGGTACTGCCATGCTGCGCTTTCGTCGCACATTGGGCAATCACTAAACAAGCCCCTTGTGCTACTGCATTGTTAATATAAGCGCTGCCGTCTTGCTGGGTGCCAATGACCGCGGCAAAAATATCGTTTTCTGCAATTAGGCGTGAATCATTAATTATGTATTGGCTATGTTCAATCTCACTGGTTTCTATCGAAAAATGTGCCAGCGCTTTGGCGATTGAAAATTCTTTGGTTGAAAAAGTCGCGTCTGAATTAGGCATCATTCGCTCCTTTTATTAAACTGCCGTTAGTAAAACCTTTAGTCCAGCGACTAATTTTACTGTCTTCATCAGGGGCAATATTTAAATATTGTAAAGCACCAGCCATCACCCGAGAAAATACCGGGGCTGCAACTTCACCACCATGATATAAATCGCCGCCGGGTTCATCAATGACCACGACAATGGCAAGGCGAGGATCTGACACAGGTGCAACACCGGCAAAAATTCCGGTGTACTCATTGCCATAGCCACCACCCGCCGCGGTTTTTAATATCGTTCCGGTCTTACCGGCAACTCGATAGCCGGCAATTTGCGCTTTATGTTTACCGCCGACCACTTGTTCTAGCATCGCCAATACGGCTTCTGTGTTTTCTCTATCGAGTACTCGCTCGCCCTCGTTAAACACCGGGTCTTTAATCACCGATAATGGCAATTTAATGCCACCATTACCAATAGCAGCATAAAATCGTGCCAGTTGCAGCGGGCTTATTGCCAAGCCATAGCCCCAAGACAAGGTTGCCAATTCAAATTTTGACCAACGACTTCTGTCCGATAACATACCCGAACTTTCACCAATCAATCCGGTACCGGTATCTTCTGAGAAGCCCATTTCGAAGAATTTACCCAACAGAAAATCTTTCGGTACTTGCTGGGCCAATTTTGTGGTGCCCATGTTCGAAGACTTTATCAGAATTTCAGATAAGGACAATTTGCCATAGTTGTGCGGGTCAGAGACCCTACGACCACCGATGCGCATGGAGCCTGGAGAGGTATTAATGATAGTGTCAACATTAGCGGTGCCAAATTCAAGGGCGGTAAGCACAGTCAATGGCTTCATCGTCGAACCGGGTTCAAAGATATCCGTTATCGCCCGATTACGAAATCGATGAGTCGCAACACCTTTGCGATTATTTGGGTTATATGACGGGCCATTCACCATCGCCAATATTTCACCGGTTTTCACATCCACCACCACCACAGAGCCTGAGCTGGCTTTAAACGATTTTAATGCCGCTTTCAATTCACCATAGGCCAGCGCCTGAATGCGTTGATCAATAGAAAGCACAATATCTTGTGGCAAGGTAGCGTCTTTATTTTCTAAAATTTCAATCTTGTTGCCTTTGGCATCTTTCACATATTTTTTCGTGCCATCGGTGCCGGTTAACTGATCATTGTATAAGCGCTCTAAGCCTTCAATGCCTTGATCGTCAACGTTGGTAAAACCAATGAGGTGCGAGCTGATTTCACCTGCCGGATAAAAACGTTTTGATTCTTTGCGTAGCGAGATCCCTGGAATTTTCAATTCTTTAATAAAGTCGGTGATCGTCGGTGATACTTGTCGGGCAAGATAAACAAAGCGTTTTTTTGGGTCGGTGCCAATACGGGCTTTCAATTTTTCAGCATCTTTGCCCAACACTTGCGCCAGGGCTTTCCAGCGACGCTGCATTTGCAAACCGTTTCGTTCGATAACAATCTTAGGATCAGCAAAAATGGCATGTACAGGTACAGAAATGGCAAGTTCAATGCCATTTCTGTCGACGATAGCGCCGCGATGAGAATCGTTCAGAGTATTGCGAATGGTGCGGTTTTCACCCCGGGTAATAAGCAACTCAGGTTCAAATACCTGGATATAAGCGGCGCGGGCAACCAATCCGGAATAGACCAAGCAGATCAAACCCAAGACAACATAAAACCGCCAGGTGATGGTGGCCGGTTTGAAGTTGTCTTGATTGCGCTTAGCTTTTTTCACCGTCATGGTATCTTTATTATTATTTCCTTTATTGGTTTCGGCCTGTGCATATGCAGCATTTTATCGGCCTTGTTTTCTATTTCACTGTGTTCGGCTAAAGAGTTTTGTTCTAACTGTAAATTACGCCATTCAATATCCAATCGATCTTTTTTACTATAAAGACGCTCAACTGCTATCGTCGTTTGCCGATTAAGGTGAGTCATAAAAATCACCGAAAACGCCGAAAGCAGCACCAATATGACTAATATATAGGTACCGCTAAATCGACGTATGTCTTGCCAAATCTCTTGGGTTAATACAAATTTACCCAACGCCACTGTTAATTCCTGTCAAGCTCTAACATGGCTAATCCTTGGCTAAACGCAACGCTACCCGTAATACTGAACTACGTGAACGTACATTTTCAGTCACTTCTGTTGTACTCGGTTTTAGCTTTTTACCTATCAGAGCAAGCTTCTTACCCTTTTGAATTTCGACTTCGAGAATTGGCATGCCACGCGGAACTTTTTTGCCCTGGCTATGCTTTTTCATAAACTGTTTTACTAATCTATCTTCTAATGAATGAAAACTGATCACCACTAAACGACCATCTTCTTTTAGTACGTCTAAGGCTGCCACTAACACCTTTTCAATTTGTTCAAGCTCAGAATTAATGTACATGCGAATGGCTTGAAAGCTGCGCGTAGCCGGATGTTTTTTAATTTCGCGTTGTGGTGCGGCAATTTTAATAATTTTCGCTAACTGACCTGTGCTGGTTAACTCTTCTTCTGTGCGAGCATCAACAATGGCATTAGCGATACGCCAGGCGTGCTTTTCTTCACCGAAAGTTCTCAACACCCAGGTAATGTCTTCTACATCGGCAGTCATTAACCATTGAGCCGCCGTTTGCCCTTTGCTGGTATCCATGCGCATATCCAGCGGGCCATCTTTCATAAAGCTGAAACCACGGCTGGCGTCGTCCAGTTGCGGCGATGAAACCCCAAGATCGAGTAAGATGCCATCCACCTTATCGTTGACATCCAGCTCGCTGGCTATTTCGGCGAGATTGGCGAAACCATTGTGGACGATAGAGAAGCGAGGGTCGTCAGCAAATCTTAGCGCAGACGCTATTGCTGACGGATCCCTATCAATGGCGATTAAGCGACCGTTGTCGCCTAGCGTGTTCAAAATTAAGTTAGAATGGCCGCCGCGGCCAAAAGTACAGTCGATATAAGTGCCATCGGCCTTAATCTCTAACCCGTCTACGGCTTCTTGCAGAAGTACCGATATGTGTGAAAATTCTGTCGTCATAATGTTACAGTGATAAATCGAGTAAACGTTCGGTTGGTTCAATTTTGCCATTTTGGTTATCACTGATGCCTTGTTGCATCTGTGCCTGCCAATCGGCCTCGTTCCAAATTTCAAACTTATTAAATAATCCAACCAGCATGATATTTTTATCCAGGTTGGCGTGCTGACGAAGAACACCGTTTAATAACAAACGGCCATTTTTGTCGAGTTCACATTCGGTGGCATTACCCAGCAAGATACGTTTGATCATCCGCTCGCTTGGGTTCATATCAGACAAACGACTCAACTTTAGTTCTAATTCTTCCCATTCGGGTAACGGGTAAAGGAGTAAACAACGACTTTCCGTGTGCAAGGTGCAAACCATTTTACCATCGAAATCGGCAAACAAAGTCTCACGGTACCTGGTTGGTATCGTGATCCGATTCTTGCTGTCTAAGGTAAGGTTGTTTGCGCCTCTAAACATAGTTTTTGTTATTTTTTGTGGCTCGATTTAAACTGTTCAATTTTTATACGACAGTCAAAAGATCCACTTTTTCCCACTTTTTCCCACTTATGTACAGTTTAGTGATAATAGTCAACCCTTGTCAAGTAAAGAAAAATGAATAAAACTACTGGTTCTGCCCTTAAAAAATAAGGCTTCGCTGTAAGTTATTTATAATGTGGAACTTTGTGGAGTTTGCAGACTATGTCATCCCAAAATTTATTTTTATGTGGCGAAAATTAATATCTAAGTGGGTAGATCATTATACGGATTGGTATAATAGCGGTAATTCGGTGTTCTATGGGGTATGTATTGGTGCAAAACTATATTGACGCTACTATAAATTGATTCTATATAGAAGAATATACTCTAAATTCAGTTAAAACTCATGTTGTAAGTCAGCAAAATTCAAATAATAATAAAACAAACCTACAAACAACCACGCAAGGATTTTAACAATGTCGGCAAGAACGTCTCTGGCAAGTTGGAAATATTTACAAACTCATGCCAAACAAATGAAGCAACAGCACATGAAAACGCTGTTTAGCGACAATGATAACCGTTTTAACGAGTTTTCATTAAAACTGCCGGCGTTTTTATTTGACTACTCAAAAAACCTGATCACCGCAGACACCATGCAAGGGTTATTTGACTTAGCGCGCGATTGCGAATTAGAACAGTGGCGCGAAAAAATGTTTGCCGGGGAACGAATAAATACCACCGAAGACAGGAGTGTGCTCCATGTTACTTTACGCGACCGCTCCACTACCGAGCTGACCCTCGATGGTGAAAACCTTAGCGACAAAGTGAATCAGGCACTCGATCAAATTAAATCATTTACCGACAAAGTTCGAACGGGTCAATGGAAAGGGTATTCGGGCAAACGCATCACCGATGTGGTCAATATTGGTGTTGGTGGTTCAAACCTTGGCCCGCAAATGGTCACCGAAGCGCTGAAACACTACAGTGATCAAAGCGTCAATGTCCATTATGTATCCAACGTTGATGGTACCCAAATTGCCAATGTATTACGCCCGCTAGATCCCGAAAAAACGTTATTTATTATTTCCAGTAAAACCTTCACTACCACAGAAACCATGACCAATGCGCAAACCGCAATGAAATGGTTAGTCACTTCTGCCTTTGATCAAACCGCTGTCGCCAAACATTTTGTCGCGGTGTCAGCAAATAAGAAAAACGCCTGTGAATTTGGCATCGAGCCGCAAAATATCTTTGATATGTGGGATTGGGTCGGTGGTCGTTTTTCACTGTGGTCGGCGATTGGCTTACCGATAGCGATTGATTTGGGCTTTGATAAGTTTATTGAATTACTCGAAGGCGCACACGAAACGGATCAGCATTTTAAAAATGCGCCATTAGAGCAAAATGCTCCGGTCATTATGGCGTTATTAAGTCTGTGGAATTGCACCTTTTTAGGCTCACAATCACAAGCCATACTGCCCTATGACCAGCCTCTACATAAACTTACCGCCTATTTACAACAAGCCGAAATGGAAAGTAATGGCAAATCGGTGAACTGGCAAGGTGAAGACGTGGATTATCCGACAGTGCCTTCTATTTGGGGTGAAATTGGCATTAATGGCCAACACGCTTTTTATCAGTATCTGCACCAAAGCAACAATGTAGTGCCTGCCGATTTTATTGGTTCGGTCCAATCGGTTACGCCAGTGCAAGGCCATCACGATACCTTAATGGCGAACTTTTTTGCCCAAACAGAGGCGTTAATGGGCGGGGTTGATGAGCAGCAAGTACGAGAAGATTTAAAAGCGAAAGGTCGCACCGCTGAATATATTGATAAAGTCGCGCCACATAAAGTGCACAAGGGTAACCGCCCCACCAATACCATATTACTCGATCAAATATCGCCGAAGTCTTTGGGCAGTTTAATTGCTTTATATGAACATAAAATTTTCAGTCAGGGCATTTTGCTGCAGATTTGTTCGTTTGATCAGTGGGGCGTGGAACTAGGCAAAGGCCTGGCCAATAAAATTCAACAAGAGCTTAGTGGCGCAGAATCAGCTCAAATCCATGACAACTCGACCACTGAATTGATTAAATATTACAAGGCGGTAAAAGAAAAAAAATAACCAATCCTTAGTAACTTATCTGAAAAAAAAATCCCGTTGGAGCCGGGGAAAAATATTAGCATAGCCACTGTTTTGCTAAATTTTTGCCGGCTACCCTACCTTGTCTATAAGCCTTTAAATTTCGCAGAATGAGAAAAATTTTATTAGACTTGGTATTATATATCTTACTGCTATGATTAAATTAATTGAAAATTAGTTAAAGATTTCTAAAGTAAACATTATGTATAACGAATATGTCATTGCCATCGTTGTTTTACTTGTTGCCTTATTGGCTGTTGTGCTTAAAAAAATTCGTACTCAGACGCAAAAAAGCCTAACCGACATCTTACAAAACTCAGAATCGAAACGACTCGTTGTGGGCGCCATCGGCTTATTTTTGATCATCATTTCGGTGATCATATACTATGGCTTAACCCAGATAAAACAACAAATAAACGCCCAGGCGAAAGAATCCTTAATTACCGTCGTAGAAGCGGCAGAATCGTCATTGAATACCTGGTATGAGGCGCGGGTGGCCTCTATTCATTTGTTGTCAGAAGATGATGAAAACATTGCTCAAGCCGAGCAATTGGTACAACTGCCGAAGGAGCGGATAAAAGCCAACCCTTACCTGATCAGATTGCGTGATTACTTTAACGACTTGCCCGATGAATATCGCAATCTTGGTTTTTTCATTATCTCCAAAGACAGATACAACTATGCGTCATTTCGCGACTCTAATTTGGGGCAGATAAACATTATTCAACAGCAGCGTCCGAAATTATTAGACCGGGTGTTTGCCGGTGAAACCGTGCTGATACCGCCGATCAGAAGTGACGTCCCCCTACATCAGCTACAAAAAGGTTTAGGCGCGCATAATACCACCATGTTTATTGCCGCCCCGATGAAAAACAGTAACGGCGAAATCTTTGCCACCATCACCATACGTATCGACCCATTTAAGGAATTATTTAATATTGCCAAGGCCGGTCGTGTTGGCTTAAGTGGAGAGACCTACTTTACCGACGAAAATGGCTTATTAATCTCCAGCAGCCGTTTTGAAAAAGATCTTGCCGCTGTTGGTCTGTTAACAGGAGGTCAGTCGAGTATTTTAAATGTCAGTCTGCGTGATCCAGGCTATTTATTAACTCCACAAAAACCCTATGTCGCATCCAGTAGCGAATTGCCACTGATATTAAGTGCCGCACAAGTGAGTCAAAATCAAGATGGTGCCAGTGTGGATGGCTATCGCGATTATCGCGGCCAAAAGGTGCTTGGCGCCTGGCGTTGGAATGACAATATTGGCTTTGGCATCATCACCGAAATCGACCTTGTAGAGGTACAACAAGGCTATACCAAATTAAGATTTACCATAGTGTCGGTGTTGATCAGTATCATCGTGTTAACCGCGTTATTGGCTAATATCGCCATGAGCATAGTTAAGCGGATGAATGTGCGCCTGGTAAAAGCCAATACCGATTTAGAATCTCGGGTAACGGAAAGAACCAAGGAATTATCAGACCGGGAAAGTAAACTTTGGGATCTTTACGAAAATTCTCCGGTGGCCAATGCCACCATATTGACCTCAGGCAAGTTCAGTAAACATAATAGCGTTTTCGCCGAACTCACCGGCCATAGTCGCACAGATTTTGAATCGCTGCACTGGCAAGATTTGCTGCCAGGGGACGAAAGTGCGAAACCAGGCTTACAGCTGTTCCAGTCAGCCGTGGAAGGACTTAATCAAAAAGATATTAACATTACCATTCTTAATACCAAAGGCGAGCCACTGCAAATCGCGGCATCAGCAATACCGGCAAGCAATAGTGATGAGATCCGTTTATCTTTAGTAGATATCAGCCAGCGCGAAGAAGCACTGGCCAAGCTGTCAGCAAACGAACAACAATTTCGCTCAATCATTACCAACTTACCTGGTACCATATTCCGTTATGAATTATTTGATAATTGGCGTGAACAGAGTCCGCTTATTTTCATCACCGAAAAAATGAAAAATATCACCGGCTATGATGCTGCTGATTATTTAGGGAAAAAACCGCGGCGAACCCTTAAATCAATTGCCTATAAAGATGACTGGTCAGAAGTTGAAAAACGAGTGGACAATGCTATCGCTGAAAACAAGCCGGTTGACATTAGATTTCGCTTAAACAACAAAAATGGCGAATGCCGAGTCATCGTATTAAAGGCTTTGGCTTTGGTTGATCAACAAAGTAAACGTCAATATTTTGACGGCGTGTTGGTAGATATTACCGAGCAAGTACAATTAAAAGCGGATTTACGCGAAAGTGAAAATCGCTCTAAAACCATTTTGAAAAGTATCGGTGACGGTGTTGTGGTTATCGACAGCAAAGGCATAGTGCAAGAATTTAGCCCTGCTGCAGAGCAAATGTTTGGTTATCGCGCTAGCGAAATGATTGGCCACAACATTAATCGTATCCAACCTGATGAAATTGCCCAACAGCATGATCAATTTTTACAAAACTATAAAGGCGAAAAATCTTCGTCTGTGGTAGGGAATGTCAGCGAATTACAAGGCCAGCATAAAAATGGCCGGATCATTCCCATCGATTTGTCGGTCAGGGAAACTGTGCTGGATAACCAAAAAATGTTTATCGGCGTTATCCGTGATGTCAGCGACCGTCATCAACAAGAGAAGTTACTCAAGGAAAGTGAAGAACGATTAGATGCGGCAACCTTTGGTGCGCGCATCGGCTTATGGGAGTTTTTCCCGGAAAAGGTCAATACCCGAGTTAATACCATGTGGGCAACCATGTTAGGTTATGCGCCAAGCGAAATCATGGAAAAGGATGAAAAATGGTCATTTGTCAAAGGCGGAATAGATACTTGGCGTAAGCTGCTTCATCCTGATGACCTCGTCAAAGCTGAGCAATATATGCAGAATTACCTTCAAGGTAACGACCTGGAGTTTAGACACGAATTTCGCATAAAATGTAAAAATGGCCAATATAAATGGATTCTCGATATTGGTCGCACTACCGAACAGGATGAACAGGGTGTACCGACTCGTATTTCTGGGGTGCATATTGATATCACCGAGCGCAAACAACTTGAGCTTAATTATGAGAAAGCCAAGTTTACCGCCGAAGATGCTAACCGCGCAAAATCAGACTTTCTCGCCAATATGTCTCATGAAATTCGCACCCCAATGAATGCCATTATTGGCATGTCGCATCTGGCATTAGCAACCGAGCTGAATAAAAAACAACGTAATTATATCGATAAGGTGCATCGCAGTGCCGAATCTTTGCTCGGCATCATTAATGATATTTTAGATTTTTCTAAAATTGAAGCCGGAAAACTGGATATTGAAACTATCGAGTTTAATCTTGGGGATGTATTGGAAAATCTAGTCAATTTTGTCAGCATTAAAGCCGAAGAAAAACAGCTGGAATTATTGTTTGATATCGAGCCAGATTTGCCTATGGCGCTAATTGGTGATCCATTACGTTTGACTCAGGTATTAATTAATCTCGCCAACAATGCAGTCAAATTCACTGACGATGGCGAAGTGGTATTGAATATCAGCCAGCAGTTCATTAGCGAAGATTACGTGGAATTAAAATTTACCATTGAAGATACTGGTATCGGTATGACCACAGAGCAGCAAGCTAAGTTGTTTCAGCCTTTTACTCAGGCCGATGCATCGACCACACGCAAACATGGCGGCACCGGATTAGGGCTGGCAATTTCCAAAAAGCTGGTAAATTTAATGGGGGGCGAGATACAACTGGAAAGTGAGCTGGGCCAAGGCAGTACCTTCTCATTCTCGGTCACGCTTAGCCGTCAAACGCATACTGAAATTAGAAAAATGACGCCAACTCGACAAGTGAAAAATGTCTTAGTGGTCGATGATAATAGCCATGCCAGAGAGATTTTTTCGAGAATGATTTCCAGCCTGGGTTATCAGGTTGAAGTTGCCAAAAGTGCAGCGAAAGGCATTGAACTATTAAGCAAAGCAGACAAACACCAGCCATTCCAATTAATCCTGATGGACTGGCAAATGCCCAACATGGACGGCATCGAGGCGATAAAAATTATTGAAACTACACTCAAGTTAAAAAACAAACCTACCATATTCATGGTTACCGCCTATGGCAAAGAAGAACTCAATCTGCAAATTAACAAACTGAATATCAGTGCAGTGTTAACCAAACCGGTGACCGCATCGACATTGAATGATGCCATTATGGATGCCATGGGAAATAATCGTACCAGTAAATTGGATAATTACTCTCGAAAAGATAAATCTAAAGATGCCATTAACGAACTGCAGGGAGCACATATATTAGCGGTAGAAGACAATGAGGTGAATCAGGAATTAATCATCGGCTTATTAACCAACAATGGCATCAGTTGCAGCATTGCCAACAATGGTAAAGAAGCCATAGAAATGATTGAAAACGAATTTTTTGATGGCGTATTAATGGATTGTCAAATGCCGATTATGGATGGTTATACGGCGAGTAAAAAACTCAGAGAAAACCCTGAATTTGCGAAACTGCCGATCCTGGCGATGACTGCCAATGCCATGGCAGGCGACAGAGAAAAAGCTCTGGACGCCGGCATGAATGATCATATTCCCAAACCCATTAATGTTGCCGCGATGTTTCAAACAATGGCGAAATGGATAAAACCATTAAATAGCAAGAAAGAAAGTGCCAGCGAAGCTGAGCCTTCAAACAACAAGGGTGAAAGTGAAAACGAACTAGCATCATCAAACAGTGTTGTAGAAACAGCAGACGAATCTATAGCCGCACCTGAGATTTTACTGCCCAGCGCAACTGAACATATTAATATTGGCGAAGGTTTAGCCCGGACCATGGATGATAAAAAGCTGTATTTAAGGTTACTGGCAAAATTTAGTGAAGGCCAACTGAATTTTTACCAGTCATTTAAGGAAGCACTAAACAGTAACGATAATGAGTTAAGCACCCGCTTGGCCCACAGCTTAAAGGGCTTGGCCGGAAACATAGGTGCTAATGATTTATATGAGGCGGCACAACGGTTAGAAACACAGGCGCAGAACCAGCACGTCAACAGCGACAGCTTAGAAGAAGTAGACCGACATTTAATGCAGGTTCTCAGCGACATAAATGAAATATTGGCGGTAAACACTGCCAGCCAGAATTTTCAGGATAAGCAAGTCACACTGGATACCGTTGAAATCAAGCCGATATTGGTTGAATTACTCAACATGCTCGAAGATTATAATACCGAGACTAGTGATTATCTTGAGCAACAACGGGGTGCTCTAACAAGCATCGACAGTAATGGCTGGTTAAAACAAGTGCAGCTTGCCATTGATGGTTATGATTATGATAAAGCCAAGACCTTAGTAAAAGAAAAACTATAGGACCAAAGTTCTATAGCCATAATATCGGTTAAAGATATAATTTATAGGTTCATTCTAATTCGTGTTTTTTTGAGAGTTTACTCGTCAACAGTGGTCAGAGCTGTTAACGTTATAATTATCACCCCACATATTTAAAAGATCATAACACTGGTTATCGAGGTACGTATGCGCATAGTAGAAATTTTATTAGTTGAAGCTCCACATAAGCCAGGCTATATGGCAAAAGTGCTGGGAGTCATTGGTGAGTTTGGCGCAACCGTTGAAGGCTTGAATGCGGTGCGCCGCTTAGATACAGACACCATTTGGGAAGTCACCCTAGAATACGATGATGTGTTAAGTATTGAGCAATTATTTGAACAAATAAATTTGTTACCAGACACCTTCATCACCGGTAAATCCGACCGAGTGTTTAATCGCCATAAACAAGGTAAAATTAAAACGGTTTCCACCATTAGCATCGACTCTCTGGAAATTTTACGGGATGTGTATACGCCAGGTGTTGCCAGAGTGTGTCAGGCGATAGAGCAAACTCCGAGCAAAATTAAAGACTTTACCAATATTCAAAATACCGTGGCAATTGTCACCAATGGCACCGCAATTTTAGGCCTGGGGGATATTGGCCCAGAGGCTGGCTTGCCGGTGATGGAAGGTAAGGCCGCCATTTTAGCGGAAATTGTCGGTTTGTCTGGCGTACCTATTTTATTAAAAGAAAAAGATCCGTTAAAAATTATTGAAATTGTCGAGGCCATTTCGCCTTCCTTTGGCGCCATTTTATTAGAAGATATTAAGGCTCCGGAGTGTTTTACCATTGAAGAGGAGTTAATTGAGCGCGTCAACAAGCCAGTTTTCCATGATGATCAACATGGCACAGCCATGGTGGTGTTAGCGGCATTATTGTCGGCAACAAAGCAAAGTAATGTCGATTTAAAAGACCGCGTATTTGGCCAAATTGGTCTCGGGGCAGCAGGCATGGGTATTTGTAATTTGCTGCTTGAATACGGTGTACAAGACGTTGTTGGTTGTGATTTAAGTATCGAGGCACAAAAGAAGCTGCGCAGTTTAGGGGGAAAACCATTAAGCCTGGAAGAAGTGATGGCAACGGCCGACGTAGTCGTAGCCACTACCGGAGTAAAAGGCTTAATCAAACCAGAAATGGTCCGTGAAGGGCAAATTATCATGGCACTAACCAACCCCGACCCTGAAATAGAACCCAGTGTCGCTTTAGAACATGGTGCCCTATTTGCCACTTGCGGTAAAGTAGTAAACAACATGCTCGCCTTCCCGGGTTTATTCAAGGGAACATTAGATGCCGATGTGACGAAAATCACCCATCCAATGAAAATAGCCGTTTCTGAAACTCTGTCATCTCTGGCCAAAGATGGGGCACTAGTACCGGCATCATTAAATAAAGAAGCACATAAAAAAGTGGCCGAAGCCGTATATGAGGCGGCAATAAAACAAAAAAACGAGTATTTATAGTATACCAAGTTGATTAAATATCTAGTCATACTTAATCAAATTGGTATCGAGTTTACTTGCACCACATTAGCAATTGGCTCTGCTTGATATCGGGCGAACATATCAGGCAGAGTTTCATAATTATTGACGATGTTTTTTTCGGCTAAAAACGTTTCATTATAGAGTTTTGAGTAAGAGCGTTCGGCCAAATCACAATTGAAAGTCACTATAGTTTTACCCTTGCCCATTTTTGCCGCCGCATATAAAGCGCCGGCGACATTCAGGGCAGAGCTACTTCCCAAAGTGATGCCATCTAAATCACGAACATGTCGGGAAATGGCGACCAGATCCTGATCGGGTAAAGTAATTGCCTTATCGATTTTTGCCTGGCGAAAATTAGCCACACTGCGCATAATGCCAATCCCCTCGGTGAACGAATTGCCATGACTGGTATAGCTGCCAGTTTTAAGATAAGCATAAATACCAGAGCCAGAGGGATCAACCAGCCAGGTTTGTAATTGCGGATTCTGTTCTGATAAATATCGCGAGTTTCCGGCAATGGTCCCTGCAGTACCTACCACAGAGACCAAGGCATCAATTTTACCCCCTGTTTGTTGCCAAATTTCCGGTCCGGTGTTTTCATAATGGGCTTTATTATTACTGGTATTTTCAAATTGGTCGGCCCACCAATAATCGTCATGCTCTTCGCCTAAGCGCTTGGCGGTATGATAGAAATGATCGGGGTTGGAAAATGGGTAGGCATCTACCAACTTTAATTGCGCGCCATAAAGACTGATCATCTGCTCTTTTTCGCGAGCTTGTCCTTTTGGCATCACCACCAGCATCTTAAAACCCAAAGAGTTAGCCACCAGTGCCAAGCCTATTCCGGTATTGCCCGCGGTGCCTTCTACTATCGTCATTCCCGGTTTCAAATTGCCTGAGGCAATGCCATCCAGCACCAGTTGCAATGCAGCCCTGTCTTTAATCGAGCCACCGGGGTTTTGCTGTTCACATTTTAATAATATGTCACAGCCAGTTAAATTAGACAGGCTGTTAATTCGTAATAAATCGGTATTGCCGATCAGTTCCGTAACATTGTTTAAGGTAGGAGCAATTATCATAAGCCATTGCCAATAAGTACAATCAGGTTATCTTAAATACTAGATAGAGATCGCCTCAAGTCAAGATGAGGATAGCCCGTTTTAATAAACTCACCGTGAATCAAAGTGTTAGATAGAACATCGATTTTTTTATTGATAAAAACTGAAGGAGAAGATAAAAACCCACAAAATTTGTACTAGTATTGATCTAATAGCGATATTAATTTTGCGGTTCAAAGTTTTCGTCCCTGTCTTTGTTTTTTGTTGTTATTGGCTGTGCCTGTCGAGCATAATTTTTCGCTGAATTTATACTAAGTCTCCGAAGTATTAATTGATGAGGGAACAAGTTATGGCTAAAAAAGCATTGCTGTTTACAGTTGTCATCTTGAGTACCATTGCCAGCATTTTTATAATCATTAATGTCATGTATCCACAGACATCTTACGATTATCGGCAAGTTAAAAAAATCGCCCCGAAAACCAGCAATCAGTTGCTTAGCATAGACCAGCACATCAGTAAAACTCAACGTCCGCCAGAGCATTTTAATTTTCCGATAGCCCTTGGCCAAACGGGCCCGGTGGAGTCTTTATATTCGGGTCCATCACAATACCCATTTTATTGTATGACCTTAGATTCCCCTCTGGGCCAACCCTTAGTTGACAATCAACAAGGCTATGGCGTGCCAGTTTATGAAGATATTGACTCTAGAAAACACATCATTGGCTATTCAAAAGACTGCTCAGTGACATCGCGCTTAAGTTATTACCGGATAAATAGTGATGGCAAAATTGAAGCACTCGAACATAACCAGTTAACCACTCAAACCGATTTCAGCAGTAACACTAAGCAATTATTAAGGGTGGAGCAAGGGAGCATCAACCGTTTTATTTACACCATGATTATGCCGATAAGTATTACCGAAGTTGACAACAGATTAGCGCAAACCCAGTGGAATAAGCGACTGATCTATCAATTTAATGGCGGCTCGGGTATCGGTTATCGCCAAGGCAGACAAAAACCCAAAAGCGTCATTGAAAGGCAGCTACAACAACTAATAGATGGCTATGCGGTGATCAGTTCGAGCGGTAATAGAACCAGTTACACCTATAATATGCTACTCGCCGAAGATACCGCCAGAAGAGTAAAACGACAGTTTGTCAGTTTGTATGGCCCACCACTTTATACCGTCGGCATCGGCGGCTCAGGAGGTGGTCTGGCCCAATACTTAATTGCCCAAAACAGCAGCGGCATTCTCGATGGTATTATTCCCCTTTATTCTTATCCCGATATGATCACCCAAACCACCTATGCATTAGACTGCGATTTATTAAATAACTACTTTACGTTTCGCGCCCGCAAGAAGCGCTCTTGGCAAGATTGGCGGCGTAGACAACTGATTGAAGGGATGAATTCTATCAATAATTTTCCGCAACGAGCGGCGTATTTACAACCATTAAATCAAGTGGCCGCCGGATTTATGCCGTCTTTACCAAAAGGTAATAATGAGTGCATCAATGGTTATTTTGGTTTATCCAGTTTTATTAATAACCCGAAGCAAGGCTTTGTCAGAGATTTCTTCCACCCTAGAGTAGTGGATGATGTCGCCTGGAGTTATTGGCAGGACCTATCGTCTCTATTGGGTACCGATAGTAATGGTGATGCGTTATCCACCTGGGATAATGTTGGGGTGCAATATGGTTTGTCAGCATTGAAAAGTGGTGATATTTCGGTCAAAGAATTCCTCGATGTGAATCGAAAAATTGGCGGCTGGAAAGTGCAGAAAAAAATGAAAAAAGAAACGTTAATGACGCCGTTGGGCCGTAAAATCCCGTTATGGTTATCATTGTGGAGTAAGCAAAACATCACTAAGGTATCGAATAAAGTCGCAGCCAGGCACCAAGGTTCTCTTGCCGCGATGAATGCCGCCTACTTATCCGGACAAGTGTTTATTGGCAAAATTGATCTACCCATTATCGATGTACGTCATTATTTAGAAGACGATTTAGACATGCATCATGTGTCGGCATCCTTTTTTTCCCGGTTGAGGATCATCAAAGCCAACGGCCATGCGCAAAACCATGTAATTTGGATTGCCAATAAGGACTATTCCCCCATCGCTTCAGCTTTTGCGCAAATGGATGATTGGCTGTTAACGATTAACGATTTCGGAACTGATGTGCTCAGTGCCAAACCAAGCAGCTTAATCGACACTTGTTTTGCCGCCGATGGCCAGATAATTGATCAGGGTGAACATACCTGGGACGGAGATTGGAACGACAAAGCGCAGGGTACATGCCAACAAACGTATCCAATGTTTTCCACCAGCCGCATACAGGCCGGTGGCAATTGGGCCGGTGACATTTTCAAATGCAAATTAATTCCGCTTGAGCAAGCCATTGACCGTGGTTTTTATGGCACTATTGATATCAACAAGCATCTTCAGCAACTTGCTAACATCTTTCCAAGCGGAGTTTGCGATTATCAACAGGGTGATATGGGCCGGCCCGAAAACATTGTTAAAGGATTTAATCTCCTTGAAGTGCATGTCAATATCGCAGCACAGAGAGCAATCCTTTAATTATTCTGCGAATAAGGCTGTCATCATTTTTTGTGCTAATTCAACATGGTGCTGCATCGTTGAGAACTGTTTGATAACGTCTTTTGGACCCAAGGCATACACCGGCACTGGAGCGGCAGTGTGCGTGCCGGTACTCCAAACCACATTTTGCTCTGCAGATAAGGCTCGACCAATCAAATTACCGTGTATTTCATCTCCATAAACGTAAAATTCTTTAAAGTCATGTACTTTCGGGAATTGTTGAGCTGATAAATATGAATGATCATCCGCTTGGTATTCATTGGGTTCTCGTTCAACAATTGGCAACGCTTGCTCAACAGTCACTTTAAAATCACTGTACTGGTTAATTGCATCGGCCCACTGCTGTCCTTGGGTATCAGTGAAATTTCGTTCGCCATTAACTTGCTTCATCATGTCGTAGAAAGTTCCCGTTTGTTTATAAAGACGATCTAAATTCTCTACTTGCCCAAAGTTGAAGTTTGGCTTGTACTTGTTACCAACCATGCCATTCCCCTTTAGTAGCTGCTCTTTTGGCAAGTTATTACGTGAGTAACTGAAACCAAAGCCACCGGTTTCATGATCAGCAGTCACAACTAATAACGTATCATTTCGGTCTTTAATCCACTCATAGACCGCCCCTACGGCTTCATCGAATTTCAACATTTCATGTAACATCCAACCGGCATCATTGATGTGACCCGCCCAGTCAATCTGACCGCCTTCAATCATCAAGAAGAAACCATCGGGATCTTTTGATAAGATCTCTAGTGCCGCTAATGTCATTTCACGTAACGAGGGCTGTGAGCAATTTCCGGTCTTTTTACAGGCACTGTAAGCGATGCCATCATCCATACCAGAGTTGGCAAATAAACCTAGCACTTTATTACCTGTAATCTTGTTTAATTGTTCACGTTCAAACGCGATGCTATAGCCATGTTGATTTTTCGCTTCAACAATAAGGTTACGATTATCTTTACGCTTGGACATTTTATAAATATCACTCGGCGCGCCTAATTCGACCATAGCTTGGCGATCTTTGGCATCAGTTTTGATATCTGAGGGTAAGAACATTCTCGCGCCACCGGAAAACAACACATCAACATTGCCCGATTCAATTAACTGTTCTGCAATCTTGTCTTCAAATGAACGGTGTGGCTGATGAGCCGCAAAGGCTGCTGGGGTAGCATGGGTAATGCGAGTATCAGAAACCAACCCCGTTGCTTTGCCTTGCGCTTTTGCCTTTTCTAAAATCGTCTCAGTAATATTGCCGTTATGATCTAAACCAATCATTTCAGAGCCGGCAGCTAAGCCTGTTGCTAACTGGGTAGCAGAGCAGGCAGAATCTACCACTAGGCTACCATTTGGCCCAAAAGGCGCGGTTAATGACAAACCAACCTGGCCTGCTTCGGCGAGCTTAGTAAGCGCCGTCTTATTGCCAGTTTCGTTATAAATAGATTGAGGAGCGCGACGGGCATATTCTTCCAAAAGACCAAGCTGCTGAGCTCCCATTCCATCACCGATCATTAAGATAACGTTTTTAACATTAGAAATAGCTTGTGGTGTAACGTTAACCTCTTTTACTGCGGAATGACAACCCGCTAGACATAACGCTAAGATTGTTATAGGAATTGCCTGCCTGTTAGTCATAAAGCTATCCTTTAGAATGAACCATTAATCAATTGAATTGCCACTAGAATAACCGAACGACTTTACAGAAATAAGACAAAAGTAATGAAATTTTGCATGACGACACCTTAAAAGTTGTCGTCATGCAAAATCCCCCCCTCAAAATACACTTCACCCATTAACATAGTTTCAAAACTGAAGCTTACGATACAACTGGTTAACCTGTTCCTGTAAAAAATATGTAACGGTTTTATCATTAAACCGTCACAGTTAAGTCAGTAATTTGTCATAAACGTTAAGCATACTCTCCGCCAATTGAAACCTTAAATCATTTTAGGAAAGTATATGTCTACAAAAACCCTCATTGCATTAGCGATATCCTCGGCGCTTTCATTACCGGTATCGGCTTTTGCTGATGATAGCGAGAATGTGATAGAAGAAGTGACGGTGGTAGCGAAAAAGTTATCACATGCCAATCATGTCATTGCACCATCCATGGTCAAACAACAATCTTCTGTCAGCAGTGTACTCGCGATAATGGACAATTTACCTGGCATTAGTATCAATGAAGGTGATGCCTTTGGTGGTGATGACTGGTCTACGTCAATTACCATGCGCGGCTTCACCATTGACGGTAACCAGCAACAACTGGGAATGACGATTGATGGTATTCCAAACGGTGGTTCTAACTATGGTGGCGGTGCTAAAGCGAACCGCTATTTAGACAGTGAAAACATGGGCACCATTGAAGTGTCACAGGGTACATCTGATATTTCATCGGCTTCTCTTGAGGCACTTGGTGGCACATTTAATTTTGTCAGCGCTGACCCGGCATTTGAAGAGACAACAAAAATCGCCTATACCAATGGTGATCATGACGCATCTCGTTATTTTATTCGCCACGATACCGGGCGTATTTTTGAAAATACTTATGCCTACATGAGCTATTCATCAACGTCGACTAGCCGTTGGGTGGGAAAAGGTTCAAACGGTGGCATGCAAAGAGAACATGCTGAGCTTAAATTTATTTCTGAATTAGGCAATTTAAGCATTACCGGTCGTTTATCTTATGATGATGCCGATGAAGATAATTACAACTCGGTCAGCATTGAGCAATTTAATCAAACCCCGGATTGGGACCAACTTACCTGGAACTGGACCGGCACTCCACATTTTGATCAAATGTTTGCTGAGGGTTGGTCAACCTTACGTGAAAATACTTTAGGCTACTTAAAATTTGATTATCAATTATCTAGCAATTCATCTTTTCAAGTGACCCCTTATTACCACAAAAACAAAGGCCGCGGCGATTGGATCCCACCATATTTGGTGGCTGCGGTTGATGCTGAAGGGAATCCCGTTAATGAAGGTGGTTCGATTGATTCTAAGTATGGATTTACCGATCAAAATGGCACACCATTAGCGCCACAAGAAAATTGTAACCAAAGCTTTACCTGGCCATGGAATTCAGGTCCGGGATTACACCCTGCATGTTATAGCGATAGTGCTGTACCCGTAATGTCTTACCGCCATACTCATTATGAAAAAAATCGTTTAGGTCTGACCGTAGATGCTCAATGGACTATCGCAATGAACGACATTCAATTTGGCTTATGGGCCGAATCTAATGAGCGAAAAGAGTCTAGAGATTGGCATAAAGTCGTTGATGCCCGTGTTTACCATCATTTTGATTCAACGCCTTATTGGACCCAATACAGTAATGAATTTCAAACTGACACCTTAAAACTTTATGTACAAGATACTGTTGATTTTGGTGACCTATCGATTAATGCTGGCGCGCAAAAGTATCTCGTTGACATTGAAAAAACGGATGTCTTCTCAGGCCAGAAAATGGGCAAGGTAAACAGTGATTCTGATCTACTCTTTAGCATAGGCGGCATTTATCAGTTAAATGCGAATATAGAATTATTTGCCGGTTACAGTGAAAATTTCGCCGCAATAAAAGATGGCGTTTTAGAACGTGATGCTTCTGCCCTTGAACAGATCGAACCTGAAACTGCGGAAAATATTGATTTAGGTTTACGCTATAGCAACAGTAATATTGACTTTTCCGCCACTTACTACACCATTGACTTTGAAAACAGAATCACTTTCATTGCCCCTGGTAGTGAAGCCGACGGCATTGATTACAGTATTGGTACCAATGGCTCTTACCTTAATGTTGGTGGGATTGAATCAGACGGATTTGAATTAAGTTTAAATTACCGTTTGAATGAGCAGTGGAACATTTATTCTTCTTATACTAATAACGATTCTCGTTATGTTGGCGATGCCCCTGGTTTTGCGGCAGGCGATAAAGTTACTGACTCAGTTGATGATATGTTTGTCTTATCTACCGATTATAGTAAAGGTGATTTCCGTGTCGGCGCATCGGGCAAATATACCGGTGAACGTGGTGATGCACCATCTTACACAGTTTTCGACATCAACGCAGGTTACTCTGTCGCCTTTGACAGTGCTGCGATCAACTCAATTGATATCGCTTTCGTTATTACCAATATTACCGATGAAAAATATTTATCAACCGGTACAGGTAATGGCACAAGTTTCTTTATTGGTTCACCTCGTACGGCATCGATGACCTTTACCGCTAATTTTTAAAGGTTAGCACCATCGACTCAATGTACTTTTAGCCAAGCATAAATAATGCTTGGCTTTTCATTTTCATTTTCATCTGCAAATAATGGATCAACACATGTTAAAATTATGCTCCTTAACACTAACTTTACTCACCCTGACTTTATTTAATGTCAGCGCAAACGCAACCGCCGATAAAAACCTTATTTTAGTGACTATTGACGGCCTTCGCTGGCAAGAGCTATTTTCTGGCGCGGATCCCGCTCTGATCGACAATGAAAAGTTTGTTCGCGAAGGGCATCAGCTAAAAGAAAAATTTTGGCATGATAGTGAAGAAAAACGTCGGCAATTATTAATGCCTTTTTTTTGGCAGACGGTTGCCAAAGAGGGCATGGTTATAGGTAATCGTAATATAGGCTCAAACATGTCTATTGCCAACCAGTTACATTTTTCATACCCCGGCTATAGTGAAATTTTTACCGGTGTTGTTGATCCTTCGATAGATAGCAATGGAAAAAAAGCAAACCCACAAATATCATTTATAGAATGGTTAAATGAAAAAGCAAGCTATGATCATAAACTTGCCGCGTTTGGTAGTTGGGATGTTTTCCCCTTTATCTTAAATGCCAAACGCAGCAAGCTTCATGTCAACGCAGGCTTTATGCCAGCACAGGGTTATGCGTTATCTGCTGAAGCTACATTGCTAAACCAATTACAACAGGAGATCCCTAGCCCTTGGCATAATGTGAGATTGGATAGTTTTACTTATCGTTACGCCAAAGATTATTTGTTAACTGAAAAACCTAAAGTGATGATAATTTCTTTAGGAGAAACCGATGATTTTGCTCATGATGGCCATTATGATAGCTATTTAACCTCAGCGCACCAAACGGATAAATATATCGCCGATTTATGGCACACCTTACAAACCACACCGGGTTATAAAGATAACACCATATTGATGATCACCACAGATCATGGCCGAGGAAGTAATGCTGAAGACTGGCAGCACCATGCTTCAAAATTGGCCGTACAAAATTACTTAAAAGACCTTACCCAATTTCCGAACGGCATTATTGGCTCAGAGCACATTTGGTTTGCTGCGATGGGCCCCGGCGTCAATGCACGAGGACAAGTCAAAACAACGCAAGAAGTTAAACAAAATCAAATAGCGACCACCGCTTTAACGCTTTTAAATGAAGATCCGCAAGCCTTCAATCCGCAAGCAGGCTCTATCATTAAGGAAGTATTTTAATGAAACCTTTACTATTTACCCTAATAGTAACCGCTAGCTTAAGCCTATTCGCTCCGGCTCAAGCGACAGCACAAAAAATCCTCTTTGGTTCATGTTCACACCAAGATAAGGCCATGCCGATCTTAAATGCGATTAATGACGAAAATGCAGACCTGTTTATTTTCCTTGGCGATAATATCTATGGTGATACTACAAACATGCAAGATATGGCCGATAAATATCAACGCTTAGGTAAAAACCCCGGCATTAAAACATTACGTTCAACCACCGCCACTATCGCCATTTGGGATGATCACGATTTTGGTGAGAATGATGCAGGTGCTGAGTACCCACAAAAAGAAAACGCGAGAAAACTCATGCTGGACTTTTGGCAAGAACCCAAAAATTCAGCACGTTATGCCCAAAAAGATGGCATTTATACCGCTTATATGTACGGTGAAAATCATCATAAAGTTCATGTCATTTTACCTGATTTACGCTGGAATAGAGACCCATTAGTCAATGTTGGCATGACCGAATATCAAACAATACGTAAGCCCAAAAACATGGGGCCATATGCACCTAATAGATCAAAAGGTGCGTCGATGCTGGGTGAAACACAATGGCGTTGGTTAGAAAATGAACTACAAAAACCTTCGGCCATTAAAATCATCGGCTCAAGCTTACAATTATTAGCGGAATTTACTGGCTGGGAGTCGTGGGCAAATTTTCCCTACGATAGAGAACGTCTTTTCGCCTTAATCAAGAAACATCAAGTTAACGGTGTGGTGATTATTAGTGGCGATACCCATTGGGGAGAAATGTCTATGGTTTCAAAAAATCTCGACTATCCATTATGGGAAATCACTAGCTCAGGTTTAACAGAAGAGTGGAAAGACGTAAGTCCTAACAAACACCGCGTAGGAAATTTTACCAGCAAGGTGAATTATGGCGAGCTATTGATTGACTGGCAGCAAAAGGACCCAACAATCAAACTCAGTCTAAAAGATATTGATGGCAAGATATTTACTCAGCAAGAAATGCGTTTATCCTCTATTAGTCCGTATCATCATGATGAGCATGATTAACGCTTTGTATGCAATTAACTGATGGTTATGCCCAAGGAAGTTTCGATATTATCTTTGGGTTATTGATCATCTGAGTTTCACACTCGCTATCGGTACACCAGCAAGCGGCATAGGATTAAGTATTTGCCGGGAAATTATTGATGCACACAATGGCAAAATTAACTTAAGCAATCACCCTGAAGGTGGCCTACAAGTAACATTACACTTGCCGTTAGTGTAATAGTACTGATCCCAAGTTGATTAAATATTTGCTCATTTTTTATGGTTAATCAAATTGCTATGACTTAACTGTTTAAGCTATTTTTTGAAAATGCTGCAAGGTAAAATCAATAAAACACCGCACCTTTTTGGCAACGTATTTTCGATGCGGGTAAATGGCAAAAAGACCGAACTCTAACGTCGTATATTCCGGCAGTATCGGCACTAATCGACCATCACTGATGGCGTCCTCCACAATGAATGCCGGGGTCATCGCAATACCACCACCGGCAATGGCAATTTCCCGTACCGCTTGTGGACTATTCGCGGCAATTGCCGAGCTGACATTGATGGTATCGCTAGTGCCCGTAGGTGAAATAATTGGCCATTGCTTGCCAATGCGAAAATTGCTATCAATGATGCAGCGATGCGTCGCCACTTGCTCGGGTGTTGTCGCTAAACCATGTTGTTTAATATAATCAGGCGATGCTGATAATATCAACGGGAAGGTTTTTAGGTGCCGGGCTATCATGTTGGAATCATCAACGCCGCCAATGCGCAAACGAACATCGATGCCTTCTTCCAGCATATCTATGGCGCCATTGGTGAGAATTAGCTCTATCTGTAAGTCTGGGTATAAGGCTAAAAACTTTGGCAATAACGGCGCTAACTGCATCTCACCAAAAGTCACCGGGGCACTCACTCTTAATAAACCTCTAGGGTTCGTTTGCTCACCGGTGACATTATCGACCATGGCGCTAAACTGGTCGAGTAATACCACCGATTGTTGGTAATAACGTCGACCAGCATCGGTTAACGCCAACTGTCTGGTAGTACGATTAAATAACCGGATCCCCAGCTTACTCTCGACTTCACCCACATATTTACTGACTAAGGCTTTTGATATGCCAAGCCTGTCACTCGCCGCCGTAAATGAGTTGGTTTCCACCACTGCAATCACTGTTTTTAATCCGTCTAAGGTATCCATTAATATTCTCCAACCAACCCATTGTCAATACTATGTTGACAATCATTTAATATCAACCCTATTTATCAATACTCCATTGATGTGGATAATAACACCATCGAAACACAAACAGCCTTTAACAACGGCAATCACGAGGGAGAGGCAGAGCAATGTCAAACATAGAGATCTATACCAGACCAGGCTGTGGTTACTGCACCCATGCAAAGCGGTTATTAACCAATAACGATCTGGATTTTGTTGAACATGATGTTTATCAAAACCCTGAGAACATTAAACAATTGCACGCAAGAACTTCAGGCAGAACGTATCCACAAATATTTATCGATGGTAAGTCGATAGGCGGTTTTACTGAACTACTGGCAACAGAGCAACACGGTTTATTAGCAACACCAAGCAAAATTTAAATTTATACTGAATAGGACAATTAAAATGAACACTCTTTTAAATACAGTAAAAAATATCGGCCAAAATAAAGGCCAAAATAAAGGCCCAAATTACGGCATGGTAAAAAGCTATTTAATCGCGTCGGCTGGCGTATTAATGTTCGGTTTTGGCGGTATCAACGCAGCTCAAGCCGGACAAACATTACACAAAACCATCAAGGTGCAAGAGCAGGATATTTTTTATCGTGAAGCCGGAGTTGAAAACGAACGCACCATTGTGCTGTTACATGGTTTTCCAACTTCATCACATATGTATCGTGATCTCATTCCTAAATTGTCTGAGAAATATCATGTCATTGCACCCGATTATCCAGGCTTTGGTAATAGCTCGATGCCGGCATTGAATGAGTTTGAATACAGTTTTGATAACTTGGCGAAAATCACCGATGCATTTTTAGCGAAAGTCGGCGCGACAGAGTACACCATGTATGTGATGGATTACGGCGCGCCAATTGGCTTTAGAATAGCGGCGGCTCATCCGGAAAGAGTAGAAGGCTTGATCATTCAAAATGGTAATGCCTACGATGAAGGGTTACGTGACTTTTGGCAGCCAATAAAAGCCTATTGGCAAGACAAAAGCGCTGAAAATGGTAAAGCTTTACAAGATGCATTGTTAACCATAGGTGCGACTGAGTGGCAATATACTAATGGCACCCGTAATAAACAAACGATCAGCCCGGATAACTGGATTGTTGACCAAGCGAAGTTAGATCGTCCCGGTAACAAAGAGATCCAATTAGAATTATTTTACTCGTACAGCACCAACCCGGCGCTTTACCCAGAATGGCAAGCGTATTTTAGAGAGTACCAACCACCAACGTTATTAGTGTGGGGTAAAGGTGACTACATCTTCCCAGAAGAAGGCGCCCATCCATACAAACGTGATTTGAAAAATTTAGATTTTCATATTCTTGATACCGGCCACTTTGCTTTAGAAGAAGACGGCGATGTGATTGCCAGCCATATCCTTAAGTTTATGGGAAATAATAAATAACTTCCTTTGCGTTGCTACTGTATGTATTAGGTAGCAACGCCTTTTTAAGGCGAACTCGCCAGACAACTCGATAATAGACAAATGGTGGCAAGGTTTAGACGTTCAGTAGCCTTTGTTATGGCGTTTTTGATTATATTAATTAGGACGTTAATTATGCAAACAAGAAATGTAGATGTTGCCATTATTGGTAGCGGCACAGCTGGCATGGGCGCTTATCGCGCGGCAAGTCAATATAGTGATAGTGTATTACTGATTGATGATCATACTGAGGTCATTGCAAAACGCATCGTGATTGCTACCGGATCTCGACCAGACCTCCCTGAATTTTTGGCGGCAGCTGGTGATCGCTTGTTAACCAACGATAGCTTATTTGAACTAAACGATTTACCCGAATCTGTTGCCGTATTTGGACCAGGGGTTATTGGTTTAGAGTTAGGACAAGCATTAAGTCGCTTGGGCGTGAAGGTTAAAGTGTTTGGCCGCAGTGGTTCAGTGGCAAACCTTTTTGATGAAGAAATGCGCCGCTATACTGAAAAAACCTTTAATGAAGAGTTTTATTTTAATGCCAAAGCGCGGGTGATAAGCACAATAGAAAAAGATAATGGCGTAGAAGTGATTTATCTGGATAAAGCCGGTAAAGCAACCAGCGAAATGTTTCAATATGTGCTGGCCGCGACTGGGCGAAAAGCAAATGTTGATAACTTAGGTTTGGAAAATACCGGTATATTGCTTGATAACAAGCAGACTCCTGTGTTTGATCAGTTAACGCTACAAACGTCTGTCGATCATATTTTTGTCGCTGGTGATGCCAACAACACGTTAACGCTATTACACGAAGCTGCCGATGATGGAAAAATTGCCGGCAGCAACGCCGGTACATATCCGGCAGTTGCCGAAGGACAAAGACGTGCGCCGTTATCTGTAGTATTTACTGAGCCACAAGTTGCCAGCGTGGGTTTGAATTTATCGCAAATAAATTCCTTATATGCCAATTGCGACGGTGCTGAGTTCGTCGTTGGCTCGGTAAGCTTTGAAGGCCAGGGACGCAGTCGTGTGATCGGCAAAAAATAAAGGTCTACTAAAGGTTTATGCCGATAAGCATTCAGGTGAATTTTTAGGTGCTGAAATGTTCGGCCCTGCCGCCGAACATATCGGCCATCTTTTAGCCTGGGCGAAACAGCAACAACTTAGTATTCAAAAAATGCTCACCATGCCGTTTTATCACCCGGTGATTGAAGAAGGATTACGTACCGCGTTAAGAGATGCCAGAGACCAATTAAGCCTAGATAACAATCACATTAGCGAAGTTACTATGGTGAACGAGCATGCCATAAAATTAGTGGTTTAATTAATGATCAACAGGCGTAATTTTATCTATGTAAAGGCTCTTATCGTAGCTTTAGCGGTAGGCACTATTCTATTGATGATAAATCAATTTGATTCATTATTTGGCAGTGAAAATATTCGAATAGTGCCGGCTATATTAACTTATTGTGTGCCCTTTATCGTGTTTGTTCTGGGCAATAAACACAGCACTGAAAATAACAGGTTAAACAAAAATTTCGTAACGAGAGCCGCTGCTGGAGCACTAGTACCTAAACACAGTGAAGATGATCGATTGACTTCACTTAAGAGCAGGTAATTTTTCGGGAGGTATTAACAGTGAAATGCTTCGTGCTGTTCTGGGTATCTTTTGTATAAGACCC
>MABC01000051.1 GCA_002162925.1 Thalassotalea sp. 42_200_T64 | reverse complement strand
ATAGACAATAACCGCTAAAATCAAACAGGCTTGGGCTGATCGCTTAGGCCTAGTTGTGCCTGAACTGCGGAAAAACTCGAATTTAGAAAGTCACGCCATGCTGCCGTAAGCTCACGCTTATCTTGGATGACTGGGGGCTTGATCCCCTTAAATCCGTGCAGCGAAATGACTTAATGGAGATCATGGATGATCGTCATGGCAGTTCATCGACCATGGTGATAAGCCAATTACCGACGGATGAATGGCATCAATCAATTGGCGACAATACGCTAGCCGATGCCATTCTAGATCGGCTTATGCACAACGCACATCGGATCAAATTAAAGGGGGAATCGATGCGAAAAATACACTCATCGATTGACGAGTGTGAACACTTAGGTTAAAAATGAAGTAAGCCCAATGCGAAGAAATTAGGTGTTCACGCTAAAACCGGAATCGGTGTTCAAACTCACCGGAATACGCAACCACTATTTTGATGGCGAAAAAACGTAAATACTCGCCGATTTACCCACCAAAAAGACCAAGAACCAACCATATCACCTAAGACATCCTCAAACAACAAATAATAAAAAACCCTCTAAAAACGAGGGCTTATGTATTTAAATAGACAATGCCAGACACTATTCAATATTTTGAATTTGTTCACGCATCTGCTCAATTAACACCTTGAGCTCAACTGCGGCAGCAGTGATGTCGGTATTGATCGATTTTGAACCTAAAGTGTTAGCTTCGCGGTTAAACTCTTGCATCATGAAATCTAATCTGCGGCCTTGTGGACCACCTTTTTTCAGGATTTTGTTGGTTTCTTTTACGTGGCTGAACAGGCGATCGAGCTCTTCATCTACGTCCATTTTTTGCGCCAGTAATACCAGTTCTTGTTCAAGACGAGTCGAATCTGGGTCGATACCGGCGTCTTTAAATTTATCAATAATGCGCTCACGTTGCCACAAAATAATTTCCGGCATGTGCGCTTCTACGGCTTCGGCTTGGGTGGTAATACCATCTAGGCGTTGCTGGATCACTTCGGCCATATTCGCACCTTCGCTGGCACGGGCGGCTTTAAAGTCGATTAACGCTTGATCAAAACCGGCTAACAGTTCTGCCGATACGGTATCCATGTCGGCTTCTTCTGCTTCCATTACACCAGGCCACTTCATAATATCAACCGGGCTAAGTTTGCCGTCACCGGCTTTGTTGATCACCCAATTAGCACTTTCGATCAGTTGCTCGGCGAGTTTTTGATTGATGGTTAATTTACTTTTGGCTGCCGGGTTGGCGTTAAAACGCAGGTTACATTCTACTTTTCCGCGGTTTAATTGTTTGCGAAAACGCTCCCGCAATACAGGCTCTAAGCCACGAAATTGCTCAGGCATGCGAAAATAAGTTTCGAGAAAGCGTTGGTTCACCGAGCGAATTTCCCAAACGGCGTTACCCCAGTCACCTTTCACCTCGATGCGGGCGAAAGCAGTCATGCTATGGATCATAATAATTACCTAGTTTGTGTGTTAATAGAAGAAGGCAATTAGCACTGTTTAAAATGTATGGTGCCAACTGGTAACAGAATTATGCACTACAGATGGTAAACGGGCAATGTGTCTTAGCTAGAACAACTAAAAAACCGCTATCATGTGCTTAAAGATCGGCTTTATATTTAAGGGGGTAAGATTAAGCGAGTTTTAACCTTTGCTTGATTTTATCGGCCACTCGAAAAGAATTGGCATAGATGGTGTAAGTGTAGGGCACACTGCCGCCGGTGGGCATAAACGAGCCGTCGGTCACGTAAAGGTTATCGACATCATGGGCTTTGCAGTTTCTATCTAATACCGAGGTTTTCGGATCATCCCCAAAGCGACAACCACCAGCTTGTAAATTGGCGGGTGGGTATGAACTGACCGAGGAGCTGACATTGGTGGCGCCCATCGCGGTTAATAACGTTTCTGCTTTTGCGGTTAAATACTCACCCACTTTTAAATCGTGTTGATGGGCGCCAATTCTCACTTTGGCCACCGGATCGCCCCATTTGTCGGTAGTGTCGGGGTCTAAACTGACAAAGCAATCGTTGGTCGGCAGCCAGTCGTTGAATACTTCAAAGCGCAGGGTTTTGCCAAAGTTAAAGGCGTACTGCAAGTTGCTTTTTAACTGTTCGCCCCAGACTAAATTATCGTCGCTGTCCCATTTTTCACCGCTGGCTTTGGCGATGGCATTTTGATGAAAGAGAAAATCTATGGTGCCGCCTTTGGCCGGTTTGCCAAAGTTTTTGTCGTCAATTTTGTACCAGTCTTGCAAAGCGCGATTAATAAACGGGCCGACAACACGAAGTTGTTGCTCTTGTTCATCGGTTAATTGCTCAAACAAAAAATCGCCCTGGCCATTGCCACCGGCGGAGAAGATCACATTCTTGCCCACTTGCTGGTGATTGTTGGCTAATCCTTTCGGGTGTTTGGGGCCGGTTGAGGCCAGTAACAATCGCGAGGTTTCGATCGCCTGACAGGCAATTACGAAAATTTTTGCCTGGACTTTGTGCTTACGATTTAGTTTGTCGTAATACCAAATGCCGCTCACATCGCCTTGGTCATCCGATTCTATTTTATACACTTTGGCATGCGGTTTTATGGTGCAATTACCCGATGCTACCGCATGGTTTAACAGTGCCGCTCGGCCACTGCCCTTGGCGCCCGAGGAACAACCATAACTGGAACAGTAACCGGAATATTCACAGCCTTGTCGGCCCATGGCAGGTTGTGATAACACCGCTCTGGGTACCGGAAATGAATGATAACCAATGTCATTTGCGGCTTTGTCTATCCAGGCCGAAATAGGATGCTCAGCCGTTGGTGGGAAAGGGTAGTCGCTTTTGTGTGGCTCTAAGTAAGGGTGTTGCACCACTTTGCCAGATACGCCAACTTCATTATCGACTTTGTCGTAATACGGCTCTAACTCTGCATAACTGATGGGCCAGTCAGCAATGTTTGCGCCTGTTATCTCGCCAAATTCCGATTTTAAGCGAAAATCCATCGGTTTTAACCGGTGGAAATAGCCACTCATTAAATTTGAAGAGCCGCCAACCATGTTGCCGTTCCAAAAGTCCCAGCCCGACTCACTGGTGGCTTCGCCTTGCCAGTAACTGTCACCGGCATCGGTTTCATATTCTTCTTCAATGACGTGTTGTTCGTCTTTGAGTTCTGGGGAATAAGTAGTGCGGCGACAACAGGCCATTTCGTCTTTATAAAAATCTTCTTCGGTGAGCCACGGGCCTTTTTCCAGCACTAATACTTTTGCTCCCGCTTTGGCTAAGGTATAGGCCACAGGCGATGCACCCGCGCCACTGCCAACAATACAGACATCGTATTCTGGCTGATGTTTGCGAATGGTGTCGCTGCCATTGAAGTTGTTCAGCTTTTCTTCGTTGTTTTTTTGTACTTTGTCATTTTCTATCGGCATTACAGTGCTTTCCCTTGCGGTTTAGTGGTAGCGGAACCGCTATCAATATTGTCAGCAATGTTGTCATGGATATTTTTGATGCTGATTGGTTGTGACCCTTTTACAGCATAAGCCGGCAGTTCGTAATAGCGTTTGCCCTCTTTGGGCAGTGGGAAGCCTGGTTTATGTTTAAGCCATTGCCAGCCAATGCCTTTGGGGTTGCCGCCGTATGCCGGCGGTGCCAGCATGGCTTCAAACAGATAGCTTAATAAGGTGCTGAGCCAGTTTTCACCGGCACGAGACTGACTAATGGCGCGTAATGACGACTCTTTGTCACTAGTATTTAACTGCGCAAACGGTTGTTGAAATTGTTTGTTGGTGTAACCGTTGAGCCAGCCAACCCCGTTAGTGATAAATTTTTTCTCATCTTGTTCAATTGGATATTGTTTGATCACGTTATACAAATAGTGAATGGCTTGCAGCTCTTTGGCACCAGGCCCTGTGGCGGAACTGGGCAGTAAGTGCTCCAGCGTGGAATTTAACGATAACCATGGCTCTTGCGTTACGTCGGCAATTTGGATGTTGGCAAAAGTTGCCAATGGTACTGTGGTTAAGGCGCTGGCCATGGCGGCCGATTTGAGAAAGTTTCGGCGCGAAAGGCGCTGTTGTAAACACTGCGGTGTACAGTAATTTTGATCGAAAAATGAATTCATAACTATCCCTGTTTGTTACTCTGTTTATTGCCCTGATTGTGACTCTGATTGCTACTGTGCTTATTACTGGAGCCGCCGCTTATCTGATCTTTTTTGGCGAGGTTTTGCGCATTGTTCCTGGCGGCCCACAGGTCAATAAATTCTAACCAGGCAGCTCTGGAATAGGTTCCTGCCAGTTTGCCGCTTAGATCACTGCTATGTAAAAATTCGGCGGTATCTTTTGACAAGATCATTTTGCCTTTGCCGGTTGCTACATACATGTGGGGGTAACCCAATACCGGCGGCAAGCTTTTCATAAATTCGCTGTTTTCATTGCTGTCACTGACGCTGACTTTTAACAACACAAAATTGTTGTGTAATTGTTGATAAATATCGGGATTTTTCGCCAAAAAATCATCAATTTTGTGGCACCAGGTACACCAGTTACCGCCAATTTCGATTAACACATTGCGGTTGGTTTGCTTGGCTAAAGTGATGGCTGCTGCCGCATCTTTGAAAGGGTCACGTTGCTCATCATAAATTTTGCTGTACAGGGGAAGGTCATTGTTTGCTGCCATTACGTTGCCAGCGAACAATAGTGATATAAACAAGGAGAATAAAAGTGTTGGCAGTGTCTTTTTCATGGTAATTTTTTTAACTCAATTAATACTTATCAAACATGACCTAGATAGTATTAACTATATTTCAATTAGTTTCATCTGCTGTGTTCGCTTGCTTGCTGATACTGAGCAAGAAAACAGCTATAAAAATTGCCGATAAGCCTTTATAATGCGCAACAATTAATAAATACCAATTATCTCAATATTTAGGAATGTCTATGCGTCCAAGTGGCAGAACTGCTGGTCAAATACGCCCAGTAACCATTACCCGTCAATTCACCGCTCATGCTGAAGGTTCAGTGTTAATTGAATTTGGCGATACCAAAGTAATTTGTACCGCTAGTGCTGAAGAGGGTGTACCACGCTTTTTAAAAGGCCAGGGCAAAGGTTGGATCACTGCCGAATACGGAATGTTACCGCGTTCAACGCATACCCGTATGCGTCGCGAAGCTGCCAGTGGCAAGCAAAGTGGCCGCACCTTAGAAATCTCTCGTTTAATTGCTCGTGCATTACGCGCTGCGGTTGACTTATCTGCCTTAGGTGAAAACACTATCGTCGTTGATTGTGATGTGATCCAGGCCGATGGTGGCACTCGTACTGCCGCTATCACCGGTGCTTGTGTGGCGTTAGTCGACGCGTTAGATCATTTGCGTGCCAAAGGCGCGTTAAAAACTAACCCGCTTAAGCATATGATTGCTGCCGTATCTGTGGGTATTTATAAAGGTACTCCAGTTGCCGATTTAGATTACCCGGAAGACAGCGCGGCTGAAACTGACATGAACGTAGTCATGACAGATACCGGCAAACTGATTGAAGTTCAGGGCACTGCCGAAGAAGCGCCATTTAGTTTTGAAGAAATGCAAGACATGATGCAATTGGCGAAGGCTGGCATTAATGAATTGTTTGCTGCTCAAAAAGCGGCGTTAAGCTAAGCAATAGCTTATTCAAAACAAAGTTATAGGAAGGTATAATGAAAGATTATCAACGCGAATTTATTGAATTTGCCCTAGAGAAGCAAGTATTAAGATTTGGTCAGTTTACCTTAAAATCTGGCCGTACTAGCCCTTACTTTTTTAATGCAGGCTTGTTCAATACTGGCAGAGACTTGGCTCGTTTAGGTCGTTTTTATGCGGCGGCACTGGCTGAATCTGGTATCGACTTTGATTTACTGTTTGGCCCGGCGTATAAAGGTATTCCAATTGCGACTACGACAGCCGTAGCATTGGCAGATCATTACGACATGGATATGCCATATTGTTTTAACCGTAAAGAAGCAAAAACTCATGGTGAAGGTGGTTCACTCGTGGGGGCAGCACTTGAAGGTAAAGTCATGCTGGTGGACGATGTGATCACCGCTGGTACTGCCATTCGTGAGTCGATGGAAATCATCAAGGCTCATGGTGCTGAGCTGTCTGGGGTATTAATTGCCTTAGACAGACAGGAGAAGGGCCTGGGTGAATTATCGGCAATTCAAGAAGTTGAACGAGATTTTAATACCGCGGTAATTGCGATAGTCAGCTTAGGCGATGTAATTACTTACTTAGCCGACAAGCCAGAAATGCAGCAGCATTTAGAAAGCGTTAAGACTTACCGTGAGCAATACGGGATCTAACATCAGTTAGAAAGTTAGATAAAGGGGTCGTGCAGCATTTTGTTGTTACATTTTTGTACAAGGAAGTGCTTATACCCGGCAGGCAGGATGCCTTTTGAGGGTGATTGTACAAGGATGTACTTATCCACGACAGGCAGGATAGCCTTTAGAGTGGGTGTTTTATAGTGGTTCGGAACGTGGAACTAGTCAATAATCGTTGATTGTAACGGCTGCTGTATTTTCCCAGCTGCAGGGACAGTAGGGTAAACAGGGTGATGCCGGTTAAGTTTGCCGCCATATCGTAAAGGCTGAAGGTTCTGGTGGCGATAAAAATTTGGCTGAACTCTTCAATGGTACTAAACAATAATACCAACAGGGTACCGTATTGGTTGAACACTTTGCCTGCTATGTGGTTGAACTTAAATGACCTAAATCGAAAGGCAAAGTTGGCAAAAAAAGCTAAGCTGCCATACATACAAATATGACCAACCTTATCGCCATTAGGAATTGCGTTTCTAATATCCAGCACAAAGGATTGTTGGCCAGTGTTGGTCATGAATAAAATTAGGCATAAGAATGCAAAAAATAATACTGCGATAAACTTCATTTTTGATTATGCCTAACGGTGAATGCTTTGATGGACGTAGTATAAATAAACTGTGTTTGTTTGTCAGTGAAATATTAACCCGTGCTGCTTTATCAATCAGCTAACTGTTTTACCAGTTCAATCGCTTGCGCCGTGGTTTGACAAAAAATTTTCTCAATACAACATTGTTGGCTAATAGCGGCATGAGCGCGTACCAATTCCAATAGATTATCTACGCTGGCAATCGCCAGATATTGCTCAGCATTGATATTTTGTTGTAACACCGACAAAGAATAGACTTTACCACTGGCATCTATAAGCACGTCACGTTCGGTGAAGATATACAGCAGCATTTCTTCATCAATTAGCCACTGCCTTTGTGACTCAATATAAATGAGCTCGTCTTCACCGTCGTGTTTTATTAAAGCTGGCCAGGTTATCATTTGTGCTTACTCAGCCGGTTTATTTTGGGCAAGGTTTAACTTGCCATCATCGTCAATGTTTACCACCGGTGGTGCCATTGTTCCGGGAAATTCTTTAATGTATACATCTTGTTTGGCGTAAGGGATCTCAATATCGTGGTCGGCAAAGGTCTTGTATATTGCACTATTTAGCTGATGCAGAATTCGACCGCGTAAGGCCGGTTCGGTGATCCAACCCATCAGTTCAAAATCTAAACTCGAGCCGCCAAAGGTACGAAAGCGAACCACGGGGTCTGGGTGAGAACAAATAGCATCATTGTTGTGCGCCACTGCCAATAATACCTTCTCAACCAAATCGATATCTGTGCCATAGGCGGTGCCAATTTGTGCCCTAATTCGATACTTAGTGCTGGGGCCACCCGATTCGTTGATCACTTTGGTGTTGCCCATTACCGAGTTTGGTATGGTAACTTCAATATTATCGCGGGTAAGAATGCGGGTGCTGCGCAAGCCTATATGGGTTACTTCACCACGTTCGGCCGTTTCTAACACGATGTAATCGCCAATTTTATAGGGCGCATCGGCCATAATAAACACCCCGGAAAATAAATTTGCCAGAGTATCTTTGGCGGCAAAACCAACGGCAATACCAACGATACCGGCCGAGGCCAGCCAGGCCGACATATCAATATCCCAGGAGGAGAATATGTAGTATACCGACAGCGCGAGAATTATGATTAACGCCAAGTTTTCAAACAGTGGCAAGGTTTGATTGTGCAATAAATGAAAGTGCTTTTCATTGATTGCCATGCGTTTTAAAATAATTTTGGTGATGCGTAAACCAAACAATGTCCACAGCAATAATAAGAAGGTAAAGAGCACCGGGAATAATACTGAGGTGATCTCTTCGGGTAACTGGATCACACTGCTGGCAATAGACAAACCAAACACTAAAATGGAATAAAACATCGGTTTATGCAGCAATTCCACCAGTTTGTCATCAAACTCAGCATTGGTTTTACTGGTTAATTTACGCACCCAGGCCATGATCACTTTATCTAAAACCCAGGCAGATAGTAATGACGCCAGAATAATCACTGCCGCATGCAGCATTGGGTTATCACCGATAAAACTTAAATAATGCTTTAATTCTGCTTTCCAGCCAGCGTCTTCCATTGTCTTTCTCTTTTTAGTCTTCTATTTAGTGGCAATCGTTATGTACGATATCTTCTTTGTGCTCTTTTGCGGCGTATGTTTAAACAGGTATCGTTGAGCATATGCTGCCAAAACAGCGGGAACACTTTTAATTTGGTGTTTACCGGCAGGCCTTTGGCCAAACGAATGATTTGCTGGTAGTAAAAACTGACCTGGCCAACCGTATTCATGGTTTTAATCAATGGCACGGGCGAATTGTTGCCCCAGAAACCATCACCAATTTTCAAACAGGTTTCAAAATCATCAATGCTATCAATGTTTTGTTCAATCAGCTTACGCGAAACATCGGGCTCTGTACATAACGGCCTGGCCAGGCCAACCATATCAATTTCACCCGTGCTAATCGCTTGTTCCATTACGGCTCTAGAGCGAAAGCCGCCGGTGATCATTAATGGCACTTTAGCCGATGCTTTAATGGCTTTGGCGTATTCAAGAAAATAGGCTTCGCGTCGCCGGGTACTTTCCCTAACTTCCGTCGCTTCCACCCCCATTAAACTTAACTGCTCGTAAGTACCACCGGAAATTTCCAATAAATCGATGCCATCTTGCGCCAGCCAGGCGGCTACTTGCACACAATCTTGCAAACTAAAGCCGCCTTTTTGAAAGTCGGCCGAATTGAGTTTTACCGATAGCGGAAAATCATCGCCTACGGCTTTGCGTACGGCTTGCACTACCAGGCGAGCAAATCGGGCTCGGTTTTCCAGACTGCCACCCCATTGGTCTGTGCGTTGATTGGTTTTAGGTGATAAAAATTGGCTAATTAAATAACCATGGGCACAATGCACTTGTACCCCGGTAAAGCCCGCTTGTTTTGCCAAACTTGCGGTATTGACATAACGTTGAATAATCTCTTCAATTTCAAGCTGGGTTAACGCTCTCGGCTTTGAAAAGGAGCCAAGCATCTTCAACTGCACATCCGATGGCGATAACGGTTGAGAGTTAACTAAGCTGGGACATTGACGGCCAGGATGACTAATTTGCATCCATAAATGGTTACCGCCTACGGTGCCGGCTCGGGCCCAGTGTTTAAATTTATCTATTTCACTGTCGTCTTCTAACACTACATTGCCGGCACGCTCTAAATAACGTCGGTCAATCATCACATTGCCGGTGATATGTACGCCAGTGCCACCTAATGACCAGGTTTGGTAAAGCTGATTGTGCTGCTTTGTCGGTCTATCGAAACTGTCGGCCAATCCTTCAGTCATCGCACTCTTACCGATACGATTGCTGATGGTGGCGCCACAAGCTAAGGGTAATGGCTGCGCTAAGGGTGAGGTCATGTTACTCCCTGAGATGTTCTTGTTATCTTTTGCTTAGTTGTTATCGACATTACCACTGATCCAATCGGTTAATACGGTGTAAAATTCATCGCTATGGCTGATAAAGGGGGCGTGCGAGGCACGATGAAAGGTATAACTGTCGCTGCCTGGTAGCAGTTTATCCATTTGCTCGATCATCGCTTTTGGTACTAATGCATCGAGTCGACCGTACATTCTTAGCATCGGCTGTTTTAATGCCAAAATCTTGGCGCGCAAATCCACCGTTTCTAACAATGATAACGATTGATCTAAGGTTTTTGTGGTCGGTTCAGGATACTGTTTTATTAACGCTTTAATTTGCTTGATATCTTGGCGGATATGCTCAGATCCCATGGCTTGAATTTTCAGAAATGCTTCAATGGTTTTATGCGCATCTATGCTCAATTGCTGGTGAAAGGACTGTAATAGTTCGGCTTTTATGCCCGGCCAGTTACTTTGCTCAACAAAGCATGGTGAGCTGGTAATGGTGACCAAACCTGTGATGTTTTCAGGGTAGTGCAGGGCGATATTACTCGCCACCAAGCCGCCCAGCGACCAACCAATAATAATGCTTGGTTGGTTAATCGCAGCAATGCATTGCGCCACCATGGCACTGATATTTTCCAATGAGTAATCATCTACCGGTAACTGACTGTTTTGACCAAAGCCGGGTAAATCTATAGTCGTCACTTGATAATGCTTGGATAGTTTTTCGGCGAGCGGACTGAAAATGGCACTGTTCAGGCCCCAGCCATGAAGAAATACCAATGAAAAACCGCTACCTTGGGTGTGAAATTGTAATTGTTTTGCCATGCTTACTTATGATTGTGATTATTGAACTACATATTCATTGATTTTAAGCAAAGGAAGGCGTGAATGGAAATTATCAATTCAACTATTCGTAGTTTTTTTCAACATTTTGGCTCGTTGTTGGTGAAATATCTGTCAAAGCCGAGAAAGTTTATCCAAATTTGCGATTTGTGCTTACAACCCTCAGATAATCACTCGCTGTTATGCCGCACTTGCCAGCAAGATCTGACCACCTTTAATTTAACTCAGGTGCAGGGTAATTTATTGAATCATCCTAAAATTGCCCTACATTTGCCACAAATTCGCTTTCAGCAGTTAATTTGTTTAGCCCCTTATCAGTGGCCCTTTGCCAATTGGGTGCAACAACTCAAATACCAACAGCGTTTTGAAATCGGGCAATTATTGGCAAGACTGTTGGTTGAGCAAGTAAGCCGTCATCAATTAGAAAATCAATTGCCGACATTATTATTGCCGGTGCCTATTCACCCGCAAAGGTTAAGAGAGCGACAGTACAATCAGGCAGCATTGATCGCTAAGGAACTCTCAAAATGCTTGCCGTGTGCATACGATGAAAACTTGGTGATCAGGCAAAGCAAAACTGAGCAACAAGTCGGACAAAGTGGCGCACAACGACGGCGAAATTTGCAAGGTGCGTTTTGCTTAGTGAAACCGTGCAATTTACCCGTTCACGTTGGCATTGTTGACGATGTGTTAACTACGGGAGCTACGGTGAGTGAGATGGCAAAAGTGTTAACTCAACACGGGGTGAAAAAAATTACCGTGTTGAGTGTGTGTTTGACCATGCCCAAATAAACCGTTGCAAAAATGAACTGCAAAGATCAAAAGACTCTAATCTTCGGTGCTAACGCTAAATGCTTTTGAGAAGAATAACGCATTGGCGACAATTTTCGATGTGCCTTGCCAGTAACCCCGAAACACTAAATTATTGGTACTGGCTATCACTCTACCGTTAGCCACATTATGGGCAATGATGGCGGCATTACCGGCAACCTTATCCGTCATTGCTGGTGCCGCATAGCCACTTAATAGCGGTTCACTTTCATATCTGGCAACGGTAACAAACGGTTTTGAAGGTTGCTCAATAATTACCGTACTGTTTTTAAATACTGGCAGTTTCTTGTGGTGATAGCCATACGTTAACGGATGGCTTAAATCGATATCGGTGGAAAATATAGTGCCGGCAATGCGCTTTTGTGCCGCCAAGTCGGCTTTATCCCCATACGCTAAATTGGCGCTATTAAATAAGCGATTAATTTCATTTTCTGTGGTGAAACTGGCATTCAGTAAATTTTTTGCCGCTAAATAACGTGTCGCTCTTTTTTGCGCATAAATGGTGCCACCGGCTTCTATCCAGGTTTTTAGCTTTTTACTGGTGCCTTCGGGCATGTTTTTATACTCACCATCCACCATGATGATATGTGTGTATGCGGAAAAATCCACTGCGCTTAAGCGGAACGTATCAATGACGGATACTGGAATACCCAGAGTGTCATCAAGGTAATACAACATATGGCCAGCTTCGTATTGCGATACCCCGTGACCACCAATCATCATCACTTTTATTGGCGTTAATGATTTTAAAGATGGGCTGCCGATATCGACACCTTTCATCGATAAACCGGTGTTGATAGCGACCAGCTCAATGGCGGTGTTTTTTTGGCTGTTGGTAAGCGTTTCTAACCAGTTATCTGTGGTTTGTAAACCCTGTGGAATGACGATACTGCCGGCGGCAAAATCTTGCTGCTGTTCATCAAGGTTCACCGAAAAATCTTTTGTAGCGACCTTTGCCACTATGCCTTGGTTTAACAGTGCATTGAGCATTTTTGGGGCGTAATAGTTATCCCAGGAAAAGGCATAGGCGTATGCCGCTGTCGTTGGACTTGCCACTGCCGTCTCGGTGGGTTGCCAAGGCGAAATCGACACACTTAAACCACGGCTGGTTTCAACCCGTACCGATTTAATGTTGTAGGCAAGGGGTAAGGTCCAGCCAGAGACGTCATAAAAGGTATTGTCTTTAAACGTGGTGACTGGCTCAAAAATGGTTTTTACCAAACGGTATTGATGTTGTTTTAATGGAATAAAATAACTACTGCCCTGATCATAGTTTTGATGGTCGCCACGATAGGTTTTGGTTAATGGATAACTTTTAATTTGATGACGATTGAGTAAGGTTAAAAAATCGCTCAGGCGCTGGCTGTCATGATTTTCATTGATCAAATAACCGGCATAATCTTCTTTGCCAGCCAACTTGTTGATGCGGACGTAGAAGTCATTTCTAAATTGATGCAATTTTTGTTTGTTTTCCAGCGCTGCCGTTAGCGTAGAAAATGAGGTTAATAGATGATTTTTCACGCCAAAAGCGAAGGTGACATCGCCATTATTACTCTGTTGAACGTAGCCACGTGAGCTTGCCTGTTCAAATAAAATACCAACGCTGCCATTAATATCAGGATAAGTAGAGCCTTTGCCGTAGTAAAAATCATCAAAGCCTTCTTTTGAATAGTACAGGCGATTATCACTATCTAGCGCTTCGGCATGGTAGTTGGCAAATAATTCGGTTAACTCAATGTTTTTTGCTGGTGTTAGTGGGTTATTGCGCGAAGGTACGCCAGGCTGGAAAAAGTAACTGCGATCTTTGCCCATTTCATGGAAATCGGCTAACACATTAGGCTTATAGTGATGAAAATTACGCACCCGGTTTATACTTTCTATTTGAGTGAGTGGTAACCAGTCACGATTCAAATCAAACATGTAATGATTGGTACGCCCAGACGGCCATTGAAATTGATGCTCGCGGTGATTCGTATCATTGTTGTAACTTTTATTACGGTTGCCATTGGCGTAAGTGGTAAACCTGTCCATACCATCTGGGTTCATGCTCGGTTCAATCACAATGATCAAGTTGTCTAATAAACGGTTAATGTCGTTATTAATCGCTGCCGCCAGTTGGTAGGCCACCAAAATGGAGGCATTTGCGCCAGAGATTTCATTGCCATGAATACTGTACCCCAACCAGATCACCGCCGGTGCATCTTCATCTTGCTTGGTGTTGGTGCGTCGGTCGGCGAGAATTTGCTCTAAGTTTTTTAAGTTCTTCGCACTACTGATGGTGGCGATAACTTGCTTGCGGTGTTCATTACTCAAACCTATTTCTTTCAGTACAACATTATCGCTTGCCGCCGCCAATTGTTGAAAATAACTGATTAACTGATCATGTCGCACATGTCGGTCGCCTACGTTAAAGCCTAATACTGACTGAGGAGTTGGGATGCTAGATCGATAAGGGCCATTATCTGGGAAAAAGTACGCAAGTGGTTCCGCTTGTACAAAGGCACTGCTAACTAACCAGGTTAGCAATAAGGCTTTTATCAGGTTCAACAACACAGACTCCTTAAAGTGGGTAAAATTTTTTGTTGAAATAAAATTATAGCCTTTTTAACAGCTTAACAACTAATTACCTAGTATATTTGGCAACTTTTATTCGCTTGTTGGGGTTTGTTATCAATTTAACCTTAACAAAACTGGCTCTTAGCCTTGGAGAATAGTATTATAGTCTCATACTTGAGTAAATTAGTCGGGTATGTAGAATGAATAGGTACAAGATACAAGGTAGCAAGTTGCTATCCGGCAAAGTCGTTAGTGTGAAGTGAGACAAACATGATCAAAATTTCTGAAACTGCCCAAGAGCATTTCGTAAAGTTATTATCGCAACAATCAGAAGGCACGGCCATTCGGGTGTTCGTGGTAAATCCGGGTACTGCACAAGCAGAATGTGGCGTTTCGTACTGCCCATTAGAAGCGGTAGAATCTGACGACATTCGTATTGAATTTAATGGTTTTGCGGCCTTGGTTGATAAAGACAGTGAACGCTTTTTAGTGGACGCCGAAGTTGATTTTGTTACCGACCAAATGGGTTCACAATTGACCTTGAAAGCGCCAAATGCCAAATTGAGCAAAGTAAACGATGATGCACCGTTATATGAACGAGTGAACTACTTCATTCAATCGGAAGTAAACCCAAGCCTTGCCAGTCACGGTGGCGAATGTCAATTAATGGAAATCACCGAAGACGGTTATGCGGTTTTACAATTCGGTGGTGGTTGTAATGGTTGTAGCCAAATAGACTTAACTGTGAAAGATGGTGTTGAAAAACAACTTATCGAGATCATGGGCGGTGAAATTAAAGGTGTTCGCGATGCTACAGAACATCAACGTGGTGAGCATTCTTACTACTAAAATAAGCGTTTCAAATTAAAGAAAAAAGACATCCAAGTGATGTCTTTTTTAATTCAGAGATGAATTAACTTAGAATTGCCATATATGGTTTAAATTCTGTTTTGCACCGGGAAGTGCTTATCGTCCCGGGCCATGGACCACTCCATCACATCGTCGGCAATTGCTCCCTGCATTGCCCTAATATACGACATCCATGTCGAAATGTGATCGTGGCATTCATTACTTCCTTGTAAATCATGGTGGATAGGGAGGGTTTTCAAGGATGAAGGAATGCAAACTGCCACTTAATGGCATTAAGTTTGTAACTTCAAGGATTAACCCGAGAAATTAGCTTTTACCGGCGAGTCTTTGTCAGGCTTTAAATTGAATTGTTTGGCATCGCTAAAGGCTTTGATAAAAGCCGGACGTTTTGTCACCTTTGATAAATATCGGCTAAACACGTCATGCTGACAAAGGCCGTACATTTTCGCCCACATAATATTGTGGGTAATGATAATATCGGCGGCAGAAAATTCATTGGAGCAAATATAATCATGCTTGCTCAATCTGGCGATCAGCTGTGGCTCTACTTCGCTGACAAATTTTTCACGATAGCGCTCACAGGTTTTCTCATCGCGCTCGGCTTTCGGTAAGATATCTTGATGAATACGAATTTGCCAAAGCATCATATCCATCCATGAGCTGGCAAAATACAACATCTGTAAATAATCGGCACGCGCGATACCCCCGTTTTCAGCTTTCGGCGCCAGGTTTGCATCAATAAAGCTGTCGGCGAATAGCGTAACCATGGCACCACTTTCTAACATGGTGGTTGTTTCACCATTCTCTAGGGTGATTTCCAGCATGGGGACGTTGTGGTTTGGATTCATTTCCAAATATTCTGCAGTGTATTGCTTGCCTTCATATAAAGGCACAATTTCAACCTCAAAATTATCACCAATAGTTTCGTGCAACACCCATTTCACTCGCGCACTGCGGGTAGCTGGGTAATGATATAATTTAATTTTACGAAACTGCATGTTCATTCCTATTTTTGATTTAGTTAACCTGAACTCGGGATAATGAGTACTGCTTATCCCGAGCTCAGGTTAGTTGAGTTTAATGATTTTGGCGACGATTACGATAATGCCAAATACAGACGATAAGCATGATGCCAATAAAAGGCATGCTGCTATACATCAATACGTTCCAGCTACTCTTGAATAAAATCCAGCCGGCCAACAATGAGGCAAAACCTTGCACCACAAAAATGGCAAAATCATTGATCGCTTGTACTTTAAAGCGTTCTCCAGAGTGATAACTTTCAGGCAATAACACGGTGCCAGTAATGAACAGAAAATTCCAGCCAATACCCAGCAACACTAATGCCCACCAGTAATGCACCACTTGCTGACCATTTAAGGCAATGACGGAAACAACAGCAAACATTAAAGTACCCACCAATAATACATTGGCACTATGAAAGCGCTTGATCAATATGCCAGTAAATAATGACGGTAAAAACATGGCGGCAATGTGACTTTGGATCACCCATTTGGTGTCTGCTAATGAATGACCATTCATTTGGTGCATACTCAATGGTGTCGCCGTCATGATAAAACTCATTAACCCATAACCAATGGCTGCCGATAATAAGGCGATGATAAAAATAGGCTGTTTGATGATGACAGATAAGGGCCTTACTTCAGCTTCACCGACATTGTCTTCACTAATTTGTGGGTTGCTAAACAGTTGGAACACTAACCAAGATATAATAACCACTATCGCCAGGCCGAGAAATGAACCGGCATAGCCATGCGGCGAATCAATCCAGTCTTTGCCTAAGAAGGCGATTTCTGGGCCAATCATGGCAGCAAAAATGCCGGATAACATCAGCGCGGATATGACTTTTGCCGCTTGCTCTTTATTGACGCTTTCAATCGCGGCAAAGCGCATTTGTTGAGCAAACGCTAAACTGCCACCAAGCAAGAAGGTGGCAATTAATAATAAGTAAAAGTGGCCAATAATCGCCGCATACATGGCTAACAATGTGCCGGTTAACGCTAGTGCGTAACCTAAGTTGGTTGCCCTCTTACGGCCATATTTCCTCGACAATCCGGCCACTAAAAAGGTGGAGGTGGCAATACCGATTATCAATATAGTTAATGGCAAGGTTGCTAAACTTGGATCTGGGGCAATTTTACTGGCGAGCAAGCCGCCAACAAAAGTAATGGTCGGTGAAATGCAGATCAGCAATGGCATACAAAAAAATAACACCGCAATATTGCGATGAAATTTCAATACTTTGATGAGGATGAATAGCGCAAAAATCATGGCTGCTATTACAACAAATAAGGTGGTTAGCACTAAGTTTCCTTCGTTAATCAGTTTGTTTAATTTAGCATAAGCTATGTTTGTTGCTATGGTAATGTAGATACAAGGTTAAGCCGCGGGCAACCATGAACAGGCTAAATGCCGCCCATAAGCCGTGATTGCCAAAACTTTGTAACGCCAGCCAACTCGGGAAAAAACAGCCAAAGGTAGCAATCAGCATCGAGTTTCGCATAGTTGCACCTTGCGTTAACCCTATATATACACCATCAAATAAATAACACCAACAGGCAAGTACAGGTAGAACGATGATCCAGGGTAAAAATTCTCTGGCAAAGGCGATAACTTCTGGTATGTCGGTAAGCACCATGATCAATTGCAAGCCGAACAAATAGAAAAACAGGCTGTAGATCAGCGCAAATAGTACGTTGTATTTTAACGCAATGGCGACGGCAAGTTGTAGGGCAGGTTTGTCATTGGCACCTTTTGCCCGACCCACCCGAGCTTCGGCTCCATAGGCAATACCATCGAGACCAAAGGATATCAGTAACAGAAAATTCAACAAAATTGCATTGGCAGCAACCACAGTGTCCCCCAATCTTGCCCCTTGAAAAGTGATAAAGACGAAGCAAACTTCTAAACACAGTGTTCTGATCACTATGTCTCGATTGAGCTTTAAATAGGGAGTTAAGTCGGCTTTATCGAGTAACGACTGCTTGACTGATGCCAGAGTATTGAGCAATTGTTTATGGTGTATGTTTAGGGTTTTGGCAATTAAATATAAGCCCAATACGCAGCTGGAATATTCGGCGATTAGGGTGCCCAAGGCAACGCCCATCACCTGCCAATTAAACACCAACACAAACAATAGATCTAACGTGACATTAACCAGGTTGGTGACAATTAACAGCCACATTGCATATTTGGCTTTGTGCATACCTAACAGCCAGCCCAAGATCACCAAGTTGGCTAATGCGGCGGGAATACCCCACACCCTGATGCTACTGTATTGCTTGGCAAATAATTGTACTTGTTCACTGCCTCCCGATAACCACAGGGCAGAGTTAATATAGGGGACTTGCAAGATGATAATGATAATGCCAATTAGCAGTGCTACCAGTAAGCCACGTACTAACACCAGCAGAATCTGCTGCTGACTATTACTGCCATAGGCTTGCGCCGACAAGCCGGAAGTAGACATGCGTAAAAAGCCACAAAACCAGGTGATAAAGGTAATGAGCATCGCACCAACCGCAGTGGCACCGAGATAATATGCCTCAGGCAAATGACCAATAACTCCGGTATCCACCAAACCCAGCAATGGCACAGTGATATTGGAGAGGATCATTGGAATGGCTAACGCAAATAGCGCTTTGCGTTCGGTTAATGCACGTTGCGACAAAAAAACACCCTATACCAAGTTGATTAAATATCTGCTCATTTTTAATGGTGAAAACGTAGACCACATACTTAATCAAATTGGTATTATTAATTAGCATGATAATTGGCATAAGCTATCATACACTATAACGTTTATATTCCTTTAATTCTGTTTGGCTTTCCCATGACGTTAAAATTACTCGCCTTTTTCTTACTCATCTTTGCAAGTGTCGCCAAGGCAACTGTGGTTCTGGTGTATCATCATGTCAGTGATAACACCCCAAAAAGTACCTCAATAACCCCAGAACAATTTAAATTGCACCTGAAATACTTTAAAGACAATGGCTTTAAAGTGATTCCGTTAAATGCGATGGTGGAGGCATTAAAGGCTAAACAACCATTAGAAGATAAAACCATTGTTATCACCTTTGATGATGGCTATAGCGATATTCTTTATAACGGCCATCCGTTATTAACCGAGTACGGTTACCCCTATACCCTATTTATCAATCCGGAAACGGTGCCGAAGAACAGCGGAACTTATTTAGACTGGGCGCAAATTAAGCACATGGCCGACAGAGGCGTATTAATTGCCAATCATGGCCTACGTCACGATTCTTTAATAAAAACACCAAAGGGGTTCGATGCCGCCATCTGGCTTGAGCAAAAACTTGACGAGTTAGTGCTAGCAGAGCAGATCATTGCCGATAAAGTTGGCCAGAGCTGGCAATACTTTGCCCTGCCATACGGCGAATATACCCCGCAGGCGCAACAAAAGTTGGAACAGCTGGGGTTTGCGGTTTTCACTCAGCAATCGGGCCCCGTTGGCGCGAGTACCGACTTAACGGCAATACCAAGATTTCCAGCGTCTATGCCCTATGACAGGCTTGGGCCGTTAAAAGATAAACTTAATTCTGTCGCGTTTAATGTGTCAAAAAAAAGCCAGCGAGCGAAGACTATTGTACCACTTGGTGAACAGCCGAATAAAACCGTAGAAATTGAACTAAACGATTTTTATCCGAACATGCTTTCGTGCTTTATTGCCGGCTTTGGTAAAACCGAAATAAGCTGGCAAGGCAAAGAACGTTTTACTATGAATTTTGATGCCAAATTTAAGCCGGGTCGAAACCGCAGTAATTGTACAGCCCCGAGTATTTCAAAACCGGGCCGCTTCTACTGGTACTCGAAACCTTGGTTTGTGCCGAAAGAAGATGGCACTTGGTATACTGACTAAGCTACATCTATACTGAATAAGCGATATAGAAAGAGAATCACTTTGAAACACTTAAATGAGGAAAATAACATGGCAAAGTTAACATTGTACGGCGTTGAGCTTTCTCCTTATGTGCGCAAAGTGCGTTTGGCGCTGGCGTTTAAGGGCTTGGATTATCAGCAGATCGCCGTTTTTCCATTCATGGAAGATAAACCGGTAGAATTTGTCGAACACAGCCCGCTCGGTAAAATTCCTTTATTTGCCAGTGATGATAATTTCATTACCGATTCCGATGTGATCATCGCCTACCTTGAGCGTGCATATCCGCAACCGGCACTCTTGCCAACTGATGATATTGCCGCGGCACGGGCATTATGGTTTGCCGAATATGCCAGCAGCAAAATGGTGGAAGTGATAGGTGGGCATTTATTTGCCGAAGTCATTTTGGCGAAACAATTTTTCAATCGAGAGCCAATTCAAACCGATATCGATAAAGCCATCACTACGGAAATCCCGGAAATCTGCACATACCTGGAAAACCAGCTGAGCAGCGATTACCTGGTAGGGGACAGTTTCACTTTGGCGGATTTATGCGTGGGCGCCATGTTCTTGATGATGCATCATTGTCAGCAACGATGTGATGCCAGTAAATGGCCAAAAGTTGCTGCCTATATAGAACGCGTTCATGGCAGTAAATTGTTCACAGACCTGCAAGCGGAAGAAAAAGAGTTGTTCGTCAAATATGGCATGACAGCTTAATAGCAGAGCGTATTTACCGAGTTTTAGCCGACGCTAAAATAAACATTGGCATTGCTCTTATATACAACTTCCATGTTGAAGATGTATAACAGATTTTATTCCATCCATGGAAAACCTAAGTTAATTCATCCCTGAATTAATCACCCTCAAAAGGCCCCTGCCTGTCGGGTATAAGCACCTATATGTATAAAAAACCGGTAACAAGTACCGGCTTATGTGTTTAGCTTTTCGAGAAAAATTAATTTTCGATTTCGGCATTGTGATAAATGTTTTGTACATCATCACTGTCGTTTAACATGCCCATGAATTTTTCAAAAGCGGCAATGTCGTCTTCATCGGTAATGGTTTTGTAATCTTGTGGTACCCAAGTGATCTCTTCCATTTCGAAGCTAATGTCTGGCAGTTCTTCGGTTAATGCGGTTTTCACTTTGAAGAACTCGGTATGCGGGGCAAACACGGTGATGATACCGTCTTCTAGCTCTACATCGGTTACATCAACATCGGCCATCATTAGCAGCTCCAAAATGGCGTCTTCATCGTCGCCTTTGAAACAAAATAAAGCCTGGTGATCAAACATAAAAGATGCCGAACCTGGGCCACCAATTTTGGAATTGGTTTTGGTGAACGCCTGACGCACATCTTTGATGGTACGGTTGGTGTTGTCGGTTAAACAATCGACTATCACCATGCAGCCGCCTGGGCCAAAACCTTCATACCGTGCCGGCTCGTAGTTTTCACCACCGGCGCCACTGGCTTTATCAATCGCCTTGTCAATAACGTGCGTTGGCACTTGATCTTTTTTGGCTTTTTCAATTAAGCGACGTAATGCCAGGTTGCCGTCCGGGTCAAGGCCACCATTTTTCGCCACTACGTAAATCTCTTTACCGTACTTAGAATAAACCTTGGTTTTTTGTCCCGCAGTTTTTGCCATATCGGCTTTACGGTTTTGGTAAGCTCTGCCCATCTTAATTCGCTCTTTGACTAAATTTATATTGTTACTGATTTTATCAATAATACGGTAACGGTTTCCAGTGCCTTTTGTGATAGCTCAAAGAAAATACGTTATTTTATCAAGAAAAATACTATTTCTGATGATTTACTGATGTTCCAGGCTAATGCCCAATGAGGATATTAATTCATAATAGCCAAAAATCACCACTAAGAAGAAGGCGAATAAAATCATCTCATGCTTAAAATGATGGCTGTGGTAAAAATTGCGGTCTTTATGGTGAATAACATCCATTAATTCATCGCCAAAGCGAATCGATAAAAATGTGCCTATGCCCGATAACACCACAACCGCCCAAAATGGATAAGGAGTGGTGATAATGGCTTCCATTAAACGTGTCAACAGGGTGGTTTGGTAATATTCTTTAAAGTAGATGAAAGCGATAACATTGATCAAAATGGCGATGGCCCAAACCGCGATTTCGGAAACAACCATGCGAATACCAAACAGTAATCGCAACGGCAAGTCGAGCAGAAAACCGGCATCGGCAACCGGTGTACATAACACAAAAAAACTCCAGGTGACCAAAGCGGCAACCCAACCGGTTAATAAATCATACTCATATGTTAAGTAACCAAAATAACTGGCCAGTAATAAACCCAGTAAGGCAAATTTTATCAATACCTGGTGGTGTGGTTGTTTCATTGTTCAGCCTTAAGTCGCCTTTGGCGATGAAATTAATGTCTTTAGTTTTTAAGTTGATAAATTTTTTTAAAATCACTGAGCATGATTTCCGAATCGATACTGGGTATGCCAATACCATCTTGTGGTGTGGGTTTAAAAATTGCCTGTATTTGCCCTTTTGGGTTGGTTAATACAATGGAAGCGCTGTGATTCACCAGGTACTCTTCTTTGTTGGTATCTTCGGTTAAGGCATACATTAGACCGAGGTTGCGGGCAAAGGGAAATAACACTTCGTGGCCGGCGCGCAGGGCAAAGAATTCTTCATTGAAATAGCGAATATAGCTATTCAGCTTTTGTTGTGTATCACGTTTTGGATCGACGGTTACTAATGCCACTTGCATCTTGTTGCCGGTGATTTGTTTTAGTTCAGGGTAGATGTAGTTAAGCTCTTGTAACGTCACCGGGCAAACATCTGGGCAGGACGTATAGCCAAAGAAAAATAACGTCCATTTGCCGAATAGCTGCTCATTGCCAAAACGGTTGCCGTTATGATCGGTTAGCTCAAAGTTTTTTATTGCTCGGGTTTGTTGATACAACAGCGCATGCTCGGGTTGCTGATTTGCCAGTTGATGCTGGTAAATAAACACGCCTAAGGCTGAAGAAACTACAGCCAATATGAGAATAAATATTTTGTTCATTGTCTACCTTGTTCTCTTAGAATGGGCTGGGAAGAATATAGTGATCGGCCAATAGTACGACAAACAATACCATTAAATGGACAATGGAAAAACGGAAGGTTTTCATCGCCGTATCTTTTTCCGGGTTAAACTTAAGCTTCCACGCGTACGCAAAAAATGCCAGATTTAAGGCGCAGGCGCCGACTAAGTAAATCCAGCCACTCATGCCAACTAAGTAAGGCAATAAGCCGACCACAAACAGTAAGATGGTATAGAGCAATATTTGGGTTTTAGTAAAGGTAATACCGTGGGTTACCGGCAACATTGGAATGTTCACTTTTGCATAGTCATCGCGACGATGAATGGCCAACGCCCAAAAATGTGGAGGGGTCCAGACAAAGACCAATAACACTAACAGTAAGGCATGGGGATGCACTTCATTGGTCATTGCCGTCCAACCCAATAATGGCGGAATGGCACCGGCTAGCCCGCCAATGGTAATGTTTTGTGGGGTCGCTCGTTTTAGATACATGGTATAGACAACCGAGTAACCGACAAGGCCTGCAAACGTTAACCAGGCGGTAAGCGGATTCACCAAGGCGTAAAGCATTATAAAGCCAATAACAGACAGCATCGCGGCAAAGGTAATGGCTTTAGCATTACTTAGGCGGCCATTGGGCAATGGTCGGTTGTGGGTGCGGGCCATTACCGCATCTATGCGTTGATCGACAATATGATTAATCGCCGCCGCTGCAGCAGATAGCATGCCAATGCCGAGCATTGCCGGCAGTAAAATTTGCCAGGGTATGGCACCAGGTACCGATAAACTCATGCCTACTAAGGCCGTTAACACCAGTAGCGCAACAACTCGCGGTTTGGTGATTTCATAATACTCTTTCCAGGAAACCACTGTATCTTGCTCGGTAATAGGTAATGATTGTGCAGATATTTTACTCATAATATTTCCTAAATTTTGCGCTTCAAACTGTAGGTAAGGGTAATAAGGCTAAGCATTAATAACGCCGCTACTACGTTATGGCTTACCGCCACCGGTAAAGGTAAAACGAATACGATATTGCTCACCCCAAGGGCGACCTGACAGCTAAGGATGAAAGCTATCACCATGGCATTGCGTTTGAAAAAGCCTGATTGCGCATTGATAAAGACACTTAGCGCTAACCAGGCTAAATATAGCGTCGTAATGATAGCGCCGATGCGATGCATTGAATGAATGGTGATGCGCTCGGCTTGATTTAAGAAACCAAATTCATAGGTGTCACGTACTGGTGGAATTAAATCAAACGAATTGGCAAAGGTAAGTTGCTCAAGCCAGCCATCTTGGCAAATCGGTAATTGCGTACATACCAGGGCCGCATAGTTGCTGGAGGTCCAGCCACCAAGGGCAATTTGTAGCGCTAAAATCACCACCCCAAGCCATGCCAGTTTTTGGTATTTTCGCAGGTTAAAATCGCCGCCAGGCACCCGATAAGGGGTTAAACGCAAGAACAGTAAATACAACAGGCATAAGGTAACAAAACCACCCAGCAGATGGCCCATGACCACAATCGGCATCAGCTTCATCGTTACCGTCCACATCCCCAGTGCGGCCTGAAATACCACGGTGGCCACTAACAAAGCGGGTAAAAATAACGGGTTGCCCTGTTCTCGATGTTTGAATGAGAGAATGAAAATTAAGACAATAAGCAAGCCTAAGCTACCGGCAAAGTAGCGGTGGATCATTTCATTCCAGGCTTTTTCGGGTTCTACCGGACGTTCTGGAAAGGCGGCTTCGGCTTGCTCGATTTTGGCTACCGTTTCTGGTACATCGAGAAAACCGTAACAGCCAGGCCAGTCTGGACACCCCAGGCCAGCATGGGTTAAACGAGTGTATGCGCCTAACGTTATCACCACAATGGCGAGCAATATAGCAACCAAAACCAGCTTGCGGGTGCTAAAGTTATTGTTGAAACTAGTATTGGAACTACGCATTAACCAATCCTAGAATATTTAAGCAGCTTTTTCAGATCGCTTAACATCGATTTACCAAACGCCGGGATGGCGTCGCTATTGGTCGGCTGTTGATAGGTTAAGACAATATTGCCGAGTGGGTCGGCAATGTATATTTGCATCTTTGCTAACTGCTTTTTCGCATTCATCGGCGTGTCGATGATACGCCAATGATTTTTATTTAGGTGTTGCAATTGTTCGGCATTAAATGGTGATGCGCTAATTGCAATGGGGGTTACTCTCGGGGTTTCACGGCCAAGTGCTAAATAGGTATGCTCAATACCAACCAGCGTTTGCTGGCATTGCTGATCGCAATTTTCTGGCAAGGTGTATATCACTAACCATTGTTTCTCTTGCTCCGTCCGTATCCCGGTTTCGCTCAGGGTCATCGGTTGTGCTAACAGCTCCCCCTGGTTGGTTACGCCATAATTAAACCATTGAAAGTGTAATGCCAGTTTTGCCATTACGATGGGGATAATGAATGCGGCCAGCACTAGTATTAAACTGCGTCTAGATTTTTGCTGTTTGGTTGTCATATTTTGCCTATTATTGTTTTGATTTACTGGTTTTCATCAGTACTATTGCGATGCATTTTAACACTTGCCCAGAGCATTAAGCTTAACCAGGCGATGGCTAATGTCAGCCATTGAAATGCGTAACCCTGATGTTTTTCTGGTGGCATCACTACCGGTCGCCAGTTTTTTTTGTAACCCAACTTATCTTTTTTATCTAAGAAAACCACAAAGGGCAATAGCTTAGTGTTAATTAGTTGTGATATTTTTTTGATGTCGATTTGTTGAACGCGTACCGGCGATGATTGTGACGATAATTGTTCTTCCGCTAAAACAATACCTTGCTCGATTATTCTGACATTGCCATTGAGGGTTTGTAGCCCATTTATGTCATCAACCGTCGGAATAAAATTTCGGTCGATGCTGCCAAGGATCCAACCCATATTGACTAATAGCTGCTGATCACTGTCGGTGTCATGAAACACTTGCAGCACTCGATAACCTAACTGACCATTATGGGCTTGGTTATCGAGTAAAAATTTAAATTGGTTGTTAAAGGTGCCACTTAGTTGCACCGGTACATCATTAATATCATCAATGTTATTGGATTTTTCCGATGTTAATAGCTCGCTTAATGGCATTGCCTGTTGCTGACTTAATTGCGCGATGTTATCGAGTCGAATTTGTTTTTCTATGCCGCGATCATATTGCCACATAGAGAGCTTGATTAATCCGCAAAATACAAGCAAGGTAAAGATAACCCAGGGTAGGCGCCATGAAGCTATATAAGATTTAACCAAATCGGTTTTTGAGTTTTTATGATGCACAGTGCCAACCATTACAACGACTACTAAAAATAAATGGGAGTAAAACAGTGGAGTATAAAATTATCATTGTCGCGTTATTAGCGATTATGATTTACAACTTGTTTCGAGCGATGGTGTTAATGAATAAAAACGACCCAGAAAAACCACCCATGTCTAAATATATCGGTCGCCGGGTGATGTTTTCCGGCTTAATAGTACTTATTCTAATTATTGGTCTGCTGACCGGGTACATCACCCCCAACCCAAGACCTTACTAGAAACTAGCCGCAGATAGAGTAAATTTCCTGCTTGTACCATGTACCATGTACCTAATATCTAAAAGACTGTGCACCAATCAAGGCACAGTCTTTGCGACCGATTTATATTATATAGACAAACAAAAACAACACTACCCATACTACATCAACAAAGTGCCAGTACCAACTAGCCGCCTGAAAGGCGAAGTGATTGTCAGGGGTGAAATGTCCTTTAAATACCCGGCAGAACATCACGATTAACATGATGGTACCCAGCGTGACATGCATGCCATGGAAGCCGGTAAGTAAGAAGAAGGTGTTACCATAAATGCCACTCGCAAGCGTTAAGCCCATTGACGAGTAGGCATGTATGTATTCTTCCACTTGTAACACTAAAAACGCCAAGCCGAATAAAACCGTGATACCTAACCAAATCTTTAATGCACCACGTCTATTTTGCTCTAAGGCTACGTGGGCAAAATGGGCGGTAAACGATGAGCTCATTAACAATATGGTGTTATAAAGCGGTAAACCATTCCAACCCATGGCTTCAGTGGTGGTGCCATCAGGTGTTTTGGTTAACGGCCAGGTTGCTAAAAACTCAGGCCAGAGTACTTGCATGGTTTCCAGATTGTTACCGGCACCACCTAACCAAGGCACAGAATACACTCGGGCATAGAGCAAAGCACCGAAGAAGGCGGCAAAGAACATTACTTCCGAGAAAATAAACCAGCTCATCCCCTGGCGGAATGAATTGTCCATTTGCGCGCTGTATTTACCCGCCATCGATTCGTCAATAACATTGCTGAACCAACCAAAGACCATGTATATCAGTATGGCGATACCGGCCAATAACAGCCAGCCGCCGATGCCTTCACCGGTATCTAAGTTAGCAACATAATTACCCGCGCCAATGGCAATTAAAAATAAAGCGACTGCGCCGACAATCGGCCAGTGGCTTTGGTCTGGAACATAATAGCTTTCGTACTTTTCTGTTGTCATTATTATTTCCCCTACGCTTAATGTTGAACCCGAGTTACGATTTTGCGCTGTCGGTTATGTCATACAAAGTATATGACAAGGTTAGCTCATTAATATCTTCTGGTAAGTCGATATCCACATAAAATTGCAGTGGCATCCACACCTCTTCTGTACTTTTTAATGGTTGCTGGTTAAAACAAAAACATTCTATTTTTTGAAAGTAACTCGCCGCCAAGCCAGGAGACACCGAAGGTACCGCTTGCGCTATACCATCTCTGCCGGATTCATTTTTCGCGTAAAATTTTACAAATTTCATTTCGCCCGGGTGTACTTCAATCGAATTCACCTCAGGTGCAAATTGCCACGCTGCGCCTTGCGCAGTACGGCTAATAAATTGCACCTTGATGGTTCTTGAAGTATCAATGCCATCGGCATTTACGGTTGCCGCAGTGGTTGCGGTTTTGCCATTTAACCCGGTAATGTCACAAAACACATCGTATAAAGGTACCAGAGCAAAACCAAAGGCGAACATCGCAAAAACGGTGAGTAATAATTTAGTCACCCCTTTTTTGACTCGTTCATCCACAGGCTTAACGCTGTCTTTATCCATAGTGTTTCCCTAGTCTTACTTTATTTCTGGTGGTGTTGAGAAGGTGTGGTACGGCGCCGGTGATGGCACTTCCCATTCTAATCCTTCCGCACCATCCCAAGGTTTCGCTGGTGCTTTCTCGCCTCCTTTAATGCATTTGATCACTACCACTAAGAAGATCAGTTGTGATAAACCAAAGGCGAAACCACCAATACTCACCCACTTGTTAAAGTCGGCAAACTGTAGCGCGTAATCCGGAATACGACGTGGCATACCAGCAAGCCCTAAGAAATGCATTGGGAAGAACAATAAGTTAACGGAAATCAGTGAACACCAAAAATGTAGCTTACCTAATTTTTCGCTGTACATGTGGCCGGTCCATTTTGGCAGCCAATAATAGGCACCGGCAAAAATGGAGAACAACGAACCGGTAACCAATACATAATGGAAATGGGCAACGACAAAGTAGGTATCATGATATTGGAAATCTACCGGAGTCATCGCCAGCATCAAGCCAGAGAATCCGCCAATGGTAAATAAAATCACAAAGGCGATAGAGAACAACATCGGTGTTTCAAACGTCATCGACCCTTGCCACATAGTTGCTACCCAGTTAAACACTTTCACCCCGGTAGGCACGGCAATGAGCATGGTGCAGTACATAAAGAACAACTCACCGGCTAATGGCATGCCTGTGGTAAACATGTGATGTGCCCAGACGATAAATGATAAGAACGCAATGGATGACGTGGCATATACCATCGAACTGTAACCAAATAATGGTTTGCGGGCAAAGGCCGGAATAATGGTCGATACAATACCAAACGCCGGTAAGATCATGATGTACACTTCCGGATGACCGAAGAACCAGAAAATATGCTGGAACATGACCGGGTCACCGCCACCTGCGGCATTAAAGAATGAGGTACCAAAGTAAGTGTCGGTTAATACCATAGTTACCGTACCGGCAAGTACCGGCATTACCGCAATCAGTAAGTACGCTGTGATGAAGAACGTCCATACAAACAATGGCATCTTCATGTAGGTCATGCCTGGCGCTCGTAAATTCATGATGGTGACCACGATATTAATGGCGCCCATAATGGATGAAATACCCATGATGTGTACGGCAAACACGAAGAACGCGGTACTACCATTGGAATAGGTCGTGGACAATGGTGCGTAGAAGGTCCAACCAAAGTTAGGGCCTCCACTTTCCATAAACAACGATGAGAGCAAGATGGCAAAAGCAAATGGTAAAATCCAGAACGACCAGTTGTTTAATCGTGGCAATGCCATGTCTGGCGCACCAATCATCATTGGCAGCATCCAGTTAGCCAAGCCGGTAAAGGCGGGCATGATGGCACCGAATACCATGATCAACCCATGTACTGTGGTCATTTGGTTAAAGAAGTCGGGTTCTATAATTTGCAATCCCGGCTGAAATAATTCGGCCCGAATGACCATCGCCATTGCGCCACCGGTAAGGAACATAATGAACGAGAACCAAAGATACAGAGAACCAATATCTTTATGGTTGGTAGTATATAACCAGCGCTTTATGCCAGTCATTTTATGATCATGATGATCGTCGTCATGGTGTTCGAGTGTTTCTGTTGCTGTTGTCATAATCATTCCCCCTTATTTGGCAACGCTACTTGCTTGCACGGTATCGCCGGTGTTGTTACCCCAGGCGTTACGTTCGTATGTAATTACTGCGGCCATCTCCTGTGGAGATAACTGTGCAGCAAAGCCCATCATCGCAGAACCTGGCTTGCCGTTGGCAACAATGTCAATGTGAGCATTAACATCGCCGATAGCTACAGGACTGCCTTTTAGAGCAGGGAATGCTGGTGGCATACCAGCGCCGTTAGCTTGATGACAAGCGGCACATTTTGCGCCATAAACCTGTTCACCTTTTGCCATTAACTCATCCATAGATAAATCACTCATGTCAATTTCTGCAGCCGCTACAGGAGCAGCATCTATCGTGACTGACTCGCTAACTTCTATAGCTGGTTGAAGTGTAGCACCTGCGGCAGTTGCATTTACATCAGCCGCTTGAACCGCTTGACCAGTATTGTTACCCCAAGCGTTACGCTCGTAGGTAATAACGGCGGCAATTTCTTTTAGCGTTAACTGTTTGCCATAGCCTTGCATACCCGTGCCTGAACGGCCGTGGAATACCACATTGATGTGCTCGTCAAGTCGGTCTGCAGTTGTTGCTACCGGGCTGCCTTTTAAGGCAGGGAATGCTGGCGGTAAGCCCTGACCCGTTGCCTGGTGACACGCGGCACAATGAGCTGTGTAGATGTTTTCACCTAAGCCCATTAACTCATCCATCGACATTTTCGCGGTTAATGATTGCGCTTGGGCTTCGGCGGCTTTGGTTTTGGCAATTTTCTGCTGGTTAAGCCAAAGCTCATAATCGACTTCACTACGGACATCAACCACAATCGGCATGTAGCCGTGATCTTTACCACATAGCTCCGCACATTGGCCGCGGTAAATACCGGGCTCGTTGACTTTGGTCCAAGCTTCATTAATAAAGCCCGGGTTTGCATCTTGTTTTACTGCAAATGCCGGTACCCACCAAGAATGAATGACATCATCAGACGTAATTAAGAAACGCACTTTGCGATTTACCGGGATGACTAACGGTTTATCCACTTCTAGTAAATAGTTTGGGTTTGACCATTTGTCTTCTTTTATACCGTCACGGTTATCAAATTGCGAACTCGGTGTTGCCAGTACACTGTAAAATTCAATGCCCTGATCGAAGTATTTATAATGCCATTTCCACTGCGAACCAGTGACCTGAATGGTGATATCGGAATTAGCGTTATCTTCCATATTGATCAAGGTAGTGGTAGCAGGCCAGGCCATACCGATAAGAATTAAGATTGGAATTGCAGTCCAAAGTATTTCTACTTTGGTGCTTTCATGGAAGGTCGCAGCTTTTGCGCCTCTTGATTTGCGATGGAATATCATCGACCAGAACATAGCACCAAACACTACGATGCCAATTATCGTACATATCCACATTACCAACATATGCAAATCGTAAACACTCTGGCTGACATCTGTCACCCCTTGTGTCATGTTCAATGGCATGTCTTTTGCCCAAGCTGAACTGGAAAGCAAGCTTCCCAACAACAGCCAACCCAGGTTACGTCTTTTCACCCGACATCTCCTCTGCTTTATAGCCTAGAAAATACAGAAATAGTGACAAGGTACATCTGAACTCCGAAGGAACTCACTCGATGTCTCTAATTTCCGTACATTATTATTTTTATGCCATCACTTTGATAGTGATTGGCATCATACGATCACAAATCTACATCGAAGGAAGTGGTAGATTTAGCGTTTTTATTATTATTAATTTGCTTACTTCCTATCCTAGAATTACTTAATTTTTAATCAAGGTCTAGTGCTTTGTTATAAAAACGTTAATTTATTTTTTTGACGTTGCGATAGAGCAAATGCTCTTAAATTGAATGGGTTATAGAAGGGGTAAGGTGTTTAGGGAATTAAAAAAGCCAGATTATGAAACATAATCCAGCTTTTCAAGTGATGTTTTTTCGTACAGTCTTATTAGGCCGCAGGCCCGTTTATTTTAGCACAGGGTTACATCCAGTCGGCATTGCGGATCACCCCGACGGCGACGCCTTCAATATTAAAATTCTGGCTGGCCAAATCCACTACAATTGGTGAAAAATCTTCGTTTTCAGCATGCAGATACACTACATTGCCTTCACGCTTATAACGCTTAACCGTAACGTCTTCTTCCACTCTGGCAACAACAACCTGGCCATTTTGAACATCGCTAGTTTGATGAACGGCGAGTAAATCGCCATCTAAAATACCAATATCTTTCATACTTTCACCATTAACACGCAATAAGTAATCGGCGGCAGGGTGGAACAGACTGCCATCAATTTTATAATGCTCTTCGACGTGTTCTTGCGCCAGTATCGGCTCGCCGGCGGCCACACGACCAATTAATGGTAGGCCTTCTTCTTCAATATGTGCTTCTGCTAAACGGATACCACGCGAGGTGCCTGGCAGCATCACAATAAAGCCTTTTTTCGCTAACGCTTTTAAATGCTCTTCGGCGGCATTAGCGGATTTAAAACCGAAGAAACTGGCAATTTCAGCACGTGTTGGTGGCATGCCGGTTTCGTAAATTTTTTCTTTTATTAAATCAAATATTTGTTGTTGTCTATTGGTAAGCGGGCGCATAACATTCCTGTGTATCTGTACAGTACCTATGTACTGTTAGTATATACAGCTAAAAGGGAAACGCAACTGTAAATGCTTAAAATTCTTAATTTTGCTGATATCAATATCACCTATTTGCAAATCTAAATGTCGCTATTTAAGGTAGCTCTTAAGCACAGAAATCACTTGCTCTACTTCGATTTCACGCTCTGCCTGAGTAATATTATCGGCACCTAAATGCACACGCATATGTCCTTCCAACACTTCCTTCATCAAGCCATTGATTGCGCCTTTGATCGCGGCTATTTGTTGTAACACCGCCAGGCACTCAGTTTCATTTTCTAATGATTTTTCAAGGGCGGCCGATTGCCCCTGGATGCGACGAACACGTGCCAATAGCTTTTTCTTTGCTGCAATGGTGTGGCCCATTTTCACTTCTCCTACTTGAATTTTATATACTAGGGGGTAGTATATAGCATCAACTCGTTAAGACGATACTTTTTACCACAGACTCTAGCAAGAAGCATAGGAGCTATGATGCAAACCGAACCGGATATTCAATGGAGCCACGCCCATGATTTTGGCATAGATAACCAGCAGAAAAAAAAGAAAATTTGGGTTGTTTTTTGGTTAACAACTATAGTTATGGTATTAGAGATTGGTGCGGGAACCTGGTCTGGTTCAATGGCGTTACTGGCCGACGGGTGGCATATGGGAACCCATTCGGCGGCATTCGCTATCACCATTTTTGCCTATGCCTATGCAAAGAAACATGCCAATAACAAAGCGTTTAGTTTTGGCACCGGTAAAGTGAATTCTCTTGGCGGCTTTGCCAGTGCCGTCGCCTTAGCTATTGTTGCCTTGATGATGGCTATCGAATCAGTTCAGCGCTTAATTGAACCGCAAGCGATTCATTTTAATGAAGCAATAATGGTTGCCATTTTAGGTCTTATTGTCAATATTGTCTCTGTTTTTGTATTACATGATGACCATCATCACCATGACCAACACGAACATCATCATGATCATAATATGAAAGCGGCATATTTCCATGTTCTGGCTGACACCTTAACCTCGGTGTTAGCTATCGTGGCATTACTTGCAGGCAAGTTCTATGGCTTGATTTGGATGGATGCGCTGATGGGGATCGTTGGCGCGGCTGTTATTACTCGCTGGTCTTACGGCTTAATTAAACAGTCAAGTGATATCCTGCTGGATAAGTCTGCCCCACAGTCGTCTGTGACCATGATAGCGGATGCGATTACCACAGAACGCGAGACCGTCATTAATGATATACACGTTTGGAAAATAGCCGCATCAGATTATGCGGTTATCATCTCGATCACGGCAAAGTGTCCACTTGCGCCTGAGCAATACCGAGCAATGATGCAAAACTGTTTACCGCAATTGTCACACTTTTCAATTGAGGTTAACACGCTATAGCCTATAGATATTTCCCCTAGAAGTAGCCGTTACAGATAAAACCGATTGCCTGTCGGTTTTATCTGTGGCATTATCTGTGGCATTAACGTTTCCCATTGAACTCAAGAAAATAGCTAGCATGCAACTTGGCGAATTAGAAAAACTGGTTTTACAGTATTTATGGCAACACCAAACAGGTGATGCCAAGCAAGTGTATGCCCATTTTGAGAAAACTCGTGGTGGTACGTTAAATACCATTCAAAGCACGCTCGATCGACTATTCAAAAAAGACTTGTTAGCTCGCAGAAAACAAGGACACGCCTACATCTATAGTGCAAAGATTGGCCGCGAAGCCCTTATTGCCCAACTTATTGAAAATGTCACCAGCGATTTTGTTGAACATAGCGAGCATAGCTTAGTCGCCGCATTTTCGTCAGTTTCGGCGAAGATGACCGAGCAACAGTTAGACCAACTTGAGGCGATAATCAACCAGCAACGCGCGCAACGTAATAACCAGGAAAGCGAATGATCGTCGGCCAGTGGGGGATCATTTTAAATCTTCTAAGCATTGCGATGATCACTATCATGGTGACTGTCGGCGCCATTTCTTTGCTGTCTATCATTTTCCAGGAGCGCTTAAGCCTGATTAGCCCGACAACCAGAAAAAGTATTCTCTGGTTATTCGTGTCTTCTCCCTGGTGGATGGCTATCGTCACCACTCTGCTTTTTTACAGCACCTTTGCAACGGCATTGGGCAGTGAAGCATTGATTTCAGTAGCACACTGGCATCACCCGGATATATTCGAAATAGCAAGTTGGCATGGCGTGAGTATTGCGCTATTTTTAATTTGGGTCACCGTTATCCTAGTTAGAAAACTTAACTTGTTGATTAACAGCAAACAAACACAATCGTCGTTAATAGGCTTTAGTAAAGAGCAGGTGCAAGGCTCATCTGTTATTGATTCCGCAGTGCCGAATGCGTTCACGTGTGGCTTTTTCTTTCCTAAAAGCTATGTAACGACTGGCTTAAAAGCACATTTAAATAAAGAAGAATTAGCCATTGTATTGGCACATGAAGCCGCCCACGTAAAAAACTTTGATCCGTTGAAGAAATGGGTTTTCATGTTATTCGCCGCTTTCTTTCCTGCTAGAGCCAGTGGAAAATTGAAAATTGCCATGTCTCAGGCAATGGAACAACTGGCGGATAGTTCAGTGGTTGACCTGGGCTATCGCAACGATACTGTTGCCAGTACATTGGTGAAAGTCACACGGATAAGTATGCGTTTTAAGCCGGAGAGCGTTTCTATAGTCGCCAATTCTTTTCATGCAGAAGCGCTTGAAGAACGGGTGAAATGGCTACTAAACAGCCATTCATCAACCGTTCACTTTCACTATTTAATTTTGCTGCTGCCATGCTTACTGCTGTTGCTTTCGATGTTCTCGGTAGACCGTTTACATCACCTAATTGAAACCATTTTAAATCACTAGAGTTAAATAATGATCAGAATATTACCCACAACTGCGAATAAAAAACCGATAGACAATCGGTTTTTTGTGAAGGAATTGCTGATATTCATTGTCGTATCAGCCATACCCCTAATCAGTAGTGCTCAGGACCGTAGTGCTCAGCAGAGCCGCTCTCAAGTACCGATAACCCTCAAACAAGCCATAGGCCTGAGCTTGCAACAGCACCCAGATCTGAACGCCTTTACTCATGACAAATTGGCGATGGCGGCCTATGTCGAACAAGCGACAATGGGTACGGTTCCGACGATTGAGTTAACCATAGAAGATGGGGCAGGAACCGATAGTCATTCTGGACTTAAAAGTGCGCAATCCACCATGAGTATTGCCTGGATACTCGATAATGAGGTGATTGAGAAAAACGTCAATCTGGCAAAAAATAAAAGTGTGCTGGTCGATATTGAGCAAGAATTAACAGCATTAGACATTGCCGCCGATACGGCAAGATTGTTTGTATCAACCCTGATTTATGAACAAAGATTAAAGCTGGCAAAGCAAGCGGTTAATCAGGCAAACGAGGTTTATCAACAAATAGCGAAACGGGTGAAAGCAGGAAAAACCAAGAATGTAGATTTGTTGCTGGCCAAACATGAGCTGATTGCACGAGAGCTTGACCTTGAAGAGCTCAGCTATGAGCTTGATGCCAACCGTTACTTACTGTTTTCCCAGTGGAACGCCAGTGAACAAGGTGCCATTAGCGGAGCACTACAACCGCTGCCGAAAATACCAGGGTTCAATGAGCTGACCGCGAAAATAACCGCAAACCCCAGGTTTAAGCTTTTTGCCAGCAACGCCCGCATTGCTGAATCAGAAATTGCCGCCGCCCGGGTGCAAGTACAACCTTTGTGGCAATTTAATGCCGGTGTCAGACGCTATGAGGCGACGGATGATTATGCTTTAGTCGCTGGCGTTTCTATTCCTTTTGGTGATCAGAACCGAAATAGCGGCACCATCAGCGCCTTAAATGCAAAAATAAGTGCTTATGATGCGCAAGCTCAGGCCCTGGAAAAGACGCTGCTTAAACAAGTCTATAAATTGCATCAGCAGCTAAATCATAGCCGTCATGTGATCAGCACCCTTGCCAAAAAAAGTATTCCGACGCTGGAACAAGCGTTAATCGAAGCAGAAAAAGCCTACCAGATAGGCAGTTACAGCTATAGGGAATGGCAGGTTATTCAAAACGAATTGCTGAACACCCAAGAAAAATTATTAGCAGCCTATTTAAGCCTGCACTTAAACCATATTGAAATTGAACGCCTAACGGGTGGAACTTTGTAATGCTCATCTTATCAACCAAAACAACTAGCACCAAAAAAACTAGCACCGAAACAGCTGGCACCAATACCACAACATCAACATTGTTAAGCCTTGCCTTATGTTCATTTTTGGCAATCAGTGCTTCTTTTTTGTTGTCGTCAGCCACTTTCGCGGCGTCAACAGCACAAGCAGAACAAGTTGAACCAGAGAAAGGCGTACACAATGGCCGAATGCTGAGAGCAGGTGACTTTGCCATCGAACTGGCCATTTTTGAAACTGGGGTGCCGCCTGAATTCCGCGTATGGGCAACAGCGCAAGGCCAGGCTGTGCAACCTGAGCAGGTTAACGTTCAGGTAAAATTGATCCGCTTGGGTAACCAAATAGATGACATTAACTTTTACAGCCAAAGTGACTTTTTACGTGGGGATATGGAAATCTATGAACCGCACTCATTCGTCGTATCGATCACCGCCAAACACGAGGGAAAACAGTACCAGTGGCAATACGATAACTTTGAAGGCCGTACCCAAATTGCCGATGATATCGCCAGTGCGATGGCCATCCGCACTGCATTTGTTGGTGGCGAAACCCTGACACAAACGATGAAAGTATACGGAAAACTGGTGCTCCCCAATGCAGCCATCAGGCAGGTCAGCGCCCGTTTTGACGGTGAAATCAAGGCGGTGCATGTTTCCTTGGGCGATATTGTAGTGAAAGGTCAAAAGCTACTCACCATTGAAAGTAATGCAAGCTTGCTGTCATACGTGGTGAAATCACCGGCAAATGGCACTATCACCCAGCGTCACGCCCACGCGGGAGAACAAAGCAGAGCCAGAACCCTGCTAGAAATCACTAATCAAGACACGTTGATAGCGGAACTTGCTATCTTCCCTAAACAGTTAAACCGCTTAGCGGTTAATGCCAAAGTTATGCTCAGGGTCAACGAGGTAGAAGGCGTAATAGCCAGTCAAATTTTTCAAACTGTGCCTGAAGTTCGCCCTGATCAGGCCAAAATAGTCAGAGCAAAAATCAATAATAGCGAGCATAAGTACAGTATCGGCGCATTTGTCAGCGCTGAAGTCGAAGTGGCAACATTTGACGTTCCTTTAGCGGTAAAACGTAGTGGCTTGCAAGGCTTCAGAAACTTTACTGTGGTCTACGCCAAGGTTGGCGATGATTACGAAGTTCGGATGTTAGAACTCGGTCGTATCGCCGGTGACTGGGTTGAGGTGCTAGGCGGTATTTCAGCCGGCACCGAGTATGTCGTTGACAATAGCTACATCATTAAAGCTGACATCGAGAAATCTGGCGCGTCGCACGATCACTAAGGGAACAACATGTTAGAAAGACTTTTACGATTTTCGATACAGAGCCGCAGTATCATCATGGTGACGATACTGCTTATCGCCGCCCTTGGGGCGTGGAATTTTACCAAACTGCCCATTGATGCGGTGCCCGACATCACCAACGTGCAGATGATGATCAACACCGAGGCACCCGGTTACACGCCACTGGAAATTGAGCAACGGGTCAGTTACCCGATTGAAACGGCCTTATCCGGTATCCCTAATTTGCAACATACTCGCTCAGTTTCCCGATATGGTTTATCGCAGGTTACCGCGATATTTTCCGATGACACCGATGTTTATTTCGCTCGCCAATTGGTTAACGAGCGGTTAAATGCGGTTAAAGCTGAGCTGCCTAAGAACCTTGAACCACAACTAGGCCCTATCGCCACGGGTCTGGGTGAGATCTTCATGTTCACCGTTGATGTTAAGCCAGGGGCTAGGCACGAAGATGGTAGTGAGATAACACCAATGGATCTGCGCACGGTTCACGATTGGGTCATACGCCCGCAATTAATGCGCGTGCCCGGTGTGGTTGAGGTGAACCCTATCGGGGGTTATGAGCAAGAGGTCTTAGTCGCGTTTTACCCGGAAAAATTATTGGCGTTTGGTTTAACCCAGGCTGATTTGGTGCGGGCGATTGAAGAGAACAATGACAATATGGGGGCTGGCTTTATTGAGCACAACGGTGCCCAATGGTTGCTGCGCATTCCAGGACAGGTGCAGGCCATTGATGATTTAGGCAATATTGCGATTAGCACTAACGATGGCGCCTCAATCCAAATTAAAGATGTCGCCAGCATCTCTTTAGGTAAAGGCTTGCGCACCGGCGCCGCCACCCAAAATGGTCGAGAAGTGGTAATGAGTACGGTATTCATGCTCATTGGTAAAAACAGCCGTACCGTCGCCAAAGCGGTTGGTGAAAAGCTTGAACAAGTAAAAGCAAGCTTGCCGGCAGGCATTACCGTAACCGCCGTTTATGACCGAACCAAATTGGTGGATAAAACCCTGGAAACGGTTAAAACCAACCTGTTAGAGGGGGCATTACTGGTTATTGTTATTTTATTTGTGCTGCTAGGTAATGTTCGTGCGGCATTATTAACCGCCGCCGTCATTCCTATTGCGATGTTAATGACGGTCACCGGCATGGTGCAAACACGGGTTAGTGCCAATCTAATGAGTCTTGGCGCCCTGGATTTTGGTTTATTGGTTGATGGTGCCATCATTATCGTCGAAAACTGCTTGCGAAAGTTAGGCATGGCGACGCAAACCAATGGTGATTTATCGGTAAAGGAGCGGTTGGAGCTGGTATTTGAGGCAACCCGAGAAGTGATCCGTCCGGCATTATTTGGTGTCTTTATTATTACCGCCGTGTATTTACCTATCTTTGCCTTAACCGGGGTAGAGGGTAAGATGTTCCACCCTATGGCTATCACCGTGGTGATTGCGCTACTGAGTGCGTTGGTATTGTCGATAACCTTTGTGCCGGCAGCTATCGCCTTACTGTTTAAGGGCAAGGTTATCGAAAAGAAAAATCCGGTCATGGCTGGCGCCGCGTTTCTTTATAAACCCGCACTAAAAAGTGCTTTGAAAGCTCGCTGGTTTGTGGTGGTTTTGGCCACATCTCTGGTTATCTTCAGCGGTTATTATGCATCGAAATTAGGCAGTGAGTTTGTGCCCAACCTCGATGAGGGCGATATTGCCATGCACGCCTTGCGGATCCCTGGCACCTCGTTATCGCAGGCGGTGGCGTTACAGGAGTCGCTAGAGGAAAAAATTAAACAAATGCCGGAAGTTGAGCGGGTATTTGCCAAAATTGGTACTGCAGACGTTGCCACCGATGCAGTACCGCCAAGTGTTGCCGATAACTTTATTATTTTAAAGCCAAGAGAGCTGTGGCCTGATCCGGAAAAACCGAAAGCACAAATCGTCGAAGAACTGGCCGCGATAGTCGAACCTATTCCGGGCAACCGCTATGAATTTTTACAACCGATCCAAATGCGTTTCAATGAACTGTTGGCAGGTGTCAGGGCGGAATTGGCCATTAAAGTCTTTGGTGATGATTTTGACACCTTAACGACTCTGGGCGATGACATAGAGCAAGCCATTGCCAATGTTGAAGGTATTGCCGATGTACAAGTCGAGCAGAGTACGGGCTTACCCATGCTAAGCATCAACCCTGACCGGCAAAAACTTGCCCAGTATGGTTTGAGCATGGCGTCTCTGCAGGCTCAGCTTTCAACCGCCTTGGGTGGTCAGGTTGCCGGAAAATTTTATCAGGGCGACAGGCGCTCTGATATCGTGGTGCGCTTACCTGAAGACATTCGGCAAGACACCGATGGCCTGTCTTCTCTTCCTATCCATATTAATCAGACCAGCTATGTGCCGCTTGAAGAAGTCGCAGAGCTGCGGCTAGTGCAAGGGGTTAACCAGGTAAATAGAGAAAATGGCAAGCGCCGTATGGTGGTGACGGCGAACGTGCGAGGGCGAGATTTGGGCAGCTTTGTTGCCGATATTAAAACCGCCATTAACGCCTCGGTGGCGATCCCTTCTGGCTACTGGCTCGAATATGGTGGCACCTATCAGAAACTGGAGTCTGCGGCGAAACGCCTTGCCATCGTGGTGCCTCTTACCTTAGTGATGATTATTGGTTTGTTGTTCCTGGCGCTGGGATCGTTCAAAGATTCAATGATTATATTCACTGGTGTGCCGTTAGCGTTAACGGGAGGTGTCTTTGCCTTAATTGTGCGAGATATTCCTTTTTCCATTTCTGCGGCCGTTGGTTTTATCGCCTTGTCAGGTATCGCGATACTAAATGGACTGGTCATGGTATCGTTTATTCGCGAGCTACGCCGAGAAGGTAAGCTAATCGACATTGCCATTGTCGAAGGGGCACTCACTCGATTAAGACCGGTGATCACTACCGCGTTAGTCGCGTCATTAGGTTTTGTTCCGATGGCATTAAATACCGGTATCGGCTCTGAAGTACAGCGCCCGCTCGCCACTGTCGTTATTGGCGGGATTATATCATCAACTATTTTAACCTTATTTGTCTTGCCGGCGTTATACCGCTTGTTGCACAGAGACCAAGAGCAAGATAAACATATCCTTAAACCAGTGGAGTAATGAATGAACCGCAGTATATATCGCCTGGCCTTAATCGCAATCGCGCTGTGCATAGCCGGGCTAATGCCGTTTGAGTTAATGGCGCATGGCGTCGATGAAAACACCCGGTATTTTTTACAAAATAATAGCGGAGTGCAATTTATCGCTTTTATGTACATTGGCGCTAAACATATGGTCACCGGTTATGATCACCTGTTCTTTTTGGCGGGGGTGATCTTCTTTTTATACAAAAGCAGAGACATCTTGCTTTACGTCAGCATGTTTACTTTAGGCCACAGTGTAACGCTGTTGTTAGGTGTGCTGTGGGATATACAGGTGAATGCGTATCTCATCGATGCCATTATCGGTTTGTCTGTGGTTTATAAGGGCTTTGATAATTTGGGTGGCTTTAACCGAACCTTAGGCTACACTCCCAACCCAAAAGCTGCAGTATTAATTTTCGGATTATTTCATGGTTTTGGTCTGGCAACTAAGCTACAAGAATTCCAGCTGCCGCAAGAGGGTCTGCTTACTAATCTTATCGCGTTCAACCTGGGGGTTGAAGTAGGGCAGCTTATCGCACTGGCATTTATATTGCTGATCATCAGTTTTTGGCGAAAACATCCCACTTTCAAGCAATTCTCGACCACCACCAATACGCTATTGATGAGTGCCGGCTTTATGCTGATGGGTTTTCAATTAACCGGCTACTTTATTAATTAAATTCATTTACAGGACGAATACCAAGTTGGTATAAGAGATAACATTATGCAACAGACATTATCCACAGCGGCACTGATCAAATCGACCATTATCGCCTTCATTTTCGCAGTACTTGCCTTAATAAGCTTTATACTGCCAGCAGAATACAATGTCGACCCAACCGGTGTCGGCGCAAAACTTGGGTTGACTGCATTGGCCAACATCCCTGCTGAAACGATCGCTAAACCGAGCGAAAACACAGAAACCAGACAAGCGTCTGATACCATTGAGGTTACTGTACCCGCGGGTCGAGGTGTTGAATTTAAGTTTTCGATGCAGCAGTTTGAGAAAATGGAATATGAATGGCAGACCGATGGTGAACCTTTATATTTTGACTTGCATGGCGAGCCTGAAGGCGATACCACAGGTTACTTTGAAAGCTACGCTATCGCGACATTAACTCAAATGAAAGGCAGTTTTACCGCGCCATTTGCCGGCGCTCATGGTTGGTACTGGAAAAATAAATCTGACCAAGCTGTCGTTGTTCAACTGATGATCAAAGGCGAATATGCCATTATCGGCTTGAAATAATAAATTATAGAAAAAAGGGCAGAGTCCTTCTCAACTCTTGGGTAATGCCAAACCGAGCAAGTTTTATAAAATGTTTTTCGGCACGATACGTCGCAGCTTTACCCTAAGTTGTTTTAACAGACTCTCTTCATTATCTGGGTTCCAGTCAAGGGTGATCTGCCAGGCATTTTCCGGTTGCATCTCTTCGAGCATGCCTTGCTTAACTTGCTTGGCGATTTTCTCAGACGGGATAATGGTGATACTTTCGGTATTGAGGTTGGCACTTCTTGGATCTAAATTAAAGGTGCCGATCATGGTGGTTTTATCATCGATGACCATGGATTTTGCATGCAAACCAAAGATCGGCTGTTGTGCTAATTGCTTGTGCATCACCTCAGCCATGACCTTTTGTCGTATTTGTGCATCGGGCTTAAATTCATAGATTTTTACCCCAGTTTTTAACAAGGCTTTGCGATCACGCTGATAGCCACTAAACGCTTCTAGATTGTCATTGGAGGCTAAACTATTGGTCAGTATTTTCACCTCAACGCCTTTATCTACCAAAGCTTTGAAAATGTTTTTACTCAAATCGGTGGTGATCAAATACGGGGTTTGAATAATCACTGACTTTTCGGCGTGTTGAACTAAATCAATTAGCCGTTCGGTGGTTAATCCACTTCCCCCTAAAAACACCTCGCCACTGTTTTTACCCGGCTGATCAGAGATGTATTCCACCCCGGTAAGCCAATGTATTTCATCTTGTTCTGCTAGCTGCTTAAAGGCATTGGGAATATCATGAATTTTTGCTCTCACTTCGGGGACAAAATTCATTGGGTTGCAGGCGTATTGGTGGAGGACTTCAAAATTGGTATTAGTGCTAGTTTGTTTACTGGCTTTCACCAGTTTATCTACGGAAACACTCAATTCACTCTGCCAAAATTGCTCAAATGAGCTATCCAGGGTTTTCGTCGCCCCGCCAATTAACAAAACGTCTCGGTCCCTAAAATTATATTGATGGTCATAACCAAAGTATTCATCGGCGATGTTTCTGCCGCCAGTGATCGAGACTTGCTTATCGACGATGAAGGTTTTGTTATGCATGCGTTGATTCACACCATGGAAATCTGTGGTCAAGTTAATCACTTTATCGACGATATTCTTGCCGATATTTGCGTTCGGATTATAAATCTTAATCGAGAAGTTCTCGTGCGATGCAAGTGTTAGCAGCTCTTCTCCTTTGGCTTCAACCATAATATCATCCACCAACACTCGTACTTTCACCCCCCTTTCTGCCGCCCTTACCAGATAGTCTATCGCTATCAGGCCGATGTTATCGGTTGAAAAAATAAAGTACTGCACGTCAATCGTATGTTGCGCATGCTCACTTAACCACGCTCGCGAAAGCATGGCTTCAGTACCTTGCTCTAATACATATACCCCGGTGCTACCTTTCATCCTTTGGGCAAAGGGGGATAGGTAGTCGGCTAAGGAACTCTGCTGGCTTTGATCAATATCAGCACAAAAGTCTTGTTCTGTGTTATTAAATCTAGGCTCTGCAGATGAACAAGCGCTCAGCAAGAATATTAGTAGTAGAATCATCACTTTAGGTAAGTAATTCACTAGCGTTGAATGATGGAAATGAATCATAAGCAATTACCCTATTGTCGACATAAACGCCGACAAATATCCTTTATTATTTCTTCGGCATCAAATCTATTAACGCATGCACCGTGGCTTCTACACCCGACTTTACCGCAGGTTCCGGGCTGATTTTAAATTGTGGACTGTGATGGCTGGCAACCGCAGGACCGCCAGCTTGTGCGCGTTCAAAGTCAGCTTTTGGTGTGCCGCCAACCGAGAAATAGACACTGGGAATGTATGGTGCAGTAGTGAAAAAACCAAAATCTTCTGCGCCCATGCCGGACTCAGACGGTGGAATTAACGCATCAGCGCCCATTTGTGTTGTTAATATACGCTTTAACCGTTGTGCCAGGTTTTTATCGTTAAACGTTGGCGGATAAGCTTCTGCGCTGACGATCACTTCCGGCAATTTGTCATCGGGCACTCCCGCCGTTTTTGCTGTGCCAATGGCAATGCGTTTGATTGCCGATAACAATTGCTCTCTAACTCTTGGATTTAGGCTTCGCACGGTTAACTGTAATCGTGCCTGCTCGGAAATAATATTGTGCTTGGTGCCTGAATGAAACGCACCAACCGTGATCACCCCAGCGTCTCTGGGTGACAATTCCCGGCTAATAATGGTTTGTAAATTGGTGACAATTTGCGCACCTATTACGATTGGATCTTTACCTTGGTGAGGGTAGGCGCCATGGGCACCAATACCGTGAACAATAATATCGACGGTATCTGCGCCGGCATAAGGCGAGCCTTCATCGACGGTAACTTTGCCGGCAATGGAGTCGGCATCAACATGAAGGGCCAAAGCGTAGTCCGGCTTACCGAATTTTTTCCAGATATTATCCTTCATCATTGCCGAAGCTCCGGGGCCTCGCTCTTCGGCAGGCTGGCCAATAAGCATGAGGGTACCAGACCATTTATCTTTATTTGCCGCCATGTACCTGGCCGTACCGACTAACGATGTGATGTGTACGTCATGACCACAAGCGTGCATTACGCCGACGTCATTACCGTCCCAGTCGATCATTTTTGCTTTTGAGGCATTGGCTAAACCCGATAATTCAACCACAGGTAAACCGTCCATATCGGCACGGACCATTACCATAGGGCCAGCACCATTTTTCATGATTGCTACGATGCCGGTGCCGCCTATGCCTTGTGTTACTTTAAAGCCGACCGATTCAATTTCTTTGGCAAGGCGTTTTGCGGTTTTGTGTTCCATTAATGATAATTCTGGATTGCGATGAAAATGATCCCAAAGTGGCGCCAGGTGCTGCTGGTAATCCTGGTCGATGTCGCTGGATATTTCTGAGGCCGATGTTGGTGCTATAGTGAAAACTAATGAACTTAATAATAAAACGGCAGATAAGTTTTTCATTTATTTGTCCTTGTTGCTCTGTTTTTATTTATAGCTTGCTGATTTTATGTACTAATCTTATACTTGAAATTATGAAAAGTCTTGCTTGTTCAATACATTAACACATTGCAGCGAATATTTTATTCCAGCAGGCTGGCTTATTATCTGGCTATAGAACAACTTGCGGTAATAGTGTTATTATTGCGCCAATTTAATCCATTAACCCTTGAGTTTTAACAAAAATGAGAGCTTTGTTTTATTTTTTACTGTCTTGGCCACTGCGTGTGTTGGTGCGTTGTAAAATCATTCCTGAAAGCGTTGATGCCGTAGGGCTTAGCGATAACAAAAATGTGTTTTACATTGTGCGTCATCAATCGGCTAGTGATTTACTTGCGCTGCAAATGGCCTGTAAAAAATTGAGCTTGCCAGATCCGCTTGCCACTGTCGAAATTAATGGCAATTTAATGAATCGCTGTATTTGTTTAGACAAGCCTAGTTCTATCTTTCCCTGGGTTAAACAAGGTCAAACGAAAGTGATGTCACAAGGCTTAGATCTGTTAAAACATTTTGAAAAGCACGATGAGCAAGACGCCAAGTTAATTCCGGTAAACCTGCTTTGGGGGCGAAAACCCGCCAAAGAAAAAGCCAATATGGGCGATGTATTAGCCGATCAAGTGTCGCCTAATTTTTTGCGTAAATTCTGGATTGTATTGTTTTTAGGGCGTGATACTTTAGCGCGCTTTTCTCCGGCGGTATCGTTTCGAGAAATGGTGCAAACCCAAGGCAGTGATGAAGTCGCGGCACACAAGATGATCCGCATGACCCGATTTCATTTTCATCGTCAAACGATTGCTGCCACCGGTCCGCGCTTATTGGATCGTCAGCAAATGTTCACCGCACTTTTTGCCAGTCCAGCGATAAAGCGGTTAATCAAAGACGAAGCGAAATCAAAAAACATTAGCGAAGTCGAAGTTAAGAAAAAAGCGCTTTTGATGATGAAAGAAATAGCTGCCGATTACCGACAAACGGTGATCCGTTTGGGCGCACGAGTGTTAACTTGGTTGTGGAATCGCTTATACGATGGCATTGAAGTGAAAAATGTCGACCGCTTACATCAGTTATCACAAGAAGGGCACGAGATCATTTATGTGCCTTGTCATCGCTCACATATGGATTATTTGTTATTGACCCATGTGATTTATCAGCAAGGCCTGGTCACGCCACGAATTGCCGCCGGCATTAATTTAAATTTCTGGCCTGCCGGGCCTTTCTTCAGAAAAGCCGGAGCATTTTTCATTCGACGCAGTTTTCGTGGTAATCGTTTGTATTCCACCATATTCCGCGAATATTTAGGCTTGTTGTTCAATAAAGGCTATGCCGTTAAATATTATACTGAAGGTGGGCGGAGCCGGACCGGGCGTTTATTGCAGCCAAAAACGGGTATGTTGTCGATGACCATCCAAAGCATGTTAAAAGGCATCGACAGGCCGCTAACCTTAGTGCCGGTTTATATTGGTTACGAGCACGTAATGGAAGTGGCCAGTTACCACAAAGAGCTAAAAGGCAGTTCGAAACAAAAAGAATCTGCTTTTGGCATTATTAAAGCCATTCGTAAACTGCGTAACTACGGCAAAGGCTATGTCAGTTTTGGTCAGCCAATTAATATCAATGAGTATTTAAATAATGAAGTACCCGAGTGGTGTGACAGTATCGACCCAGTTGAACCGCCAAAAGCAAAATGGTTAAGTCCGGTGGTAAACAGCATTTCGAATAAGGTAATGTGTGAGATTAACAAAGCGGTAGCGTTAAACTCAGTGACCCTTACGGCATTAATTTTACTCTCCGCTGAAAACAATGCACTCACCCGTAAAGAGCTGGAAGAGCAATTGGATTTCTTCTTGAATTTACAACGAGCCGCGCCATTTAGTGATGAAATGTTTATTCCTGAAGAGTCAGGCAAAGAACTTGTAGATTCAGTGATACGATTAAATAAAGTCGATGCAACAGATGATAAGTTGGGACAAATTATCTCGCTTTCGAAACAGGCGACGTTAGAAATGAGTTATTATCGCAATAACATTATTCATGCCTATATGTTGCCATCGATAATTTGTCGCATATTGAAAACTTATGACAAGTTAAACACTGAAGAAATTAACCAAAAAGTGTTACAGCTAGTGCAGTTAATTAAAGCCGAATTGTTCTTATGGCAGGACGATACAACGGTAGTTGAGCAAAGCCAAAGAATATTAGCCGCATTACAGCAACAAGGCATGGTAAAGCATAGTAAAGCAGGCTACTGGTCGATTAATGACGATAGTGACATAGCTTTCATGCTGAATTTCATGTCTTCGTGTATCAGTGAAACGGTACAAAGGTACGCGATAGTGATAAACATCATGAAGCAAGCTGCGCCCATTAACCGTTCAACGCTTGAGTCCGATGCCACCACATTAGCCAAACGCATGTCTAAATTGCATAACATCAATGCGCCGGAATTTATTGATAGAAAAGCGCAATCTGCAGTAGTGAATGCTTTACGTGACTATGGTTATATAGAAAGCAATGATGATGGCTGTTTTGTTGCCAGGGGGTCGATGCAAGAGCTAGATGAAACCTTAGTGCACTTAATTAAAGCGGACGTATTGCAAAGCATTTTGCATTCATAATCCACTTCTAGTGAACAGGGCGAGAGCCCTGTTTTTTACTTTCGTCAAACTTTAGTTTTATTTTACCTCCACGATTCGTTGCAGCTGCCTGTGAAATTCATTCTAAAGTTATCATCATTTGCCGGCCTGTATTTATGCTTTACTGTTGGTTGGGCAAATACTGCGAAATTTCCATCATTACCCGAACCAGTAACTATGCTGACTATTGGTGGCATGGATAACGACCAGCAAGTAATCAGCCGCATTCATGCTCGGCTTGTGAATTAAGAAAAATTACACTTTCAACACCTCATATGACCTACTAATTACCTAAGTTAATGCTTTGTTGATCTAGATCATGGTTGACTAACTCTAGCTCTTTTATGATATAGAAAATCTCGAAAAGGACAGAGTTATGAACAATTTACAATTTTTGTTAGCCGACCCTATTGTGTTATTTTCTGCTGGCGGCTTAGCCATCTTACTGGCTATTGGTGGCTTTTATGTGCACTTGTTTTTGACAAAAATGAATAACCACGAATAGCTCATAACCGACTTTTTAGTTTTTGTTTTTGTTTTAACTGTTTCACCCTTAGCGATGTTACCAATGGATTCTCTGTGTGCCGGTATCATCGCTTTTTTTGTTGTTTTTTTGCTGCTTTTTCCTCATCCATCACTCATTTTTCACCTAAATTGATATTTTAATTAACTGTATTTCTTTCAAACTTGCATTTGTATTTATCAGGGTTAAGCTTGTTACTAATACCTAATTTATAAAAATAACAAAACCCTTGATATGGTTAGGAATTTTACATGGAAAAAGTGAAAGTTTTTTTGGTACTAAGCTGCGTATTGTTTTTCAGTGTTTATACTCAAGCCGCTGTTGTAGAGCAGAAAGTACTAAGTAAAACTGCATTTACTATCAAAGACATGAAACTGGAAGCGATCTCAGGTGAGTTCATTTTCCACTTTGATCCTAACAGTGTAAGCAATCTACAAATTGTTGATATCGATATCGCCCCTACCAATAGTGCTGGTTTGGTGGAAGCCAAGGCCAATTTTTTTATTATTCAACACCAAGATCATAAAAAGCGTAAAGGCGCGTTGGTTGAAGTCAGCAATCGAGGCTCGAAAGCATCGTTGAGGTATTTTAACCATGCACAGCGTTCAAATACCCCCAATAAAGCGTCAGTACTAGGAGATGGCTTAATTCAAGATTTAGGTTTATCTCTGGTGTGGGTAGGTTGGCAAGGTGATGTGCCAGTGAGTAAAAATACTATGTATGCATCGCTGCCACGAATTATCGGTCTGGACGGCTGGGCACGAAGCGATTGGACCGTAGATCGTCGTAAATCATTATTATCTTTGGCCCATCATGATAATGTGGAAACGGTTTACCCGGTAGATTTTATCAAGCAGAAAGAAGCCTGGTTAACCAAAAGAATGGGCCGAGACAATCTACGCTCAGTGGTACCAAGAACTGACTGGAAATTTAGTGCTGATGGGAAACAAATATCGGGAAATTTTGTCTCTGGAATTTATGAGCTTGTCTACCCAACGAAAGATCCTATGGTAAGCGGTCTTGGTTTGGCGATATTACGAGATACGGCCGAGTATATTAAAACCGATGGCAAAGATTATCTTGTACCGAAGACCATTGCTTTTGGCGTTTCACAAACGGGACGTTTCTTACGGCAATTTCTCCACCAAGGGTTTAATGAAACTGAAAATGGCGAAATTGCCTTCGATGGCATGCTGATTCATTCTGCTGGTGCGGGCCGTGGTAGCTTTAATCACAGGTTTGCCCAGCCATCTCGCGATGCCCATCGAATGTCATCGTTTTTATACCCAACCGATATCTTTCCGTTTACCAGCGCCAGAGTGCGATCTAAATATACCAATAAAAAAGTAGGCTTACTCAAGCGTAAGCACGAAGTTTTTTACCCTAAAACCTTTTATACCAATACCGGTTATGAGTATTGGGGCAGAGCGGCTGGGCTTATTCATACCCATGATGTATTTGATATAGCACCACTGGAAAATGAGCGCATTTTTCATTTTTCCTCAACCCAACATTTTGTCGAGACCCCGAACAACTTAGTGTTGATTGATAAAAAATCTGGCATGTACCGTGGTAATCCGTTGGATTTTAAATTGCATTTACGGGCATTGTTAGCACATTTAGCAGGCTGGGTTTTAGATGAAAAACAGCCACCCAAAAGCGTGTATCCACGTTTTGCCAATCAAACATTAACCAACTTCGCTCATTTCCAATTGCCCTCCTGGCTGGACATGGAAAAGCCATTCAAGCCTCATACCGCGTATGAAGTAGATTACGGTGAACACTGGCAACAAGGCATTATTGATAATCAGCCTCCGATAATTGTGGCCGAAATAATGCCGCCGGTACCCAAGATGGATACTAATGGTCATGAATTAGGCGGCATAAAACATCCACTGATTAAAGCGCCAATTGCCACTTTTTTACCTTGGGTGTTTCGCTATGACTTGTTTGCCAGTAATGAAATACAAGATTTTCGTGGCGCGCTGAAAAAGTGGCGAAAAAATCGAATATTAGACCGCTACGCGGACAAAAAATCGTATCTGAATCATCTCAATAAAATGACGTTGAAAAGCCTCGCCAATGGCTGGATTTTGGCTCGCGACGTAACCCGGGTTCGACAACAGGGCAGTTGGTTATGGGACTGGAGTATGGATCAGCCAGATTATTTTCATGAACTCGAAGCGGATGACATTGAATAACATCTACGCCGATATACCAACCGATTTAAGCGCTGAAGTTTTTGAAACCCTGGCCGGTAGCAAGAAGGTGACAATTGAAAGGATAATTTCTAAAGGACATTGCTCACCAGCACAAGGCTGGCATCAACAAGAATGCCATGAATGGGTGATAGTACTACAGGGCGCAGCAATATTAACATTCGAAGATGATAGCCAAGTGACTCTAAATACTGGTGATTATCTCAACATTAAACCTCTACAGAAACACAAGGTAAGCTGGACTCGTCCCGAGCAAAAAACTATTTGGCTGGCAATTCATTATTAACCAGTTAGCTATTCTATTAAAGCTGAAATCATCATCCTGTGTTCAGGTTATTCACTTAGTTTTTGCTGATACTCAGTCAAATACTGGTTATTCTTTTACTAGCATGAACCAGGTATTGGCGTAATCCGGTAAGTGTTTATTGGCTAGGTGGTAATCGCTCCAACCGTAGTAACTGTCGACTAAAAAATCCAATTGGAAGCGGTTATTGTCAAAGGCACCACCGGTGTCGGCTAAAATGCCCATTTGGCTAGTCGATTGCCCGTTTAATGGGTAATTAATCATGATAAGTTTACCAACACCCAATTCTTTGATATTACCGGCAAAGGTGACATGCGGCTTAACCGCGATTTTGCTTGCCAGGGTTTTACCGTAACCCATCACCGAAGGCACTTCGGCAAAATACCAATAACGTGCCTGTTCAGCTTTGCCAATGCTGTAGTCGTAATTGATGCCGTTATTACGATGCACATTAAAGTAGCGGGTAATGCCGTCTACATCTAACACTCCGGTGCCTTGTAATAGCACATCGTGTAAACCGTCTTGTGTTATCCACACTAAAGGTTTCGCCAAACGTTGCTGTGCCAATACCCCTGCTATTACGTCTTGGCGGCTGTATTTAAAGCGGGTTAAGCTGGCTTTTTTCAATTCAGCCTGCGCAAGGCTTAAGCCCGTTTCATCAAATGGCAAGGCATACAACGCCTGGTTAAATTCAGCAGTTTTAACCGGGCTGGCAGTTAGCAACTTGGTGTAATATTTGGTGATGAATAATTTATCGGCAGGAATGTTAGTGAGTAAACGATTTTTAGCGGCATTGCTGCTTTTTTGGCTGATGGCATTTGCCGTTTGTGTGTCTGGATACCAGCGGTAAAAATCAAAGTTTTGCTTTAAAAATGTCGTATCTTGTAATCTGCTTTGCTGCTTTGCCCGTACATCTTCGGTGTAAGTTTGACAGATAAAAGCTAACGTTTTTTTAACTCGTGTGAAGGTTATCGCAGGGCTAATTAACTTGCCTGGATGTAGCGCTTCAATGTCAATATCGCTACTATTCTGACTGTCTGCTATGTAACGCGTGGTGTTTTTGGCGACATGACATAAATCACTGGTTTTAAACAGTTGCATCTGGCCAATGTCGGGATCGTTTTCTAAGACAAACCTGGCATTGCCGGCATAGGCGGGTAAAGCAATGCACAGCAAGGTGAGTGCCATTAAAGATTGAGTAAATACTGTCATGTTAAATGGAAATCAATAGTCCATGTTTGCTGTTATGCATTCAACAACTCTTGGTACACCCGATTTGCCTGTTGATGTTCACCCATGTTTTCCAATAAATTTGCATAACCTAGTAAATCATCGGGTAGTTGTTTAATTTTCAGCAACGCGGTAAAGGCTTTATGGGCTTTATCGTATTCTTTATTGGCGGCACACAAATGTGCCAATGCGCTTAGCCATAAGGTATTGTCGGGTTGCTTTATTAACACCTTTTGAATGGCGGCAATAACATGTTGGCTATGTTGAATGGGTAACTTTTTAACGGCGTTAATAAAGCTTGGTGAGGCATCTTTTTTCAATAGCGGCAGGATCAATTCTTCTAAATTGGTCACTAAGCCATTGGCAATTAAACAATCGGCATACGCTAAAACTGTGCCTTCACTATGGCGCTCTTTGCGGCTTAAGCTTTTATAGTATTTGGCCACAGCATCGATACTTTGCTTTAGGGTGAGCTGTTGAAAGTAGCCACTGAAGGAGCGCTTCTCCCAATCGGTGACTGTGTCTTTGTCCAGGTGTTTGTTTTTTCGTAGCGGTTTTAATTGTTCAATGGCTTTATCAAAACGATTTTCATGCAGACACACTTCAATTTCCAGGCCCAACAATCTGCCATCGTGACCGATTAATTTATGATTTTCATCCAATAAGGCTCGCGCTTTGGAAAATTGTTTGTCGTCTAAATTTATTCGGCCAGCGACCAGTAAAGTTTCAAAACTAAAGTTTTCCTGGGCATCAGGATGCTCAGCGATAAGCTGTAAATAATTGGCCGTTTGGGCGGTGTTATCTTGTTTTTTCGCCGAAGCTGCCGCAATTAACCAGGCACTATTGGCAAGTTCAGAGCGCTCTGCACATTTGGCCATCAATGCCTCTGCCTGTTGATAATCGCCAAGCAAATACGCCGCTAAGCCTTTTTGAAATTCAAGTTTCGCTTTGGCTTTGTTGCTAAACGCCATTTTACGCCAGGTTTTCGAACTGAATTTCCAGCCGATGCGAGTACCCCATAAGACAAAAGCAAAGATAAACGAAGCGATAACCAGTAACATAATGGCACTCACTACGGTTAACTCGTAGGTTAAGTCGCCCATGGCAATTAAGATATAGCCTTTTTCGTCAATTAAAAATGGCGCAATCGCAATCAGAGCCAAGAGTAAGAATATTTTTATCATAGAGCGGATCATACGTTGCCCTCCGCCTCATTTTCTAGGATCAAACCTTTCTTACTTTCTTCGGGGGCCGCTATATTTTCTGATGGTACAGGTTGTTTAGGCGCTTGCTGGATCGGTCTCTGCGGTTTTGGCGTAGATAACCTTTTCTTTGGTTTATTATCTAAAATTGTTCGTAATGCTTGCTGTGACGCCAATGATTCTGGGTAGTCCACGTTTACTGGCAGGCTTTTAATGTCGCTTAAACGGGCGTTAAATTGTTGTGTGGCGATAACCGTCATATCAAAGTGCTGGCCAAGCCATAGCTGTATATCGCTGATACTTGCTTGATACAAATCAGTGTTGCCCTGGCTAACGGCCCATTGTGTTTGCTGAAATTTTAATGCCAAATTGTGATACAAGTTTTGTTCCAATCTGGGTGCCATTAACGGCTCAACGTTACCGGTTCTACGGCGGATGGTGATGAATTCTTCTTTAAATTTGTGCCATGACCTGGCCAGGTTTTGTTGCCAGTCACTGACATCTTCAGTTAACGCCGTACTTTTGGTTAATTCCGCTTCTTCTGGCAGTTGTACCGTGGCTAAAGGCAGTTGATCGATTTGTTTACTTAATCCCATCAGGCTTAAAATAATGTCGTCACGTTGCAGCTTAGGAAGTACTTTTAATTTTTCAATATCTTGGTGCAGCACTTCACGTATTTGTAGCATGCGGGGATCTTTTAAATCTTTAATGCGCGCATCCGCATCTTCAATCAGTTGAATGGCGGTATCCGTGTCTTTTTCCAGCCATAACACTCGTCCTGCCATACGTGTCAGGTATTCGGCTTCGGTGATTTGCCAGTTATGTGGTTGGCTATCTAATAGTTGTTCGATTTCTTGCTCTAACTGACGAATGCGACTGCCACTTCGCCTCTCCACTGCGCCGATCAATTGGCTTATGCGCTGCTGTTGTTGGCTTTGCAAGGTGCTAATTTGTTGCTGCAAATGTTTATCTAATTGCTCAATACCCGCTTTCGTACTAGTGTTTATCCGCTGCTCAAGGGCTGTGCTTTGTTGCTGCTGCCACCAGTAATGGCCAGCCACACCCGCGCCGGCACTGATGGCCATCAATAACGCCAACACTGCGGTTTTTGAAAGTTGTTGTTTGCCAGCAGGTGGCATGGCAGGTTTTGCTGACTTGCTCGCTACTTTGGTTTTTACTGCTGCTTGTGCAGGTGTTTTCGGTTTTTTTTCTGCGGATGTCTTGGCTTGTGCGTTAGCTTGAACTTTGGCTTGTGCGGCAATTTTTGTGGCATTGGCTGCGCTTACTTTTTCAGTTTTTGCCTCCGCTTTGGCTGCAGGTTTGCTATTGTAGGTTTTGTTGTTATCTTTATCGGTCATCTTTACATCCATTGGCCGCGTTGCCGAAGTTGTGATTAAGGGCTTGTGTTAAGGATAGCTTACTTAATGCCTGATATATGTGTTGATGGCTTGCACCACCTGCATCGATTACAGTCGTTACACCATGTGCGCTGGCTTGTGCTGCAATACGAGAACTTGCCACTAGCCAAATACAGTCATTGGCCCAGTCTTTATCATCGATGTAACTTAATGTATGTTGCAACAATTCACTAGAAGTTACTACAATACAATTAATTTTATCTTTTCGCCATTTATCAATAGTTTGCTCGTTATTTAAAGTAAGCCACTGGCGTTTGTATACTTCATTATAGGCAACTTTTGCGCCGCGTTGTTCAAGTTGCTGTTTAATTAACTCGCGACCACCATTTCCGCGAACGATTAATATTTGTTTATTCTCTACTGCTAGCAATTGCTCTAACGCTAATAATCCCTCGCTATTTTGCTGCTCAGGAGTGATCACATTTTCGATACCATGCGCCTTTAGGACATCGGCCGTCGCAGTTCCTACCGCGATAAATAGAGTGCGTGCCAAATTGGACTGAACATGGTTTTGCGAAAATGCGAAATCCACCGCCGCCGGGCTGACAAAGATAATGATGTCTGGCGCGAATTCGATCAGCTGCTGTGGTAAGTACGATTGCTGTTCGCCTGCTTGATAGTCAAACAATGGGGTGATCTCAATATGGCTGGCTAACGGTGAAATTACCTTAGCCAGCTGTTGAGATTTTTTTAAAGGTCGAGTTAATAGTATGCGTAGCTTTTTATTTTTCATCTGCCGAGTTACACTCTGTGTTGCGATTAGGTTGCTTCTCTGTATACCTGCTCTAAAATCACATCGGCACCATCGGCTAACAAAGTTTCGGCCAAACGACCACCCATGGCTTCGCCATCGGTTAAAGGACCACGAATTTCGCTACGCAAAATTTGGCTGCCATCGGTTGCACCGACTAAACCACGTAAGTAAATCTCTTCATTTTCAATGATTGCGTAACTGCCAATAGGCACCTGACAGCCGCCTTGTAAGGCACGATTCATTGCTCGTTCTGCTAACACTCGAAGACGAGTCTCATGGTGTTCAAGTGGTGCCAGTAATGCCTTAACGCGCTCATCGTCAATTCTGCACTCAATACCTACAGCACCTTGTCCATTGGCTGGCAGCATGACTTCTGGTTCAATAAATTCGGCTATGCGCTCTGGCATCTCAAGACGAATCAAACCTGCAGCCGCTAAGATAATGGCATCGTATTGACCATCATCAAGCTTGGCTAAACGAGTATTGACATTACCGCGTAAATCACGAATGTCGAGATCTGGGCGTAGGGCTTTTATTTGACACTGGCGACGTAAACTTGAAGTACCGACAATAGCGCCTTGTGGCAAATCGGCAAAGCCGGCAATGGTATTAGAGACGAACGCATCGCGAGGATCTTCGCGCTCACAAATGATCTCAAGATCTAACCCTTCAGGGAATTCAACCGGAACATCCTTCATCGAGTGTACGGCAATATCGGCACGACCTTGTAACATGGCAACTTCCAGTTCTTTGACAAACAAACCTTTGCCACCCACTTTTGACAGCGGAGAGTCCAAGATGATGTCACCTTTGGTCACCATTGGCACTAATTCAACCGTTAAATTTGAATGGAAATGTTCAAGGCGTGCTTTCACAAATTCTGCCTGCCAAAGGGCTAGGGCACTCTTACGGGTTGCAATTTTCAGTGTTTGTTGAGTCATATTGTTCTCGGTATCTTTTATGTTTGGCTAATTTACTCGGCTGCTAAAATAATTTTTGTGTCAGCTTGTCGGCTTACCGCCGCAGATAAAAATTGCCAAAACTCGTCACCACCGCGTTTATCAATCCATTGTTGGTTTTGATATTCAAAATGGTGACCATTAAATTTAGTCGCTACCCATATTTCATGCAATGGGGCTTGTTTATTGATGATGATTTTTGTGCCATTAACAAAAGTTAATGTTAACAGGCCACCAACACCTTCATAATCTATGTCGACCCCACAATCTTCAATGGCTTCTTCCACCGCTAAAAGTAGGTCATCGGCAATTAGATTATACTGGCTATCGTTCATTATTAACCCTTAATTTTTATCATTTCTTTCACAAATGTGAGGTATATCAATATTTCTTGGCCATATTGGCCGCAACAACTTGGTATTTGTTGTATCGCATGCGATTATAATGCGAATAAACAATCAATGCGATCAATAAAATGCTTAATAAAAAACTGTTATTTGTTGTATTATCAGCACTTCTTTGCACAATATCGGCTTGTGGTCAGAAAGGGCCACTTTATCAGAGCGAGTCAAGCGAGCCGAATAAACCGCAAGAGCAAGAACAAACGGAAACTGCAGAGCAATAACAACAACTGTATTTTACATTTTAACCCTTCAACTCGATAATTTCAGGATCAAAGCCAGTGGACTTTTTTAACCGTCAAAACGACTCTTTATTTGCTGAAGACTGTTCAGTAACTGAATTAGCAAATACTTATGGTACACCACTTTACGTTTATTCGCGTGCCACCATTGAGCGCCATTGGCATGCTTTTGACCAAGCCGCGAAAGAGATGAAACATCTTATTTGTTATGCGGTAAAAGCCAGTTCAAATATTGCCATTTTAAATGTGATGGCGCGCCTTGGTAGCGGTTTTGATATCGTCTCTAAAGGTGAGCTTGCGCGAGTGATACAAGCGGGTGGCTGCCCATCGAAAGTGGTATTTTCCGGCGTGGGTAAAAAAGCCGATGAAATTGAATATGCATTGGATAAAGGTATTTACTGCTTTAACGTCGAGTCGGAAGCTGAATTGAGCCGGATTAATGAAGTCGCCTGTAGCATGAATAAAAAGGCGACGATTTCTTTACGAGTCAATCCAGATGTAGATGCTGGTACTCATCCATATATCTCTACCGGTTTAAAAGATAATAAATTTGGCATTCCCATTGAACATGCCGTTGCGGTTTATCAAAAGGCCGCGGCAATGTCACACCTGGAAGTCAAAGGGGTAGATTGTCATATTGGTTCACAGTTAACCGAAGTTAAGCCATTTTTAGATGCACTGGATCGAGTGTTAGTCTTGGTCGATAACTTAAGCGACGTTGGTATTCAGTTAAAACATTTAGATGTTGGTGGTGGCTTAGGGGTTCCGTATCAAGGTGAAAACCCACCGCACCCCAGTGAGTACGCCAAAGCTATCGCCGATAAAGTACAAGGCTACGACTTAGAACTGATTTACGAGCCAGGCCGAGCGATAATGGCCAATGCCGGTGTTTTGGTGACCGAAGTTGAGTTTTTAAAAACCAATGAAGATAAACACTTTGCCATCGTTGATGGCGCGATGAATGATTTAATCCGTCCAGCATTGTACCAGGCATGGCAAGAAATAGTGCCGGTAGAAATTAATCATGATGCGACTACCCATAACTACGATGTGGTTGGCCCGATATGTGAAACCGGAGACTTTTTAGGTAAAAACCGTGATCTGGCCATTGCTGCGGGTGATTTATTAGTCGTGCGCAGTGCCGGTGCTTATGGCTTTACCATGAGCTCAAATTATAACTCACGTCCGCGTGTGGCTGAAGTGATGGTTGATGGCGCTAACTCGCATGTGATCCGCCAACGTGAAACCATCGAATCGCTATGGCAGGGCGAAGCCCTTTTACCTTAGGTTATACTCACGTCACTATTTAAGGTGCAGGTTTGAGAACGCTTAATTTTTCAGGAAAGTAAAGACAACTATGTTAATGAATTTTGCCAAAATGCACGGCCTGGGCAATGACTTTTTAGTCTTGGATAACGTTACCCAAAACATTTATTTGTCGAATGAACAAATTCGTAAATTGGCCGATCGTAACTTTGGTGTCGGTTTTGACCAATTACTGGTGGTTGAGCCACCGTATGATCCCGATTTAGATTTTCACTATCGCATTTATAATGCCGACGGCAGTGAAGTAAATCAGTGTGGTAACGGTGCCCGTTGTTTTGCCCGCTTTGTCAAAATGAAAGGCTTAACCAACAAAAATAAAGTTAAGGTGTCAACGGCTTCTGGCAAAATGACGTTGCACATTGAGCGCGATGGTTTAATTACCGTGGCGATGCCCATTCCGGAATTTGAACCCGCCAAAATTCCATTTACCGCACAAAAAATGGAAGGCACCTATATATTACGTGCTGCCGAGCAAACGGTGCTTTGTGGTACCGTATCTATGGGCAATCCGCATTGTGTTGTTACCGTGGATTCGGTACTTGATGCTCCGGTTGAAACGCTAGGAAAGGAATTAGCCGAGCACGAAAGGTTTCCAGAAGGCGCCAATGTTGGCTTCATGGAAGTGGTATCGGCAAAATTTATTAAACTTCGGGTTTATGAACGAGGTGCAGCTGAAACTCTGGCATGCGGCAGTGGCGCTTGTGGCGCTGTTGTGGTTGGTATTACTCAAAAGAAACTGGCCAATAATGTGACCGTTGAGCTGCCTGGTGGTAAATTAAAAATTTATTGGAAAGGTCCTGGTCACCCAGTGAAAATGACCGGACCAGCAGAACATGTATTTGATGGACAATTACACCTATGAGCGACAGTAAAGTGTTAGATAACAAAAATAAAATAAACCAAACACAAGTGTTAGATAACAGTACCACTGATGTTGACACGCATCTGTTTAATGATGAGTTGGTTAGTACTTACTTGCTTGATAACCCAGGATATTTTTCCAGAAACCCGCAAGTTATGGCCAATCTTAAGTTTTCTGATAACAAGCGTGGTGTGGTTTCTCTGGTGGAACGTCAGCAACAAATTCAGCGTCAAAAAATTCATTTGCTCGAAGAAGAAATCACTCAGTTATTAACGGTTGCCAATTACAATGAACGTTTGTTCACCGTTTATAACGACTTATATTTAACGTTGATCGACAGCAAAAATTTATCCACATTTTTAGATGCGTTAGAGCAAACCACGACGCAATTACTAAATTTAGCCTCGTTTAAGTTGTATTTAACCAATAGCGATATTGCCATTGGTCATGGCACTATTGTCAAAGAAGACTGCGCTGCAATAATTGCCAAGCGCTTTGATCATCAAGATTATTATTTTGGTCGATTACGGTTTAATGAACAGCAGGCGATTTTTGCCGATCAACCCGCAGGCTCTGTGGTATTAATAAAACTTAGCGATGCTGAAGATTGTTTAGGCTTCATCGCGATTAGCTCAAACGATGCGGAACACTTTAGCCCATCGATGGATACCTTATTGTTAAACCAATTTCGTACACTTGTTGCTAAACTATTAGTACAGCAATTGAAGAAAGTAGGATTCTAACGTGCGTTTTTATCGAAAATTGTCAGCGTTTAAAGCCATTAGCTTTGATTTGGATGACACCTTATACGATAACCATCCGGTGATCGCCAGGGCCGAGCAAGAACTGCAAAGCCACTTAATTGCGGCGGCACCAGAGTGTGCGAATTTAGGCCGAGATTTTTGGTGGCAACATCGCAATGTTTGCTTAACCAATCAACCCGAGCTTTGTCATGACGTAACGGCGTTACGTATTGCTTGTCTACAATCGGGTATTCAACAATTAGGCTATTCTGCGCCGGAGGCCAAGGTGAAAGCAGAACAAGCGCTAGCCCATTTCCTCAGTCATCGTAATAATTTACAAGTGCCGGCAAGTGTTACCCAACTATTGGCCAAGCTTAAGCTAAAGTATCCGTTAGTGGCGATTTCTAACGGTAACGTCGGTATTGATGAAATTGGCATTGCTGAGTATTTTCAACACAGTTATTTTGCCGGCGCGGGTAATTTGCAAAAGCCTGAAAACGATATGTTTGATCAGGCCTGCCAGCAACTTAATATTCAACCCCATGAACTACTGCATATAGGCGATTGTACTCACGCCGATATCTATGGCGCACTTTCTGCTGGTTGCCAAACGATTTGGGTAAACAACAATGAATTTGGCATTAAAAAGAAACCATTAAAAGTGTTGCCACATGCCGAGTTTGATTCGGTAGAGCAATTACAGGTTTTCTGTTAACCGCTATCGCATTGCCTTAATAGACATGCTCATGCGGCTCACTAATCACTTCCAGTAAGTTAATCGCCACATTGACAAAATCACTATCAGTTACCAGACCCAGTAGTTTGTTGTCTTTGACAACCGGCAAGCAGCCGATTTTATGCTTTTGCAGATAAAGTGCGGCTTGATGCACAGTAGCTTGTGGTGGAATAGTCACCAGGTTTTTATGATAAAAATCGGAGATTTTTATTTGTTGCTCACGCTCTAAACGTAAATCGGTTTTTATCCCATAGATGCTCGACTCTTCTGCGCCAAGCACATCTCTTTGGCTAATAATGCCAACCAATAACTGTTGTTGATCAACAATTGGAATGTGACGAATTCGGTTTTCCATCATCATCAGCCGAGCGTCACTAAGGTTATGCTCCGGGGTTAGAGTGAAAACATCCGTGGTCATAATTTTGCTAATATCAGTCATCTTAGACTCCTATTAAATTCTTATCTTGTTATGCTATAAGTATGCGGCAAAATGCGAAAAACACTTATAATTTATGCGATTTTTATTTGCGATTAATCAAATAGGTTGCAGATTGTGGTGCATATACCCGTTCCACTTCAAGATACGGGATTTCAGTGGGAGTTAAAAGCAATTTAGGCAAGGCATTAAATTGAGAGAATGGTTGTTCCATTGTTCAATTTGATAACGCGGCATAAATTGCTTTTAAACCCATCGAAGAAGC
>MABC01000015.1 GCA_002162925.1 Thalassotalea sp. 42_200_T64 | reverse complement strand
GAAGAAGCGTTTGAGCAATCCCACTTCTTCGTTCCATCTATTTGTAAGGTTAGTACACGGATGTACTATATTAGGGCAACGCAGGAGCAGTTGCCGAGAATAACCATTACTGTATAAATGCGCCTTGAATTGGAATCGCTCAAGCGCTCTGAAACCTACATCTTGAATGATGATGAGTATATATCCATTATGGCGGATTTACTCTTTGGTGCAAGACATTTATTATTAGCCTCTTACACCTTCAAAGGGAAACCTTGATAAATATAGTATATGAATAAAATCAATACCTTAAAAAAAAGCAAAGAGATGAGCCCGATTAATACGATAAATCATCCGCTATTTACCAAGCATAAAGTTGAGGTATTTATCAAGCGTGATGATTTAATTCACCCAATAATCTCAGGCAACAAATGGCGAAAATTGAAATACAATATTAGCGCCGCCAGAAAGATGGGCAAGACTCAAATTTTAAGTTTTGGCGGTGCGTATTCTAATCACATTCATGCCTTGGCTTATGCTTGCAAAATAAATAACATCAAAGCTATTGGCATCATTCGTGGTGAACAACATTATCAACATAATTTTACTTTAAGCTGGGCAAGCCACTGGAGCATGACACTGCAATTTGTTGATCGTAAAACCTATAAACTCCGCCACAACGAAGAGTTTTTAGCACAATTGCAGCAGAAATATCCAAACGCTTATATTATCCCTGAAGGGGGCAGTAATCACTTGGCTTTACCGGGTGTAGGAGAAGTGATCACTGAACTCAATGAACAACTAGAGTATGACTATTTACTTACTCCTGTGGGTAGCGGCGGCACTTTAGCAGGCCTTATCAACGCAGATCAAAATCAACATAAACTGCTCGGCATTGCCGTATTAAAACAAGATGGCTATTTAACCGATGAGGTTAACCAGCTATTAGCTGCGCATGCGAGTAACTTTGAGAACTGGGAAATTTTAAATCAATTTCATCGTGGCGGCTATGGCAAGTACAAAACGGCAGATACCGAGCGGATTTTGCAGTTCAGTCAACAAGCCGGGGTTCCCTTTGAGCCGGTATATTCAGGCAAGATGTTGTTGGCCTTTCTCGATCTGTTAGCACAGGGCTATTTTCAAGCGGGTGCAAAAATCGTATTGTTGCACACTGGCGGCCTGCAAGGTTTAGGGGGCATGGCCGAACGCGGCCTACTCAATGCTGACCAGTGGCCAATCCCTGCCCATGCCCCTAATTGCTAATTTTTTTAACAAGAGCGCTGGAGCTATAACGGGGAAAGGTTTGTGACATAGCTGTATTCTCAAAAGAAGTGGGAAATATGATGGTTGCATTACACGAAAGACTAGCCATGGTTAAATCGCTACGTTGGAACTATGATAAAGGGGGATGTGAGATAAACAATATCAAATAGACATATAGTAGGATATTGATATGTTAAAACTACCATTAATTGTCGGCCGTCTGTTATGTTGGTTGGGTTTTCATGATTTTCGAGTTATCGACAGAACATTCGGTTTTGGCGCGGGTGGTGGTGTTGAAAAAGTAGAGTGTCAACGCTGTGGGGTGATCATAACCCGTTCTTCACCAAGTAATTGAATAGCAGTTTATGTTAGATGGTGGTTAAAACCGGTGAGTAAAGATTGTCTGTTTGAGAAGAAAGCGGTGACTAGCCAAAGAACATTTACACTTCAGCAGCAAGTGTATAAAAACGGAAATGATTGCGTCGTCTCATAGAGCGCAATATTCTCATTTTCAAATGACTTTTCTTTTTGGGTAGCATAATTTTTTTGTTCTTTTGCATGTTTGTCTACAATCTTGTTAAATATCCTTCCTATAGGTTAAATATACTTTCAAACTCACCTTTAATCAAACTTACCATGTTAAGATACAACGCCAGCATTAATATTTTATAGGCCGTTAAAATGCATCAAACCGACTACATTAAGAAATTACAAGCCAGCTGATGCGCCATAGTGTGCGATTTAAAAAGAAGTAATTATCTATGACCATTGCAGTGAAAAACTTACCTGAGCCAGAAGTTACCTGTTCAAACTGCGAAGCTTGTTGTTGTCGTTTAGAAGTCATGATTATTTCAGACACCGGGGTGCCCGATGAGCATGTTTATGTTGATGCGTGTGGGGGTGAGTCCATGTTACGGTTAAGCGATGGTTGGTGTTCAGCGTTAGATCGTGACACTTTAAAATGTTCAATCTATGAAAATCGACCATGGATCTGTCGGGAGTTTGAGATGGGGTCATATGAATGTCGGGATGAACGAGGCGATTTGAGCGGGTGATTACAATACGTTAAATCACTGAACGGGGCAAACCTGCCAGGAGCTATTGTCGAGCATAAGCGATATCAGGGACCTCATGTAAAGCTCATGCGGTTTGGATATATACGTTCTTTGAGTGGACGCAAATATTGTTTAAAAGCACATTATGGATTAGGCAGGTCCCACATCTCGCTAGTGCTCGTGATGGGATGACGGCGCTAATTTCGAAGAATGTGAGTAGCTGCAATCCGCTCATTCCACCCCAGCTGCTTGTACCCTGTACCCCGTCCGCTGTCCTTTTATAACATTCCCGAAAGAGAATTAATTAACCCCTGACGTAACGGTGGCTCCGCTTCAGCAAATTCTAAGTTCGCTTTATTGGCAAGTGAAACAATGCGCGTTTGATATTTTTTCCGATCAACCACTTCAGAGCTGGTTTGTGTCTTCGAACCTGACTCGCCTTGTTTTAATACCGCTTTTTCCGACTGATTTACCCTTACACCTTCTTTTGCTTTTTCAGAGATCTGAATGTCGGTGATCATAGTGAACAAATTATCATCGACCATGGCATCAAAGATAATGCCTAAACCGGCACCGGCAATACCGGCGGCAACCTGGCCGCTACCATCACCAAATTGTGCACCGGCAGCCGCACCGACTACCGCGGAGCCAAAAGTACCAAATGAATCACCAGCACGTAAGTCAGTTTTTCCCACCTGCAAAATATTGACTTGTAACCAGTAGTGAGCAACATCTGGGTTATCAATTACTTGATAACCTTTGGCAGTTATTGCCGCGCGAACTTCATTTTCATAAGTGAGTCCCTGCTTGTCAGAAGTGTTGCGCAATTGCAGAAACACCGTGCGCTTTTCTGCAGGAACCGGATCTAACCAAACGGTTGAAGACATTTTAGTTTGCACATCCAAGTGCCGTTTTTTTACTGAAGTATGTAGTGCGCCACAACCGGCTATCGATATGGTAAATATCAATAAAAAGGCACTACTCACATATTTATTTAGCGTTTTCATAATTAATCCTTATATCCTTTATAAAATTCCTGACATGGATTGTATTAACCCTTGTAACAATTGCAATTCGGCTTCTTGCCACGTTAAGTTCACTTGGTTCGCGGTTGAAGTGATGCGCGTTTGATATTTTTTACGCTCAACGACTTCTTCGCTGGTTTGTGTCTGTGTGCTCACTTCACCTTGTTTTAACACCGCTTGTTCCGACTGATTAACCACAACGCCGGGTTTCGCTTTTTCCGAAATTTGTAAGTCGGTGATCATCACAAACACGGTGTCATCTACTAATGCATCCGTTAGTACGCCAATTAAACCGCCCACTATCGTTGCCGCTATCTTGCCGTCGCCATCACCAAATAACGAACCGATTTCTGCCCCTTGTATGGCGGCGCCAAAGCCCTGATCGGTTTTACCATCATTGGTACGTAAATCCGTCTTACCGACCTGCAACACATTTGCCTGGATCCAATAATGTGCTTGCTCAGGGTCGTTAACTATAGTGTAGCCTTTGCTGGCGATGGCTTCGGTGACTGCTGCCGCATAATCGATGCCTTGCTTGTCTGAAGTATTTCTTAATTGCAGAAATACCGTTCTTTTGTCAGCACTGACCGGGTCCAGCACTATGGTGGCCGACATTTTGGTCTCAATGGTTAAGTCTTTCTTTTTTACGGAAGTATGCAATGCACTGCAACCTGACACTGTAAGCAACAATGATAAAAATACCCAAGTTATGAACCGTCTTCTCGCAATCACCCGTATTTCCTAATAAAGACTATTTAATGAATAATAATGTATATGACCACAATTGTGTGTATTATTATCCATAAATTAGTAAAAAAATAATAATCAAAGAGACAAAAAAGCACACCTTGACGTTAAACAAGTATTTATCCTTTACGCTGTTATTGCTAATATTGAGGTTAATTATTATCCCCGCAGCATTTATTATAGCGATTTGAGAAATACCATGAAGCGATTAAAGTCAGCCAGTTTAATTACCGCCATTAAAACTCCGTATAACCAGCAAGGTAATATCGATTTAAACACTTACGATAAGTTGATAGAACAACAAATTGCTGCTGGTGTCGACGGTATCATTGTTGGCGGTACCACAGGTGAAGGACACTTGCTGAATTGGGAAGAGCACTTAATGTTAATTGCCCACAGTACCAATAAATTTTCTGGCCGATTTCTCATTATAGGCAATACCGGCAGTAACAATACCCGCGAAGCGATAAATGCAACGGAAAAGGGGTTTGCCATGGGAATGGACGCTGCCTTACAAATCAATCCGTATTATGGCCGTACCTCCACTGCCGGAGTACTTGATCACTTCAACCGCGTACTTGCCGCAGGTCCAGCATTTATCTACAACGTACCCAGCAGAACAGGACAAGACTTAACGCCAGATATTATCGAATCGATTGCCAACCATGAAAACTTCATTGGCGTAAAAGAATGTACCGGTAATGAGCGTATTGGATACTATGAAAAACAAGGCATCGCCTGTTGGTCGGGCAATGATGATGAATGCTTTACTGGACGCCATCAGTTTGGCTCACATGGCGTAATTTCTGTAACTTCCAATATAATACCTGGTTTAATGCGTAGCTTAATGGATGAAAATAATGTTGAGCTTAATGAAGAATTGCGAGGGTTGATGCAATGGTTATTCTGCGAACCGAATCCTATTGCTTTAAACACGGCATTAATGATGACCAATGCGGTAGAAAAAGTCTTCCGTGTTCCGTATCACGCACTAAACTTAGCGCAACGTCAACAAGGTTTTGATTTATTATCTAAAGTTGATAGTAAAGATATAGTAGGCGACAGCTTGTCATTATTAGATGACAGTGATTTCATTTATAAGATTTAATACCAAGTCCGATAATTTATTAACGAATAAATTATCGGAATTGCTATAACCATTTTTATTTTTTGCAATAAAAAAGCCTGCAAATGCAGGCTTTTTACATCAAAAAATTTTTTTTGATTAAGCTTGAGCGATAACAACAACGTTAATAGTTGTGTCAACGTCTGCGTGAAGGTGGATAACGATTTCGTTAGTACCAGTTTCACGGATTGAACCTAAAGGAAGACGAATTTCTGCTTTAACAACTTCAACACCAGCTTCAGTAATTGCAGCAGCAATATCGTTAGTACCGATAGAACCAAACAATTTACCTTCGTCACCCGCTTTAGAAGCGATAGTAACTTCAGCTAACTCAGTTAATTTAGCAGCGCGAGCTTCAGCAGTAGCTAATACACCAGCTAATTTTGCTTCAAGTTCAGCACGACGTGTTTCAAAATGTTCAACGTTAGCTTTTGATGCGATAACTGCTTTACCTTTAGGTAATAAGAAGTTACGAGCATAGCCAGACTTAACTGTTACCTGATCACCCAGGCCGCCTAATTTGGCAATTTTATCAAGAAGAATTACTTGCATTTTAATAGCCCCTTAGGTTACTTGTGTAAGTCAGTATATGGTAATAAAGATAAGTAACGAGCACGCTTGATCGCACGACCAAGTTGACGTTGATACTTAGCTGATGTACCAGTAATACGGCTAGGAACGATTTTACCACTTTCAGTGATATAGTTTTTTAACGTTGCGATATCTTTGTAATCGATAGCAGCAGCGCCCTCTGCGCTAAAGCGACAGAATTTACGACGTCTAAAAAAACGTGACATGGATTTCTCCTAAATATGGCGTTACTTTTTTAGCACAAAAACGCGCTAATATGTGTAATCACCTAATTAATCATTTCAATTTGTTGAGCATGTAAGACCAAAATCGGGTTACCGTTTCGGGTTTCATGACGGTTGATAAAACCGCTCACTTTTACATTACTGCCCACAATTAGTTCACGAGATAAATTTTGTGACCACTGTCCGGTTGCCACCACTTGCATTCTTGCGAATACTTGTCGGGTTAAGCCATCTTCAGTTTGCATAGAGCGGTGCTCTAATGAAAACTTAATATGGGCGATACCCGCAGGGCTTATTGATAATTCAGCAGTTTTTGCTACCGAGCCTATCAACACCAGGCAATTCTCAGTCACTAATTACTATTCTGCGCTTGCCGCTTCTTCAGCAACTGGTGCAGTTGCAGCTGGAGCTGGAGCTGGAGCTTCTTTAGTAACTTCTCTTTTCTCGCGGCGGTCTTCACGACGGTCTTCTTTAGCAGCAGCCATTGCTGAAGCTTCAGTTACCGCGCCTTTAGTACGCATGATCATGTTACGAATAACAACATCGTTATAACGGAAAGAAGTTTCTAACTCATCAATAACTGACTGAGGCGCTTCAATGTTCATAAGAACATAGTGTGCTTTGTGCAGTTTGTTGATTGGGTATGCTAATTGACGACGACCCCAGTCTTCTAGACGGTGGATTGTGCCTTCAGCAGCAGTGATCATGTCTGAGTAACGTTGGATCATACCAGTTACTTGTTCACTCTGATCAGGGTGAACCATAAATACGATTTCGTAATGACGCATTACGAGCTCCTTACGGTAGTAGCCTCTTGCTGGCTCAGCCAAACACCAGTATAAAGGCAAGGAACAAAAGTTAAGGCTGAATTAAGGACGCGTATTGTAGGGAAAATGAGCAATTAAAGCAAGCATATTTGGCAAACTTACGAAAACTAATCGGTAAGTGATTAACCAAGGCGTTGACGGACAATTTCAAACAAACAAATACCGGACGCCACCGATACATTTAAACTTGATACAGAACCCGCCATTGGAAGTTTTATTAACTCATCGCAGGTTTCACGAGTCAAACGTCGCATGCCTTTGCCTTCAGCGCCCATGACTAAAGCCATTGGCCCTTTGAGCTTACATTCATATAACGACTGGGTTGCCTCACCCGCGGTACCAATGATCCAGACGCCCATGTCCTGCAACGCTTTCATCGAACGTACCAAATTAGTCACTTGTACTAATGGAATAGTTTCGGCGGCGCCAACGGCGACTTTTCGCACCGTAGCGGTAATTTTAGCTGCATTATCTTTAGGCACAATAATAGCTTGTACGCCAGCAGCATCCGCATTGCGTAAACAAGCGCCGAGATTGTGCGGATCGGTAACACCATCGAGAATTAATAAAAACGGTTGTTCGTTTTTCGCCAATGTTTGTTCAACAATATCCGTTAAGTCATTTTCATTAAACGCTTTACCCGGTTTTACCTTGGCAATCACGCCCTGGTGCTGTTCGCCGGCGCTTTTATCGTCCAATGCTTTGCGATGCATAAATTGCACTGAGATACCGTATTTACGGGCAAGGTTAATAATTGGTAATATGCGATCGTCTTCACGGCCTTTTAATAGCCACAATTCAACGAAGCGTTCTGGCGCTATTTCAATAAGCGCGCTAACGGAATGAATTCCAAAAACTAAATCATCTTGTTTTGCCATGAGTCTCTTCTTTATTTCTTTTCTTGTTTGCGGGCATTTTTTCCAGGGCGACCTTTCGCTTTTTGTCTTTTGCCAGCTTTAGTTTTGGCTTTCGGCTTCTTAGAATCTTTCGCTTTACTTGAGCCCGGTACAAATGGCGATCTCTCGTCGGTTTTTTTCTTACTGGCTTTATAATCCGCGCTTTTGGCCTTTTTCTTTAATTTTTTATTGGCATCTGTCACGGTATTCTCGCCGCCAAGAATTAAATCTATCTTCTTCTCTTCCAGATTTACTGCCGCAACCTGTACGTCAAGAATATCGCCAACATGATACTTCTTCTTCGAGTGCTCACCAATTAAGCACATCCGTACTTCATCATGAGTATAATAATCTTTACCAAGCGAGCTAATATGCACTAAGCCTTCAATATGAAAATCTTGTAAGCGCACAAAAAAGCCAAAGCCAGTGACGGTTGCAATCACGCCACTGAAGGTATCGCCAACATGGTCTTGCATAAATTCACATTTTAACCAGTCAGAAACTTCACGAGTGGCATCATCGGCACGGCGTTCGGTCATCGAACAATGCTCACCTAGCTCACTCACTTCTTGCTCATCGTATTGGTAATAGCCAATATTTACCGAATTTTCTTTTTGGTTATTGATAATAGACTTGATCACCCGGTGAATGACTAAATCAGGATAACGTCGAATTGGTGAGGTAAAATGTGAATACGCAGGCAGTGCCAAACCAAAATGACCAAGATTTTCGGCCTGATAGACCGCTTGTTTCATCGAACGGAGTAACATGGTTTGGATCAGTTCTTTATCCGGCCGGTCTCTCACCTTTTCGGTTATAGCACCAAAATCAGCCGGAGTCGGCTCTTCTTTTTTCTCCATTTCGATGCCAAGCTCATTAAGATAAGTGACCAGGTTATTGTATTTGTCCTGGTTCGGTTTATCGTGAACTCGATATAAACCTGGCTTTTCATGTTTAGCAACAAACTTTGCCGTGGCAACATTAGCCAAAATCATACATTCTTCGATGATTTTATGGGCATCATTGCGCACTACCGGCACTACCGAGTCAATTTTTCTGTCGGCATTGAAAATAAAGCGCACTTCTTCGGTTTCAAATTCAATGGCGCCACGGTTGCGACGGGCGCCAACCAGACAATGATAGAGCTTATGTAGCTCTTCCAAGTCTTTCACCTGACTCTGGTAGTAGTCACGTAAATCTTTGTCTCCCTCTAGAATTGCTGCCACTTTGGTATAAGTAAAACGGGCGTGGGAGTTCATTACCGCCGGGTAAAATTTCGCCCCGGATAACTTACCATTGGCGCTGATGGTCATTTCACTGACCATACACAAACGATCGACATTTGGATTCAACGAACACAAACCGTTTGATAACACTTCCGGTAGCATTGGGATCACTTGATTCGGGAAATAGACAGAGTTACCGCGTTTTATCGCTTCACCGTCAAGCGCGGTGTCTGGCCTAACGTAATAACTGACATCGGCAATGGCAACCCATAAACGCCAACCACCAGATTTTTTCGGTTGACAATACACCGCATCATCAAAATCTCTTGCATCTTCTCCATCAATGGTCACTAATGGTAATTCACGCAGATCGATACGACCTTGTTTTGCCTTATCATCCACTTCAGGTGTCAATAATTGTATTTCTGCTAATAACTCTTCCGACCAAGAGTGGGGCAAATCGTGTTGATGAAGAGCAACTTGCACTTCCATACCCGGCGCCATATGCTCGCCCAGGACTTCACTAACTTGCCCTAATGGCGTGTTGCGCTTACTGGGACGCTGAATAATATCAACAATCACCATTTGCCCATGTCGAGCGCCTAAATGCTTGCCTTTCGGCACAACAATTTCATGATTGATACGGGCATCTTCCGGGATCACGGTAATAACGGAATGTTCAACGAAGATGCGGCCAATGATCTTATCTTTTCTGGGCTGCAATACATCGAGTATTTTGACCTCTTGCTTACCTTTATTATCGCTGCTTGCCGTTACTCTGGCTTCAACGATATCACCATGAATAAGTTTGCGCATTTCATAGTAAGGGATGTATAAATCTTTATCGCCTTCATCTGGCTTTAAAAAACCAAAACCGTCACGATGACCAATCACTTCTCCGGTGATCACCTCGGATGCGGTAGCAATGGCATATTGTTTGAATTTGGTAAACACTAACTGCCCGGCATTTTCCATCGCGCGCAAACGGCGTTTCACCCCAATAATTTGCTCTTCATCTTTATAGTCCAGTTCTTTACAGAACTGCACAAAGGTCATCGGGTGGCCTTTTTGTTCTAAAAGCGCTAACAGAAATTCACGACTCGCGACTGGCTTATCGTATTTGGCGGATTCTCGTTGAAAGTGGGGATCTTTATTTTTCACTAGTTATACTATTTGATTTTTTTATTAGTATAACATAACAAGTTATCAAGGGTTGATTATCATCGTTGGATGAAACCGATCTGGTTGGCGGGACTTCAGTCTCGCGTTTTGGTATAATACCAAACGGATTAATTAACTGGTCAGTTTGATCCAATCCCTTGAGCACAGATTTTGACTCTTTCGCTACAATCGATAAAATTATTCCAAGCATCAGAGCATGAATTGACAATATCTTCATACCCCTTAAAACATCGATTAGCGAGTTCATTTTGTCTTAACCACTGCCAT
>MABC01000042.1 GCA_002162925.1 Thalassotalea sp. 42_200_T64 | reverse complement strand
CATGGGTAAAAAGGATCGTCAACTTGATCCTAGAAGTTCCTGAAAATAACCGAAAAAAAATCGGGATTCTACCTTTAGCAAATCAAATTTGTTCAATTTAGACTCGTTTGCCCTGCCAGGGGCAGTGGAAAGGCTATTCCGGTAAACGCATTACCGATATTGTAAATATCGGCGTTGGCGGCTCTAACCTTAGGCCGAAAATGGTAACCGAAGCGCTCAAACATTATAGCGATCAAAGCGTCAATGTGCATTATGTGTCCAATGTTGATGGTGCCTAAATTACCGAAGTGTTGGCACCGTTAAACCCGGAAAAAGTGCTGTTTATTGTCTCCAGTAAAACTTTTACCACCACAGAAACCATGACCAATGCCAATACCGCCACGCAGTGGTTATTAAAGTCGGCAAATGATCAATCGGCAATCGCCAAATATTTCGTTGCCGTATCGGCAAACATCAAAAATTCGACAGAATTTGGCATCCATCCGGATAATATTTTTTCGATGTGGGACTGGGTAGGAGGGCGCTTCTCTTTGTGGTCGGCAATAGGCTTGCCGATAGCCCTTGATTTAGGTTTTGATAAATTTATCGAATTGTTAGAAGGCGCCAATGATATCGATTAGCACTTTCAGCAAGCGCCAATGGCTGAAAATGTGCCGGTAATCATGGCGTCATTGAGTTTATGGAATTGCACCTTTTTGGGCTTTAAGTCGCAAGCAATATTACCTTATGATCAAACATTGCATATGCTGAGTGCCTATTTGCAACAAGCGGAAATGGAGAGTAATGGCAAATCGGTTACCTGGAATGGCGAAAAAACAGGTTACGCCACAGTGCCGTCCATTTGGGGGGAGTTGGGCATTAATGGTCAGCACGCGTTTTACCAGTATTTGCATCAAAGTAATAACATAGTGCCAGCTGATTTTATTGGCTCAGTAGAAAGCGTAACCCCTGTTGTTGGCCATCATGAAAGCTTAATGTCTAATTTCTTTGCGCAAACTCAGGCATTAATGACCGGGGTCAATGAGCAACAAGTTCGGGCAGGTTTAAAAGCGAAGGGGCGAGTGCAGGAAGTGATAGATAAGCTTGGAGCACATAAAGTCCATGAAGGCAATCGACCTCCCAATACGCTGCTGTTAACTCGCATTTACCCAAAACGTTAGGCCAGCTGATAGCTTTATATGAGCACAAGATCTTTGCTCAGGGCTTACTGTTACAAATATGTTCGTTTGATCAATGGGGCGTTGAGCTGGGCAAGGGCTTGGCAGCAGACATTGAAAAAGAACTGTTATCGGATGAAGTGTTGCAACAACATGATAGCTCGACTACTAATTTGATGAAGTTCTATAAAAGCGTTAAACAGCAGGCTTTGGAGTGACCCTAATTCGGGTCACTTTGTTTACAGGTCAAATCTTTGAGGTCACTATTTCTCTTCCGCTGAAATCCAGCCGTATACCTTACCCGCAATTAGGGCGCCAACAATTGGTGCTACCCAGAATAGCCAAAGCTGTGCGGTTGCCCAGTCACCAACAAATACCGCAACTCCGGTACTGCGTGCCGGATTCACCGACGTGTTGCTTACCGGAATGGTAATAAGATGAATTAAGGTCAAACATAAGCCAATCGCAATCGGCGCGAAACCGGCAGGGGCGCGTTTGTCGGTAGCACCTAAGATCACCATCAAGAACATAAACGTCATCACCACTTCGGCAATTAATACGGCGATCATTGAATAACCACCAGGTGAGTGCTGAGCATAACCATTGGAAGCAAAACCGGCAGCAAGATCAAAACCAGGCGCACCTGATGCGATGGCATACAAAATTGCCGCACCAGCAACACCGCCAGAAACTTGGGCAAGGATATAAGGTAATAATTCATTGGCCGGAAAGCGACCTCCGGACCATAAACCAAGAGATACTGCTGGATTTAAATGGCAACCCGATACATGACCAATGGCATAGGCCATTGTCATCACGGTTAAACCGAAGGCCAGAGATACACCAACAAAACCTATACCCACATCGGGTATTCCGGCGGCTAATACGGCACTACCACAACCCCCTAATACTAACCAGAAAGTGCCGAAAAATTCGGCGGCCAATTTATTTGTCAACGCCATATTGTTATTCCTCTGGGTAATTTTTAGCTCATATATAATTTAGCTCTAATTTTCATGAACTGCCTGAAAATATTAGATTTTCGTCATTCGATGCGTTATTTATCATCGTTAATTGAAAAAGTGTATAAATACGGAATGCCAAAATTGTAACGGTTTGGTTCAAAGAAAATTATATAAAAATCGCTTGTAATGGGGTGTAAGTACGGTTTAGTCTAACTGTCTACTAAATTTAGGCCGACATTTTGGGAGTGTTAAAATGAGCCAACAAAACATTCAAGCATTAAATAAAACTGCACACGCAAAAACTAAAATTAAAACGCAGTCTAATTTTCCTCATGCCGCTTCTCAGCATTTAGCCCCGGTAGTTGTTCATGAATTTTCTCGAGCTGCAGCTGAGTTTCCCGTTGTTTTTGTTAAAACGGGTGATACGGATAAGTTTCAACCGGTTGCACTTTTTGGCATTAAGCCGGGTGAAAACTTATATACAGCAACTGAAAAGTGGGAAGGCACCTATGCACCTGCATCGGTAACTCAGTTTCCATTTGCATTAATACCTGAAAAGAAAGATGCCGAAAATTTGATGGTAGTGATTGCTACCGACAATGCCATTGTCAATGAAGAAGAAGGCAACGCCTTGTTTGAAGACAATGGTGATGAGAGTGAATACCTTACTCGCCGTAAAGAAGCTTTGGGTAAATACTTTGAGCATTCTCATATTACCAAAGGTTTTACGCAAACTTTGGCTGAAAAAGGTTTGTTAATGCAACAAAACTTAGACATCACCGCCAATGGTGAAAAAATACAAATTAACGGTTTATACCTAGTTAATGAGCAAAAATTAAACGAATTGTCGGATGAAGATTATTTAGATTTACGTAAACGTGGCTTTTTAGCACCAATTTATGCCCATTTAAATTCAATTCACCAAATTAATCGTTTAGTGAAAAAGAAAGTGGCCCTTTCTGCTTAAGTTTCACCCTACTTGCTGAATGCTTAATCGTTAAAAGCCCAGTTCGCTGGGCTTTTTCAGCAAGGCTACTTCGTTTATCAAGAACAACATAGCCCACCCTGATAGCCCTGTAGTAGCCTCCTTTGCCATTTTAAGCCTGTCGGCTAATTTTGCCTATACCTTACACCAGTAAAGAATCAGTTCTATAAGATAGGCCAATATTTTTATCAGTAAAAAAATAATTAAAATAAAAGTAAAAACACAATGACAGCGCTGTCATTTGTGTTAGTATCTTATTAACGAATCAAGGGGTGAGTTTAGCAAATGACTAACACTCACCGTTTTTGAAAAGAGGCATAAATGGAAAATAATCAACAACAGCTATTTTTAGGTATTGATGGAGGCGGCAGTAAATGCAACGCCGTGATCTTAAACGCATCAATGCAAGTGTTGGGAGAAGGCATATCGGGTGCTGCAAATCCTTTCCATAATTTAGCAAGAGCACAAGCCTCTGTTAGCCACGCTGCCGACTTAGCTCTGGCAAATGCAAACTTAGAGTCAAATTTAAAAAGCGAACTTATCGCCGGCGTTGGATTGGCCGGCGTTAATTTGCCGAAATATTTTGATTTAATGAACCAATGGCAACACCCGTTTAAAAGCATGCATTTAGCAACCGATTTACACATTGCTTGCCTTGGTGCTCACAGTGGTGATGATGGCGCAATTATGATCACCGGTACTGGCTCTTGTGGTTATGTGTCGGTAAACGGGCAGACATTGATCGTCGGTGCCCACGGTTTTCCTCATGGCGACATTTGTAGCGGTGCCTGGTTTGGTTTTAAAGCCGTAGAAAAAATATTGTTAAGTTACGACGGTATCATTGGCAGTACAGCTCTAACCGAAAAAATATTTTCGGCATTGAACTGTGATGATTCAAATACTTTAATTGAAACCATTGCCGGTAACGGCGCCACTTTTTATGCTCAGTTAGCCATTCATATCTTTGACGCCGCCGATGCCGGCGATCAAATAGCGAAAGACATTATCAAAGAAGGGTGTGCCTACTTTGAGTCGGTATTCAATATCTTAATGACGAAACAGCCAAATAAGATCTCATTAATTGGCGGCTTAAAACCGCGGTTAATGCAATGGTTAAATTCAGAGGTTGCAGCGCAAATTAGTGTGCCAACAAATCCTCCAGAAATAGGTGCAGTGTTATTTGCGATGCAACAGCAAGCATTAAATAACGCTAAATCACTTTCATTTTTCAAACAAATTTAAATACTCAGGTAATATTATGACTACATTGATGGAAAAAGAAGCAAAGCAATCACCACAAGTGATTGCCGCGCAAATTAAAGACAATGCCAGTGTTGCAGAAAAAATTGGCAATAAGTTAATTAACCTTGATCCAAAAATGGTGATGATCATTGGCCGTGGTTCATCGGATCATGCTGGTGTATTTGGCAAATACTTATTGGAAATTGAACTCGGAATACCTACCTTTGCTGCAGCACCATCGGTGGCATCGGTTTATGGCAAAACTTTAAAGCTTGATAATGCCTTTGTTATTGTCATTTCTCAATCTGGCCGTAGCCCTGACATTTTATCGCAAGCGCAAATGGCCAAAGATGCTGGCGCTTATGTTGTTGCTCTGGTTAATGATAAAACCTCACCCTTAGCTGAGCTTGCCGATGACGTATTACCGTTAAAAGCTGGCCCAGAGAACTCTGTGGCGGCGACAAAAAGCTATTTAGCAACCTTATCCGCATTGTTGCAACTTGCCGCTTACTGGAGCAAAAATGACGAGTTGATTTCAGCGCTAGAGACTTTGCCTGCAGCGTTAGATAAGGTCATTGCCGCCCCGACGCAATTATCTATTGAAGGCTTAGGTGATACCCGTAATCTGGTAGTCCTTGGGCGTGGATTAGGTTATGCCGTTTCAAAAGAGATTGCATTAAAGCTAAAAGAAGTCTGTTCGATTCACGCCGAAGCATTTTCTAGCGCTGAATTCCTGCATGGTCCGGTAACACTCGTTGCTCAACAACTTACTATTATCGATTGCCATATCAATGATGAATCTGATCAGGCGCATAAAGCGCAAATAAACGAAGTGACGTCACGCGGTGCCGATATGATCCACCTAGCGCAAGTGGTTAATGATGTTCATCCACGACTCGCACCGTTATTAGTGCTGCAGCGTTTTTATTTGGATGTCGAGAAAGTGGCATTAGCCAAAGGCTTTAACCCTGATGAACCACAAGGGTTAAAGAAAGTAACACGGACACTATAATGATGATCAAGTCGCTGGCAATAGCAAAATTCTTCGATGGCCAAACAATCAAAGAAAACGTCAAAATCAGTTTTCAGAATGGCAAAATTGTTGCAATTGAAGCGGTTATCGCGGCTGAACTTGACGATGTTCGTCCAGGCTTAATCGCCCCAGGTTACATCGATGTTCAAGTTAATGGTGGTGGTGGCGCGTTGTTTAACGCAGAGCCAACGGTACAAACCATTGCCGCGATTGCACAAGCACACGCCAAATTTGGTACCACAGGACTGCTGCCAACATTGATCACCGATGATGTTAAGGTAATGCAACAAGCTGCCGATGCGATAAGCGCAGCGATTAAGGAGAATGCTGCTGGTGTTTTAGGTGTGCATTTTGAAGGCCCACACTTATCGATTCCGAAAAAGGGCGTACATAGCCCTGAATTTATTCGCAGTATTAGTGCGGCTGAAATGACGGTGTTTACCCGTCAGGATTTAGGTATTGTGGTAGTCACACTTGCGCCTGAAAATGCTAGCGTTAGTGATATTAAAACCTTAGTCGATGCGGGCGTTCATGTGTGTTTGGGGCATTCTAATGCCGACTATCAAACGGTACTCAATGCGTTAGCCGCTGGCGCAACTGGTTTTACTCATTTATTTAATGCGATGTCAGCATTTCAGTCGCGTGAACCTGGCATGGTAGGGGCGGCATTACTCGATGATAATAGCTGGTGCGGCTTAATCGTTGATGGCCACCACGTACACTATGATGCTTGTAAATTGGCGATTAAAGCAAAAACCAATGGCAAGATCATCTTAGTGACCGATGCGATGCCACCGGTAGGGACTGATGATGACAGTTTTCCGTTCTTCGGCTCGAAAATAGTGCGCACCGGCGACCGATTAAATGCCTTAACCGGTGAACTTGCCGGCTCTTGTTTAGATATGGCGAGTGCCGTAAAAAATACCGTTGAGAAATTAAATGTTGAGTTAACCGAAGCATTGCGCATGGCAGCAACGTATCCGGCAGAATTTCTCAATGTTGAAAACCAGCTTGGACGCTTACAAGTCGGTTTTAATGCCGACTTTGTAATTTTAAATGATGATCTAACGGTAGCGGAAACTTGGATCAATGGCGAGCAAGTGTATTCTCTTTAGAAACGAGAAACGAGAAACGAGAAACGAGCAGCTTGAAGCACAATATTTCTTTATTTGTTTCTTGCGGATGTGAGAAATAAGCGAACTATATAAAAATAACAATAATTAGCTATTAAACGCTGAAACAAAAGGCACAATTATGACAACTACAATCGACACACAGAAGGATCAGCAAAGCAGCATAATGCCGATGTTCATCATCGGGATCTTGTTTTTTATCTTCGGTTTCGTCACCTGGTTAAATGGCTCATTAATTCCATTTTTAAAAATTATATGCGAATTAAATGAATTTCAGGCGTTATTTGTGACGTTTGCGTTTTACATCGCTTACACCGTAATGGTATGGTAATTGGTTTGGCGATAATGGTTGTTGGCTCTTTGTTGTTTATTCCGGCGGCAACAACGGCAAATTATAGCTTCTTTTTAGATGCATTATTTGTCTTAGGAACCGGCTTAACTATCTTACAAACGGCTTCAAACCCATATTTAGTGCATGTTGGACCGAAAGAAACCGCAGCGGTTCGTATCTCTATCATGGGTATAGTCAATAAATGCGCAGGGGTTTTGGTACCGATTTTATTTACCACTTTCGTCCTGTCGGGAATGAGTGATTTTTCGGAAGAACATTTGGCAAGCTTGGATGCCATCGCACGAGCGGCACAAATTGAAGAATTATCATCGCATTTAATTTCACCTTATATTTATATGGCTATCGTACTCACGGGGTTAATTGTCTTAGTTAAATATTCACATCTACCTGAATTGCACATTGAAGAAGAGAAATCGGAAGTTGAAAACACCAAGGGTATTTTACATTATCCACAGGCCATATTAGGTGCCGTGGCGCTGTTTTCATACGTTGGTGTTGAGGTTATTGCCGCCGATACTATCGGCTTATATGGCTCTGGTATTGGGGTAGAGCATTTTGCTTCATTAACCTCTTACACTATGGTGTGTATGGTTATCGGCTATATTATTGGTACTGTTGCTATCCCGCGTTACCTGACTCAGAAAACCGCATTAACGGCTTCGGCAATCGCTGGCAGTTTATGTATATTGGGTGTGGTGATGAGTTCAACAACGAGTACTTCGATTGCTGAATTGATCTGGGGCTGGTCAGGTATTCTGGTGATCCCCAATTCCATAACCTTTGTCGCTTTGATGGGCTTATCTCACGCCTTAGTGTGGCCGTCTATTTGGCCATTGGCACTGGAAGGCTTAGGGAAATATACGGCCCAGGGCTCGGCGCTATTAATTATGGGTATTGCGGGTGGTGCGTTATTACCTTTGTTATTTGGTGCCGTGGCGCAAAGTTTTGACGATATGCAGTTGGCATATTGGGTTGCCCTACCATGCTATCTGTTTATCTTGTTTTATGCATTAAAAGGCCATAAAATGCGCAGTTGGAAATAACAAAAAAACATTATCTCCCTCTAAAAAGTAATAAAACCCGACAAAAGTTGGGTTTTTTTACTTAACGCTTGGAACTTAGCGTCGGATCAAGCTTGGTCTATACGGGGATTGAAAGACATTACGGCAGGGTTTGATCGATTTCACTAACTTAACAGGGCATAAATACGCTAAAATAGTGGACTATTGTATTAGCTCTGAGCCCTTTATATTAATGACCACTGTCACAACGCCAGCCAACTTTACCGATCTCGGCCTTATTCCACCCTTGTTAGCTCGATTAACTGAGCTGGAATATCAGCAGCCAACGCCCATTCAAGCGCAAGCTATCCCAAGTGTATTAGCGGGACGTGACTTAATTGCAGGGGCAAATACCGGTTCGGGTAAAACAGCCACCTTTGCACTGCCGATATTGCAGCACCTTTTTATGCAACAACAGACTGAAAAATCATTGAGTCGCAAAAGCAGTAAAGGTAACTATGTTACAGGACTGATTTTGGTGCCTACCCGTGAACTAGCCAAGCAAGTTGCTGACAGCATTAAATCTTATGCGGTGCATTTTAACGGCGTGATTAAAACGCTTGCTGTTTTTGGTGGTGTATCAGCGAATACCCAAATGCTCGCATTACGCGGCGGCACTGATATTTTGGTTGCAACGCCTGGTCGATTACTCAATTTGATTTCAACTAATGCCATTAAGCTCGATAGGGTTAAAACCTTAGTGCTTGATGAAGCCGACAGGATGTTAAGTCTAGGCTTTACTGACGAGCTATCTGCGTTGTTAGCATTATTGCCAAAGAAAAAGCAAATTTTACTATTTTCAGCGACCTTTCCTGAGCAAGTACAGGCTTTAACCCAAGAATTGCTCAACGACCCGGTTGAAATACAATTGCAAAGTAGCGACGCCAGCACCTTAGTACAGCGCGTTTTTACCGTTAACAAGGGGGGAAAAACAGCCTTGTTAGCGCATTTGATTAAGCAACATCAATGGCGACAAGCGCTTATTTTCGTCAATGCCAAAAACAGCTGTAATCACTTGGCTGAAAAACTCTCTAAACGTGGCATTACCGCAGAAGTGTTTCATGGCGATAAAGGCCAGGGCGCTCGTAATCGTGTGCTTGACGCGTTTAAAGCAGGCGAGATTGACGTGTTAATTGCAACGGATATTGCTGCCCGTGGTATCGACATCGAAAAACTGCCCGTGGTGATCAATTTTGACTTACCTAGAAGTCCATCAGACTACATGCACCGTATTGGTCGAAGTGGCCGTGCCGGTGAAGTGGGCTTAGCATTATCGCTTATCGATCATGAAGATTATCATCATTTCAAAGTAATCGAGAAGAAGAACAAGATCCGGCTTGAACGTGAGCAAGTTGAAGGTTTTGAAGTCGATGAAATTACCGGTGATTCAATTTTAGCCGCAGATAAACCGATGGCAAAGCCTGAAGGCAGCGGTAAGAAAAAACGCAAAAAGAAAACGACAATAAATGCAGATATCTGGTCGGGTTATTCTGAACCTGAATAAACAAAATTCATTTTTGATATGCCAGCTCAATCCACCAAAGACTCATCGTTTCTCGAAGCGATTAACTCTTATTCTGGATACTGACCTTCTGACCGTCCTGTAAACGCTCTGCGCCACGGGTTGCGACGTTATCGCCTGGGGTAAGTTCACCCTCAATCGATACCCATTCACCTTGGCCATTGCCCACTTCTACCGGCATTTTGTGGGCAACATTGTCTTGATCTATCATCATTACGTAGGTTTCTCTACTGCGCAATATTAATGCATCGCGGTGGATGGCTAAGGTTTCAATATCCGCCTGTACCGGCACTTCAACTTTTACTAACTCTCCTGCGGTCCACTTATCCACGCCGTCGGTGTTTAAGCTAACCCGCAATTCGAACGTTTGTGAACGAGGATCGGCAGCAGGGATAATGGCAATGATGTTAGCCAAAGTATTGTAGTGCTCATTAAAGACATTTAACGGCTTATTTTTTTTGATATATGCTAAGTATCTGATCGGCACAAATAAGCGTACTTGTAAGTTTTCGGTATCGAGCATGCGCAACAACACTTGCGAACGATTCACATCAGTACCTTCACGCTCTAGGCGTTCTGTGATCACACCGGCAAACGGAGCCTTAATATGGGCTCGTTCTAATTGGTCGTTAATTTGTTTCAATTTCAACTCGGCGATTTCTAAATCGGCTTGGCTCAATTCGTATTTTGATTGAGTTTGATCCAACTGAAATTCAGCGGTATTGTTTTGCGCTTTTAACGTTTGTAAGCGCTTTAACCCGCGCTTTAAGTAATTTAAATTAATGCTTTCACGTTTTATCTGCGCTTGTTTTTCAAGTTGCTTTAACTCTAACGGCAAGGTATCCATTTTTACTAAGGTATCACCTTGTTCAACAAAGCTGCCCGGTTCGATAATCCATTCTAACTGGCCATTAACACCCGCGGTGATGGCCACATTTGACTGACTATATACAGTACCGAGTAAATTGGCGCTGGGGGAGAGTTTGGTTTGTTTTACCGGCTCAACTTTTACCGGACTCGCCGGGCGTTCGTCTTGTGCTAGCGCGAAATTATGAACCAGTAGGGCACTGCTAAATAATAATGCGTATTTCATTTTTACAATATTCATATTTTACTCATTAGCTGCCGTTAAATGCGGCTGTTGGTTGTTATTTGTTTGCAGATCGGCAGAACTGTTATTTTCATTTTGGTTTTTAGTACGGTTTTCACTTTTGCCTTCCCCGATGCGCAATAAACTGGGTAACAATATTAAGGTGAAAATGGCACTAATTGCCATGCCGCCAACAATCACGGTTGCTAAACCTCGGTAGATTTCTGCTCCAACTCCAGGCATTGCCATAAGTGGCAACATGCCGAATAAACTGGTGAGGGTACTCATGTACACCGGTCTGGCGCGAATACGAATGGCTTGTGCCACAGCAACGCGTCGGTTAGCGCCTTCACGTTCAGCAACACGGGTTTGATCGACTAATAATATGGCGTTATTTACCACTAAGCCTAACAAAATGATAAAGCCTATCATGGTCAATAAATCGAGCGATTGAAACGTCACTAAATTTAATAAGGCAAGGGAAATAACTCCACCGGCAACCGCCATTGGCATTACCAATAACACCAACATGCTGTCTTTGGCAGACTTAAACAGTGCCGTCATCAGTAAGAATAAAATGATCAACGCCAGAGCAAAATTTAGCATCATGTCAGTAATGGCATTTTTCATTTTATTGGCATTACCACTGAGTTTAATACTGGCATCCGCCGGTAGCAGCTCATTCATTTGTGGGATCACTTTGCTATTCAATGCCGTTAACGCTTCTTCCATCGACATATTCTCTGGCGGTGATACCATTATACTAATCGTTCGCTGACCATCTACCCGACGTAACTGTGTAGGGCCAACGGTACGTTTAATCTCGGTGAGTTCACCTAACGTTTGTACGCCGGCAAGTGGCGTGTATATTGGCATTGCTGCCAGTTCGTCCGGGTTGGACCAGGCAGAGCCACGTAAAATAACGTTCATTCTGTCGTTACCATCAAAGTATTCACTGACAAATAGGCCGTCGGTAAAGGCGCGAACTGCATTGGCGATATCACTACGGTTTAATCCCGCCTGGGTAATACGGCGATCGTTTGGGATCAGTTGCAACTCAGGTTCTGCCATTGACAGGCCTGGAATAGGTCGCGCGCCGACGCCCGGTAAATGCTCATGAATCGCATCAAGGCCAGCTTGTGCGGTGACCATCAGTTCATCGAGATCTGAGCCTTGAATATCAACATTAATCGAACGGCCATTACCGCCGCCACTGACATTAATCATTGAACCGCGAAATAAATATACTCGCGTATCCGGCAAGCCGGCGAGGATTTCATCTTGCACGATAGTCATCAATTCTTCGACTTTGCCAGGGTCATCGGCATAAATAAAACCACCGCTGAAATTGGCGCCGTAAGAATAGAAGTTGTAGCTTTTAATTTTCGGCAATTTTTCGCCACTTAAATGTGGGGCGATACGCTGTTTCACCAACTCGGCCATTTCTTTTTCAACAAACTCAAGGTTGCCACCTGGGGGCAAACTGATATTGAAAAAGAAGCCATCGATAGGCGCTCTTGGCATAAAATCGGTTTTTGGAATTAGCAGCGCACTGACCACTAACGAGCCACCAAGCAACATACCTATCCAGGTAAAGCGCTTTACGCTGGAGTTGGTTAAACGCATCACTAAATTAGTCAGCTTTTGCCAGTAATGCTCAAATGGGTCGGCTTCGGGTAAGGCAGTTAACCAGTATTTGCTGGCGATTGGCAAAATCGTGATCGCCGTCACCAAAGATGCGATTACGGCAATGGACAAAGTTAAGGCGAGATCAGAAAATAGCTGGCCTTCAATACCTTGCATAAACAAAATGGGTAAAAAAATCGCCACACTGGTCGCGGTTGAGGCAAACAAAGCACCGGTGACTTGTGTGGTTCCTTGTATTATCGCCTTATGATCGGCATAACCATTGGCTTTCAAACGGACTATGTTTTCTTGTACTATGATGGCGGCATCGAGTACCAGACCAACCGCAAAGGCTAGGCCAGCAAGCGATATCACATTTAGGCTTCTGTCAAACAGGCTTAATCCTAAAAACGCCACCATCAAGGATACCGGAATGGTAGTGGCAATGATCAAGGTTGGTTTTAAACCTCGTAAGAACAGCCATAAAATGCCCAACGCAAGCAATACCCCTAAGCCGAGGTTACTCTTCACCAGTGCGGATATGTACCGATGAATCAAAACTTAAATCTATGCTTAAACCATGCTCTGCAAGGGTGCCCTGATTAAGTTCTTCGATAGCAAGGTTGATATTGTCCAAAAGTTTTACCGTATTGGCATCGCTATTGCGAGTCACCGTAATGTAATAGGCAGGGTCACCATTACGTAGCGTTAAACCAAACTTGTCGACTAAGGTTTGTTCAACTACTGCAATATCTTTCAAATAAATAGGTCGTTGGTTTTGATAACCAATGATCATATCGGTAAAGTTATTGACGTCGTATTGGCCAATAAAACGTACCGTATACTGACGACGACCCACGTCGGCAAATCCTCCGGAAACATCGGAAGAACGGGCAACCTGATTACTGATTTTGCCTATCTCTATGCCCATGGCGGCAGCTTTGTAGGGATCAAAGCTGATCCTTAGTTCTTTTGGTCTTTTTGAATTTAAATTCACTTGGCCAATGCCATCAATGCGGGCAAGACGTGGCTCAATCACGTCTTCAATGATTTTTTGATAATCGGCAATTTCTTTGTTGGGGTTACTCTTAAGCACTTTTACCAACAGTGATGCGGCATTTGGACCACCTCTACCCCCACCGGCGGCAACAACCGGTTCAAACGCATCTAAAGGTAATGGCGGAGCTTGGTTAAGGTTATTGATAACATCAAGCATAGCCTGTTGCATATTGGTGCCAACATCGAAGGTTAAGGTAATGTTGCCAAAACCACTGTTAATGCTCGTGGTAACATCGGTGACACCGCGAGTATTTTTCACCACGTTCTCTTGTGGTTCAATAATCACCGACTCCATTTCCTGCGGAGAAGCACTGCGCCATCCGGTCGATATAGTAATTTGAGGTTGCTCAATATCTGGCGTTAATTGAATCGGCAGCTTAGCAATACTGATCGCGCCAAAGACAAATATTAGGGCGACAATTACCAAAATGGCGGCGGGATTTTTTAACGAGCTGCGAGTCAAGTTCATCTATCGGTATCTCTGTTTTTTGTATCTATTTCTTTGGGTATAAGTGCACAATTTAATGCAGCCATTATAGTGAGTTAACAACTCATTAACATTGGCAAAGTGTTTCTAATTATGTCACTGATTTTATCGGCGGTTATAGTGTAATCAATACAGGCATAGATGGTATTAAAATAGGGCAAACAGCACCCTGGTTACGATAAATAACAATTTATCACCAAAGCTTACAGCTTTTTCTGAACTTTCTGTTATAAATCAGTCTCATTGATAAATAATTTAATCAGCATCTTTAATGCAAAAATTGGTATTAAATCCATTTAACCGCTAAAATGTTGCTAACATACTTGCAGCGCTACCTTGCTCATTCGATAAATAAACGGAACCTTTCTATGAAATTAGCCGCTCTAATAAAAAAGCCTTTAGCGAAAACCCCGCTCGTGATAATCATCTTGTTAAGCCTGATGGCTTGTGAACAACAAAAACGAGAAAAACCACAAGTAGAAGTGGTGGTGCAAAAGGTTGAACAATTCCCCTATCAAAACACCACAACCTTTGTCGGCCATTTAACCGCTTCCAGCGATGTTGCTATTCAAGCTCGAGTGAAGGCTAAAATTACCGCCGTCAATTTTAAAGAAGGCTCGAAGGTGGTTGCTGGCGATGTGTTGTTTGAACTCAATGATGATGAATTACAAGCACAATACAAGCAGGTGAAAGCTGAAGTCTCACGCTCGGTTTCGGCCTTAAGTGTTGCCCAAAAGAACTTTAACCGTGGTCAGGAATTAGCGCCAGATGGTTACATTTCTAAATCAGAATTGGATAACTTAGAAGGCAAGCTGGCAGAGGCAAATTCGCAATTGGAAGCGGCAAAAGCACAACTAGAAACCGCCAAAGTGAACCTGGCCTACAGTAAAATTGCTGCGCCATTATCGGGTACCATTGACCGAAGTAAATTTAGTGTCGGCGATATTGTCAGTCCCGAGGTTGGTTCATTAACGACCATAGTTGCGGTGAATATGATGGAAGTGCCATTTCAATTGAGTGAAAAGGTATACTGGAAAATTGTTCGCCGTTACCAAAAAGAAAACATCAAAATGGGTACGCGCAAACCAATAGTTGAAATTGCTTTTTCTGCCGATGATATTTATGAGCATCAAGGCTCAATCGAATTTATTTCAAACCGGGTAAACCCTGAAACCGGCTCTATGGAAGTCAGAGCGACAGTGCCAAACCCCGACGGTATTTTAAAACCGGGGCAATACGTTCAGGTGATCCTGAAATCGCCGACACCAGTCGATACCATTATGATCCCGCAAAGTGCGGTGCAATCGGATCAGCAAGGCGATTTTGTGATGACCATTGTTGAAGACAATAAAGTAAAACGCAGCAACGTTACTTTGGGTAAACGAGTAGACACTTTAGTTATCGTTGAAGAAGGTTTAGTGATTGATCAAATACTGGTGATTAGCGGCGTGCAACAAATCCGCGTTGGTCAGCAAGTGAAAACAAAATTCGCTGTGACAGCAACGTCTGATGCTGATAATTCTGTAAATAATCATTAATAGGCGATAACAATGATCAGTAAAACCTTTATTACTCGCCCAAAACTTGCGTTAGTTATTGCCATTATATTAACCCTGATCGGCATAATTTCTGGCATAAATCTGCCAATATCTGAATATCCAAGTGTGGCACCGCCACAAGTGGTAGTGTCAGCCAACTATTCTGGTGCCTCTTCTGCCGTGGTTAAAGAAAGTGTCGGTTTGCCCATTGAAGAAGCGGTTAATGGTGTTGAAGGGATGATTTATATGTCTTCAAAAAGCGCGAACGATGGTTCCTATAAGCTTACCGTCACTTTTGCGGTCGGCACCGACCCGGATATGGCACTGGTACGGGTGCAAAACCTGGTGTCGATGGCGGAGCCGAAATTACCCCAAGAAATTAAACAAGCCGGATTAACCATCAAAAAGCAATCTCCGGATATGTTATTTCTAGTTAACCTGTTCGCCACCGATGCTGGCTTTGATCGCGCCTTTATTTCCAATTATGTGAAAATTAACCTGCTTAATGCCTTAAAAAGGGTCGATGGTATTTCCGAAGCCAGCATTATGGGAGAAGCGGCTTATTCAATGCGAATTTGGTTAGACCCACAAGAAATGGCAGCACTGAGTGTCACCCCGAGTGATGTTAAATCGGTTTTACAGGAACAAAATATTCAAGTAGCTGCGGGTAAAGTGGGTGCCCCACCTTTTGATAATAAGGTGCAAACGCAATACACCCTGCAAGCACAAGGTAAACTTGCTACCGTTGAAGAATTTGAAGATATCGTGATACGCGCTGGCGCTGGTAGTGCTTTGGTGTTGCTAAAAGACGTTGCTGAAATTGAGCTGGGGCAGGCGGATTATTCGATAATCACCAAAGTGGATGGTAAAGATTCGAGTACGGTCGCCCTGTATTTATTGCCCGGCGCAAACGCTTTGGCTACCGGGGAAAAAGTTAAGCAGTTATTGGCGGAGGTTGCACCAAGTTTCCCCGAAGGTATTGATTACTCAATTGGTTATGATACCACTCGTTATGTCAGTACTTCGATTGCCAAAGTAGTGGTGTCATTACTCCAGGCTATCGCCTTGGTTATTGTTATCACCTTCGTCTTTCTTGGAAGTTGGCGCGCCGCATTAGTCCCTTCTATTGCCATACCCGTTTCACTCATTGCTTCCTTTTCGGTGCTGTTGTTGGCGGGAATGTCGATCAATACCATCACCTTGTTTGGCTTGATTTTAGCCATAGGTATTGTCGTCGATGATGCGATTTTGGTGGTGGAAAATACCGAACGACATTTAGATGAAGACCCGAGTATCAGCCCAGAGCAAGCGGTAACCAAAACCATGGAAGAGGTGGGTGGTCCCATTATTGCCACCACTTTAGTCTTGTTGGCGGTGTTTATTCCGGTTGCCATGTTGCCAGGTTTAACCGGTATTATGTACCGTCAGTTTGCGGTAACAATTTGTGTGGCAGTACTGTTTAGCTCGTTAAATGCACTGACCTTATCGCCAGCGCTTTGCCGGTTATTATTAAAACGGCAAGAAAATGAAGCAACTTGGTTTACAAAGTTCAATATAGGCTTTAATTTTATTAAAGACAAATATGGCGCCGTTGTCGCCACGTTGATCCGAAAAACGCTGGTCATTGCCATCGCTTTAGCTGTGGTCTTTGCGCTGCTTGGCTATGGCTTTGTAAAAACGCCAACCGGTTTTGTCCCGCCGGAAGATAAAGGCATATTTATCGTCAGTGTGCAATTGCCCGATGCCAGTTCGTTAGGGCGTACCGAAGAGGTGTTGAGTAAACTCACCGAGCAATTGAGTCAAGATAGTCGTATTGAAAGTATTACTGCCGTTTCCGGGTACAGTATTTTGAATAGCGCCGCGCAAAGTAATGCGGGTTCCATGTTTATTGTATTAAAGCATTGGGACGAGCGGGAAAGCCGACAAGATATCGTATTCGCAATAACCCAAAAAGTGAATTATTTAGCGTTTATGCACGTACCCGAAGCGCAGGTATTTGCGCTGTCGCCACCGGCCGTTCCCGGCATGGGCGCGGTAGGCGGATTAGAGTTTATTTTGCAGGATAAAATGGCTCGTTCACCAACAGAAATGGCAAGTATTCTCAATGGATTTGTGATTGAAGCGAATCAACATCCGGCATTAACCGGCGTTTACAGTACGTTTCGAGCCAATGTGCCACAATACCTTGTCGATGTAGATCGCAAGAAAGCGAAAACATTAGGCTTAAACATTGCCGACGTTTATAGCACGTTACAGGCACAACTAGGCTCGGTTTATATCAATGATTTTAATAAATTTGGCCAAACTTATAAGGTGATCATGCAGGCCAGATCTGAATATCGACAAAATATCTCTGATTTGCAGGCCTTATATGTACGCAACAGCAATGGCGATATGATCCCGTTAACCACCATTGCTGAAGTCGAAGCCGTTCATGGTCCGGATATTAGTGACCGATATAATTTATTTAACTCGATAAGTATTCGCGCATCAGCCAGTCCTGGATTTAGCTCTGGCGATGGTATTGCGGCAATGGAAGAAATCGCCGCGCAAGTGTTACCGCAAAGTTTTCAATACGAATGGACTGGGATGACCTATCAAGAAATTGAAGCGGGTAACATGGCGGTTTATGCGTATGCGCTGGCATTGGTTTTTGTCTATCTGTTTTTAGTCGGGCAATACGAGAGTTGGTCAATTCCTATCGCCATCATTTTGGTGGTACCAATTGCCATGGGCGGGGCCATACTTTCTTTGAACCTGGTAGGTTTTTCGTTAAACCTTTTTGCCCAGGTCGGCCTGATTTTGTTAATTGGCATGGCGGCAAAAAATGCCATTTTGATTGTTGAGTTTGCAAAAAATTTACGTGAAGATGAAAATAAATCGATATTAGAAGCGGCAACTATGGCGGCGGATTTACGTTTTCGTGCGGTTTGCATGACCGGGGTATCTTTTATCGTCGGTATCATTCCCTTGGTATTGGCAACTGGAGCAGGGATGTTCAGTCAAAAGTCCTTAGGTATCACAGTATTTGGTGGTATGTTAGTAGCTCTGGTCATCGGTACCATCATTATTCCGGTATGTTACGTGATGGTTCAGAGCGCTAGAGAAAAGCTCAAAAATTAGTAGCTTTGAGCATTGAAAAAACGAAAAAGGTTGCCTAAATAAAAAGGCCCCCGATAGTTGGACAACCAACAATCGGGGATCTTTTTATTATAACTGCTTGTACCTTGTACCCCGTACCCGTACCTTGTACCATTATCACATCTAATTGAACCTGCAGATGACACTTTAAATATCTGAAAACACATTTATGACCTTGAAAATATATTTTGATGAAAATATTCCTTATGCTCAGGAATTCTTTGCCGACTTTGGTGAGTTGATCGCTTTTTCGGGAAGAGAACTAAGCGCTGAGCGAGTTCAAAACGCCGATGTTTTGTTGGTTCGCTCCATTACTGAGGTGAACCAGCAATTATTACACTTAAATAACAAGATTAAATTCGTTGGTACCGCCACCATTGGCTTAGATCATATCGATCAAGACTACCTGGCGGCAAGAAACATCACGTTTACCAATGCCCCAGGTTGTAATGCGGTATCGGTGGCTGAATATGTGTTAAGTGCGATGCTGGTAATGGCACAGCGCTTGCAATTTGATCTTCGAGGCAAATCGGTTGGCATCCTAGGGGCGGGAAATACCGGTAGCCGACTCGCGGAAAAACTAACGGCATTAGGTATTGAGTATTTTTTATGTGACCCTTTGCTTGAAGCCCAGGGTGATAAACGGCAACTTTCGTCATTAGCACAGATAAGCCAATGCGATATTATTTCTTTACATGTACCCATTACCAAAACTGGCGCCTGTCCTACCTTTCATTTGTTCGACCAACTTCGGTTAACGAGTTTAACTAAACAACAAATATTAATAAATGCTTGTCGTGGCGAAGTGATTGATAATCAAGCGTTATTGGCATTAAAACAACAGGGTAATGGACCACACTTGATCCTTGATGTCTGGGAAAATGAGCCAAATATTTTAACTGAGTTAATACCGTTCTGTGCAATAAGCACGGCACATATTGCGGGTTATAGCTTAGAAGGAAAAGCTCGTGGTACTGAAATGCTTTATCAGGCATTATCAAAACGCTTAGCTAGGGTAATAAACAAAAGCTTGACCGATTTTCTTCCGCACGCCGTGTTTGAACAAAGCGATTTTGCTACCAATGAGCAATTAGACGAAATAAAACAGCGAATTTTTGATGTTTACGATGTACAGCGAGATGATAAAATTTTTCGCAGTCAAGTGGAATCAAAAACTTTTGACTATTTACGTAAAAATTACCCTGTTAGAAGAGAGTTTAGTGCGTTAGAATCAACATCCCAGCAGGAAAAGTGGCCGGGAATAATGAGTGAACTTGGTTTTACGATAAAAGATTAACCCAGTCAAAACAATTAGTTTTAGTAGAGAATGAGAAGATGGCGCAAAAATTTGATGTAGTGGTATTAGGTGCAACTGGACTTGTTGGCAAGAACATAATGGAAATTTTGGAAGAGAGAAAATTTCCAGTAAATAAACTTTACCCTTTAGCGAGTAGCCGTAGTGCTGGCGAAATTATTGAATTTAACGGCGAAAGTGTGGAAGTACTCGATGCCGATACCTTTGATTTCTCGCAAGCGCAAATTGGCTTTTTCTCTGCGGGTGGAGCAACGTCTGCGAAATTTGCGCCAATTGCCGCCGAAGCTGGCTGTATTGTCATTGATAATACTTCAGAATTCCGTTACGACCCGGAAATTCCATTAGTGGTTCCAGAGGTCAACCCTGAGGCATTAGCGGACTTTCGTAATCGCAATATTATTGCCAACCCAAATTGTTCTACCATTCAAATGATGGTGGCGTTAAAACCTATTTACGATGCCGTAGGGATTGAACGTGTCAATGTTAGTACTTACCAATCGGTATCGGGTGGCGGTAAAGAAGCCATTGAAGAACTTGCCAAGCAATGTGCCGATTTATTAGCTGGCAAACCGGTAAAGGTGGAAGCGTTTTCGCGTCAAATCGCCTTCAATTCAATCCCACAAATCGATTCGTTTGAAGAGAACGGTTATACCCGTGAAGAAATGAAGATGGTTTGGGAAACGAAAAAAATTCTTGGTGATGAAAATGTTCTGGTAAACCCAACGGCCGTGCGAGTACCCGCATTTTATGGTCATGGTGAAGCCTTACACATTGAAACCAGCCAACAAATATCGGCCGAAGAAGTGAAAGCTTTATTAGCGGCGGCGCCGGGTATTGTGGTAGCCAATAATGACGAAGATTTCCCTACGCAAGTTAGCCATGCCAGTGGTAAAGATGAAGTGTTCATCGGTCGTATTCGTGAAGATATCTCACATGCAAATGGCATTAATATGTGGATTGTTGCTGATAACGTGCGCAAAGGCGCGGCTACTAACAGCATCCAGATAGCTGAGCTACTGATTAAAGATCACTTATCCTAATACTGGTTTAATACCAAGTTGAATAAATATCTGCTTGGTTTAGAGAACAGAGAAAACATTGTCTTGGAAAATACGTTTCTGGGACAATGTTTTTTTATGTAAAGCAAAAATTTGTTTGGGAAATATTATTAGGTTCCAAATAATTTCTGGTTTATAGTAATTAATTGCTATAATTACCACGAATTTACTACACAGATACAACAATCTGCCGTAGACAGTGCCCCAGAATAGAAAGGAAGGATCTCATTCATGGCCGTGAATAATAATAAATCGTTCAATAAAACGATAATCTTTTCGCTTTTTGCCGCATCAATCAGTTTATTTTTACCTCATCCCCTAAATGCACAACAAAGTGTAGCTAGCCAAGAGCTCAATGAGCAAAGCTTTGTTGATGACAAAAAAGCAACTTATGGCCCTATTGAAAAATCTGATACCTTGTGGAAGATTGCGGTCGCCCATAGACCCGATAGCACGGTATCGAACTATCAAGTGATGAAGGCATTGTTTCATGCCAATCCAAATGCTTTCTTGCGTGAAGACATTAATACCATGATCGTCGGCCAGTTTTTGCGCATTCCCGCGATAGCAGAAATTCGTCAAATTGCACCGTACGTATATGCAAGCAACAACGCTGTGGAATCAAAGTTAGTCGTCAATACCGCTTCATCAACACTTATCACTGCTCTCAATGCAAGCTCTGATGCGCATCCAGAAACGGTCACTCCGCAACCACTGAGCAAACCAGAACAAGCTAAAGTTGCCGCGGCCACAGATACGGTTGAAGTTGAGTTGGTTAATCAAGACTTGAATGCAGAGACGGCGACAGAGAATCGCCAACAGTTAGCCGCCGAAAATTCTGAACTTAAAGAAAGTTTGACCGCTGTCGATGAGCAATTATCTTATTTGCAATATGAAGTGGCAAAAGCGACAGAAATGCAAGCGCAAATGGATGATAAATTAGCGCAGCAAAATGCCTTATTACGAGAAGCGAAGCTGCGCGAACAAAAGTTATTTGCCCAGCAGCGTAAATTTTCTGAACAGCAACAGGGCTTTTTTAATAATCCGTTGACGTATTGGTCGATTAATGGCGTACTGGCAGTTTTAGTTCTGGTATTGTTTGTGTTGGTATCTCGTCGTCGTAAAATTGAACAACAATCTTTGCATGCTAACGACAAAGAGGTTAGTGACGAGCCTCAAACCAAATTTGAGTCAGAGCAACTAGAGAAAGTTATACAGACTACAGGTGACAAGCCCTTAAAGCTAAATCGTGAAGTAAATAAAACAACTCAACCAACGCTTACCAACACCACTGAGGACAAAGAACATGAACCCGTTGCGCTTGCAACAGAGTTAAAGGTTAGCGCTAAATCAGAAACAAAGGCCGAATCAGCCTTAGAGTTATCTGCAGAGGGGGAGCAAGAAGTTAAGCCACTTAGTGATGAAGATTTATTAGCAAAATTGCTGCCTGCCAATAGTGTAAGCAATGACAACCTGGCACAAAACGAAGACGAAATAGCCATTCAGGCGAATGAGGATGATCTGGATATTGATCAAATTATTGATGGCATGCTTGATGAAGCCTCAAAGCCTGCAAAATTAAGGTCAGCACGGGTACCACCGGATGAGTTGGTGGTACCTACAGAAGATTTTGAAGATAAAGAATGGTTAGAGAGTAATAAGCAAGTCCCTGAAATTAATGATTATGATGACGTTGAATTTGACAAGTTATTAGCCGAAATTTCAGCCGAATCTCAACACATAAAAATGCCAAGTAATGTGACTCAGCTGCGTCGACCTGAAATTAAAGAAACGGTTAAGTCGGTGATATCTGTTAAGCAAAATGAAAATTTTATCTCCGTTGATAAATTAATTGATGAATCTAATGCCGCAGAAGAGTTAGCAGATGATGTGTATGCGGAACACGAAATTGATGTTGGCCTTGATGAATTCCCAGAATTCACTAGCCAGGTAAATCATGTCAATGTTGATGATGATAAAAACGGCATCAATGCGAAATTGGATTTAGCGCAAGTTTACATTGAAATTGGTGATTTAGACAATGCCGCAGTCATTCTTAAGAATGTGATCAATCTTGGTGATTCAACCCAGCAGCAGCAAGCTCAACAATTATTATACTCAATAGGTTAACACTCTTATACCAATTGGTATTATTAGCAATAGGCTGGAAAATATATGATAATGCGCACCTTATTTTTTACAAGGGCAATAGATTGATGCGATTTGCATTAGGCATTGAATACGATGGCAGTAATTATTGTGGTTGGCAGCGACAAAATCACGTAAATAGTGTGCAACAAGAGCTGGAAAAAGCACTGTCTGTAGTTGTTAATCAACCGGTAGAAGTGATTTGTGCAGGCCGAACAGATACTGGCGTGCATGGTACCGGGCAAGTGGTACATTTTGATTCCGCCGTTGATCGTGGCGAACGCGCCTGGACACTTGGCGTAAATACCAACTTACCGAAAGACATTTCGGTAAAGTGGGGGGACAGGGTTGCTGACGACTTTCATGCTCGTTTCAGTGCCACGGCCCGACAATACAAGTACATCATTTATAACGGCAGTAAACGTCCGGCAATTTTCTATAAGGGCTTGAGTCATTGTTATGACCACCTCGATGCACAATTGATGCATGAAGCAGCTCAGCACCTTGTCGGTGAACATGATTTTACTTCATACCGTACCGTACATTGTCAGGCTAATTCGCCAATCAGAACCATTTCACACCTCAATGTACATCGCCAAGGTGAATATGTGGTGCTAGATATAAAGGCCAATGCGTTTTTGCATCATATGGTGAGAAATATTGCGGGTAGCTTGATCCGGGTGGGTCGAAAAATAGAAACTGTTGCTTGGATTGATGAAGTATTGGCCCATAAAAACCGCTGTAAGGCGGGGATGACGGCGCCTTCAGGTGGCCTGTATTTTGTCGATGTTGACTACCCTGAAAAGTTTAATATTAGGCAAGCAGAAAATGGTCCGCTTTTTTTATAAAAAAGTTAATACCATTTATTTTTGGTTAAATACCACTAAATTTTGGTTGAAAGTTATGCAAAAGTTGCGGTCTTAGAATAAAATTCGAGAAAACAGACCAGTTTTTACTATAATTCACTAGGTGATTTGTGGTTAAATTGACGGCTATATATTTTCAAGCTTATTGACGTGGTTAAATCCTTGTCAGTAAATAAAAAATTTAATTATTCAGTGGCGAGTTTTCATACCAATTTGATTAAACAGCGGCTGACTAAAATTACCCAATAATAGGCATACTCAATTATGAGCTGGATTGAAAAAATTCTACCAAAACCGAAGACTTCATCTTCGAGTAAGCGCAACATCCCGGAAGGGGTTTGGACTAAATGTGGTTCTTGTAGTGCGGTACTTTACAAAAGTGAACTTGATCGTCAATTAGGCGTATGTCCGAAGTGTGATCACCATATGCGTTTAACTGCGCGTAAACGTTTAGAGTCATTTTTAGATCAAGGCGAAAGAGTTGAAATTGGCGCTGAATTAGAGCCAAAAGATGTGTTGAAGTTTAAAGATTCAAAACGATATAAAGACAGACTTTCAGCTGCACAAAAAGCGACGGGTGAAAAAGATGCTTTAGTTGCTTTGCGTGGTGAGTTGGCGGGGATGCCATTAATTGCCGTTGCTTTTGAATTCTCATTCATCGGTGGTTCAATGTCATCGGTGGTTGGTGCCAAATTTGTCAAAGCGGCAGAAGAATGTTTAAAGCATAATTTACCTTTAGTGTGTTTTTCAGCCAGTGGTGGTGCGCGTATGCAAGAGGCGTTAATGTCATTAATGCAAATGGCTAAAACCAGTGCAGCATTAGCAAAAATGAGCGAAAAAAGTTTACCGTTTGTTTCTGTGCTAACGGATCCGACTATGGGTGGCGTATCAGCAAGTTTAGCGATGTTAGGCGATATCAACGTAGGTGAACCGAAAGCACTGATCGGTTTTGCCGGTCCACGTGTTATTGAACAAACGGTGCGTGAAAAATTACCCGAAGGCTTCCAGCGCTCTGAGTTTTTATTGGAACACGGTGCTATTGATATGATCGTTGATCGTCGTCAAATGCGCTCAACCCTGGCACGTATGATCGCCAAATTTATGGGACATCCAGAACCAAGTATTTAATCACAACGGTTGAATCCTTTTTCTTTGCGTTAACGAAAATATTTATCATGAACCAAACAACTGGCCATTCATCGCTATCGAGCTTAGATGAATGGCTTTTTTATTTAGAGTCCATCCATGCCACTGAAATTGATATGGGTTTAGCTCGCATCTCTGTGGTTGCCAAGCGACTAAATATTTCACTTAACACCTCTACTGTCATTACTGTTGGGGGTACAAATGGCAAAGGCACTACCTGCGCTTTCCTGGAAAACGCCTTAATCAGTGACGGTCATAGTGTTGCCGTATACAGCTCGCCACACATTGAAAAATTTAATGAGCGTCTACGCATTAATCATCAGCTTATTGATGATCAAAGTTTAATTGACGCTTTTGTGCGTATTGAAGAAAGTCGCGCTGAAATATCTTTAAGCTATTATGAATACACCACATTGGCGGCATTGCTCATTGCTGAATATCGTCAACCTGACTTTGTTATATTAGAAGTGGGGTTAGGCGGGCGTTTGGACGCCACCAATTTGATCGACAGCGATATTGCGGTAATTACCAGTATTGATATTGATCATCAGGTATTTTTAGGGAATACCCGCGAAGCGATAGGCTTTGAAAAAGCTGGTATTTTTCGCTCTGGCAGGCCTGCCATTATTGGCGATCTACAAGTTCCAGACAGCGTCACTGAATATTGTCAGCAAATACAGTGCGTACCGATAGTCAGAAAACAACATTTTGATATTCTAAGTGAAGGATTAGACCGCTCCTGGGGCTGGCAATGCCCAGGTTTTGTGCTTAGCAATTTGCCGCCAACATTTATTCCCAGAGATAATGTGGCCACCGCGTTGATGGTGCTGAAGCAGTTAAATGTTGAATTAACCACTAAGAAAGTATCAAGGTGGATCTTAACTACCAAGCTGGAAGGCCGAACAGAAGTAGTAAAACAGCAACCTATGGTGGTCTTAGATGTGGCTCATAACCCTCATGCTGCCAGGTATTTAAGCAAGTATGTAAGCGCCAATGCTAAAGGCGATGTTTTCGCGGTAGCGGCGATGTTAGCGGATAAGGATATTCAGGGAACATTAACCGCCATGTTTGATTGTGTTGATCATTGGTATGTAGCAAGTTTGAATAATTCACGCGGTGCAAAAAAGGAAAAACTTAGTGAAATTCTTAAAGATGCCAATATTATCTGTAATAGCTTTGACAATGTGGTTGATGGCTATAGAATAGCGTTAGAGAATGCTAATAATAATGACATGATTATCATCTTTGGTTCGTTTTTTACCGTGGCCGAATTTAAAAGTCTTTTATTTTAAATAAAAGCTTAAACGCTAAGCTTTAAGGAGCCGTTTTTGTCGACGCCGTTTCAAAACCGTATAGTAGGGACGATTATTGTTGCTGCAGCCGCTATTATCTTTTTACCCGATGTATTTGACGGTGAAAAGAAGGCCTATCAAGCTCAGTTCGAAACTGTGCCTAATGGTGCCAAACCTGTTCAACAGATAGACATTCAGAAATTTCCAGAGCAGTCTTTTGCTCAGTTAAATGCGACTAAGCCGTTAGCAACCGATGTTGCCCTCGATGATGAGTTAGCGATTAAGCCTGAGATTAAACAAGCGTCTACCGCTATTGTTGCTAAAAACATCAAAGCCAAACCTGAATCAAAAATTAAAACCAAGGCAAAAGTGGTAAAAGAGCAGCCGAAAGTGCTGAATGTAACACCAGCAAACGTTAAAAAATCACAAGCTTATGTCATTCAATTAGGCAGTTTTAAACACCGTAAAAATGTAGACCAGTTAGTAAAAAAATTAAAAAATGCTGGCTATACGGTGTTTACCAAACCAATAAAAACAGCCGCGGGAAATTTAACCAAAGTATTTATTGGCCCTGAGATAAATAAACCATCACTGCAAGCTAAGTTATTAAAACTGAAACAAATAAGTGGTGTACAAGGAAGGATTGCTGTTTTTCAGCCTATTGATTAATCATAGGTGCTGAGAAATTAGCAATAAATCATTAGTAACTAAAGCGGTGATTCTGTTAGAATGCGCCGCATAAAAAGTAGGAAGACAGCGTATGATTTGGATAGATTATGCCATCTTAATCGTAATAGGCATATCAACACTGATCAGCTTAGTTCGAGGTTTCGTCAAAGAGGCCGTGTCATTAATTGTTTGGCTAGCTGCTTTTTTTGTTGCCAGTACTTTTTATCAAGACCTGGCAGCATATTTAACCAATATCAGTGATCCCATGTTGAGAAATGCAGCGGCTGTCGCGATATTGTTTATTACAACATTAATTCTAGGGGCTCTGATCAATTACTTGATCGGGCAACTGGTTACAAAAACTGGATTGTCTGGTACCGACCGCGTTCTTGGTTTAGCGTTTGGTGCATTAAGAGGAGCCTTAGTGGTAAGTGCTATCCTCTTCTTTATGGATGCATTTACTCCCGCTCCCTCAAGTACTTGGTGGCAACAGGCAGTTTTAATTCCCGAATTTAGGGTAGTGATAGAGTGGTTCTTTGATTACGTTAAAGCATCATCAAGTTTTTTATCTTAATTCAAATTTCTTGCGGAGAGAAAATTCATGTGCGGTATTGTTGGCATAGTAGGTACATCACCGGTAAGCCAAGCTTTATATGATGGTTTAACTGTAATTCAACATCGCGGCCAGGATGCTGCTGGTATTGTAACAATCAGTGATAATAAATTTAGGCTGAGAAAGGGAAATGGCTTAGTAAAAGATGTGTTTCATACCAGACATATGCTTAGGTTACAGGGCAACATAGGTATTGGCCACGTGCGCTATCCTACTGCCGGTACTTCTAGCTCGTCAGAAGCTCAACCTTTCTTTTCAAACTCTCCTTACGGAATTTCTCTAGCCCATAATGGTAATTTAACCAACGCAAAAGAATTAACCGACTGGCTTTATACTAATGCCCGTCGCCATGTTAATACTACCTCTGATTCAGAGTTATTGTTAAATGTGTTTGGCCACGAATTGCAAAAATCGGATAGCCTGGATTTAACTGCTGAGGACATTTTTAAAGCGGTTGCTAAAGTGCATCGTCATGTTCGCGGCGCATATGCCACCGTCGCACTGATTGTTGGCCATGGTATGGTTGCCTTTCGTGACCCGTATGGTATTCGTCCTTTAGCGTTTGGTAAGCGTGAAACTGAAAAAGGCACGGAGTACATGGTTTCGTCAGAGTCAGTAGCCTTAGATGCTTGTGATTTTGAATTCATCCGTGACGTAGCCCCCGGGGAAGCAGTTTACATTACCGAAGACGGACAGTTATTCAGCCATCAATGTGCTGAAAACCCAACTTACAATCCTTGTCTTTTTGAATTTGTCTATTTTGCTCGTCCTGACTCAACCATTGACAAAATGTCGGTATACGGCTCTAGAGTTGAAATGGGCACAGCGTTAGGTGAAAAAATCTCCCGTGATTGGGAAGACGTCGATATTGATGTGGTGATTCCGATCCCGGAAACATCGTGCGATATTGCTTTACAAATAGCCAATCATTTAGACCTTCCATACCGCCAAGGTTTTGTTAAAAACCGTTATGTTGGCAGAACCTTTATCATGCCAGGTCAAGCGGAACGTAAAAAATCGGTGAAGCGTAAATTAAATGCCATTACCCAAGAGTTTAAGGGTAAAAACGTATTATTAGTGGATGACTCCATTGTTCGTGGTACCACATCTGAACAGATCATCAGCATGGCACGTAAAGCTGGCGCGAAAAAAGTATACTTTGCTTCAGCGGCTCCTGAAGTACGCTTCCCGAACGTCTATGGTATCGATATGCCAAGTGCCACCGAGCTTGTTGCGCATGGCCGTGAATTAGACGATATTTGTCAATTAATCGGTGCTGATAAATTGATTTATCAAGAATTGGATGATTTAATTGCTGCCGTGGGTAAAGGCAATAAAGATATTAAAGAGTTTGAGACATCGGTATTTAACGGTCGCTATATTACCAACGACATAGATAATGATTATCTGGAACAGCTTGATGCCTTGCGCAGCAATGAGAATAAAGAAAATTCTGACAAAGAAGCGGACTCTATTCTGGATTTGCATAACGAAGGTTCTGAATAACAGGAACTGAAAACAAACATCACCCTCTAAAGGCTATCCATGCCTGCCGGGTATAAGTACATCCGTGTATAAAAAGGAGCCAACGGCTCCTTTTTTTCGATTACATTTTGTAAGCACGTTTTGAATTTAGGAGATCCCGTTCAAAAGCATAACGGGATGACGTGGTGTAAATAAACACTAACTGTTTATGTTTCCAATCTTTAAAAAAACGCCGTCATTCCAAACTTGTTTTGGAACCTCCCTGCTTGACAGTGAGCCTTGAAAACTTAGCTTTTCGTTTCTCGTTTCTCGTTTCTCGTTTCTCGGCATGACTAAAAAAGGCTGCAATTTGCAGCCTTTTTGTTGATGTCGTAAGGTAAGTCTTTAACCCATAAACTCAGGGCCAAAGCCTAAGGTCCATATCATTGCCGTACCAGCAAGTATGGTAACCAATAATACCAAACCCACAGTCACCACCGAACTGGCGTAAATAAAGCCTTTTTCTTCAGGAATGTGCATCATGATAGGCACCCCCGAATAAAGCAAATATACCGAGTAAGCCACTGCTGTCATGCCAGCCAGTGCAACAAACCAAAGCACTGGGTACAAAGCGGCTAAGCCTACCATTAATACCGGTGTCGCGGCGTATGACGCTAATTCTAATGCTTGCGTAAAGCTCGGGTTGGCATCAAATGTTTTTGCCATCCATTGAATCAAATAGGCTAAGGCAAAAACGCCAGCTATGATAGCTCCGTACATGCCGGCGGCCAGTGTTAGTGCGCTAGCTTCCGTTATTTTTACCGGATCTCCGGCCCCTATACTCCAGCCGATATGGGCGGCAGCATAGTAACCGCATATCGATGGAATTAAGGCTACTAGCAAGACGTGAGTTAAGCCGTACATCATGCTTTCATGGCGTGTATCTATATCACTCCATTCTTCTTTTGGATGTGCATATAAACCCCAGATATGATTTAGTATCATTTTTAACTTCCTCTTTCGCTATCCCCATGTTCAAATTTAATTGTGTTGTTATCGAATTAAAATTGAACTACTACTAAGCCGATTAGATTGTCATTTTATTGTTATTTTTAATCTGCTTAACTTAGTTATGTAACATGTAGCGCTATTCGTCAAGACTTGTTTGAAAATCAAGCAGAAAAAGATTGTTTTTTTAACTTTGCTTAAGCCTAACCACTTTCATAAATTCAAATTCCATACCGGCAATCAGTTGCACTTGCCGATAATAGGTTAAATTTACTCTTGTCCCAATTAACGATTGGTAAGGCTGCTTGCGCTTATATTTAAACGGGACATCGATATCTGCAATCATTATGGTATTGATATACCAATCATCTTCCTGGCGTTGCACATGTGACACCACCTTAAGATCGTCGCTATGGATTAATTCTTTATGATTGTGCAAAAGTTTTTTGATATCTTTAGTCATCAGTGGCAACCCATTTATTTATCTGATTTTTCGTAAAAGTTTAAACTTAAAGTTTGAGTAGGGGGCAAAGCGTACCGCTAAATCTTTTAAAAATGGGCGTTCTAACACCGACTTTAAATGACTGAAGTTTTCAAAACCAATTTTGCCGCTATATTGGCCCATACCACTGGGACCTGAGCCACCAAAGGGCAAGTCGGGCACCGCGTTGAACATGATCACATCATTGATGCATTGGCTACCTGAGCCAATTGATTTCACCCAGTCTTGTTGTTGTGCCTTGTCGCGAGTAAAAATATACGAAGCGAGAGGTTTTTCTCGGCCAATGACAATGTCTTTTGCCGCTTGATAATCATCAACCGTGATAATCGGAAAAATTGCGCCAAAGATCTCTTCACTCATCAATTTAGAGTCCATTGCCGGATTGACGATAATGGTTGGTTCGAAGTATTTTTTATCGATATCAAATTTACCGCCATGAACAATTTCGCCACTGTCTAAATACTGTGATAAGCGCTCTGTATGGCGAGAATTTACTATCCGGCCGTAACTGTCACTACTGCTGGGGTCTATCGTAAACATCGCCTTAATTTGTTTTTTAAGGGCTGTGACTAGCGGCTCTACCATAGCAGCAGAGGTTAATATGTAATCTGGAGCAATGCAGGTTTGTCCAGCATTCATCCACTTGCCCCAGGCCAGTCGTTGTGCGGTTATATCAATATGCGCGCTTTGGTCTACAAAAACTGGACTCTTACCCCCAAGCTCTAAGGTCACCGGAGTTAAATGTTTTGCCGCAGCACTCATGACAATACGCGCCACCATACCATTACCTGTATACATAATGTGATCAAAAGGAAGTTCCAATAAGGCCGTGGTTTCAGCGACCGCGCCTTCAACTACGCTAAATGCTTTGTTGTCTAAATATTGTGGGATCAATTTTGCCAGCAAGCTTGATACTGCCGGTGCCAGTTCAGAAGGCTTAACCACCGCACAATTACCCGCCGAAACAACGGCGACAAGTGGCGCCAAAATGAGCTGCAGTGGGTAATTCCACGCACCCATAATAAGTACCGAGCCCTGTGGTTCCGGCTGAATATAAGATTTTCCGGGCAGCACAATCAGTGGCGTCCACACTTTACGCCGCTTACTCCACTTTTTGAGGTGTTTTAAGACATGGTCAACATCAAGAGTAATATAGGATAATTCAGTAACCCAGGCTTCTTGTGCGGGTTTTTTTAAGTCACTGTGCAAAGCCGAAAAAATCTCCGCTTCATTATCAATCACTAGCTGTTTAATTTGTTTCAGTTGCTGAATTCGCCAATCTAAATCTTTGGTTATGTTTGAATTGAAATAGTCTTTTTGTGCAATTAACAAGTGTTGATAGTTCAAAATACAATCCTAAATGCTTTTACTTAGTTGAGGTCTGATTAAACGTTATTGGCGTTTGATACCTAACAGCCAACTGATCTGGCGTCTGATCAATTTATGGATATCGTCAAATTTAACCTCTTCTTTTGGTGTCGCCAAATACTTATACTGAATTCGGGTAATTGCTATCAAGGTTAATTCACCATCAATTTCAGGGTCTACTTTGTTAAAATATGATGCAATTCGGGTGAATGGTGCTAATAATGCACTGATGTGCTGATTCGCTAAGTCTTTCAACTCTTCAGAATAAAGCATTTCGGTAAAAAATATTTGCTCTACCGCTAAACCGGTTGAACGATGGACTATGTTGTCATACATATGACTAGCCGCGATGTGACTTAACTGTTCGCCAATCTTCTCTTTAGTCGAAATTTTACGTAACGATGCGGCATCAAGACTGTCGAGTATATTGAAAACTTCAGACAATTCATCTCGGGAAGAGGCCAGGATGATTTCAGAACTTAAACTTATGGCTTCTCTAATTAACTCTTTAATATCTTTGAAATAATAGGTAGTAAGAGACAGTTGCGTCTCAGCTTGCAAAGCAACAGCTCGATGTGTTGTGCCCTTGATACCAGATCTGGCTATGACTTTTATCGCAGCTGTTAAAATTTTGTGACGGGTTTTCTCACCCTTCGCTCTGCGATTTATATTGGCTGTTGTCATTTTATCCCTGTATTGATTAACAGTTAACCCTAAGATTATAATTTAAAGATGATTTTTAGAAATATACGTTAATTGCTAGGGCGAAAATAAGCAACTCTTTTTGATTGAAGCTATATCCAATAATGGTGAAGGGTATGAATAATGTAAGAATACTTTTTGTCGTGCAATTTATCATGATAAAATTAATACATTACTTTCTCTGCTGTTACTTTAAACAATGCCAAACTCAAAATTACTCGTGCCAATTCTTAATTTTTTACAATGTACCACACCTGATGCCTGGGTGGATGAGGCAAAAAAAACAGAAAACCTACAATTAATTCTTACTGATCACATGTTATGTGAGTTAAAAGCCGCGCAAAGTGCAATGTTTTTAATCAGAAAATATGCGGTTGATAAAGACAGCAGTAAAGTGTTACTAGAATGGCTAAAACCTTTTGAGCAGTTCATTTATAAAAAAACAGGCACGCTGGCAACGCTGAAAAAAGCGGAAAAATTAACAAAATCAATTCTGCCGAAAAGTGAATCGAACTATGGCCAGGACTTGATTGATAAAATGGTGTTATTAATTAAAGAAGAGCTGCATCATTTCTATCAAGTATTGGAAATTATGACCCGTCGCAATATCCCCTATCAAAACATTACGGCTGGCAGATACGCCAAAGGCATGCTTAAACACGTAAAAACCTATGAGCCAGAGGCATTAATTGATAAATTGATTATTGGCGCCTATATTGAAGCGCGCTCGTGTGAGCGATTTGCCAAACTTGCTCCGCACTTAGATGATGAATTGAATAAGTTTTATCTATCTCTATTGCGCTCTGAAGCTCGTCACTACCAAGATTATTTAACCTTAGCGGCAGACATTGCCGGCAAAGACATCGGTGACAGAATTCGCTTTTTTGGGCAAGTAGAGGCGGAATTAATTTTATCCCGCGATACTGATTTTAAATTTCACAGTGGCCTGCCTGGTTAATAAATTGCAAATTCATTTTCTCTTACAAGATTATTGACTCAATTTTCTTGATTAAGTTGTCATTCGTTAAACGGATGTTTATTATTTATCCTTATTTGCCGTGTTGGCAAACGAGAAAATACTGCAAGGATAATAATAATATGCAAAAGTCTTTAATCGCCTTAGCCCTAATTGCCACCCTAAGTGGCTGTAATGAGGGCGCAAAAACTAACAACGTCGAAACACCTGCTCCAGCGCCAGCAATGGTCGAACAAGCTCAATTAACCGAAACCGAACGGTTGAATGAGTGGTTTGCTGAAAAATTTGAACAGCAATTACAAATGAGCCCTATGTATTTGACTTTTCTTGGTCGAAAAGAAAGATACGATGAAGTTGATGACTTCTCAGAAGCCGAAGAAGACAAGCAACTGGCCTGGTTAGGCGACACGGTTAAAGAGTTAAAAGCCAGCTTTGATTATGAAAAGCTCAGCAACGAGGCGCAAATTTCCTACAACATTTGGGTATATCAGTACGAGCAACAGCTTGCCGGCCAAGAGTTTAAATATAACAACTATGTATTTACCCAAATGCAAGGCATGCAATCTTTTGCCGCGCAATTTTTAATAAACTTTCATAAAGTAGATGATGCAACAGATATGCAAGCGTATAGCAAACGTATCAAAGGCATGTCTGATGGTATTACGACGTTATTAAGCCGAGCTCAATTGCATGCCGAAAAAGGTGTAAGAGCACCAAGATACTCATACGAAGGCGTTATCGAACAAGCGACAAATTTAATCACAGGTGCGCCATTTACAGAAAGTGAAGAAGATGCGGCGTTATGGGCCGATGGCAAGCGCAAGGTTGCAGCCTTGGTGAGCAATGAGGTTATCGACCAAGCAGCGGCAGATCAGTTATTGGTCGACTTTAAAACGGCATTAATGGATAGCTTTTTACCGGCCTATAAAGAGCTAATTACCTGGTTTAAAGCCGATATCGCAAATACCGATGAAATGGCAAAAGGTGTCGGTGGGCAAGCCAATGGTCAAGCCTATTACAACCATCAGTTAAAAGTGAGTACCACCACAGATTTAACTGCCGAACAAATTCATCAAATTGGTTTAGATGAAGTCGCTCGTATTACCAAAGAAATGGAACAGATCAAAACCGATGTTAAATTTGATGGTACGTTAAAGGCGTTTTTCGACTTCATCAAAACGGACGAGCAGTTTTACTACCCGGATACCGACGAAGGTCGCCAGGCCTATATTGATGATACCGAAGCATTTTACGTAAAGATTGCCGATCAACTACCAAAGTTCTTTGGTTTATTACCAAAAGCTGGTTTGGTGGTTAAACGCGTGGAAGCGTTTCGCGAGCAACCCGGCGCTGCAGCGCATTATAACTCTGGCACCGCCGATGGCTCACGACCTGGTGTTTATTACCTGCACTTATCAGATATGACGGCAATGCCAAAAAATGAATTGGAAAGTGTCGCTTACCATGAAGGTAACCCTGGCCATCATATGCAAATATCGATTGCTCAGGAATTAACTTCGGTACCACAATTTAGAACTCAGGCAGGTTTTAATGTCTACAGTGAAGGCTGGGGCTTATATTCCGAATTATTGGCGAAAGAGATGGGCGGTTATCAAGACCCGTATTCAGATTTCGGCCGACTGATTAATGAGATATGGCGTGCTGTACGATTAGTTGTAGACACCGGCATTCATGCTAAAGACTGGACTGAAGAGCAAGCGATTGCTTATTTTGAAGAGAAAGTACCAACGTCGAAAACGACCATTGTTTCTGAAGTTAGACGCTATACCGTATGGCCGGGGCAAGCAACCGGTTATAAAATTGGTATGCTAAAAATTCAGCAACTTCGCGCCAACGCAGAACAGCAGTTGGCTGAGAAATTTGATATCCGTGGCTTCCATGACACCATTTTAGGTGGCGGGGCAATGCCACTGGAAATCCTGGAGCGAAGAGTCAACGAGTGGATCGCGAGTAAGAAATAACTTAAGCTACGGGCAACGAGCTACTGGCCACAGGCTGTGTATTTGATCAATTTACCGATAGTGTAACAATACTCAGTCTGCCCGAACCCCGAACCCCGAACCCCATAGCCAAAGGCCAGAAGCGATTGATATAACGCCGCGAAATGGATTTACATCGGGCTACTTATCCACGAAAGCCTTTAGAGTGGGCTACGAAGTAAACGATTGATTTAATAATTCATAACCGTCAGCACTGAACTTTAACCAGGCACCTTGTTCGTACCAGTCACCAAGTACAATACGTGTCGCCACTTGGTGATTGACTTCAAGCTGATGAATTGCCGGGCGATGAGTATGGCCATGAATTAATAATTGCGAATCCACTTCGGCTAATACTTTTACCACTTCATCCGGAGTGACGTCCATAATTTCTTGCGCCAGCTCTTTGTTTGACATCGCGACTTTTTGACGATAATTACGGGCCATATTCTTGCGCACTTTCAGTGGCAAACATTTAACCGCGCCTTGCCACCACCAGGAACGCGATTTCTTACGAAATTGTTGATATTCCAGATCGCGGGTACACAAGGTATCGCCATGCATGATCAAGGTTTTTTGCCCATATAAGTCGATTAAACAACTGTCAGGCAATAAGGTCATGCCGCATTTTTGTGCATATTTTTTTCCTAGCAGGAAATCGCGATTGCCAACAATGAAAAATATTTGAGTGCCAGTTTCGCTAAGGGTTTTGAGTTTGGCGGCAATGTTTAATACGAATGGATCGTCATCGTCATCGCCTACCCAAAACTCAAAGAAGTCACCAAGAATATACAGTTTTTCTGCTTTGGGTGCTTCATTATGCAAAAAACTCAGGAAGCAATCGGTAATATCCACTCGCTCCTGAGTTAAATGTAAGTCAGCAATAAAATAGGTGAGCAATTATGCTACCTCAACAGACTCAACAATAATGTCTTCTAACGGTACATCATCGTGGTGACCATTTCGGCCTGTTGCAGCAAGTGTCATTTTATCAATAACATCCATACCCTCAACAACATTAGCAAATACACAGTATCCCCAACCTTGAACCGACTCATTTTTAAAATCTAGGAAAGTATTATCGACTAAATTAATGAAAAATTGAGCCGAAGCTGAATGAGGATCTTGAGTACGCGCCATCGCTAAAGAGCCGCGAGTGTTGCTTAAGCCATTATTGGCTTCGTTTTCGATAGATGCGCGAGTTGTTTTTTCACTCATGCCAGATTCAAAACCACCGCCTTGTGCCATAAAGCCTTTAATTATACGGTGAAAAATAGTACCTGCGTAAAAGCCTTCTTCACAATATTGTTTAAAGTTTGCTGCAGTTTTAGGGGCATTATCAAAATCTAATGCAATTTTAATGTCACCTAAGTTCGTTTTAAACGTGATCATTTGTCGTTTCCTTGGTTTATTGTATGCGATGAATTGTAACCTACTCGCAGAATCTGTAAAGGTTAAAAAAGCTAAAATCCTTGTACTGAGAATAAACATGATGATGAAAGTTGAAGACAATACCGTTAAATATTAATATTTATCGGCTTTTAGTTTCTCGTTTCTAGTTTCTGCTTGGTAGTTCGGGTACAATTGCGCGAAAATTTTAAAATAAAATCAGTTCATTTTACTGATGCTAAAACATGAGAGAGCCAATGTTACAGATATACAATACCTTAAGCCGTAAAAAGGAAGAGTTTAAACCAATTAATCCTGGAAAAGTGGGCATGTATGTTTGTGGTATAACTATATACGATCACTGCCATATTGGTCATGCTCGTACTTATGTCGCGTTCGATGTCATTGCCCGTTATTTACGTTACCTTGGTTATGACTTAACTCATGTTCGAAATATTACCGATGTCGACGATAAGATCATCAAACGAGCTGCCGAAAACAATGAAAGTTGTGAAAGCTTAACCACGCGGATGACCGCAGATATGTATGCGGATTTGGATGCATTGAATGTTGCTCGCCCGGACATTGATCCGAAAGTGACCACGCATATGCCAGAGATCATCGATATGATCGAACGCATTATTGCCAACAAACATGCTTATGTAGCGTCAAATGGTGATGTGATGTTTGATGTGTTGTCTTATCAGGATTACGGCAAATTAAGCATGCAAAATTTGGATATGTTGCAAGCGGGTGCTCGTGTTGATATTGATGACGCAAAAAATAACCCGATGGACTTCGTCCTGTGGAAAATGGCAAAATCTGGTGAACCTGCTTGGTCTTCACCCTGGGGCGAAGGCCGTCCGGGTTGGCATATTGAATGTTCGGCAATGAACTCGAAGCATTTAGGCAATCATTTTGATATTCATGGCGGCGGCAGCGATTTACAATTTCCTCATCATGAAAATGAAATTGCCCAGTCATGCTGCGCCTACGATACACCTTACGTAAATTACTGGTTGCACGGCGGTATGGTGCAAGTGGATAAGGTAAAAATGTCAAAATCGTTAAACAATTTTTTTACCTTGCGCAGTGTATTAGAAAGTTATGATGCCGAATCGGTTCGTTACTTTTTAGTGTCTAGCCAATACCGCAGTCAATTAAATTATTCACAAGAAAATCTCACTCAAGCGCGAGCATCGCTTGAGCGTATTTATACCGCATTACGGAATGTTACCCCGATTGAAGTTGAGCTAACTGGCAATGCATATGTCGCTCGTTTTGAACAAGGGATGAATGATGATTTTAATACCCCTGAAGCACTACCCGTTATTTTTGAATTATCGAAAGAAGTGAATCGACTTAAAAATGAAGACTCAGACAAAGCCGGGGAGTTAGCTTTCATCTTGATAAAGCTGGGTGCCATTATTGGTATTGCCCAAAGTGATCCGGAAGACTTTCTTCAAGGTGATGCCGATGATGATGCTGAGCTGATTGAACAGTTAATTGAACAACGTAATACCGCTCGTGCCAATAAAGACTGGGCCATGGCAGATGACGCCCGTGATAAACTTAAAGCGATGAAGGTGATATTAGAAGACAGCGCCGGTAAAACCACTTGGCGCCGAGGTTAAAGAAAGAAAATTTAATTTCTTTACTTTAAGCAAAACACAAAAAAGGCGCATCCGCGCCTTTTTGTGTTTTGCTTCTTAGTACTAGTACTTAACTATGAAATTGTTCACAAGCAATTAACGTATTTTCAATTAAACTTGCTACTGTCATTGGGCCAACACCACCGGGTACGGGTGTAATAAACGCTGCTTTTTCTTTGGCAACCGCAAATTCTACATCACCAACCAGTTTGCCATTGTCTAAACGGTTAATCCCTACATCGATCACGATTGCACCTTCTTTGATCCAATCTCCTGGAATAAATTCAGGCTTGCCAACCGCTACTACCACCAAGTCCGCCTGGCGAATACGACCTTCGAGATTTTTGGTAAAACGGTGCGTGGTCGTAGTAGTACAACCGGCCAATAATAACTCTAAGGTCATAGGCCGGCCAACAATGTTTGACGCGCCGACCACAACGGCTTCCAAACCATGCGGCTTAACACCGGTTGATTCTATTAACGTCATGATACCTTTTGGCGTGCAAGGACGAAGGCCGGGTTGACGTAAACATAATTTCCCCACATTTGTAGGGTGAAAACCATCAACGTCTTTATCTGGGTGAATATGCTCAATGATCAAATTGGCATCTAATCCTGCGGGTAATGGCAGTTGTACCAGTATGCCATCCACGTCATTATCATTATTTAGCTGATTGATTAACTGAAATAATTCATCTTGATCTGCTGTTTCTGGCAAATCGTAAGATTTTGAAATAAAGCCTACTTCTTCACAGGCGCGGCGTTTGCTGCCAACATAGACTTCAGAAGCCGGATCATTACCGACTAAAACAACGGCCAAGCCAGGAGCTCTTTTACCTTTACGGATTCGTTGTTGTACTCTTTCTTTAACAGAATGTCTGATCTGCTGGGCAATAGCTTTGCCGTCAATTATCTGTGCGCTCATAAAACCTTTAATGGAGTTTGAAAAAAACGCGGCTATTTTCGCATAGTTTTTAAGCTGGGTGTAGGCGAAGGGGGAAGTAATTGGCAAATACTTTAGAATTTTTGATATTACAGGCTAATAAAACCAATTCTAATAAGTTTGTTCCAACTCAGAGTTATGTCAGTGATTTAATAATCATCAGCAAAAATTGAAACTTGTGTCATTATTAGCGGCTTTTTATACAAACTGCGTTAAAAATGAGCGAACAACAAAAATATATCAAAAAGTGTTTGACGGACTTATCTCTCATAGGTAATATGCGCATCCGTTGACACAGTGATGTGTTAGCCAGAAAATATGTCGGTGATTAGCGCAGCTTGGTAGCGCACTTGGTTTGGGTCCAAGGGGTCGCAAGTTCGAATCTTGCATCACCGACCACTTTTCTTTGGTGGTATTTAGTGTGGTTAATGTTGATAACGATTCGCAAGTTCGAATCTTGACGCATTTATACATTAGCGACCACGTTTCTAACATATTAATGTTGAATTTTTTTCAACTTAATATACCCTGTAAGAGGTTTTGCGCCCTTAGCTCAGCTGGATAGAGCAACGCCCTTCTAAGGCGTGGGTCGCAGGTTCGAATCCTGCAGGGCGCGCCATACAGTGGTGGCTATAGCTCAGTTGGTAGAGCCCCGGATTGTGATTCCGGTTGTCGTGGGTTCAAATCCCATTAGCCACCCCATTTTTTAAATGGAAAGAATTATCGGTGATTAGCGCAGCTTGGTAGCGCACTTGGTTTGGGTCCAAGGGGTCGCAAGTTCGAATCTTGCATCACCGACCACTTTCTTTATTTTAAAAAACACTTCACTTCATTATTTTTAAAATACTCAATTTTATTTCATAAAATCTTCTTTGAAACACCAGAACATACGATTTACTTGGTAAATTTTCTTCGAGAAACAAAAGTAAAGTTTTCGTTGTATTTTAATTTGAGATGATTATCATGCTGCCGTTCCTCGTTCCTCGTTCCTCGTTCCTCGTTCCTCGTTCCTCGTTCCTCGTTCCTCGTTCCTCGTTGTTCCTAACAAAAAATTAAATTTTTTACCTTTCTGCTTGTTTTCGCGTTGTTTGCCCATATATAAAGCCTTAATGTGGCGTATCAGCTTGCTAAGTTATTGTTAGTAAATGAGAACAATGCCTGTGCCGATAAGGGCTGTATGCATTTTTTCTTGGCTTGCGAGCAATTGATTAACAAATGTCATTGCTGCAAAGCGCATAAGTTAGTTCTCAGCTATTTACAGCCGTGCTTTGCACCGCTATAATTCCGCGTCACATTTTAAAAGCCTATATCTATTAGGCGCTAGAACATCTTTTTTATCGAGAGATTAATAAACTGATTTGTCGACTCATAGTTCACCTAAAGGGTGGGGTATGAACTGACGGTAAGCGTTTTGTTTACTGGTAAATATATAAGATGCATTAACAGGCGTTAACACGTCGGAATTTGAGGTATAAAAATGCAAGTATCAGTTGAGACTACTCAAGGCTTAGAACGTAAAGTATCAATTTCTGTTCCAGCCGAAACAGTAGATGTAGAAGTAAAAAACCGTCTACGTCAAATCGCAAAAACACAAAAAATTAACGGTTTCCGTCCGGGTAAAGTACCACCTTCAGTGATCCAGAAACGTTACGGTAAATCTGTACGTCAAGAAGTTGCTGGTGAATTAATGCAACGTCATTTCGTTGAAGCTATCATGGCTGAAAAATTAAACCCGGCTGGTCGTCCTGCATTCGTAGCAAAAAGCAACGAAGAAGGTAAAGAGCTAAAGTTTGATGCAACGTTTGAAATTTACCCAGAAGTGGAATTAGCCGGTTTAGAAACAATTAACGTTGAAAAGCCAGTAGTAGATGTAACTGAAGATGATCTTGATGAAATGTTTGTTACATTACAAAACCAACACAAAACCTGGAAAGAAAACAAGCGTAAAACCAAGAAAGGCGATAAATTAACTCTTGATTTCAATGGTCGTGTTGACGATGAAGAGTTTGAAGGCGGTAAAGCTGAAGCTTTCGAACTTGAATTAGGCGCTGGTCGTATGATCCCTGGTTTCGAAAAAGAAGTTACCGGTATGAAAGTTGGTGAAGAGAAAACTATCAACGTAACTTTCCCGGAAGATTATCATGCTGAAAACCTGAAAGGTAAAGATGCTGAGTTTGATATCGTAGTTCACAAAACTGAAGGCCCTGTACTTCCTAACATTGATGAAGAATTTGCGAAATTGTTCGGTGTTGAAGAAGGAGGTATTGACGCACTTCGTGAAGAAGTTAAGAAAAACATGGAGCGTGAATTAACTCAAACCGTTAAAGGTAAAGTTAAAGAGCAAGTACTTGAAGGTTTAGTTACTGCCAACGAAATTGACACGCCAAAAGCGTTAATTACCCAAGAAATTGACGTGTTACGTAAACAAGCAATGGAACGTTTTGGTGGTCAAATAGACCCTGCAAACATGCCGCAATTACCTGCTGAGATGTTCCAGGAACAAGCTGAGCGTCGTGTAAAAGTTGGTTTGTTACTCGGTGAAGTGATCAAGACTAACGAATTAAAAGTGAATGATGAGAAGGTTAAAGCATTAATCGAGTCTGCAGCATCTGCTTACGAAGATCCAAAAGAAGTGGTTGATTACTACATGAACAACCAAGAACTTCTACAACAAATGCAACACGTTGCTTTAGAAGAACAAGCGGTTGAATTAATCCTTGAAAAAGCTAACGTAACTGAAAAAGCCACTGCATTTAAAGACATGATGAACCCAGAAGCGTAATTTCTTTTAGGAATTAACCCGCTTAAACGTCTTTTGCATTGACATTGTCTCTGGCAATAGCTTAAATGGCTTATATGACTGCATATAAGCCATTTTTATTTCTTTAAGGATATTTTTCTTTGTTTACTAATAATAATTCTCAACAAATCGACAATGCATTAGTTCCTATGGTGGTTGAACAAACACCAAAGGGGGAACGGTCGTTTGATATTTATTCACGTTTATTAAAAGAGCGTGTTATTTTTCTTTGTGGCCAGGTTGAAGAGCACATGGCGAATTTGATCGTTGCTCAATTGTTGTTCCTCGAATCGGAAAGTCCAGATAAGGATATATTCCTTTATATTAATTCTCCGGGTGGCTCGGTAACTGCGGGCATGGCTATTTATGATACCATGCAATTTATCAAACCCAATGTCAGTACTGTATGTATGGGGCAGGCGGCAAGCATGGGCGCATTTTTACTTACCGCAGGTGCAAAAGGCAAACGTTTTTGTTTACCAAATGCTCGTGTGATGATCCATCAACCATTAGGTGGTTTCCAGGGACAGGCGTCTGATTTTGAAATTCATGCCAGAGAAATCCTGTCTATTAAAGAGAAGCTTAATCGTTTAATGTCTGAGCATACCGGTCAAGATCTTGACAAGGTTACCAATGACACTGATCGAGATAATTTTTTAAGTGCGCAAGAAGCCGTAGAATATGGCTTGGTTGACGACATCTTAACCAAAAGATAGCAACTATCTGCAGAAAACCCCATAGTTGATACAAGTAGGTTAGTTAGCTAAGTTGTTAATTGCTTATTTTGTGAAATACTATATATAGATAGTAGTAAAAAAATAAAGCCTCAACAGTGAGGCACTATCAATGATATCAATTGATAGGTTACGTTTAAATTGAGGTAGAAAACCGTATGACCGACGAAATTAAAGGTAGCGGTGATAACGAAAAGTTATTGTATTGCTCGTTCTGTGGCAAAAGTCAGCATGAAGTGAGAAAGTTGATTGCAGGCCCTTCGGTGTTTGTTTGTGATGAGTGTGTTGAGCTTTGCAACGATATTATTCGTGAAGAAATTAAAGATATTTCTCCGAAAACAGAGTCTGAAAAACTGCCAACGCCGCAAGAAATCAGAGCAAATTTAGATGAGTACGTGATCGGCCAAACCCATGCTAAAAAAGTATTGTCGGTAGCCGTTTATAACCATTACAAGCGTTTACGTAATGGTGATATGCATAATGGTATCGAGCTAGGGAAATCAAATATTTTACTTATTGGTCCTACCGGTTCAGGTAAAACCTTATTGGCTGAAACGCTAGCACGGATGTTGGATGTACCATTTACAATGGCCGATGCCACCACATTAACCGAAGCGGGTTATGTTGGTGAAGATGTTGAAAACATCATCCAAAAGTTATTACAGAAATGTGATTACGACGTTGAAAAAGCTCAGCGTGGCATTGTTTACATCGATGAAATTGATAAAATTTCACGTAAGTCTGATAATCCATCCATCACTCGCGATGTATCTGGTGAAGGTGTTCAACAAGCCTTATTAAAGTTAGTTGAAGGTACTATTGCTGCGGTACCACCACAAGGGGGCCGTAAGCACCCACAACAAGAGTTTTTGCAAGTCGATACTTCTAAAATCTTATTTATATGTGGTGGTGCATTTTCCGGTCTTGATAAAGTCATCGAACAACGCATGATCACTGGCACCGGCATAGGTTTTGGTGCCGAAGTGAAAGGCAAAGATGCTGAAAAGTCGTTAACTGAGCGTTTCCAGCAAGTGGAACCAGAAGATTTGGTGAAATATGGTCTGATCCCTGAGTTTATTGGTCGTCTTCCTGTCGTTGCCACTCTAACGGAGCTTGATGAAAGTGCATTGATTCAAATACTGCAAGAGCCGAAAAATGCATTAACCAAACAGTTTACCGCCCTGTTCGATATGGAAGGTGTTGAGCTTGAGTTTAGAGAAGATGCATTAATTGCGATTGCCAATAAAGCTATGGTCCGTAAAACCGGAGCCCGTGGTTTACGGTCAATTGTTGAAGCTGTGCTGTTAGATACCATGTACGAACTGCCATCACTAACCGATGCTAGCAAGGTTGTGGTTGATGAGTCAGTTATAAAAGGCGAATCAAAACCTATTATCATGTTTGAATCACCGGAAGAGAAACAAGCAAACCAATAATCAGTAATCACCTTTAAAAGCAAACAAATGCCAGTCAACAGACTGGCATTTTTTGTACATATACGTACTTATCCACGACAGGCCGGACCGCCTTTAGAGTGGGTTCAGCTAAATCTGTAAGAAAAATAGTTTAACCTATTGAATAGTTCATCAAAATCCCCATATACTCAAGTAGAGCTTAATAATTGCTAACGATAAATCCACACAAACAATAATAATATTGTGATAATCCGTTAGTTTACACATCACCTTTCCAAGAGTATTTCCTATGAGCACAGAGCATTCAGGACCCATTGAAACCCCAGTACTAGCCTTACGTGATGTCGTAGTCTACCCGCAGATGGTCATTCCATTATTTGTAGGCCGTGAAAAATCCATTCGCTGTTTAGATTTAGCGATGGAGAGCGATAAAAAAGTATTTTTGGTTGCGCAAAAAGATGCCAGTGTGGATGAACCGCAAGCGACAGATTTATTTGAAGTCGGTACTATTGCCACTATTTTGCAAATGCTGAAGCTGCCGGACGGTACCGTGAAAGTATTGGTCGAAGGGATACAACGTGCGAGCATCAAAGAATTTGTTGAAACCGAAGAATATTTTATTGCCAACGTCGACTATTTAGAAGCCGAGCAGAGTGAGTCTGACAATCATGAAGTCTTGGTGCGCTCTGCCGTTTCTCAGTTTGAAGGCTACGTTAAGCTGAATAAAAAAATCCCGCCTGAGGTACTTACTTCGGTTTCAGGTATCGATAATGCCGAACAACTTGCCGATACCATGGCAGCCCATATGCCGTTAAAGTTACAGGACAAACAACATGTCTTGGAAATTATTAATGTGGGTGAGCGACTTGAATATTTAATGGCATTAATGGAAGGCGAAATAGACATCTTGCAGGTAGAAAAGAAAATTCGCGGTAGGGTTAAAAAGCAAATGGAAAAGAGCCAGCGCGAATACTATTTGAATGAGCAAATGAAAGCCATTCAAAAAGAGCTTGGCGATATGGATGATGTGCCAGATGAAGCGGAACAGCTTGCCAAAAAAATTGAAGATGCACAGATGCCGGCAGAAGCAAAAGATAAAACCTTAGCTGAGCTGCAAAAATTAAAAATGATGTCACCAATGTCGGCGGAAGCGACTGTGGTACGCAGCTATATTGACTGGATGATTTCGGTACCTTGGAAAAAACGCAGTAAATTAAAGCGTAATTTAAAATTGGCGAATGATGTGCTTGAGCAAGATCACTATGGCCTTGAAAAAGTAAAAGAGCGCATCATTGAATATCTGGCCGTACAGCAACGGGTTACTCAGTTAAAAGGTCCTATTTTATGTTTAGTCGGTCCTCCTGGAGTTGGTAAAACCTCACTGGGTCAATCAATTGCGAAAGCAACCGGACGTAAATACGTGCGCATGGCGCTAGGTGGTGTTCGCGATGAAGCGGAAATTCGTGGTCATCGTCGTACTTATATCGGTTCAATGCCGGGCAAGATAGTACAAAAAATGGCGAAATCGGAAGTGAAAAACCCGTTATTCTTATTGGATGAAATAGATAAAATGGCTTCCGATTTGCGTGGTGATCCTGCATCGGCGTTGCTCGAAGTGCTCGATCCGGAGCAAAACAATGCCTTTAATGATCATTATTTGGAAGTTGATTATGACTTATCGGATGTGATGTTTGTGGCAACATCGAACAGCATGAATATCCCTGGTCCATTACTCGATCGTATGGAAGTCATTCGCTTGTCGGGCTACACCGAAGATGAAAAGCTTAATATTGCCACCCGTCATCTAATGAACAAACAAATTAAACGCAATGGGTTGAAAGATAACGAAATTCAAATTGAAGACAGTGCTATTATCGGCATCATTCGTTATTACACCCGCGAAGCAGGGGTGCGTAGCCTGGAACGCGAGATTTCTAAACTTTGTCGAAAAGCGGTAAAGAAAATATTGCTGAATGATGAAGTGAAAAAAGTCATCATTAATCAGGATAATCTGGAAGAGTTTTTAGGTGTTCAACATTTTGATTATGGCAAAGCGGAAGATGAAAACCGCATTGGTCAGGTTACGGGTCTTGCCTGGACGGAAGTCGGTGGTGAGCTGTTGACCATCGAAGCCGCATCGGTACCGGGTAAAGGTAAATTATCGTATACCGGTTCATTAGGTGAGGTAATGCAAGAGTCGATTCAGGCAGCAATGACGGTTGTGCGAAGTCGAACAGAAGGCTTACGCATAAATTCTGACTTTCACGAGAAGCGTGATATCCATGTGCATGTACCTGAAGGGGCCACACCAAAAGATGGCCCAAGTGCCGGTGTTGGCATGTGTACCGCCTTGGTCTCAAGTTTGACCGGAAACCCGGTTAAGGCGGATGTTGCGATGACTGGTGAAATTACCTTGCGTGGTGAAGTCTTAGCTATTGGTGGTTTAAAAGAAAAACTACTGGCGGCACACCGAGGTGGTATTAAAACCGTAATTATTCCAAAAGATAATGAGCGCGATTTAAAAGAAATCCCAGATAATGTGAAAGCCGATCTGGCCATTCATCCGGTAAAATGGATTGATGATGTACTTGAACTTGCCTTGCTAGAATCGCCAGATAAGTGGTCTGTAGCGAGTTAATTAGTGGCTTTACGGGATGTTTACTGAAAAAATAAGAGATTTTTTCAATAAAAATGAAAAAAATTGCTATTTAGGGGTTTTCAAACTAATTAACTGTGTTAGTCTGAATACCGAAGCCAAGCTAAACCTGCGCTACAGCTTAGCAATAGCAAGGGATAGGCTAATTTAAAAATGAAATTTGATTTAAATCTTATTTTTTGGAAGATGGAGCTTGCAGTTGAAGGAAATGCCTGATATAAAAACTATCGAGCATATCTGAAAAGCTCCAAATAATAACAATTAAAGGGGAACACATTGTGAATAAATCACAACTAATTGAAAAAATTGCAGCAGGCGCTGACATTTCTAAAGCAGCAGCTGGCCGTGCGCTAGATTCTTTTATCGATGCTGTATCTGACGAATTAAAATCAGGTGAGCAAGTTGCTCTAGTTGGTTTCGGTACTTTCTCTGTACGTGATCGTGCAGCTCGTTCTGGCCGCAACCCACAAACTGGTGCTACTATCCAAATCGCTGCAGCTAAAATTCCAGCTTTCAAAGCCGGTAAAGCACTTAAAGATGCCGTTAACTAAGAATTACCTCTTAGAGTGAAAAAGCTGGCTTATGCCAGCTTTTTTTGTTCATGGATGAACTATATGCAGATTTACCATGGATGGAAATGAATCTGTTTTGTATATGGAGATACTTATCCTCGGCAGGCAGGGACAGTGCTTAGAGAGGGCTTGTTTCTAGAAGGAATATTTGCAGAATTAAAAAATTAACAGCAATAAGACCATAATTTTAAAGATAAACACTTCAAGCTCGCCATAGTGTTTGCTACAATCGAGCATCGAAAATTTATGTCCTGATGTTAAGTGACAAGAGAACAATATGTTAGAAAGAATAAGAGAAGGCTCTTCAGGAGTTACCGCTAAGATTATTTTAGGCCTAGTGATTGCTACATTTGTGTTTGCCGGCGTCGGTAGTTATACCAATTCTGTTGATACCTCTGCAGCTACGGTTAATGGTGAAAAAATTAGTCAGCAAGAATTTGAATCTGCGTATCAAAACCAGCGTGCCCGTATGGAGCAACAATATGGTGAAATGTTTGCACAATTAACGGCAAATGATATGTACATGCAATCAATGCGTTCAAATGTATTAGAAAATTTGATAAATGAAGAATTATTAGATCAAAATGCCAGCGAGTTAAACATTCGCATTAGTGATCAACAAATAAAAGAAGCCATTTATGCAATGGCTGATTTTCAGGTTGATGGTGTGTTTAATAACGATCGCTATTTGATGGTCATTAATCAGGCCGGTTTTTATCAGCCTTCTACGTTTAGAGATTATTTACGTACTGATATGGCTCGTCGTCAATTAATGCAGAGTGTAATGGCAACTGAGTTTAGCTTGCCATACCAGCAAGAACTTTCAGTAAGGTTAACGACTCAAACTCGTAGTATTCGTTACGCGACTGTTTCAGCCAAACAATTTATTGCTAATAGCGAAGTCGATGACGCCGAAATTAACGAGTATTACCAAGCCAATCAAAACCGTTTTTCCGCGCAAGAGCAGGTCAAAGTTGAATATATCAGTTTAGATATTGCTAACATCAGCAAAGATGTGGTGGTAGAAGATGCTGAAGTACAAGCTTATTACGACAATAATATGGATGCCTATTCGACTACAGAACGTCGTCGTGCATCGCATATCTTAATCGAATTTGGTGATGATGAAACTGCGGCGCAGCAGCAAGCACAAGAACTACTTGCCAAAGTGCAAGCTGGTGAAGATTTTGCCGCATTGGCGAAAGAGTTTTCTGCCGATAGCTTTTCTGGCGAAAATGGTGGTGATCTGGACTGGTTCGAACAAGGTGCAATGGATGCCGAGTTTGACAAAGCCACTTTTGCCTTAACGTTAGATAACAATATCAGTGATCTGGTGAAATCAGACTTTGGTTTTCATATTATTAAATTAACTGACTTAGAAGCGGTTAAAACTAAACAGTTTATTGACGTAAAAGACGAAATTCTTGCTCAATTATCTAACGATAAAGCGTTAGAAATTTATTATGATTTACAAACACAAATGGCTGAAATTGCATTTGAATCGCCAGATTCTCTAGATGATGCGGCAGCGGTTATTAATGCCGAAATTAAAACCAGTGACTGGTTAACTCGCGGCGACAACCCGGTACCATTTAATACTGGTAATGTTATTGACGCTGCATTTTCGAATGTTGTTTTATTAGACAAAATGAACTCTGATGTCGTTGAAGTTGTTGGTGATGCGCACGCTATGGTTGTTCGTCTGGCAGAGCATAAAGAGGCTAGCACTAAGCCACTTAGCGATGTAAGTGCTCAAATCAAAACGCAACTTATCAATGATAAAGCAAGCTTGGCGGCACAAGCGGCAAGCGATACATTATTAGCGAAGTTAATCGCCGGTGAAGATACAACTGCAGATTTAGCTACCGCTGGTGCTGAATTTGTTACGGCTGAAAACATTGTTCGTAATGGTAGTGACGTAGCCAATAATATTGCTCGTCAAGCGTTTACTTTAGCACACCCTGTTGGCGAGCAAGTATCTGCGGCCAATACCGTGATGGCTAATGGTGATTACGCGATTGTTGAATTAACAAGTGTTACTGAAGGTGCTGCCGCAGAAACGGATGCTAACCTTGCACAACAACAAACAATGGCATTATCACAGTCGGCATTTGAAGGCTACATTAGCAATTTGAAAGAAAATGCTGAGATCTCTCGTAACTTGCCAACGAATTCTGCACCGCAGTTTTAGTAGTAAACAGTTACTTGCTTAAAAAGGTCGCTAACGCGGCCTTTTTAATTCATGGAATAATTAACTTAGAATTGCCAAGGATGGAAATGCCTACTTAAGAACGTCGTATATTCATGGTGCTAGGGCCGTTTTGCGTTGTACTGAAAATAAAGATGATAGTTTCAGTAAATGGGCACAAGCGTTGAAGGCTCGACGAGGGCATAACAAAGCATGCGTTGCGGTCGCCAATAAAATAGCCAGAATGGCTTGGGTAATCATGGCGAAAGGAGAAAGCTTTCGTCCAGCAACCTAAAAAGAATTTGAACTGAATACGATTTTTGAGTGAATTCAGTAATGAGATAAAAGATAAACCCTTTACTTCAGTTGCAAAAGATAAATTAATCGGATGGTAAGATAGGTCAGACTGGCTTGCACAAAACCTGGTACAAACCATGGCTATAATAAGCCGTAAGATGATGAGGAGTGTGAGCGCAAACAACCATCGGGGCCAGTAGGTAAAAATCCTCCATAAACAGGCCGGATATATGAGAGCAATGATTTCCTCTTACAAAATAGATTAAATATCTTGCAAACGGAGTGGGTCCATATATGGTTTGAATTCTGTTTTCAGGGATGAAATAACTTAGAATTGCCAGGAGGGTTAAAATTCTGTTTGTACCTATATATACTTATCTTTTCTCGTTCAATGTGACCTCTTTAAAAATAAACCATTGAATGAAGATTCAATAGCACTGATCGATATATTTGATCTTTCCAATATATACACCATAATTTTAAATTAGGAAACTGGTTAGAAAATAGACGGAATTTATGCAAAGACACTTCTACATTTGTGATGACATCGACGAATTGAAGCTAGTCACGGCTGAGCTTGAAAGCCACGGTTTCACCAAACCGCAAATTCACCTGATTTCAAAAAGTAAGGGTACTCATCACCTGGATACCTTTATGCCGGTCAAAGATGAAATTTTCAGCTCGCTATTGCGTGGCGAATACGGCTTATTGATTGCGTTATTGGTCATTGTTGGCGTAGCAATATTGAGTTATCTATTGGCTTTTACGTTATTTTTGATGGTTTGGTGCGCGGTTTCTACCATCGTATTATTTTTTGTGGTGATCATGAAACCCGATAGCAGTTTGATCATTAACACCCGCAACAATGTGAATCCTGAGTTGATCAAAGAAGAAGTTGAATCTGGCAAATATGTCTTACTGGTTGAACTGGGCTCTCGGCAAGTGAGGGAATTAAAAAAAGTGGTGGTAAAACACCCTGATCTTAAAATTGCCGGCAATCACGAAGTCTTTTTAGGCTAATCCGTTTGCTCTAATACCTGTCTAAAATTTATCGTCCTCAATTTATGTATATAGTTAAGCCAACTTCTGTTGCAGCCGTGGCTTTTGATCACCAACCACGAAACGGCCACAGGAGTTACTGTGGCAATTTTGCTACCAGCCAAAACTAATTCATTTATCTCGAAAGTTTCAATAAAATTCCATTGTTTTCAGGCTTTTATAAATTTATTTAGTTGAAATAGGGTTAGTCAACCTAGAGTTCTTTGGGGTTTAATTAATAAAGGTCACTATTTTAAATTGATCACCTTCTATGGCTTTATATCACTGTTTGTATTCTGCTCTGAAAGATAAATTATCCTTTTGCACTTCAGTGTTCGCAGCTCATCTTATCCTGAAATTTGGTTTTGAACACTCACTTGTGGTGTTTATTATAAATCTTATATAAGTTGTTCCTTACTGTTTTTAATCTTGACTGTTGATTTAACTATTTGTTTTTATGTGTATTTTGTATATTTTGTGTTGCGGTGTGAATCTACGGCGCTTTACCTTTATTTACTTTTCTTTACAAAGTTTTATTTTTTATTTATAAAGGTTACTAATTGATCTGCATTTTAGTAACAAAGTAAATAACAACAATAATTTTGCAATCCAATCCTTAGAAAAAATAAAATGGATTACACAGATAAAAGCAAACTTTGTAACAGCTGTAGGGTATTAGCAAACACAGAGGTATAGCTGTTTTGCACAATACAGGGCCACTGACTTTAGCGAAGGTTAAAGCATCACCATCGGCGTCACTTGCCAGGGCTGCTAAATCTTCAGTAATGGTAACACTGCTATTTTCATTAACGTTATGAGTTCCCAATTGAACAGGGTTAGTAGTCCATACCGGCGCTGAATTCGCTTCGGCCAAAACACCTGGATCTTCAATTGAACCGTTTTCTGTGGCATCGGCATCATACATACCGCCATCGACAATCGTTAATTGGATACAATTATCAACTGCGGTTAAACCGTCGAGATAACTTTCAGAATTTGGTGCTGGACAATTACCGGCTTCATCTTTTATCGCTGACGAAATGGCATTATCACCTTGCTTTTCAAATTCCTGCCAACCTGCAGCAGGGGTGTACTTACGATATTCTATGTTTTCGGTGATCACCACACTATCAGCTAATGGGTAAACCACAGCAGCCGCATCACCAGCCACTAAACCACTGACTTTAAAGTTAATTAAACTGGCTCTTGCTAGCGGGAAATATCCAGTATCTGAGATGTCTTCATCACCATCGGCTGCTGTACTGTCAAGGTCTGCTTGCGAGATTATCGCAGAGTTAGCACTTATGCCTTGGGCAGTAGTGCTAACGTTACCTAAAGATAAGCTAAGTCCTGAAACTGTCTTAAGCTCGCCTGCTAATGGCGGCAACTCAGTGGTGTCTGGATTATTATCTAGATAATCAACAATGCCATCGCCATCGGAATCTTTATATCCTTCAGCACTATCGAAAATGCCATCACCATCGGAATCAACATCTGTAGGTAATTCTGGCAGAGCTGTACTAATGACTTTGATTTGAGTAGTTAATAGCGTTGCAAACAAATCATCTGTATTTTCTTCCGTAGCGGTTGGGCTTAAATTTAAATTACCAGCTAATTGCTCTGGTGAAAAATCAAAGCGAAGTCCTTGTGCCGCTAACACTTCGCTACTGCCGTCCCAAGAAATCGCATGAGTATCATCGGAGTTAATGTCATCAATAGTCGCCGTTACGGTAACAGTACCAGCGGTAGCATCAATATAATGAATAACGTCAGCATTATCAGCAGTAATCGTAGCTAATGGCGCGCCGTTTTGCGTAAGCGCTAGCGTGATTGTTGGCGCCGCGTTGCCGGCAATTACGGTAATTGTACTGCTGTCGACTAATGGCAATTGCGCATTATCGGCTTGGGTTAGGGTGAATACCCCAGTTTGTCCACCCAAAGCATCGCTCAGCACGCTAACATTTACTGTTTGTGCATTGGTATCATCGAAGGTTAATTGGCCCTATGCATCTGCTACGGCATCACCCCCCAGGGTATAATCGATAGTGACTGGGTACGTTACTGCCGGACCAGATAATCCGACAGTGACATCAGAACTCTCACCAACCGGAACTATTTGATCATCTGATAATGTTAATAGCGGGGTAATGTTGACAGTAACATTTGTGGTGGCTTCATTAAGTGCAGTATCGATTGCTTGCAATGTTACGATTTGAACACCTGAAGTTAAGTTGCTCTCACTTTTAATCGTTGCTGCGACAGAACCATCGGTTTCATCAGTGCGGTAATATTAGCAGCGTTAATAGCCTCGGTAATGTCAGTCAGAGTAGCTGTAGCGTTTATTTCAATGGCTGAAATGTTTTCATCAAATACCGGCGCTGTGGTATCAGTCGGGGCTGCAGATTTTGTTACTATGGTTAATGTGGGAATTGTTCCCGCAACCTTAGTTCCATACTTGATACTTTTATAGGTGGTATCGAGCATTTGAATACCAAAGGTATATGCGCCATCGGCAGTTATACCACTAGTAACATCGAAGTCGTGGGTATCGTTAGCGTTGAGTACTACACCGGCTGGAAGTTCAGCAAGTGCAGTATCACCCCATACTAAAGTGTCAGTATTCCAGGTAAGTGTACTTTCATCCCAAGTACCGGTGACAGGGTAAATCGATGTTTCCACTATCGGATCAGCATTTTTAGAAAATGCCGTCAATGTTAATATTGCCGATTCGATAACGTGACCTGCGGGGATCCCGGTCACATCAAATTGTACATAGGCCTTCATTTTTACGCCGTTATCGATACGCATATTATTCGCGGCGCCGTAATTATTATCAACACCGGCACCTGTGCCATTTACCCAGGTGTCTTGAGTACGTTCAATCGGTCCAAGCGTATCTGCTTGTGCCACCTGAGTGAAGCTGGCTAAAATAGCCCCGGTTACTAATGATTTGTAATATCTTTGTTTCATTTGTCCATCTCCATTGTTCGGTAGTTTTCAACGACCCTGTAAAAGCTGAGCTAAAAGGCAAAAACAGTGTCTTAGTATTAAACAGTGCTTTACGTGTTGCCTTGCAGCTAAAATCATAGCTAAATTGTCATTTTTGTGTGTTTTATAAATAAAGCCCGATTCAGGCTGGCCATTACTTTAGCGGATGTCAATACATTGCTTACACTTTCTTTACAATAAACTGACAATGAGGTGAGCTTGTATGGTTAAGTAAGCCTTTATTTGTGTTGAGCTAATTCATCCATAGAAAAGTAAAAATAGGGTTGTTGATTATTGATTTGTGTTGTTGAAAATGATGTTTAAGTTATATAGTACACATCTACCGGCGATTCGGAGATGAACAGGTAAGCAGAAAAACTTAATAACAAGCTAAACAATATAAGCAATTGTTATACATGGTTTCCTTGCTCGTTGATCATTATTAGACTTTTTGCTTTTTGCTTTTTGCTTTTTGCTTTATGTTTTATCTCTAATGTTCAATTTTATGGTGTGATTTTAACACTTAGGTAGCAATATGGAAAACTAAGTTTTTTCAAAAATGATAGCAGCTCATCGAGCTGTTGCATTAATTTTAAGGAGCTACGTGCTTTACAATACTTTACATTACCTAACTTGACGGTTGTGCCTATTGCCTATAAGATTCATGTGAGGGCTTTTTTATGTTGAATGCAAGTCGCGTTATCTAGCTATTGTGCATTAAAGATTATGGAACATGTTTAAATTATCTAAGCCGGTATTACTCACCAGTTTATTATCTTCTGCTATGTCACCGAGTTTTGCTGTCGAGCAGAGTGACGTAGTTGTGCCGCAGCAAAAAAATGAATCGGCCATTGCCAAGTGGCAAGCATTGCGCTTTGGTTTATTTATCCATTTTGGTGCGTATGCCGATCTTGCCGGAGTTTGGCAGGGCAAAGAAATTGAAAAACTCGGTGAACAAATTCAACGCCATGCCGATATATCGCAACAAGATTACCAAAAGGTAGTCCAACACTTTAATCCATCAAATTTTGATGCTGACGCTGTAGTTAAGTTGGCTAAGCAGGCCGGCATGCGTTATATCGTGTTAACTACCAAGCATCATGATGGTTTTGCCATGTTTGATTCTAAGCATACCGATTTTGATATCGTTGACTACACCCCTTATAAAAAAGATCTACTTAAACAACTGGCCGACGCCACCAGCGTCACGGTTTAAAACTTGGTGTCTATTACTCTACGCCTGACTGGCACTTTAACGGGCCAAACCCTGAGCGTAATCCAAGTGATGGTAAATCAGCGTGTTTAGCAAGGTGTCAAAAGCCAATGAAGACTTTCAAGTGGCGCAATTGGAAGAGCTGATGAGCAATTATGGTGAAATTGTCGAAGTATTTTTTGATATGGGTGAGCCAACGCTGGCACAAAGCAAACGCTTTCGGGATACGGTGAAAAAGTATCAACCAGACGCCTTAATTAATGGCCGGGTGATGAATAATCAAGGGGATTTTCTCACCATGCCAGATAACCATGTGCCAGATTCACCGATCACCGAATACCCGTGGGAAACGCCAAGAACCTTTTATCACACCTGGGGTTACAAATCGTGGGTGAAAGGTTTACCTCTTTACGAACAAATTGCCGTGCAAGTTCGTAAGCTGTCAGATATTGCCAGTATGGGCGGAAACTTTTTATTAAATATTGGCCCGAAAGGCGATGGCAGCATTTTACCTTATGAAAAAGATGTATTGGTTGGCGTAGGTAAGTGGCTCGAAAAAATAACGAAGCGATTTTTGAAACAGACCTAAACCCATTCCTTAAATTAGACTGGGGCCAAGTGTCGACCTCAAATGATGCCCTCTATCTACATGTTCATCACTGGCCAGAAGACAATAAGCTGGTATTACCAGGATTAGTGAATAAGGTGCAACTGGCCACTCCGTTAACGGCGATTGAAAATCAATTAGCGGTTGAGCAGCTTGATGGTGACACCGTGATTGATCTTGCATCAGTGAAAAAAGATCTCAACTTAACCATTATCAAACTAAGTTATACCGGTACGTTAACGATTGTGCCTAAGCATAGCAAAGCCGATCAAAATGGCATTATCACTTTAGCCGGTGAGCAAGCGACGAAACATGGCAAGTTTGGTAAAGAAAGTTATCGTTCGATGTTAAAAGATTTCTCGCGCAGTTGGTATGTTGATGTGCCGCGTGCTGGTAGCTATCAAGTGAAAGTAAACTATAAGATGAGATATAAAGATTTTATCTTAGCCAATAGCAGTGATGAATTAGCTTTCAACCTTAAAGGTAAAGGCAAAAAAGTAAAAACGTTACAGTCATTTGATGGCAATGAACAAGCGGTTAAGGTCAGCAAAAGTACTGGTCAAAATGTGCAAGCCACTGTCGGTGAATTGAACTTTACTCAGGCCGGCATACAAAAAATTGTATTCAAGCAAGGACAAGGCTTTGAATTGAAAGCCAGTACCAAAGACTTCAAGGCAAAAGATCAGCGCTACCGGGCAATGAATATTGATATTGATTCGATAAAATTAGTCGCGCCAACTCATTAGCGTAACGAGTTGTGTTAAAAAACGAATAAGGCTTTAGCTGAACAGCTAAAGCCTTTTTCTAATTCAGGGATGAATTAACTTAGAATTGCCATGGACGGCATAAATTCTGCAGTTCAGTGAAGGTTGCTACAAGTTTAGCTAAACGTTACATAACCTGAACTTAGTTTAATGACTTTATTTTGTCTTTATGGTGAAAAAAACTACTTTTTAACCGGAATTATAATTTATTCCGTATTACTATAAATAAACAACACATTCAGATATACTGATTTTAGAGACTCTAAAATTAATTTTCATACTAAGAAGGAATGTCGGCGTGAGTGGTCATAGTCACCTTATTCAGGAAACCGTAAACGGTATATTAGCAACCCTGGTTGATTTTAGTGAAGGCAGTATTGTTTTCTTAAAAGATAATACCTTGGCAAAAAAGCTCAATGTTAGCCGAACTACCATTCGTACGGCATTACTTGAGTTGGAAAAAAAAGGCATTGTCGCCATCGACGGCTCACAAAAGCAGGTACTGAGAGCGTCACAAGAGGGGGACTACTTTGATACCAGCAATAGTGTCTCGTCGAAAGAAGAAATCATCGAAAAGTATTTCCTCGATCTTATTAACCACGGAAAACTGTTGCCGGGTGATAAATTCTCAGAGCTCGAACTGGCCAAATCATCGGGTTGCAACACCATTACCGTAAGAGAGTTTTTGATCAAATTCTCACGTTTTGGCTTAATTAATAAAAGCCCCAGAGCAAAATGGCAAATGGTTGAATTTGATGCGAAATTTGCACTAGAGCTGGTAGAGTTCAGACGTATTTTGGAAATGAGCTCAATTACCAAGCTGTTAGCGACTCCTAAAGATGATGAAGTTTGGCAAGAGTTGTCGATATTACTGGACAAGCACAACGAGGTTCTCGCCGATGTTGAAAACCGTTATACCGAGCTTAGTGAATTAGACAGGAAATTTCATTTTATCATCCAACGAGCTTCTGAAAATCGATTTTTCATGCAGTTCTTTGATGTAGTATCTTTGATTTGCCACTACCATTACCAGTGGAACAAAGGTGATGAGTTTGAGCGAAATGTCGTCGCCCTTAAAGAGCACGTAGAGATAATCACGCAATTACTGGCACACAATACCTCTGGTGTACTTACCGCTATGGAAACGCATTTAAACACGGCGAAGAAAACCCTGTTGCGTTCTGCACATGATCTGGAAGAAGTGGCATAGTTTAAATAGCATTTAAAGTTAAAAAAAAGCTAGTTTTCAAATTGAAAACTAGCTTTTTAGTTTGGGGAGGTATTTAGATTTTCTACTATTAAGGCTGTTCAGTCAGTTTAAATATTTCTTCCATTGGCAACCATTTTTCGCCATCTTTGGCTAATTCAACATAAGGTGTGTTATTTTTTTTTCTGTATTCGTCGTTGTTTATCTCACTTACTTTTTTGTCCAACTCTTTTGACGCATGCCAAGAAGCTGCATCCCAAGATAGGAAAATTCGTTCTTCAGTTTTGTATTGTTCAAGTAAAATCATTAATAATTTAATCATTTCTGTCGTGTTTTTTTTATCTGAATAGAAATTAGTTATTTGATTTGTGGACAATTCTAATGCTGTTGTGCATATAAGGCTTCCCTTAGACACTTGATATTGAGGCACCGTATCTAAAACTCCACGATGCGTGTAGGTTCTTCCACCTCGTATTTTAATTGCCGTTGGTCCATACTCATCAATAGAAAAAAACTTCTCATTTTCTTTGAGGTTAGATAAAATTTTCTTAATGTTAGACAATTTTCGTCGATAATCAGGATCTGGACTAGTTAATACTACTTTTGCTTTTTTGAAAGCGTAACCTTTATCGCGAATGTATTTCGATACTGTTGTCATGGATATTGGGTCACCATAATATTCTTTGTAAGCCATTGATAGCGACTTTAAACTCCAAGATGTTCTGTTTATATTGTGAAGTGATGGTGGCTCATGAAGTAATTTCATGATGTTGTTCGATTTCTTTTCCATTCGTTCTTTAACTTTAGCAGGAACGATTCTAGTCCTTCTTAGGTCAATGCTTGCAATACCCTTTTCTGATAGGGAATTGACCCACTTTTTAATTGTCCTTATAGATCTTTCAATTTTTTTACTAATTACAGTAATATGTTCTCCTTCGTAAAGTCCCAAAATAGCAACAGATTTTTCCCACCGATTTCTGTTAGTTGAGAGTCTCCACTCATTTAATATCTCAAGATCACAAGGTTCAATTTGATTGATTTTCCATCTATTAAAGGTTATTTTTTCCATATCATTAGCAATACGCCATTTGTGATACTTATGAACGAATTGAGTATATTGGTAGCCATTAATTTCATTCTTAAAATATACCGTCCAAAATTTCTTAAGGTTAGTATCTCCTTTTTTAAGGCTTTCATGTAGTGTGGAAAAAATAGTAACTACTCGTTCTTGTCTTTCTGTTCTTTTAGGCGTGCGGTTTACATTAAGTGAGCTGATTATTTCTTTCTTTTTACGCAGAAATAAATCGGAGTATGTTAATTCTGATTTTTCGTACAACTGAACATATTTTATGACAGTCCCTCTGGATAGATTGAGTAATTTTGAAATTTGAGTTTTATTTAGCCTTTCAAAAGCAAATAGCTCTAGTATTCTTACTGCTTTATTGATGGAAAGTTTGTTTTGTGGCATAACGTTCTCAAACTATTAGTTACTCCTTAGATTATTATAGCAACTGAAATATGCCTGAGAGTCCCTTGTTTGGTATGGGTAATAAAAGGAATTAAGGAAATAAAAAACAAGTTAACCAACAAATAAAAATAGAGCAGATAAAACAGATAGATATTTATTAAACTTAGTTTTATATAAAAGTAAGTAATCATTAATACATTAAATCAGTTTGATGATAATCCATCTGTTTTATCTGCTATTCACTGGTAAATTAAAATCACTCACTGCACAAACTAACTGATATTACTGGTGCTAATACCCAGTTCGGAAATTTACACCATCAGACCATTCACCCTAAAAATCTAATGCCGCAGTTTTAGCAGCCTATACACTAACCCCATTACCCTATAGCAACGGCTTAAATCCTTTTTTACTCGCCCAATTTGATCAAAATTAACGAATTAATTTTATATCAATAGATAAATGAATCAATTCAAATTTACTTACCCTAGGTAAAATCAGTGCCCTAGTTAGGGGTATTCAAAATGGTGTGTATTTCGTGCCTATTAACTTCTTGGTATGACAGGATTAAATCACGTATAGGGTGCAGAATAGGTGGGGTAGGTGGTTTTAATGGTGCTAGTGAAATTAACTATAGAATTTGACCCATCGCTAGATACAAAAAAGCCCTAACCGAAGTTAGGGCTTATTGTAAATGGTGCCGACTGCCGGAGTCGAACTGGCGACCTACTGATTACAAGTCAGTTGCTCTACCAACTGAGCTAAGTCGGCACACAAAACTGTGTGCGATAATTTAATTTATTCAATCAATTATCTTGGCACCGAATAAATGTTTAGGTAAACACTTATTCAAAATAGGTTAGGAATAGATGGTGCCTCGACCCGGAATCGAACCAGGGACACGGGGATTTTCAATCCCCTGCTCTACCGACTGAGCTATCGAGGCAGTGTCTATTCTTATGTCTTTTTGGCTTTGCCTTGAAGACGGGCGCTATTAGACTGTTTTTCTGTTATTCAGTCAACTACTTTTTTTAAAAAAATGTTTGTTTGTTGGTTTTTAATCCAATCCAGGCGTTTATTGAGCAAATAATACAGTTCAACAGACCCTAGACTTTCTCAAAAAATAAAAAAGGCCGTTTAAAAAACAGCCTTTATTTATTATTTAATCTTTCATTTGGAAAATTTTATTTGTTTTCTGGGGTGTAACCTTCAATTTCAGGTTCTTTGCCTTCAAATAAAAATGCAACCATAGCGGTTTCTAAGAATTTTCTGTCTTCCGGGTTCATCATCGACAGTTTATTTTCATTAATTAACATGGTTTGTTTTTTCTGCCAGATGCCCCAGGCTTCTTTGCCGATGTTATCGAAAATATTTTTACCGATATCGCCTGGGTAAAATTGAAAATCTAAACCGTCATCATCTTTTTTGAAATGTTGGCAAAATACTTTACGACTCATAGTTGCTTCTCTTTTTGCTTGGTATTATTAAGTAATGCTAATAGGGTTTTACTCGATGCGGCTAACCCTACATTTTCACCGCGCTGAAGATGGTACCAAAGATGCGGGCTATTTTCATTAATATTAGTGGCATTATTGGCATTAGTATCTTCAACGACATCCACTATCAAAGGGGTGATGTCGAGATGGAAATGCGAAAAGGTATGACGAAATTCGGTAAGTGCTTCGCTTGCTGTTATTATAAAGCCTAATTTGTCCGTCAAAGCTTGCAGTTCATCAAGTTGTGTAATTTCATAAAAGCTCCACAAACCACCCCATATGCCAGAAGGTGGCCGCTTATACATATATACGGAATCACCTTGGTGAAACATTACCATCATGGTTTTCTTCTCTGGCTTTTGCTTTTTCGGTTTTTTACCCGGGAATTCACTTTGCTTTTCATGATAGAACGCCTGGCAATCGGTTTTTAATGGGCACTCAGTACAACTCGGTTTACCTCTGGTGCAAACCGTAGCGCCTAAATCCATCATCGCCTGATTGAAGTTGGCAACGCCAAACTCTGGCGTCAGTTTTTCAGAAAGTAGCCATAATTGTTTGTCAAAGGCACTTTGCCCCGGGTATCCGGAGACCATAAAGTGGCGTGCTAATACCCGTTTTACATTGCCATCTAAAATAGGGTGATGTTGATTAAGCGACAACGATAAGATGGCACCGGCGGTGCTGCGGCCGATGCCGGGCAGGGCGATCACCTGTTCAATATCTTCGGGGAAATTGCCTTGATACTGATCACGAATGATTTTTGCCGCTTTATGCAAGTTACGGGCTCTGGCGTAATAGCCTAAACCGGTCCAGTGATGAAGAACCAGATCTTCATCAGCATTGGCCAAATCGGTAATGGTGGGGAAGCTTTCCATAAAACGCAGGTAGTACGGAATTACCGTGGTGACTTGCGTTTGTTGCAGCATGATCTCTGAAATCCATACCCGGTATGGTGTTTTATTTTGTTGCCAGGGGAAATGCTTTCGCCCTTGCTCATTAAACCAATGTAAAACCTGTTCACTAAATTTCATTATTCACAACTACAATACACTTTTTATTTTAATGAGTGCGAGTGTAGCGGTTTTAACTCAGTTGATCTATGGCAAGTTAATGCCAACAAGTACGATAATTAACACAATAAAACTTGGCATTTTCACCAAATAACACTATTCTTCGCGGCAAATGACATAAATAGTTGAGAACAGCATGACTGAATCAAAAAACCGTAGCCGTCGCCTACGTAAAAAAATGCGCGTAGATGAGTTCCAAGAGTTAGGGTTTGACGTTGCCTGGAAATTTGCCGAAGGCACTAGCAACGATGCTATTGATGAATTTCTTAATAACTTTTTCAGCGAAGCCATTGAGCCAAACAGTTTAGGTTTTGGTGGTGAAGGCGATTTAATTTGGCATGGCCTGATTTGCACGCAAAAATTAGGTAAATGTACTGAAGAAGATCGCAAAACTGTAGAAGGCTGGTTAACCCAAGCTGGTGCTCAGTCAGTTGCTGTATCTGATCTTTACGATGTTTGGTGGTCATAATACCAAATTGGTATAAACCCCACTTAATAAACCAAGCATATCTGATGTTTAGGTTTTAGTGTTAAGGCGCAGTTGAATTCTGTTTTACAAAACAGGATAATACGCGCCTTATTTGTATTAAGCATTAACCGTAAAGAGATCACCCTATGAGTAACGAGAACAAACACAAAACTGTCGAACAAGCACAAGCCGAAGGCAAATACATTCGCAAAGTTCGAAGTTTTGTAAAACGTGAAGGCCGTTTAACTAAAGGACAGGCACGTGCTCTTGAAACGTTATGGGATACCATGGGCTTAAATCATAGCGATGCCAAGATTGACAGTCGCAGTTTATTTGGCAATGAAAACCCGATCACCTTAGAAATCGGTTTTGGTATGGGTAAGTCATTGGTAGAAATGGCAAAAAATGCGCCAGAGCGTAACTTTATTGGTATTGAAGTTCATCGGCCTGGTGTTGGTGCCTGTTTGGCATTGGCCGAAACCGAAGGCGTCGAAAATTTAAAAGTATACGAGCACGATGCGATTGAAATATTAGCCGATTGCATCGAAGCAAACTCGGTGGATACTGTGCAATTATTCTTCCCTGATCCTTGGCACAAAGCCAAGCACCACAAACGCCGCATTGTTAAACCTGAGTTTATTGAAAGCATTCGCGGTGTGTTAAAAGTAGGTGGGGTATTTCATATGGCCACCGACTGGGAAAACTACGCCGAATGTATGTTAGAAGATATGCAAGGTGCGCCGGGCTTTAAAAACGTATCAGAGAGTAATGATTACGTACCACGCCCAGATTCTCGCCCGTTAACAAAATTTGAAAACCGCGGCCAAAACTTAGGTCACGGTGTTTGGGATTTACAGTACGCCAAACAAGACTAGTTGATTAAACAAATCAGATTAAAATAAAGGGCTTTGAATTAACGTTCAAAGCCCTTATTGTTTTGGGAACGGGGAACGGGGAACGGGGAACGGGGAACGGGGAACGGGGAACGGGGAGATCGCGTTAGCATTAGAAGTCGGTATTGTTTTTATCATAGCTAAGCCGGAGACGCTGAAATTCACTTGAAATAAAATACCCTGCTAGTTCCTAGTTCCTAGTTCCTAGTTCCTTAGCCCCTATCTTAAGTTCTTTTTGACAAATAGCTGGAGTAATCTGGAATAGATTTTGGATACTCTTGATCGAATAATATCGAGGTAATTAATAAATCGGCAGTGGATTGATTACAGGCTACCGGTATGTTCCACACTGCAGCCAATCTCAATAACGCTTTAACGTCTGGGTCGTGTGGTTGTGCTTCTAACGGGTCCCAGAAGAAAATCAGCATATCAATTTTTTGTTCGGTAATTAACGCGCCTATTTGTTGATCACCTCCTAATGGACCACTGATCAATGAGGTAACCTTTAATTCCGCTTTATTTTTCAATAACGCCCCGGTCGTGCCCGTTGCGTATAACGTATGGCGGTTTAATTTATCTTTGTGAGTCATGCACCAGTTCATTAATGCCGGTTTCATATTATCGTGGGCAACCAGAGCGATATTTTTAAACTTGGCTGCAGTAACGGTTTTATATTGCATAGCGGTTTACTCTCAATAAGATAATGAAGATCGATACTGCCTAAATTAGGCTATGTTAGAACAAACTACAAGCTGAATGTGCGGTTAAAATAATACATCATGACTTTAATTCCTGAGCTAGAACCAATTAAGTCGTATTAAACTTGCGCGGTTAACAGTGCTTGATTATCACTTTGTTTTAATTCGTTTTTCAACTCTTTTGCCGCTTTTTTATAATCACTTCTAAGATGCGATTTTAAATGAGAGGTGACTTCTTTTACCGGGATGCTTTTTAAGGTGGCAAACAACGCCAAGCAATACAGCATTTCTTGCTCAGGCAAAGCCACTTGTCGGTTGGCATATTTGTTATAGCAGCTGCCACAGCCACCTTTAAACTGATAAGCGGTATTGGCAAACATTACGCCAAAGCCCATAAAACAGGCGAGTAAATCTACCGCTTGTGGCACAAACTCTTCACCACCAGGTGGCAACTCACCACGTTGCGCCACCAAAATAGAGGCAAATGCTTGCGCAAAAGATGCAACCAAGTCTTGTGGCTGGTTAATTTGCGAAGGATTATAGCTGACCAATATTTCAGTATGGTTGTTATCACTAAAGTCATTGCTAAACACCTGGCTGTTATTGCCACGCATACCATCTTTAAAACTTAGTTTCGCCATTTCCGTGGCGCGATACTCATTGGGAGCCACTAATTTAATTGGCCAATGAGCCATACCGGCATATTTTATGGTGTTATCAAATACCGATTGCGCCATTTCTTCAATACTGTTTACTTTGCCTGGATAAAACTCATAAATGGGCAAGATCAGCTGCGCATCATTTTTAAATACCGATAAATCAAATTCTGTTAGTGCCCAGGCGAACGTGTCTAAAATCCAGTTTTGAGTGGCGTCGTCGAGTAATGGTGAGGGTTTAAATAAATTGGCAAGCATAATGAAATCTTAGTTTTAACCATTAAAAATGAGCAGATATTATATAGGCAGAGTAACATCAAATTATCGATATTACACTGCCTGAGTCGGTTAAAATGTTGCTTTACTTGTTTACCGCTTAGAGCTATATCAGCTCTAGAACTGACTGGGTTTGCACCTGAACATTTTTCATTCGTTCATTATAAACCCGCTCACTCTGCAAGCGTTGATAGTGGCGCAGACCATGTTCTTTTTGTCGGTCATTGGAAAACGCGGAAATCCGTTTTAAATAACCAATTACCCGGGTACCGTAATCAACATCTTCACTACCACACGAGCTGCAACTGTGCAGGGTGCGTTTATCTATGTGCTCGCACTCATTACAAATGGTGATTTTTATGTTCACACAAAAGTAGTTACAACCCGTTTTTGCCGCCACGTTAAACAGTTTTACATAAGCATCGGCAGTTAAACTTTCATCCAAATTCAAATGCAGCGCTGAGCCGCCATCAAGGTACTGATTAATTTCTCTACCGTGTAAGACAAATTTATCTAAATGATTACTGCTTTCATCTTCAACCAAATAGAAATACGAGTTATAGCAGTCACGTTTGGTTAGGTAGCCATCTTTTTCATCCCATTTTGAGTTTTTAACACCAAGGTTTTCTGCCGGCACAAATTCGGTATTAAACATGTAACCAAATTCTTTTTTCGCATGCTGGTTAGCCTCAAAGATAACTTGCAGTTTGCTACTGACAAAGTCTTTGTAATCTTGGTTATTACTTACCTCTAAGCCAGCATATTCGGCGGCTTCAGCCATACCGTTTATGCCTATGGTTAAAAACTGCTTATCCAGAGAAATAAAGCCGGCGTCATAAACACTGAGTGCCCCTTGGGCTAAATAGTCTTCCATCAGTTTTCGATAAGCAACCTGATATTTTTGAACCTTTTCAACTTCGGTTTTTAAATCGCGGCCATCTTGTTGCAGGCGATTCATATTCATGGTGATCACGTTTATCGAGCCAGTTGCCACACCACCTGCACCTAAGGTAAAGGAGAACGTATTATCGGTAATTTCATTGCGTAAACGACAACAAGAAGCCAGTGAATCGGCACTGTCGGATAGATAAATGAAAAATGAATTACCCATGGCTTTTTCTTTGGCCAAATTGTAAGCAAAGTCTTTATCTTTGCATTCGCCATTCTCGGTAAGCATGGCAGCCGTTATCACCGGAAAAGTGAGGATCGCTTGTTCACGCTCGGCATTTATCCAGGTTAAAAAGAATTGTTGCAGTTTATCAACCGTTGACCAGTTAGGTTTGGAAAAGTCAGGAAAGACAAAATTTTCAAACATTGACTGGAAGTAATGTTGATCAAAAATTGAAATGTTCCAGAATACACTCTGATAGCCTCGCGCCGCAGCGGGTTGGTTAAGCGCATAAACCACATGTTGCAGGTGATTTTCAATGGCCTTGCTATGGTTTTCAAGATAATCGTCACCAAACTCTTTGCGGGCAAAATAATCAAAATACGTTAAGAACTCCACCGAGGCTACCGCGCCGGCAAATTGTGCCGATATGGCAAATATCAAATTAACAAATGAGCCACAAAATGACTCTATGTGTTTAGGCGCTTTTGACTCGCCGCCAAGTTTGGTTAAGCCATCGAGCAAAAACGGGTACATGCTAATCGAGGTGCAGTACGGCTTTATACTGGTTTCGTCGTGTACATAAATTTCATGGTCTTCAATTTGACGTTGATATTCTTCAGCCAAATCGGCATCAAAAATTTCACTGATCTTGTTTTTCACCAAAGAGCGATTGATTTGCACATAACAATCTTTTAGCAATTCGGCCTCTAAAGTGGCAATGTTCTTTTGCGTTACATTGGCATTGGCATCCATTTTGGAACCGTCGGCGGCATTTTTTGCTGAAAAATATTCCTGAATGTAAGCTGTTTTGTTATTAATTTGTTCTTCGCTAAGCCGCAACATGTTGTATTCCTTGTTTGATAAATAGATGATTTAGAGAGTTACCCGTGGCCAACTCTATAAACTTTTGATTTGTTCCCGGGGTGTTTAAGCCACCCCGTTGGGGATCCCACTTGCCCACTTTGGCATAAGTTAAATGTTGTTTGATTTCATCATCAACCGTATTTTTGCCAGTATAAAGACAGGTTTTTAAGCCCAGATGCTTGGCGATAATCAATTTTTCAATAAGGCAGTGTTGTTGCCATTCACCACCCATAAATAACACCGTAGAAATTAACCCTTGGTATTTGTTAATCCAGTGTAGGAGATTTGTATTGGTAAGAGTCTGGCCAAAGTTTTTATTCCAAAGTTCGGTGCTATGGCAACCCTTGCAACCAACCTGGCAGCCGGTGATGCTAAAGCACAAACTTATCTCATTTGGCACTTCCTGAAAGACGATGGTTGGAGGTAAGCAATTAAAAGTCATAAACTATATATTGTGTTATTGTTATTGTTAAGCACACTATATAGTGTTTTGGTGTACGGGTAGTTTGATCTAGATCAATGTTCTATTGCTTTAACATTCCCGAATTATTTATGGAATATTTAAAAACAAAGCCATTTATCAAAAAAAATGGCTGTGATTAAACCCGGTTAAGGGCAACATTTAGTTTCGCTAACTTGACTGTTTTCAACTAACGTTAAAGCTATCAATAATAAAAATTTTATCAATAACATCGCCATTTTTACTAGGGAGGGATGCAAGATGAAAAGACTAATTATATGTTTTGACGGAACCTGGAATAACCCCGAACAAGAAGAAAATGGTGTAGCCTCGCCCACCAATGTATACCGATTAAAAAATGCCATTAATAAAACAAGCGAAGGTGGTATTGAGCAAAAAGTGTTTTATCACCCCGGCGTTGGCGGCGAAGAAATTGGCATCGTTGACGAGGTTTTGGGTGGGGCATTGGGGTTTGGCATCAATCGGCATATTTCCAGTGCTTACCATTGGCTCGGCTTGAATTATCGGGAGGGGGATGAGTTATTGATTTTTGGCTTTTCCCGTGGCGCTTTTTCTGCCAGAAGTTTATCCGGCTTTCTCGGTAAGGGGTTATTAAAGCTACAACACATCGCGGCCAAAGAAAGCTGGCAACGAGTCGATAAAGCATTTCACAGCGGTTATAAAAAACGACAGAATAAAAACAGTTGGGCAGAGCCAGACTGGCAATTTTTCCATGAGCAGGCGGCTATACCGATCACCTTTTTAGGCGTTTGGGACACTGTTGGCGCACTGGGCATTCCTGACGATCTTGAAATCATCAATTTGTTTGACAGAAAAGACACTTGGCAATTCCATGACACTAAGCTTGCGAGTCATATTTTGCACGCTCGTCATGCCATGGCCATGGACGAGCGCAGAACCAACTTTACCGTGACGCGCTGGAGTAACGTAGAAAAACATAAAGATGCCATCGAAATGTGGTTTCCTGGTGTTCATGCCGATGTTGGCGGCGGTTACTACGACAGTGACTTATCTAATGGTGCATTAAAATGGATGATCGCCCAAAGCAAAATGTTTGGCCTTGGCTTTCGCCACGATGTTGAACAGTTAATTATCGATAATGCTGCCGGCATACTACACAACTCCTACAAAGGTGCATTTGCCAAACTGCGCTCTCGTCCCAGGAATATCCCGGCGTTGATCAAACAAAATTCGCCGTACTTTCATGAAAGTGCCTATGTGCGCCAACGACTATCGCCCATCGAGCATGAACCCTATCATGTTACTCAAATTCTTGCTCAGGGCGAAAGCATTACCATTGAGGTATATGCCAAAATTCGCTGGAATTGTGCCAATATTTACCTTGAACAAGGAGATGAATATGCCTTTAGCGCCAGCGGTGAGTGGCAAGATGGTAAAGAGAGTTGCAATTGGTTAGGTACCGAGCAAAATAAACAACGCACCAGCAGTGACCTGATCCGCGCCACGTCAAGCTTTTTGGGGAAATTTGAGTCATTGTACAAACGCTTAAGTCAAAACGAATCGAGTGACTTTTTTGGCACTAAACGAGTGGAAAGCAAGCCCTGGTTTGCCATGATTGGTGCCATTGCCAACGATAGTGGTAAAGGCCATCAGGATGTGAAGTACAAACACGACAAAGATTATCAACGGGTGGTTAAAAATGACGGTAGCGCTATACCGCACCAATACCTGCAACTTACAGAATTTACTAATAATGTACCGCTAAGAATTATTTACCCGGGCTATTTATACTGTTTTGCCAATGACGCCTGGAGTTTTTATGACAATAACAAAGGCTATATTGAATTAACCATAACAAGGATAAAATAGGCGAACTTTGCACCGCGTTATGGCTCAATTATTTGGAATAACCAAACTTCAATCGCCAAGCCTTGTTCAAAGCTCGCCTGTTTGAACAAAATTTGTACCGCAAAGGTCAACAGACCCTTAGCTTTTTAAGATATTTATAACCTAATCAAAAACAGCTATTGAGAAATCCCTTTTGATGCCTTACCTTGTGCTTAGCACTTAGCACTTAGCACTTAGCACTTAGCACTTAGCACTTAGCACTTTAGGGATCAGATGCGCTTTATTCATACTTCAGACTGGCACATAGGCCGGTTGTTTCAAAATATCTCATTGTTAGCCGATCAACTTTTCGTATTAAAACAAGTTAAACAATACGCCATTGAACACAAAGTAGATGCCTTAGTGGTATCCGGAGACATTTTTGACCGCGCGGTGCCACCAAGTGACGCCGTAGATGCGCTCAATGACTTTGTTAATGAAATAGAGCCACTGCAGATCCCCATTATCATCATCAGTGGTAACCACGACAGTGCCAAACGTTTACGTTTTGGCGCCCAGCAAATGCAAAAGGCCGGCCTGCACATCCTGGCCGACATAAAAAACATTGAAACGCCCGTGGTGATAAGCAGCGATACCGGGCCAGTTTCATTTTACGGCATTCCTTATCACGATCCGGTAGAAGTTCGAGAAGCATTTAACACTAATGATGCTGGGCTAGAGATAAAAACCTATGATCAAGCCCATACCTATCTGGCACAAAAAATCTTAGCTAAGGCAACAGAGAGTAAACAGCCGAAAGTATTACTTAGCCATTGTTTTATTGATGGCGCGAGTGAGTCAGACTCTGAGCGGCCGTTATCTATTGGCGGTGCTGATAGAGTATCCTGGCAGCCGTTAACCGAATTTGATTATGTTGCCCTTGGTCACTTACATGCACCACAATACAAAGGCGCTGAACACATTCGTTATTCCGGATCATTACTCAAGTATTCATTTTCAGAATATAAACAGAAAAAGGGAGTTACCTTAATTGAGCTAAACAGTGATGGCTTACAAAGCCATCAGCATTTACCGCTTAAAGCCAGGCATGATTTAAGAGTGTTAGAGGGGACGTTGCAAGAGCTTATTGAGCAAGGCAAAAGCGATCCACAACCAGACGATTATATTCTGGCAAAGTTAACCGATACGCAAGTGATCCTCGACCCTATGGGGCGCTTGCGCCAGGTGTATGCCAATGTATTGCAAATAGAGCGCACTAACTTTGAGTTAAGCTCAAACTCTAAACTGAGCCAGGAAAAAAACAGTGCCGGTAATGAGCGCAGTGAAGAGCAAGTGTTTACCGATTTTTTCACTCAGGTAATGGATTGTGAGTTAACCACCGAACAACAACAGTTGTTACATGCCACCATCATTGAAGCTCGCTCTGTAGTCAATAATATGGAGGCTGAATAATGAAACTCCATAACCTCGACATTCATGCCTTTGGCCCTTTTGCCGACCACGAGCACATCGACTTTAGTGATTTAGGCGATAACCCGTTATTTTTGATTGATGGCCCAACAGGAGCAGGCAAGTCATCCATTTTACACGCCATTTGTTATGCCCTTTATGGTGAAACCACCGATGAAGCACGCAAAGACATGGGGGTAAGGTGTGACAATGCCTTTGCTGAAACCTTAACGGAATTAAGCCTGGAGTTTTCCATTCGAGGCAAGCATTACCGTATTACCCGTACACCAACGCAAATGCGCAAGGCCAAGCGAGGCGATGGCGTTACCGAACAAAAAGCTGCAGCTCATCTTCGCAAAGTGTTAGCCAATGGCGATGAAGAAACCTTGGTGGCGAAAAAGAAAAAAGATGCCGATGAACAAATAAAACAGATCATTGGCCTTTCTGTCGAGCAGTTTCGGCAAGTTATGGTGTTGCCGCAAGGCAAGTTTAGAGAATTACTGTTGGCTAAATCGGATGCCAGACAAGCCATATTATCTACCTTGTTCCAAACCGAAATATTCAAACGCATCGAGTTTTTATTAAAAGATAAAGCCGCGCATATCGACAGAATTTATAAAAAGTATAAAGAACAAATTGAAGAAACCTTAAACGAAGTATTTGTTGCCAATGTTGATCAACTCAAAACGTCAATTCGTGACGCCGAGCAACAACAAAATGAGTTAAACACCATTAAAGTTGCGGCCGATAAAAGCAAACAACTAGCGCTTAATGATTTAAAAATGGCGGAAAACTTAGCCAAAGCCTTTAATGATAAAGCCAGTAAACAGCAGCAGTTACACACCCACCTGGTCAATAAAACAGAAGTTGAACAGCAAAAGGACGAGTTAGGCCTGGCGGAAAAAGCCAGTGCTATAGCCCCCAAATATAAGGCGCTTTGCCAGGTTGTTAACGATATAAAACAAAATAGCGTGCAGCTTGAGCAGGCCAAGGCGCTGCAGCAACAAAAACAGCAACAATTGCAACAACACCAAGCCATGCTTGCGTTGATGAACAAGAATTGTTTAAACCGAGACCCACTAAGAGCGCAATTAAACCAATTACAGGGCTATAGTCATACCTTGGCAGATTTTGCCAATGTGCAGCAAAGTGCAGTGCGAGCGGCTAAAGATGAACAAGCTTTAATTGCGCTGCAACAAGAAGCCACAGAGAAATTAGCCGAGCTTACCCGGCGCAGTAAAAATGGTCAGCTTCATATTGAAGATTTACAACAAAAAACTGTTAATAAAGTGCAAGTGTTATTACAGCAAAGTCAATTGCAGCAGCAGATCAGCTTGGCAACTAAAGTTGCGCAAACGCTAGCGGCAAGTCATCAGCAGCAACAGAAAATTACTCAATTAACGCAAGCATTCAGCCAGGCTGAACACGACTATAAGCTGGCGACACAAGGTGCCAATAAAATTGAGATGCTCTGGCATTCCAATCAGGCGGCAGTGTTAGCGAAAACCTTACATCAAGATGCTCCCTGTCCGGTGTGCGGCTCGATTGAACATCCAAGTCCGGCAACATTGACCTCAGGCATGGAAGATATATCCAAACAAAAAGTTGATGATGCCAGAGCATTGCAAAGCCAAAAACAAACGGCAAAATCACAACTCGATAAAGCGCTGGCGCAAGCAGACGAAGTGCTTAATCAATATCAGCAACAATTGCAAAAACTAAATACTGAATTGGGTGATGCCGCCAACAGTACTTTAGATAACTTAAAGGCGCAGTTGCGAGATATTAATCTGCAGACAGAGTTTATCTTAAATACTGAAAAGCAAATTCCAGCAGCGATGAAAAAATTGCAGGCCATGGAGAGTCATTTAACCCCGTTAGCCGAAAAAATTGAGCAGTTGACTGCGCAATTGCCGAATTTAACTGCAAAGTCCAGTTCAGCTCAAACCTTGTTAAACACTGCTGAACAGGCATTACCTGCACAATATCGAGAGCAATCAGCCTTAACTGCAGCGATGAATCAATGTCAGCAGGGCATCAACAAACTCGATAGTGATTTACAACATGCCCAGCAGCAACAGCAGCAAACGAGTAATGAATGTAGTGCAATAAAGGCAAAGGTGGAAGAGCTTACCAAGCAGCAGTTAGGGTTAACACAACGTGAAACTGAGCAGGCCAATATTTGGCAACAGGCATTGAGTGATAGTGATTTTGCCAATATAGCGGCATTTGAAATAGCAACTGCAAGCGTAGCAAAAATGCAATCATTACAGCAGCAAATTACCGCATTTGAGCAAAGCACACAAACATTAACCTCTGAGCTAAATTTATTAAGCGAGCAGCTAAGCGATAAACAACCGCCAAATATAGATACGCTTGCAGATAAAGAGAGTCAGCAACATCTTAATTATCAACAGGCGGAACAGTACTGGGCGCAAGCGCAGAATAAATTGAGCAAATTAAATGATACTCTCACTAAAATAAGCCGTCTTGAAAATGAACAGAGCGAGAATAAAAAACAATTTGAAGTGATTGGCACCTTGGCCGCCGCGGCCGGTGGTAGAGGAAAAGTGAGGGTGTCACTAGAGCGCTTTGTGTTAGGCGATTTACTCGATTCAGTTTTGGCCATTGCCAGCAAACGCTTGCACATCATGAGTAAGGGGCAATACCGTTTGGTGCGCCAGAATGAAGAAACACAAAAGAAAAATGTCACCGCCGGCTTAGATTTAGCCATAGACGATGCCTACACCGGAAAAACCAGACCGGTTGCCACTTTGTCTGGTGGTGAGTCGTTCATGGCATCACTGTCGTTAGCGCTAGGGTTAAGTGATGTAGTACAACAACGCTCTGGCGGTATCCAACTGGATACCTTGTTTATTGATGAAGGATTTGGCTCATTAGATCAAGAGTCGTTGCAACTTGCCATTCAAACTTTAATCGATTTACAGGCAACAGGCAGAACCATAGGCATTATCTCGCATGTTTCTGAGTTAAAAGAGCAAATGGCACTGCGCATCGATGTCAAAAGCTCAAGGGAAGGGAGTTCAATTAGCACTGTAACTCAATAGAGACAAACAAAGGCTAGAAAACTTCGAACAGCACTGATAACCAGTAAAAAATAAAAACCACTTAAGACAAGTGGCTTTTAGCTGTATCGATACCCGTCACTATTCAAAGTGCTCTGAAACCTACATCTTGAATGGTGACGGGTTTATATCAACTAAATAATTTAATCCTCGCTCATCGACATGTCATCACGCAAACGGTACACCGTATAATTGGTAGAATGGAAATTATCAGACCATTGCTTGAAAATTTCACCCGCCTTGGCTTCATCGCCTAAATGTTCCGCTAAGATTTTGGCAAAGGATTTATCGGGTGGCGTCATGCCTGCATAGCCTTTGTATGGGATAACCAATGACAAATCTTCGTCACCACCAATTTGCCAGCTCCAAGACCAGGAATATGGCCATTTCATCGCTTTAGCGTTATCGCTTAACATTTCTTTGCCTGCGCTGATCGATTTTCCTTTGCCCATTTTCGGCGTGTAATCGGTTACTCCAAAATATTTGTAACCTTGATCGCCTTCTGGCCAGTTGCTATTTTCAAAGTCGAGACGAGCATAATAATGCTCATAATGTGCTACATATTTATCAACATGTTTATTCCAGTCGTCTTGAATCTTCTTGTCTTTTCCCCATTTTACATAACTTTCAATGTCGTTAAATTTAGTACAGCAAAAACGTACGACATAATAATTCAGGTTTTTACCAACCACGGGAACATAAGTTTTCCAAGGGCGAGGGTCACCTTTTTCCGCTCTGAATTTGATGTGTTTTTGAAACGCGTTTTCAAATTTTTCGCTTTGCCCCGGATTTGGCACCATAATCCAAATATCGGCCAGAGAATCAGGTTTTGCCTCGGCAGCAGAGACTGTGCCGAAAAGCATTTGCAACGTTAACAGCATGCAACAGGCGAGAGTTTTGGTTATAAATTTATTCATTTATGTTTATCCTTAATGAAATTAAATGCACGGCTATATTCACTTTGAAACTGCTCATATAATCCAAAAACTATGAATTCATTAAGTATCATTGCCAGCAAGAACACGCATAAAGCCTAGCAAACAATCGATAAAATTCCATTTTTAGCCACTATTTTGACTTTCAATAAGCAACTTCTAAACTTAACGTTTGTACATATTTAACTTACCGATTTTATAAAATTCACCGATGTGGGTGAATTCGCTCAATTCAGGGTACCTAATGTTATTTAATTCGTTTGCCTTCATTTTTTTCTTTGGTGTTGTGCTTGCCTTGCACAACTTGCCGTTTAGCTGGCGTATCAAAAAAACCAATTTACTGATCGCCAGTTACGTCTTTTATGCGGCCTGGAACCCGCCCTTTGTGATCTTATTATGGATATCCACTGTAGTTGACTGGCATGTGGCGAAACGTATGTTTGCTGAAAACCGACCGCAGGCGCGCAAAGTATTGTTGATTATTAGCATAGTGGTGAACTTAGGAATGCTTGGCTTCTTTAAGTATGGGCAATTTTTACTCGATAACTTTATTACTTTCATGGCGCTATTCAACATTGAATACCAACCGGCGGCCTGGGACATTATCTTGCCAGTGGGGATCTCTTTTTATACTTTCCAAACCATGGCGTATTCACTGGATGTGTATTTAAAACGGGCAGAGCCAGCCAAATCCTTGCTTGATTTTTCTTTGTTCGTGACCTTTTTCCCGCAACTGGTGGCAGGCCCTATTGTGCGCCCTACGTTTTTAATCCCACAATTTGCTACGCCGAGGGTGGCAAGCAGTAATCAGCTATTTTGGGGCCTAACCATGATGATCATCGGCATGTTCTCAAAAGTTGTCGTTGCCGATGGCATATTGGCGCCTGCTGCCGAAAAGGTTTTCGCCGCCTCTGATTTATTAATCCCAGTCGATGCCTGGTTAGGCACTCTGGCGTTTTCGGGGCAAATATTTTGCGATTTTTCCGGTTATTCCACTATCGCCATCGGTGTCGCCTTAACCTTAGGTTTTTCATTGCCAAACAACTTTAACTTTCCCTATGCCGCCATTGGTTTTTCCGATTTTTGGCGCAGATGGCACATCTCGCTTTCAAGCTGGTTACGTGATTATTTATACATTCCGTTAGGGGGCAACAAAAAGGGCACAAAACGTACCTTTATTAATTTAATGCTGACCATGTTACTTGGCGGCTTATGGCATGGCGCCGCCTGGACCTTCGTGGCGTGGGGCGGTTTGCACGGTTTGTATTTGGCCGCAGAGAGAATCCTGTATCAAAAATACCAGCAGGTCGCCTTTTGGAGTACGACTCAGGGAAAAGTGGTGTTAGCGCTATTTACCTACTTTTTAGTGAATATCACCTGGGTGTTTTTTCGTGCACCAGACTTTGCTACCGCCTGGCGCATGATGCAGTCTATGTTGTTACTGCAAGGCGATAAAAATGTATTATCTAGCCAATACATCATGCAAACGGTGCTCACCATTACCATCATGTTGGCAATCCACTGGTATATGCGCAATAAAATACTGGAACAGGTGGTCAACAATATTTCATTGCCGACCATTGGTGCCACTTGCGCCACCATGATGTTTTTCATTGCCATCACTCAAGGAGGAAGTAATGCCTTCATCTATTTCCAATTCTAAGTCGATAAATGACAAAAATCGTTACAACCAAAGCTACTATAACGAGGATTTCAATCGGGAAATTCCAAATCATAACTGGTTGATGCTGGCGTTATTGAGTGTAGGCTTATTTGCATTATTACTTGCCGGCTGGGAGGGGTATTGGCGAACTCAGGGAGTGCAAGCGGGTTATATCAATTCAAACAGTTTATGGGCGATAGAGCGACGCAAAGTGGGCAAGAATTCGGTAATATTTACCGGTTCATCAAGAATGCTGTTTAACCTGCAAACCGATATTTGGCAACAACAAACCGGCATTAAACCAATTCAATTATCGCTGGAGGGCACAACGCCTTTATCCGTATTGGAAGATTTAGCGGATGATGATAACTTTCAGGGGACGGTGTTTGCTGGCGTGGCTCCTGGGTTGTTTTTCTCGGGCTTTGAGTATCGTCAGCAGGCATTAAAAACTCATTTGCAAGAAGCACCATCACAATGGCTGGGACAACAACTTGCGATGTTGATAGAGCCTCACTTGAGTTTTTTATCACCTGACTTTGCCCTTTTTACCATCCTTAAAAGGCAAGCATGGCCTGAGCGTAAAGATATTAGTCGCGATTTGGAGGTACGAAAATTGATGGTGATGTCGCAAGACAGGAATACCCAGATGTGGGACAAAGTTGTGAATGATCAGGAATATCGAAAACTGGCGATAAAAATATGGATGCAAGGGTTTAAACCGATTGAAGAATTACCCGATGAGAAAAAACAAAAATCGCGGCAAAACCGCAATAAACAAATAGAGCGCGCAGTAGCGGTGACTCGAAAAATGCAGAAAAAAGGCGCTACATTAATATTTGTGCGCATGCCATCACAAGGCTTTTACACGATGGAGGAAGGCATGTACAACCCGAAAGCGGATACCTGGGATGTGTTATTGAGTAAAACCGGCGCGCCCGGCATTCATTTTCAAGACTATCCAGATTTGAGCAAATATACGCTACCCGAACATTCTCATTTAGCGGCAGATGATGCGAAAATCTTCACCAAAGATTTTATCGGTATTTATCAAAACTTAACCGGTAAAATCAATTTAGGCACCTTGTCGGCACAATAGCTTCAGTTTATTCGTTGTTAGTTTTTTTGAAGTTGGCGGCTAAACTGTTAATCAGATCTAAGGGTAATGGAAACACTATGGTTGAATTTTTTTCACCGGCAATTTCGGTGAGGGTTTGCAAATAACGCAGTAAAATGGCATTGGGTTCCTGGGCGAGTTTATGAGCGGCCTCAACCAAGGCGGTAGATGCTTCATTTTCACCGCTGGCGTGGATCACTTTCGCGCGTCGGGTACGCTCTGCTTCGGCTTGTCTGGCGATGGCGCGGATCATGGTTTCATTTAAATCCACATGCTTAATTTCCACATTGGACACCTTTATGCCCCAGGTATCGGAACGGATATCCAAGATTGCTTGAATATCATCATTTAGCATTTCTCTATTGGCTAACATTTCATCGAGTTCATGCTGACCCAGTACGGAGCGCAAAGTGGTTTGCGCCAGTTGCGAGGTAGCTTCGAGAAAATTTTCAACATTGATTATCGCCTTTTGCGGGTCGATCACCCGAAAATAAATTACCGCATTCACCCGTACCGATACATTGTCGCGACTGATCACGTCCTGGCTGGGTACATCCATTACCACAGTACGTAAATCTACCCGTACCATTTGTTGGATCAGCGGGATCACTATGATAAACCCCGGACCTTTTACCCGGTAAAAACGGCCGAGTAAAAAGATCACCCCGCGTTCATACTCGCGTAAAATTTTAAACATGCTGAGCACGATCAGCAAGACTAAAAGTATGACACTGGTCCAGAATATTTCTGAGCTATAAACGAGAAATTCCATGGTTTTACTCCTTAGCTGCTCGCCCGTCATTGGGCATAGTAGTGAATTTAGCTACCTGTAACGTTAACCCCTGTATGCTTAGAACCTGCACCGTTTGCCCTTGTAATAATGGCTCGGTACTTTCTGCGGCCCAACGTTCACCATTAAAAATAACGTAACCACAATCATTAAAGTCGCTTTCAACCAGAGCTGTGCCACCGATGATTTCTTCCTGACCACTGACCACCTTGTTGTTGCGGGTACGCCATAAATATCCTAAGGTAAAGACAAAAAGCAGCGTTGAAATAAAGGCGACGGAGGCAATTAAGGGTATCGATATTTGAAAATGATTTTGTTCGGTGTCGATTAAAAATATCGATCCTAAAACAAAGGCCACGATTCCGCCCAGGCCTAATACGCCAAAGCTTGGCGCCATAGATTCCGCCACCATTAAGGCAATACCTAAAATTAATAAACCGGCACCCGCAAAATTAACCGGCAGTAACTGAAAGGCGTATAACGCCACAAATAAGGCAATGCCGCCAGTGACCCCGGCAATGCCACCTCCTGGGCTATAAAACTCAAGCAACAATCCATAAATCCCGATCAGCATTAAAATATAGGCAATGTTGGGATCGGTGATGGTGGCAATAAATTTATTGCGCCAATCGGGCTCTACGGGAAATAATTTTGCGCTGCTTAACTCGAGTTGTTGTTGTTGATCATTAATGGTGAGTGAGTAACCATTGAGTTGTTGCAGTAAATTGTCAGGGGTTTGCGCCATCAGATTGATCACGTTTTTCTCTAGCGCTTCTGTGGCGGTGAGGGTTGCGGCTTCGCGTACGGCCAGCTCGGCCCACTCTTCATTTCTACCGCGTAATTGCGCCAGCGAGCGAATATAGGCAATGGCATCGTTTAACACTTTTTTTTCCATCGCCGTGGGGCTTGCCGGTTTGCTTTCTTGTTTTTCTTTAGGGGCGCTTGGCCCTCCAATACTCACCGGAGTTGCCGCGCCCAGAGTCGTTGCCGTTGACATTGCGGCAATATGGCAGGCATAAAGTATATAGGTACCGGCACTGGCAGCTCTGGCGCCTTGTGGGTAAACCAAACAGGCTATCGGCAGCCTTGAGGCCAAAATGGCCATATTGATATCGCGCAAGCTGCTGCTCAATCCGCCAGGAGTATCGATAGTAATAATGAGCAGAGGGGCGTTTTCAAGGTTCGCTTTGCTAATTCCTTTGACTAAATAAGCACTAACGGCAGGGCCTATTGCGCCTTTGATCGTTAATACTGGAACATTGGTAGTTGTGGGGGATGAGCTGTCTATTGGCGACGGATCTGTTGCGGCCTTGCAAGCAAAGCTAACAATGAACAATAAGCCTGTAATCCAGCGTAACATGCCAAGTACCTTACATAGACCTATTGTAAGTCTAGTTCAAAAATCCGGTTGGCGGGGATTCATCCTCGCGTGATTATCGCAGGGCGATAACCCTGGATAAACCGCGCTAAGTAGTCGCAGGCGATAACTTAAGTGGCTAGCGCCATAACGCGAGACTGAAGTCCCGCCAACTATTCGGCAAAGTACCAGTAACCGGCATCGAGTAACTCACCTAAAAAGCTGATAAAGTTTTCATTTTCGCTAAAGCTATTGATCATCTCCGGGGGTAGGGTTACGTTATCGCACATCAGTTTTACGGCAGCAATAATATCGGTGCTTAGGCTGTGCTCTTCACCGTTGATGTAAAACAAGCCTTGGTCAACCGAATCACTAAAGTAGAATGCTTTTAATCCGCCAAGGCGTATCAGCTTGTTCGCTTGTAATAGCTCAGAAATTTCCTCATTATTGTATGCGTCATCAGCAATTTGTAGGTCGAGTTCATGTTTTGCCTGACTTAAAAAACTGCCGGCAAATTGCCGCATTAGCGGCTCGTTTTCTACCAGTTGTAATAATTGGTTTTGGATCTGCTGAAAATCAGCACGGCTAATTTCACCACTGTTGTTCGATAAAACTCGCTGAGGATCACTTAGCAATTCTGGCGCAAGTTCTTTATCGGTTAAATGATCGGCTAAACCACTTACCATAGTTGCGGTTGAATTGGCGCGAAAGCCTACAGAAAAGCTTAAAGATGTCTCTAAGGTTACGCCATCGTGCGGAAATCCTGGAGGAATATATAAAATATCGCCAGGCAATAGTTCGGTATCAATGATTGGTTGAAAAGGCTCTACATGCAATAACGCATCATGAGCGGCAAATTCAACATGGTTGCCAATATCGCCGACACGCCAGTTGCGTTTACCCGAGCCCTGGCAGATAAACACATCGTATAAATCGATATGCGGGCCAACACCACCGCCAGGGGTAGCAAAGCTAACCATTAAATCGTCGAGACGCCAGTTGGGGATAAAGCGAAATGGCTCGATCATTTCTGCGGCTTCTTCGCTCCAGTGATCCAGAGCTTGCACAACTAACGACCAGCCTTTTTCGCCAAAGCGTTGAAAGTCATCGAAAGGACCAAACTCGGCTTGCCACTGTTCACCATCGCGATACACCATGCGTGATTCAACTTCGCTTAATCCGGCTAAACCGGCAATTTCATCGGCATCGATAGGGTTTTCAAAATTTTTAAAGCCCTGACGGATCACCACAGGTTGCTTTTGCCAGTAATCGCGTAAAAACGTTTCGCGACTAAATTCACTTAAACTCAACTCGAACATACATAGCCTTTTTGATAAAGCACAAAGAATAATGGGCTGTATTTTAAAGGGTGTAAGGAGAGTTTTATTGATCCAGTCGTTGTTTGTCACGATTAAGTGACGGTTTTATGGGGCTACGAGCTTAGGGTTGGCGGGAATTTATCCTCGCGTAATTATCGCAACGCGATAACCGCGCTAAGTAATCGCAGGCGATAACTTTAGTGGCTAGCGCCATAACGCGAGACTGAAGTCCCGCCAACCAGTGAGACTGAAGTCCCATCAACCTCCCGGCAACTTTTTGGGTGATCGTTCGAAAAATCGGTTGGCGGGGTTTCAACCTCGCATAATTATATGCTAACTTTAACAAAGCGAATCATTTATCTTCACTTTCTTGAGTAATCAACATCTTATATTAGACTAAGACATTGAAAAATAATAAATAATGGAAATAATAATGAAAAAGATTTATGGAATAATACTCCTCTCTTTGTTGGCCGTGCTGCAGGCCAATGCCAGCAATCATCAAGGCACGTTATTGCTCAGACAACCCGACATTCAGGGCAACACAGTCGTATTTACCTATGGCCAGGAAATATGGAAAACTGAGCTGGATAACTTGAACGCCAAGCGCATCACCAGCTTTCAGGGGCAAGCGCAAAACCCGAAATTATCACCGGACGGTAACTGGATAGCGTTTACCGGCCAATACAATGGTAATAGCGATGTTTATATCGTCAATGTTAACGGTGGTATGCCGAAACAACTGACCTGGCATCCGGGCGCCGATATTGTAAAAGGCTGGAGTAACGACAGCCAGCAAGTATTGTTTGGCTCAGGCCGTGATCAGGCACCACGTGCACAATCACGTTTATATCAGGTAAATATCTCTGGCAATACGCCAACATCACTGCCGATGATCAGAGCACAAAGCGGCAGCTACTCCGCCGACTCTTCGCAATTTGTTTATCAAAAAGTATCCCCCTGGGATGATGGCTGGCGTAAATATCGGGGCGGCCAAAACAACCCGCTGCGCATCGTTAACCTAAGCACTTTGAAAGAGCAAAACTTGCCGTTTAATGGCGAAAAAGTGACGAATCCAACATGGCAGGGTGATGATATTTATTATTTGTCAGACATTGAAGATGTGGTCAATGTATTCAAATACAACGTTACGAGCAAGCAAGCGAGCAAGGTAACCAATCATCAAGATTATGACGTAAAAGATTATGGCAGTGATGGCACTAATTTGGTCTATGAACAGCACGGTAAATTATTTTTATTAAAAGAAGGCAACAGCAACGCCTTGGCGATCACTATCAATGCCGATTTTCCCTGGGCCGCGGCAAGCTGGAATAAGGTAAATGAGCACATTGAAGCGATAGCCTTATCGCCGAATGGCAAACGCGCCTTATTTACCGCCCGCGGTGAAGTGTTTTCAGTACCGGCGAAACATGGCGATACCCGAAACCTGTCTAAATCCAGCCATCGAGAAACCACCGGCGTATGGTCGGCCGATGGTCAGGAAATTGCATGGTTTAGTGATGAAAGTGGTGAATATCGTTTAGTCATAGCAAATCAGAGTGGCCAAAGCCGAACGGAAATAAAGCTGCGTGAACGAGGCTTTTATGGCAACTTAAATTGGTCGCATGACAGCAAAAAGCTTGCTTACACCGATGAAAAACAGCAATTCTGGTTGGTCGATTTAGACAAACAGCGTAGTACCTTAATTGACCAAGACACACGGGTGATCGTGGACAATTTGGTGCAACCGCAATTTTCAATAGACGATAAATTTATTGCCTATGTGAAAACCGAAGCCAACTTTTTACGCAACGTTTATGTGTATTCAATAAAAGATAAAACTTCGCACTTAGTCACTACCAATATGGCTGACAACAATGCCTTTGCCTGGGACATCAATGGTAAATACTTATACGTGACTGCCAGTACCAACTATGCCAGCAAAGCGCCTTGGCTGGATTTAAGCATTGAAGGTAAAGCGCTGGAAAGCTATGAAATTTATGCGCTGCTATTAGCCAAAAATACACCAACGCCAGTGCCGTTAAAGCAAGAAGATGAAGAAGCCAAACCCGACAAAAGCAATGGTGATAAAGAAGACGACAGTGATAAAGAAGATGAAGAGGTAGTGGTTACTATCGATTTTGACAATATTATGAATCGCCTCATTCCAATTCCATTACCGAAAGGCCATTACTCGAATTTAACCAGCGCGGCAGATGGCTTATTGTATGTCGCCACAGCAAGTAAACGCTCGTACAAGCTGCATATGTTTGACTTTGACAAACAAGAAAGTAAGTTGATCAAAGACGATGTGCGCTCTTATGTGTTGGCCAATGATAATAAGCATATTTTGGTATCGCAAAAAGACAAATGGTTATTGGCCGATAGCCCTGCCGATTTAGAAAAAGCCGAGCCACTCAACGTTGATCTCAATTTATGGATTGATCCGAAAAAAGAATGGCGACAAAAATTTCATGACGCCTGGCGTTTTCAACGAGATTACTTCTACGTAGCCAATATTCACGGCGCCAACTGGAACAAGGTCTATAAAGATTACCTGCCATTGGTTGAACATGTGAATCACCCGAGCGATTTAACTTACTTATTAGATAATATTGGTGCCGAAACCTCTGTGGGTCACTCGTTTACCGCAAATGGCAAGTTACCGAACATACCAAAATCTACCGTTGGTTTACTCGGTATTGATGTGGCCATTAAGGGCAAGCATTTTGTCATCGACAAAATATACGATGGCGAGCTATGGAACTCTACGGTGACCAGCAATGCACCACTTGCCAGCCATAAAGAAAAGCTGAACGTGGGGGATTTAATTCTTGGAGTTGATGGCGTAACGCTGGATAGCAAACAAAATTTTTATCAATATTTTAATGGCACCAAGGGCAAGCAAACCAAACTCAGCATCGGCACCAATGGCTCGATTCAAAAGCCAATCGATATTTGGGTAAAACCTACCGGCAATGAATACGAGCTGCGCATGCATGCCTGGATAGAAAATAACCGCCGCTATGTCGATGAAGCGTCAGACAACCAATTGGCGTATGTGTGGGTGCCAAACACCACGACGCAAGGCTATGAGTACTTTAACCGATACTTTTTTGCGCAAGCAGACAAGTTAGGGGCAGTCATTGATGAACGCTTCAACCACGGTGGTTCGATTGCCGATTATTTCATCGATGTGCTGAATCGCAAACTCAGCGGCTACTTCAACAACACCTTAAAACCAGGACAACCATTAACCAGCCCGGGCTCGTTAATTAATGGCCCGAAAGTGTTGCTGATTAATGAAATGGCCGGCTCCGGTGGTGATATGTTCCCGTATCTGTTCCGTTTTCATAACATCGGCAAATTGATTGGCAAAACCACTTGGGGTGGCCTGGTGGGGATTTGGGGCGTACCAGGTTTAATCGACGGTGGTTATATGACCGCACCAAGAAGTGGTTTTTACGACTTAAATGGCCAATGGAAAGTGGAGAACGAAGGCGTAGCACCCGATATTGAAGTGGATGAAGATTTACAACTGGCCAGTAAAGGCATAGACAGCCAATTGAAAAGGGCGGTTGAAGAAGCCATGGCCGAGTTGAAAACTCACAAAAACAACCGCCAGCAACCCTCTCCGGCAGAACCCGTTCGCGCCGTTACGGCAACGATGGAGTAGAGTTGGCGGGGATTCATCCTCGCGTCATTATCGCAACGCGATAACCGTTTTTTTGCTTAGCTATTTATGAAACGAAGGGTCAACGCTCCTTTAAAACAGTTCACCACATAAGGGAAGTTATCGGTGATGTAATAGCCGTAAACGCCATCTGCCGTCATGCCATTACACTCATCCAAATCACCATAGCCTTGCTCGAACACATTATCGTCGCGAAAGGTACCGTCAAAGCTGCCACCAGGGCTGTCACTGCCGGTGGCACGCTCACCACTTTTTAACTGGTAACTCGACAACGCTTTGCGAATATTGCCGTTATCATCAATATATGGCCCATAGATAGGGAAGCCATCGGCGGCAAAACCGACAACCGGAGAAGCGCTGCCGTTGTTTTCTGCGTGATAAAATGCATTCGGCGTGCCGTGGTAATGATAAGTACCATCGGGTTGCGCGTGGGCATTATGGCTATCTACCGAAAGCCTCTCAATGGTGACATAGGATCGTAACGCCAGAGTTGGCTCATATCGTTAGAGCCCATTTTGCCATTGCCTACACCAAAACAACCGGCGGCCAATAAGTCTACTTTCACCCCATTCAGTAACAAGGCATTATCGGTTTGTAAGCTGATTGGCGTAGTCACGTTAGTGAACGTCGGCGAGCTACTGATCTCAAAGGTATCATTTTGCACAGATACATCATTAGGGAAGGGCCGCTCACCATCGTTAAAGTCGTAATTGGGAATGGCATTGGTTTTCAACACACATTTATCATTTGCCGTAGTGATGGTTAAACTGCCGGTGAAAATGGTGCTGTTATTTACATCGAGTACATTTGAGCTATAGCTTTGTACATAATCACCAAAATAAATAATGACAGTATTGGCCAGTTGCTCTGCCGATATCGAGCTTAATAGACGACCGATTTCGCTATCCATGGCTTCTATTGCGGCCAGATAGTAATCACGCTTATTGGCATTAATATCGGCAGCACTGCCGGTTAACTCGCTGCGGCTGTGCAAATTTTCTGGTGGTAAATGAAACGGCGCGTGTGGCGCCGAATACGCTAACCAGGTCACCCAAGGGCTGCGTGCGCGTTAATTCAATCTATCGCTAAGTCGGGAACTTTACTGGTATGATATTCATTGCTGGTAGTCGTTACGCCATTTTCCGTTAGTTGCCAGTGGTAATAATCATCTAAATTAGTCAAGTTACCGGCATAATGTTCTATGCCACTGTCATTTGGATGAGTGGCGGTTGAGGTGCCACCGCCCAAATGCCATTTACCAAATACCGCCATTTGATGTGATGCACTGGCGTTATCCGCTTTTAATAAGCGGGGCAGGGTTTGTATGCTTTCATCTAGCTTGGCTGGCACATAGGTTACGCCACTATTAATGCCATGTTTACCGGTTAACATACTGGCACGTGTGGTAGTACAGGCGGGCGTTGCCCAAGCGTTATCAAACACTATGCCATTATCGGCCAGGTTATTTAAAGTGGAGTGTTAGGAATATCATCAGACAAGGCGTATTGAGCTGAGGCATCAAGGCCTTGATCATCGCTGATGATCAATAATACATTCGTTGCCGTAATTGAACTGTCATCGCCAGCTTCAATACCTGAGTCAGCATCATCTACTATTGGCGCAGGTTCACTTTCTACCACGTCTTTACCACCTGAACTGCCACCACAGCCCACTAAAACAGTGCTTAAAATAATGCCTAATGCAAGTAACTTCATAAACCCTACTCGAATAACCCATTGATATACCGCTAACTTTAACAGCTAGCAAAAAATAAGCGGTAAATAATAAGTAATGGTTTCGTAAAGGTTGTGTAAAGCTGTCGATGAGACGTACTGATCATAACGAAATTGCATAACTAGCTTAATAATACCCATTATCACTTATCAATAAAGTGCTAATATATCGCCAACTTAAATCAAGCAAATACTAACAAGCGGATATGTTCGAACATATTTTATTATTTATCATCTCCCTCGTCGCCAATACCTTGTCCTCTCTTGCCGGCGGTGGCGCCGGTTTGTTGCAATTACCGGTATTGATTTTTCTCGGTCTGCCATTTGGCGTTGCTCTGGCGACCCATAAAATTGCCTCGGTGGCTCTCGGTTTGGGCGCCTCGATAAAATATCTGAAAACCGGTGGTTACCGCTGGCAGTTAGTCGCCATTATGATTGGCGGCGCATTACCCGGGGTAGTGCTTGGTGCCAATGTTATTTTGCAAATACCCGCTAACATTGCCATGGTGTCGTTAGGGTGTTTAACCATAGCGCTGGGCATTTATTCCATCGTGAAGCCCCATTTAGGCCTGCAAGATGAGTTAAAGAACCTATCCATAAAAGGCTACATCATCGGCGCCCTGGGTTTGTTTTTGATTGCTATCCTGAATGGCTCACTGACTTCCGGTACCGGCTTATTTGTCACCATGTGGCTAATTTACTGGTTCGGCATGGGCTATGCGCGCGCAGTCTCTTATACCCTGGTGATGGTTGGCATTTTATGGAATGGTGCCGGGGCTATCACCCTGGCATTAATGTCAAATGTGCAATGGTCGTGGCTGCCAGCATTATTATTGGGCTCATTACTTGGCGGCTATTTAGGTGCCCACATCGCCCTGACCAAAGGCAATGTGTTAGTGAAAAGAACGTTTGAAGTGATGACCATAGTGACCGGCTTGGCGTTACTGATAAAAGCCCTGCTATAAACCGGTTGGCGGGGTTTCAACCTCGCATAATTATCGCCGCGCGATAACTTACCTGGCTATCGCCATAACGCGAGACTGAAGTCCCGCCAACCATACGACCCCCGGTTGCGGGGTTTTAACCTCGCATGACTATAATTAAAATTGTATATTAAGCTTGAGTCAATGGTTAGCTAAGGGCAAACAAATGAGCAATCAGCAACAGAACCAAATAAAAGTGAAACTAAACGATATAGTGGATGCGTTAGAGTTTTCTGGGATGTCGAGTATGAGCGAAATCGTAACGTATTTAGATACGAGTACGGGAAAGATCATTGTTGATATGGATGAATCTGAATTTGGTTTTGAAGCTGAGGAGGAGCTACCTGATGATTTGTTCGAAAATGATCGCTATTGCAATTGCCGGATAAATATTAGTTAGATCTTGGCAAAAATCTGGCGCTTGGCTTTGTGGGAGAGTTTTTACCCCAACAATTTGATTATGCCTACCAAATATTCAGTAAACGTGGCGCTTATCGCAAGTTTAAATTGATGCTGGAAGAGCAGCAAGTAACCGACAAATGGTACCAATATGAGCAACAACAAACCGAGCAGGCGATTAAAAGCTGGTGTGATGAGCATTCAATTGGCTATGAAGAAAACAACAAGAAACCGTGATTAAAATTAATGAGTGAATATCAGTATTATCATTTTAAAGCTCTAGAGCAGCCGCTAAGCGAGAGTCAACAACAGCAACTTAGTGATATTTCAACCCGCGCTGAGATAACCCCGCAATATTTTGAAAATGAATACCATTGGGGCGGCTTAAAAGCTAAGCCTGTTGATCTGATGGCAACATTTTTTGATTTTGGTTTCTATTTGACCAACTGGGGGGAAGCCAAACTGTATATAAAACTGGATAATGGCATACTTGCCAGCAATCTAATTTCCGCATTTTTGGTTAATGAACTCATTGATATTGTTGAACTTGAACAGCACCGTATTTTGGTATTCTCGCTTCCAGCTACTGAGGAGTATTACTTTTATGAAGGGGATGGCAACTATTGGTTGCAGCGGATATTACCGCTAAGAGATGAACTGATTAATGGTGATTATCGGGCTTTGATACTGATCTTGTTATCGGCAATAGAGTGTGGCTATTTTAATCTAGACTTTGAACTGCCAATTTTGGCAAATGCTAACCAGCCATTAAGCCCGTGTCAGCAAGCGATTATGGAGTTTTTTCAGGTTGATCCTGTTTGGTCAAATGTGTATCAAAACTATCCAGACAAGCAACTAGACAAGCAATTTGATAAGCAAGTAGTTAAGACTGAGGTAAGCCAATTAGCCTTTATTGAGAAATTAGCTGAAGCAGATAAAAATGCGATGTTATTTACCTTATTAAACGATAATGCCAATACGGTAAAAAATACGCTCATAAAACAATTTAGAAAGGTAGAACTTGAACAAGCAGACAAAATACAAACAATACCGCTTGCCACATTGCAAGGTGATTATGAACAGCAGCATCAAATGTATTTAACCGAACAAGCTTTGGCGCAAGAAAAACTCAGCAAAGAGCTGCAACAACAAAGAGAAATTCATCTCCAACAAATATATGACCGCAGAACAGCCTATTGGAGTGACGTCAGCAAGCTAGCCGACAAAGGCTCTGGCCATAGTTATAACGAAGCAACGCAACTGATCAAAGAGCTAAGTGGCGCCTACGAATTAAACCAGCAAGCGTCACAATTTCAACTGCAACTAAAACGCTTTATAAGTAAAATCCCAAGAAAACCCGCGCTATTAAAACGCTTGCAAGAATATATAACGCGAGACTGAAGTTTCGCCAACCATACGACCCTCCGGTTGGCGGGGTTTCAACCTCGCGAGAGCCACCGCCATAGACGCTTGATTGGCAGGATTTTAACCTCGCTTTTTTATAAGTGAAAAAAATTCACTTGTTGAGTGAAATAATACCGTTTGTTTATATCACCTGATGAATTTATGATGAACTTGTTTTTTGAATTTCCCCAGAATCTGAAAACTACTTGTTGAAATAACGTTACTTTTAGGACATCGATTGATGTCCTTTTTTTTGCGTTTACAACCCTAAATTTTTACGACGTAGTTGCATGAATTTATCTAAAGGCGGACTGTTCAATAACTTATTGATACCTTCATGGTTAATTTTCACCCTTGGGTCGGCAATCTTTATATCGATAAACTCAAAATAATTAACCCCCTTATCCAGCGTTTTTTGCAACCAAAGTTCGGCTTGCTCAAACTTACCCGTTTGAAAATAGATATCGGCAATAAATACCGGGTAAATATCGGCATAGGTATAGCCGAACACCGGCGTATTGATTAAGGTTTTTAACGCTTGTTCATCACCTGAGTAGGCATTTAACAGTAAATCGGTAAACCTGCTTTTTAATGAGCCTTGATCAATGAGTTTTTGCCCGCCTAATTTTGTGGCGATTATTCGTCGCGCATAATAATTTTCTAAGGTGGTGATTCGGTTTGAATAAACGGGCTCAGGTTTAAAGCTAAAAAGCTCATCCAAAAGCGCAAAACCTTCGTCAACTCGCCCAGCCCTGAGCAAAGTTTGCCCGTATTCGGCGACATTGATATAAGAATTAGGGTCGAGTTCATACGCCATCCCTTCCATTTTTAGGGCATTGTCGTAGTCCATTATGCTATTGTAGTAGTCACCAAAAAAGTTATATATTTCAGCGTCTTCAGGCGATAAAGCAAGAGCGCGTTGAAAATCTTGTTGGGCGCCAATAAAATCGCCTTCCCATTGAAACTTCACCGTTGCTAAAGAGAGCAAAGCTTCAACGTTATTGGCATCAAGGGTCAGCGCCTTATTGATAGCGGTACGCGCCAGTAAATGGTGCTTTTTCAGGTCATTTACCATACCGTAGTTTACTAACATTGCGTGTGCTCTGCCCATGCTAGCGTAGGCATTTGCGTAATCGGGATCTAGCTCGGTTGCTTGTTCAAATAACGTTATTGCTTCAAATAAGGCCAGGGAGTCGCTCGAGCGTTTCGCATACTCAAATTTTCCCTGTAAGTATATTGAATAAGCTTGAATATTGGCTGTTTGGCTTTGCTGGCCGTGTGAGGGATCTAAGGTGAGTTTCAACGAGTTTACAATGGCCAATGAGATCTCTTCCTGAATCACAAAAATGTCGTTCAGCTCGCGCTCAAAAGTATTACTCCAAACATATTTGTCGTTACTCACGTCAATAAGTTGTGCCGTAACTTTCACTTTATTGCCGTATTTGCGCACACTGCCTTCAAGTACGTGATTCACCCGTAACGCCTTGGCTATTTCGCGGATACTTTTATCACTGCCTTTAAATACAAAAGACGAGGTACGAGAGCTAACCGATAAGCCTTTTACCCGCACCAGTGCGTTTAAAATCTCTTCGGCAATACCATCGGAAAAATACTCTTGTTCGGGGTCGGAAGAAATATTGCTAAACGGCAATACCGCAATTGACGAATGAATCGTGGTGTTCACCGGTTCTGAAAAGTACTGTTGATACAACAGGCCGCCAATAATGAATAACAGCGCGGCAATAATAATAAAATCTATTTTTCGACTGGTTTGATGGCTGATTGAATCGGTAATATCGACGTCTTTACTGCGTTTAATGCCCTCAGCCGTTAGCTCGAACGCCCAGGCAAACAGACAGGCGATGGGAAAACCGGCGAGCAGCAACACCAGCACCACTTTTGCCGCCCATTCGGGGGCTTCAATAATCGGCACAACGGAGTCGATCACCTGCACAACTAGCCACGACACAATGACATAAGCGATTGCTACTTTAAATACATTACGACGTTTAAGCTCTTTGATAAAGGTCATAGCACCCAGCTAAAAAATTTATTTTTGCCTAATAAAGAATAGTTTAAAAAACAACAGAGTAAAGATAAGCAAAATTGGCTGATTGCCTAAAGCCATAACGCGAGACTGAAGTCCCGCCAACCATACGACCACCCCGGTCGGTTGGCGGGGATTCATCCTCGCGTAATTATTGCTGCGCAATAAAAGTTAACGAAAGCCAAAAATTCGGAACAAACAGAATTTTTCCCATCCATGGAAATTCAGCATATAGCTCTTCCATGAGCAAAAAAAAGCCTCTCAAAAAAATTGAGAGGCAAACATAAAACATACAAGGGAAGAAAACTATGAAAAGTTAACTGATACTTATGATACCCGTTTTCCAAAAAAGTTCCGTTAACCAAATGTAAAAATCTGAAATAGTTTGTTTTAAATTGGTTGGCGGGGGTTTAACCTGACGTAATTATGGCTGATAGCCAGATATTAACTTTCCCCATCATCAGCCCCAATTCACTAAATATCTATCATATATTTGAAAAGTCCTTAAAAGGGACTTATAGTACCCTAATTGGGACTTTAGGTGCTTTATGGAAATTTTCTCTGCAGTAGGTGATGCCTTATTCACCAAAACTCAACAGCGAGTATTTGCTTTACTCTTTGGCCATGTTGAAAAATCATTTTATTTAAATGAAATAGTGCGATTTGCTAATGTTGGAAAAGGCTCGGTTAAACGTGAGCTGGATAAATTGGTGGCTTGTGGGCTTATCACTAAAACCAGGAAAGGTAATCAAACACATTATCAAGCAAACTCGGAAAGTTTAATTTTTAACGAATTAACGGCTATTGTTAGAAAAACATTTGGGGTGGTAGATTCTTTAAAATTAGATCTATTGCCATTAATGACGGAAATACAATTGGCTTTTGTTTATGGCTCTATCGCTAGTGGTGAAGAACACATCAGTAGCGATATTGATTTAATGGTGGTATCAGAAAACATCAACTATAGTGACTTAATGAGTTGTTTGGAAAGTTCTGAACAAACACTGGGCAGGGTAATTAACCCTACGATGTATTCAAAAGCAGAGTTTGCTGAGCGACTCAGTAATAATCAAAGTTTTTTAACCCGGGTAATGGATAAACCCAAGCTTTGGATTATTGGAGAGAATGTTGTGATTTAAATATGGATATTTAAGGAGCAGGTTCATGGAAGAACTGGAAAACCTCGTCAAAATTAAACAATTCAAAAAAGAACCAGCTGATCAAAATGAATTTGATGGCATGGTGTTAGCTGCTACAACAAAATTAAAAGATGTATCAATCCAAGGCTTATCGTTAGATAGTCAATTTTCAATAGCCTATGGTGCTGCGCACGCTTTAGCTCTGGCCGCTTTACGTTGGCATGGCTATCGCAGTGAAAACCGTTATCTAGTATTTCAATGTTTGCAGCATACGGTAGGTTTGGCTTCTTCTAAATGGCGGATATTTGATATTTGCCATAAGAAAAGAAATCTAGCCGAGTATGAAGGGCAACTTGATGTTGATAAGCGTTTAGTCGCGGAGTTAATTACATCAACCCAAGAGCTACTTCTACTGGTAAATTCATTGCAAGATATATGCTAAACGGTAAAGCTCAGCAGCAAGGAATGATTCTCAACTCTGATTTATCACAACGCGAACAAAGTTAACCCCGTTTGGCGATATTTCAATCTAGCGTAATTATCGCCGAGCAAAAAGTTAACGTAAAAAAATAAATAACGAACAAAAAAAGCCTCTGTAAAGACAGAGGCTAAAAATTGCATTTCAGGGAGGAAAACAATGAAAATATTGGCGGGGTTTTAACCTCGCATGAACTTATGATACCCGTTATCCAAAAAAGTTCCGTTAACCAAATGTAAAAGAGTGCGTTAGTTTGTTTTAAATTGGTTAGCGGGGATTAAACCGGCGTAGTTATAGGCGTAGGTGGCAGCCAGAAATTAATTACGCTCTCCATAGTTAAAATTTAACCTAATAGTCATTATTATTGCCAGTACAACCTTATACAATTTAGGTATAATCAAAGCTCATAAGCTAAGCCATTAAAATACATAACCATAGGAAATGGATTGTCCAACCCCAAAAAACCAGAATTAAATAACCAAGTAACCACACTGGAACTGGTATCCAAGCCGCAGATCAAAATTGCTACTTTCAATTTGTTTAATTACCTTGAACCGCCCAATGCCTATTACGAGTTCGAACGCATTTACAGTAGCGAACAATGGGCAAAAAAACAGTTGTGGATCCGCAATTATTTAGCCGAATACCAACCGGACGTTGTTGGCTTTCAGGAAGTGTTTAGCCCCGAGTCGTTAAAGACTTTACTGGCAGAGCAGGGCTATGTGTATTTTCAGGTGGTGGATAGCGCCGAGGTGATTGATGATTTCATTTATCGCAGCCCGGTTGTGGCTATCGCGTCTAAATATCCAATCGTCGCAGTAGATAAGGTAGTACCAGATCAAGAGCTAGCCGTTGCGATGGGGATTTCTGCCGACTTCTCCTTTAATCGGCAAGTTATCAGGGCAACCATAGATTTACCCCATATTGAACATTGTGATTGCTACGTTGTACATTTTAAATCGAAACGGCCGTTATTTGAGCATGAATCATGCAGGGAGTTCTCGGCTGAAAAAAACATCATCGAAAATCTCAAGGCGCAAGTAGCGGGAGGCTGGGGGGCTACTGTGCAGCGGGGCAGTGAAGCGACACTATTATTGATTGAAATGATAGCTCGTCGTGAACAGTCAGGGTTGCCGATGATCTTGATGGGCGATTTCAATAATAACTTAGCGGATGGCGTATTATCGCAATTGCTAACTAGTCGCTTACGCCATGCATCGAAATTTGATAGTGCTGCGTATTTAGATCGATATTGCTTAAAAGATTCGTGGGATTTGTATCTACGTGCCAATAATATTGACTCGTCAGTGTGTCGGCTGCCCACCCATTACTATGGTGCAGAAGGCTCGGTGCTCGATTACATTTTATTATCGAATGAATTTGATACCAACTTTGATGACAGTTTTTTTGCCGTCAGCGATTACCAAACCTGCGATCAGCATTTAATCAACCCCATTTTTGAACGTGACGGCCAAAGTACCGATCACGGCATAGTGCAAATCACCTTAACCCTACGCTCGTAATCCATAACCCCCGGTTGGCGGGGATTCATCCTCGCGTAATTATCGCCGGGCGATAAAAGTTAACCCCGGTTGGCGGGATCTCAATCTCGCGTAATTATCGCAAACCGAGTTGAGATAGATATTATTTTAACTTATCTATTTCTCCAAATACTAACTTCATCCCTACTAGACAGCCCAAATCTGACAGTCTCAAAAGCCACCATAGCCGTCACTCATTAAGTTGAAATGTGATGACTGCTTGGTGAAAAAAGCGGAAAGGAATTCGGTTAATTAAGTAACTCTGTAATCTGCGGGACTTGAACTACATCGTTATTCTCTTGAAGAACTTTATTATCTCCTTGGTGAAGATTTCATATTAAATAGCCATGAATAATATAATTTCATAAACCCTTTTGAAGAGAGCAAACCCTATTTTTATACATTTTACAAGAATAAACCTATCGGTAAAACAACTCTAAAATATGTTGAATTAATAGCTATTCTGATTTATTCATGATTATATAACAACCTGTATAAATTATACGCTGAAGCACTAATTTAATGCTCCTACCTAACGTATTAACTATGAGTATTAATTAAACATTAATCAAGCGTGATAATAGGTCTAACTTTCTATAAGGATATTGTGCTACCCATGACATATACAACTCCTGTACAAAACTTACTAAAGCAAAGTAAAAATAATCCAGACAAGGTTTATTTGCACCAACCCATTGAAAGGCAGTGGCAAAAGTTCACTTGGACAGAGGTAGAACATCAAGCACGTTGTATTGCAAAGGGCTTACAATCGCAGGGATATGAAAAAGGTTCACGAATAGGTATTTTATCAAAAAACTGTGCCCATTGGATTATCAGCGATTTAGCGATAATGATGGCTGGCTATATACCTGTAGCAATTTTTTCAACTGCGCACCACAACACGATAAGCTTTGTAATTAAACACGCAGACTTGAAAGCAATATTCGTAGGTAAATTAGACGACACAAGCGCAGCCGAATCAGCAATTAATAGAGATGTACTGCGTATAGCTTTTCCTTACCCTACCGCTTCAACTACAGAATCATTTACGTCTTGGTTAAGCAAATATCCGCCTATTGAAAACGTTCATCAAGCGTCTATAGATGATACCGCCACCATACTTTATACGTCTGGTTCAACGGGCGAGCCGAAGGGTGTTGTATTAACCTATAAAAACTGGATGTCGGCTGCACAAAGCACAGCATTAAAATTTAACATGACGTCGAATGATCGCCAAATGTCTTATCTTCCTTTAGCGCATGTGGTTGAGCGAAGTTTAGAAGCGTCATCACTTTTCATAGGATATGAAATATATTTTGTCGAATCTCTTGAAACATTTATTGAAGACCTAAATTACGGTAAGCCAACCGTGTTTGGTTCAGTACCAAGACTATGGACAAAATTCCAAAGCCAAATATTGAAAAACATTCCTGAAAAAAAGTTAAACTTTTTAATCTCAATCCCAATTATTAACAAAATTATAGCTAAAAAAATAAGAACAAAATTAGGATTGGAATGTGCAAGGTACTTTGTTTCAGGTACAGCTCCAATACCTCTTTCTTTATTACAATGGTATGAAAAATTAGGAATTAATATTAGTGAAGCATGGGGCATGTCAGAGTCGTCCAGCATGTCTTGTATTAACCTACCCTATGTCAAAAGTGACTTAGGAACAATTGGTAAGCCAATTAATTGCGTAACGATGAAACTTTCTGAAGAAGGTGAAATTTTAATTAAAGGTGATGCCGTATTCAGTGAATATTATCGAGATACTGAAGCCACCTCAGAATCGTTTACCGATGGTTGGTTTCACACTGGTGATTGTGGTGAAAATACTACCTCTGGTGCATTTAAAATTGTCGGCCGAATAAAAGATAAATTTAAAACGAGCAAAGGAAAATATGTAACGCCCGTACCGATTGAAAGTTTGCTAAGCGCGAATACCGATATAGATCAGGTTTGTGTAATGGGATCAGGCTTAAAGCAACCTGTAGCAATCGTGGTGTTAAATAATTCAATTTCAAAAGAAAATACTGAGGCCGTTGAAAAATTAAAAAACATATTAACCGACGTAAATAATAAATTGGAAAGTCACCAAAAATTAGATTACATTCTCGTTTGTTCTGACGTATGGAATATAGATAATGGGCTATTAACACCCACGTTAAAAATTAAACGAAACGCTATTGAACAAAAGTATATGCAATTAATAGATGGTGAGTTAATCGGTGATATTATTTGGGAATCCAAGATAGCTAATATATAAAATGAAAGCTAATTCTGTTGATGGTGTTCTCATTATGATAATTAAAATTCCACAGTCATCTTTGAGCTTTCAGAAGTCATAGCCCCGCAAAGCCAGATTGAACATCACCTCGACTGGCTACTGAGCCACCTTAACGACATTAGGCGTGACTATAAAAATAGCGTTGGGATTATATTTGGTCTCTCTAATGCTCAAATCAGCGATGCATTAAATCTTTTCTTGTCAGTCTTTGGGCCGGACAAAAATAAAACGTACTACTAAAAATACAGCTATTCCCAGGGCTAATAGAATGCCTAAAAAGAATACGCCTGATGCTATATTTATATAGGTAAAGGCAACAACCAACGCAATAACTGTAAAAGTGAGCATAAATAGCACGATGCCCCAGACCACTTTTGGAGACATTACATTTTGTTCTATTAACGGTAACTTTTTATACGAAAAGTAAACAAATAAACTAGCTGAAAGAAATACAATGGCTAGAATAATTAATGACATTTGCCATTTTGTTTCCTCATCAATAGCAAAAAAAGCAAGCAATATTGGGAAAAGAGATATAAATGTTGCTCCAAAACTTGCAAAGAGCATGCTCTTTATTCTGAGCAAATCAATTGATATCCATTGACTCGTATTACCTCTCAATGCTACCAATATAGATGAAAAACCAGCTAGCCCCACAGCAAGTTGAGAAAATCCAATAAGAATACTGTTATGGTCGATGATAGCTCTCCTGTCGTTTAATATTATTTTGAGCGACTTGCCATGTTTGCTAAAAAGTGAATAGAAAACAGTGAAGAGTCCATCTTTACAGCCTTATATATTTATTTATGCAATAGGATCGAACAAAAATGGTTTTACATGGCATACATTATAAGTTACCACTGTACCGTATTGAATCCAATCTAGATAGCCTCTTTCATAATAGTAATCTGCGGGGAATTAACTACCACATAAACGAAATATTGAAGAAGGCAGAATGAAAGTTTTCTGGTAAATTTTAGCGTTTATAGATGATACTCCACTGGCAGCAATGAGCTTGAAGCAGTCATTAACTCCGGATTATGCGTAGTAAAAAAATTCTCGTTTTATGACAACCCACAAAAAAAAGCACTCTAAAGTGCTTTTTTTATACCAATATTTAATGATATTTAAGTAGATAAATCTCTAGCGCCTAAATCATTTGTCACTAAATTAGTAACAAATGATTCTCTAAACGAAGATATCTTAATAGGCGATTTATTTATATCAGCGATTTTTCGAAATACACGTGATAAATAAATAGGGGATAGTGGAATAACACCTTTGTCGGTATTAGAAGATTGAAATAAATAAACATTGTAAGGGTAATCTCTCTGAGTAAAGCAACAGCAATTTTGGCCTGTTGAATTAATATAACTTCTCTTTTCCCATGTTTACCAGCCCCGGTTGGCGGGATTTTAATCTCGCGTAATTATCGCAAAGCGATAAAAATTAACGTAAATAATTTCCGGACAAAAAAAAGCCTCTCAAAAAAATTGAGAGGCAAAACATATAAGGGAGGAAAACTATGAAAAGTTAACTGTTACTTATGATACTCGTTATTCAAAAAAGTTCCGTTAACAAAATGTAATAGTTAGCAATAATTTGTTTTACTACCCATTAACTCATAAGGCTCTTAATATATAAGCCTAACCGAATACCAACGATCATTCCTAAAACAGCAACAACACCTGCGGGTGAAAACGTAGGCAATGCCACAAGCAACTGCGAATCATTACCCCCCATAGCCAGTGATGCGCCAACTCCCATTAGTGTTCCTGCAATAATATGAACAAGCCATAAGCGCAAGCTTCCCAGTTGAACATCAAATTTATTACTGCGCCAGGCCGCGATAAACATACCGGCCAGTAAAGCTAAGAATAATAAATAGCGCTCAACAGCAGGCCAAACATGGGTATCACCATTTAACATGGCGCCGCTTAAGTGCTGTAACAAGCCACTAGGTGTCCAATGGCGTTCATAAAGAAACAAAAAACCCGCAAGCAAGCCAATGCCTAACATCGAAAACCAAAGCTTTTTTCGCTCCTTATCGCCTTTTAATGCCCAGATAACAATGAAAATTGAGGCAACAAACAAAACCCCATAAATCACATTTGTTGGCAAAGCTGTTTCAACAATATTAATGCCCGGTTGCCAATAAGATAAAATCGTCCAACCAACTAGCCAGCCGATAATAGTGGCAACCATTTTCAAATCACCGCGAGAAAGTTTGCTTAAGGTAGATACGCCACAGCCATTATTTAATGAGGTACCTAAACCAAAAACAATACCACCTATAACAAACCATGCACTGGCTTCATAAGTGTTAACCGTTAAGGGAATATTATAAAGATAAGAGAAAAGCCCGGCAACCCAAGCCAAAACGCCGCTTAATAATATGGCGAGCAAAAAAGATGGATTACCATTTTTCCATTCATTCACGCCACGCACCATACAAAGGCCGGTAGTTTGGGCTAAATAGCCAATTGTACAAACTAGAATAAGGGCACACACCAATAACAGCATGGATTCTACCTCTGAATTTAACCAAATGAATTGCAATCTATAAATTATATGCGCTGATACTTATTCTGCCATTCAAGTCAGATTCATTGCCTGCACAACAGCACCGATTATTATTTTCTAGTTAATCCTAAATAAGCCTCCGACCCCATTTTTAATGGTCATAATTAAAAGTGAGCAGATAAAAATGGTTGATTTATTTCACTTACCTAACAAAGTTACTTTAAATAATATGTTGGAGAAGAACATGAAAAATAGAATCGTATGTTGGTTTAGCTGTGGAGCAGCAAGTGCTGTGGCTACGAAAATGATGATAGCAAAAAGCAATGATAATCAAGAATTAGTAATAGCTTATTGTGAAGTTGAAGAAGAACACCCCGACAACAAACGTTTTTTAAAAGAGTGTGAAATATGGTTCGGACAGAAAATTATAATTTTAAGGAATGAATACTATAAAGGTTCTATCTACAATGTTTTTGAATCTAATTATATGCGAACACCTGCGGGTTCCCCCTGTACTAGGGCTTTAAAAAAGCAGGTCCGTCAAAAATTTCAAAAAATTGATGATGTACATGTTTTTGGTTATACAGCCGAGGAAGAAAATCGTTTGAATAATTTCATTGATGCAAATAATGAAATTGATGTTTATAGTCCATTAATCGATAGGTGTATCAGTAAAGAAAACTGCTTGTCGATGATTGAAAATGCGGGTATCGAATTACCAACAATGTACAAGCAAGGCTACCCACATAATAACTGTGTAGGCTGTGTTAAAGGTGGTATGGGATACTGGAATAAAATACGTGTAGATTATCCTGAAACGTTTAACCGTATGGCCAAGTTAGAAAGACGGAAAGGGTATACCGTACTTAAGGAACCAAAAACTGGTAAACCTCTTTTCTTAGATGATCTTGATCCTAATAGGGGAAGAATGTCTGAAGAGCCAAATATCGAATGCGGTATCTTTTGCCATGCAGAAGAACAAATTTACAATGCGGTTAGACTTATAAAAGAGCGAATGGGTCGCTATACAATAGCTGCATTGTAAAATAGCGGGATTAAAAGATAAAATTCGATTAATTTTTTTAATTATTTCATGTAATCTATTAGTAGATAAAAATTGGAAATAATTAATGATATATTTAGATACAGCGGCCTCTTTTCCTATATTGCCTGAAGTTAAAGCAACATTAACTGATGCGTTTGATTCGTTTTATGCAAATTCAGCATCAGGCCATCGATTAGGGACAATTGTATCTAAAGACATCAATAAGATCCGTGAACAATTAGCTGATTCTATTGGTGCATACCCAAGTGAAATTGTATTTACTAGTGGCGCTACCGAATCAAACAATATCGCTTTTAAAAGCTTGCTACTAGGTGGTGAAATTCCTGCAAATAAAAAACATATTATAACCTCTCAAATAGAGCATAAATGTATTTTTGCTATTTGCGACTATTTAGAGTCACTTGGCTATGAAATAACTTACCTGAAGCCGAACCAAAGCGGAATTATAGAGCCTCAATCAGTTAAAAATGCATTAAGGGATGATACCGCTCTCGTTTCTATTATGCATGTAAACAATGAATTAGGCACAATTAACCCTATTGCCGACATTGGCAATGTTTGTTTTGAAAAGGGCGTACTTTTTCACAGTGATGCTGCACAAAGCTTTGGTAAAATTGACATAGACGTTGATCATCTTAATGTTGATGTGGTGTCTTTTTCTGCCCACAAGATTGGTGGCCCGAAAGGAATTGGCGCTATTTATATTCGTGATTTTCGCAAAAAACATCTAGTGCCAGTTATCCATGGAGCAGGGCAAGAAGAAGGTCTAAGAGGAGGCACAGTGGCAGCACCTTTAATTTTAGGCTTCGGTAAAGCTATTGAAATATTTCCTGCTAGTTATAAGCAATTTAAAGAATTGAATATTAAAGAGTATTTAATTAATCAATTAGACATAAATAAAATTTATTTTAAGATTAATGGTGATGATAGAGTCCTACAAAATTGTATATCTATTACACTCCCTGAAACTAATATTGCGTTATTAATACGTGAGCACGAAGCTAATTTTTGTCTAGCCCAAGGCTCAGCTTGTTCATCTAAAGAGATTGAAGCATCTCATGTACTCACCGCCTTAGGATTATCAAGAGAGTTAGCCGAAAAAACATTAAGAATTAGTTTCCCTTTAGATATCAGTAAAAGCCAAATAGATGAGCTTGTAAAAGCCGTTAAAAAAGTAACAAGGGACTCACGTTTAATAGACAACGCCTATATTCCAGGTTCAAATGTTGTCTCATACAGTGAAGAACTTGAACCTGCAGGCTAAACTTTTTTAGCCTGCACTTCATATCTATTTATAACAAGTAACACAAGCTCCGCCACCTTCCACTTCATCATAAATATCATCCATTACATCAGTATCAATAACTTTGACTTTTATTTGTAATAAATTAGGTCTTCTTCGATCAAGTTTCTTTTTTAAGCGCTCAAACTTTTTAAGATGATGTTGTTCTATTTGGGCCTTACGCTCGGGAGACTCTAATGACGACAAGGGAGTGCCTTTACCAAGCCAATAAAAGGTCCCATCAGCTCTAGCTTCTTCAACTGTTTTTTCATAGTTTTTTGCTTCTTCAAAAGCTTCAGGGTAAATCTCTTTAAGCCTTAACCATTCAATTTTCTGTTGATAAAAACAAAAAGTACAACCGCTTCTTGAACGCCAACCATAATAACCGGGCTTACCAGAGTCTTTTGCTTCAACAATTTTTCTAAGCAACTCGGTAGAAACGTTAGATCGATTATTGTTGTCCTCATTACGCTGTTTAACCAGCGAAACCATTAGCTCTTCAATTTCATCATCCGTTGGATCTTTCGGCTCACCGGTTTTTTGATTAACAAACAACTGTCTATAGCTAACAACTTCTTCATCGTCAGCAAAACAATCAGCTTTTTTCAATATATCAAAAACATCTTCTCGATTGAGTCCATCCTCTCTAAATGGCATTTTAATGGTTAAGTATTCAGAGTTTATCGTATTAGTTAAAAAACCTTCGCGACTTGGCTCGTCTGCTCTAATGCCCACATAAGAGATAACTTTTGTATAACCTTCTTTTTCCATTTTTAAATTAATCCACTTTTCAAATGGAACTAGTTTCATTTGAATAGTGCACCACCGAGCCTGTGGTGAAGGTAGGTAATTTTTATGTTTCCTTAAGTGATAATCAAAATCTTTTTTCTCACGGTTTGATGTATAAACCTCTTCATAAGGATCGACTATCTTTCCAACATATCCAGCTAGTTTATTTACAAAATCAATAACTTCAGGTAATTCTTTTCCGGTATCTGTAAAATAGTATTGAATATCTAAATCTGGATAGTTATCCCTCATGTACATGGCTAGCGCAGCACTATCTTTACCACCCGAAAGTCCTAGTACGTGCAATGTTTTTTCTTTATTATCCATAATACTATTCCACCAACATCTGATCTAAAACCGTCATTAAAATGGCTCTTTGTTCATCTCGTTTAAGCTTGTTTAATGAAGAAGAAATATTACCTAGCTCTTTTTTATAGTTATTTTTAATTTTGGGATAATCAATATCACCAAAATCAGCAAAATATGACGCGACTTTAAAACGTTCGATGATTTGTACCAATTCAGCATTTGCCTTAGCAATTGCGTTATCATCCCAATTCCTTTCGGCAATACCTGAAAGTAGCGAAATTAAACTAGATACCCAGTGCTCATTACTTCCATATTCAGAAAGTCTTATCGCAAAGGTTTTTAATTTATGATCTGCGGTGAATTTGGCTACTTTTTTACATTGAGCAACCAACTTGCCAGTTAAAGGAATAAAGGAGGTTATTCGAGCTCTGAAGGCATTTAACATCTCATCATGAGCACCGTCCAATTGTTCTAAGACATTAGAAATATTTTCTTTGGTTATGTTATCCGTTGCTGTTTTAAAAACTGTAGGAAATGATTTAAATAAATACTCATTAGGATCAGAAGCCGTTCTCGTTTTATCTTTAAAAGCTAAAGCTGTTTTAGTGAGCTTTTTAGTATTCTTTGTCCATGCAGATAATTCGCTATAACGAGTTACATATACTTGAGCAATTGTTAAAGGGCTTATTTCTTGTAACTCATCTTTAATGGGGTGGGCAATTTCATTTAAGTATGTAGTGGTAGCAAGGTCAACCTTTACATATTGAATGCCTACTTTATCTGGGCGTTGTAATGACTTTAAAGCAAACTCTTCATCTGGACCATTAATGAACATAGGTTTATCTGAGTTTTCATCAAAATCATAAAAAGCAAAAGTGCTTGTTTGAGAAAGTAAAAACGCCATTAACCAAATAGGAATGATGCCTTTAGATAAACCGAAGGGTTTCTTGCTCCAAATGTCTGTTATTTCAGAAAGCCGAACGATATCACCTTGGTTTGAGATATATTCAAAAGCACTATTAAAAAGTGCTTGCAGTGCATCATTATCATCGCTTGGCATAATAAACTTAAATGAACCATCTGATGATTTAACATGCAGCCCTTTATTACTTATGCATGAGAAATAAAGGCCTTTTTCAGCGGGAAAACTGCTTTCAGGCAAGTCTAAGTTTTCACTATTCCAATTTTCAGCCATAGCAATTAATAGCTTTCTGATTGCGGCATTTGCACTACCAGAAGGTTTCGCTCGGTTTACCAATTCATTGATAATAACAGGTGCTTTATTGTAAGCATCTTTGGCTATTAAAGATGCCATCGACGATAACGGTTGCTTTGCAAGCCCTTCAGCTTGATAGCACCATGTAGCAGTATTAAACACTCTGTCTTGTTCATTGGCAACTTGCTGCTTGAACATATTTATTCGGCTGTCTAGCTCTTGTTGAGCTATTTTATCGTGAACTATGTCTCTTTCTTCTTTTTGTATTTTTTCTAGAGCGATTAATTCAATTGCTGCTTCTGATAATTGCGCTAAAGAACCAGGTTGACCTAGCACCATATTAACAAGCTCGCTTTCTTGTTTTTTTAATTTGGCGAACGCGTCTTCATTTGCAGGGATAATAAAGCTAATGAATGCACTACCAGCTTCTTGCTCTTGTTTTAAATTGTTAATTAAATTGTCATCAACAGTACTTACTAATGCTCTACTCGCCCATCGAATCGTGCCAGTTTTATGATAATGGGAAGTCGCTAAAATTGGATGACTAGACTGGCAAGCTTTTACCCAATCAATGCCTTGCCTAATTTTTTCTTTTTGCGAATTTACAAGGTTATTTATATCAATATCACTACCTTGGAAAATGAATAAACCATCATGCGCCGCACGATAGATTACGACAGTCCATGTTTCTAAATCGCTTATCGCACTTTTGATTTGCTTTAGTTTATAACCACGACACTGAAAATAGGCTTCAATAAAAGTTCTACTAGCATGAAAATGTTGAGTAAAGCCAAATATGGTTAATAGAGCTACCAGTTTTGTAATTAAGGTGTGGAGTTCACTACCTTTTGTACTTGCTCTATAAATTGCATCACAACTTTCAAGCCAAGCCTTACTATCGTTTGAGGTAACAATAATATGATATAAATTGTGGTGTAAATAATCCCATAAATTCTCTGGGTGATATAAACGGTCTAATTTACTCTCTTTTGAATAGTTTTCTTCAATAAACTCGCGAAAACCAGAGGCTTCATGAGATGCTAAAAAACCGAACAAACTGCGCTCGTTTTGTGAAAAACGTCGTCGTGAAATTGGGCCTAGTAATAAACTTACCATAGGATCTATTGGTAATGTTTTAAACAAATCTGAGGTGCTTCTTGTTTTGCTTTCAAAGTTGTCATTAACTTCATTTACGATAGATGCATGCAGCTTTCTTAATTTGGTATCAACTTTCTCTGATGATTTATGTATTGCATCACCAACTAAAACCAATGACTCGTCAACTGAAGGGTTAAAACTTAAATCTCTGTACCTTCCTTGAACTTTCGCCCAATCTTGTTGAAGTTTTGAATCCTTATTTTTGGCATACTCAGTAAAAGGTTGATGGAGAAAGCCGATTAATAAAACAGGAACATCCGCTTGCTGTGCAATATCGGCAAGCTCTTGAAAAAGATATAAATCTTTATTTTCTTTAGAGCAATAATCAAGGGCTTTGCCCATCTCATCAAGTAAAAGCAAAACGCCATCACTTTTTACTTGTTTAGAGGTTAAAGTCGCTTTAATTTTTGACAAACATTCATCATCAGATAAGCTATTAATTTCATCATTTTTAAACGTTATGTTTAAGCCAGAGTATAAGCTTTTTAATATTGCATGCTCTGGTGAGGCCATAGAACAAACATGCTTAATTGTTTTCCAGCCTTTTTTGATTTTGAATCGGTTCGGAAATTCTGATTTTATTCCTTCCGCACAATCAAGTTTGTCTTCTGCATACTCCCTATCTGCTTTATTCTCGGATAATAACAATGACATAAATAAAGCTATAGTAGATTTACCCGAACCATATGGCCCTGTAATGCTAAAAGCTCTTTGTTCGCTTCCTTCATAATCACGACTAATAGTTTCAAGTACATTGATAGCCGTGCCATGTAATATAAAGTTATCAATAAAAACTTTGCTATCTGTTAAGTTACTATCAATACGAGTAGAACTTTTATATCTGTGTTTTATTTCTACTAGTAAATTATCCATTAGCTACAGCCTTGTAATAGTTGTCTAAAATACTTTTGGTGTTATTAATAAGTTTTTCATCAACCATTATTTGCCTTAATCCTAGTGAATCGCTCCAAGATATGCCTTCATTTGTTACTTGTTGTGCCTCATCAAGTTTAAGGCCGAGCCCTTTTTCTGATAAACGAAATATTCTTCCAGGCGAATAGCGATCTTTAAGTAAAGAATCGAAATTAATTTTAAATACTTTTGAAATGTTTGCTTCTTTTTCAATAAATTTTATTAATGCATAAATAAAAATTTCGATAGGTAAATCTTGTTTCTCATTGAGATCGCTAATAAAAAAACCTCTACCATGATCTTTTACTAAATTTAATTCAGCTAAAGGTGAGTTAAATTGCTCTTCATCTAACGTTTTTGTTTCTGTTTTTAAGTTTTTACTTTTTTTACAGTAAGTATTTAAAAATACGTCGATATCTTTTTTAATAGTACTGTCATTAAGTGCTACATCATTTGATACAAGCTTGCCAATATCATCAGACAAGTTAGAAATAAGCACTAACTTCTCAAAGTGCTCACCATTAAAATAATTAAAAAAGTAACGGTATGCGGTTAATTCTTTATCATTAAAATTCAACCAAAAATGAATTAGCCAAACTGAACCAATATGTTCTAAATAAGGATCTTTACCTGTATTTTCATCGAAAACGTAAAGCCCAGTAGAGGATGATTCATGATCAACGGTTGATTGCTGTCGAATAATTTTGATTGCAGAGGTTGCTTCAGCCCAATATTTAATGGCATTAACCATATTTTTACCAACACCAAGCTCAATTATTGCTTCTTGTGTTTTTTCATCATTCGAAGTTTGTAATTTTCCGCCTGAATTCAAATGGTTAACTGCTTTATAATTCCAACCATATCTGAAAGGAAAGGTATCATGTCCGGTAAATTTAGCTTTCATTGCTTTGAAGTATCTCAATTGGAGGATTCGTCCAGGAGGGCATAGTAACGGTTTTTGTTTAACTATTAAAGAATTTTATGTTTTTATATACAGTGCTTTTTTTGTCAAAAAGAGTAAATATAATTAAATTGTAAAATCATGATTTTATTTGTTTTTTCTGTAGTATTTGTTATTTTAGATCAATATGCTGCTTAACTAATTATGATTAATATAATTAATACAAAATTAAATTGTTTTTTGCTGTATGGATATAGTAACAAAGGAAAGCATGGAATTTCATGACAAATCTTAAAAGCCTCAATTTAAAACCTGTGTATAGGACAGGTAAAGATGATTTATATAATGATTTTTATAAAAAATCACTTTCTGTTTCAGTGTCCTATGATCGGGCTGTAGGTTATTTCTCTTCAGAAATATTGTCAATGAGTTTGAAAGGCTTAAGTAAACTCATTCGTTCAAATGGCTGCATGAGATTGATAATAGGTCACCCTTTATCTAATGAAGAGTTTGAGGCAGTCAAGCATGGTTTGTTATTAAAAGAGGTTACATCTAACCTGTCTTCAAAACTCGAAGATATTCTATGTTGTTCAAATAATAAACACCCTAGGTTGGAGCTACTTTCGTGGTTAATTGCATGTGGCAAACTAGAAATAAAATTTGCTCTACGTAGAGCCGGAATGTATCACGAAAAAATCGGCATTTTTAAGGATAAAGAAAATAATATAATTGTGTTTCAAGGTTCCGCAAATGAAACTCCGCATGGAATGATGGCTTCGTTAAATGCTGAATCTATCAGTGTATATAAAAGTTGGGAAGAACAGGTGTTTTTGGCATATGGACAGGAGTTTTTAGATGGTTTTGAAAGGCTTTGGCTGAATGAAGAAGTTGAAATTGTAACGTTGGATGTACCATCTGAAACATATGAAGTAATATCTAAAAATGCAAAGGAATGTTCTGTAGACTTTAATACTGTAAGTGAATTTGAAGAAGAAATTGAAGCCCGTGAAAACGGCTTGAGTAAGCATTCCCCTTTTATTCCTACTAAAATTGGCGACAATATATTTAGTATTTATGATCATCAACGAGCAGCATTAGCCTCATGGAAAAGCAATAGTTTTAAAGGAATATTGAAACTTGCAACCGGATCAGGCAAAACAATTACTTCTATTTATGGCGCTGTTAAAATTTTTGAAGCAAAAAAACAGAAACAACAGACGTTGTTTTTGATCGTCGCAGTTCCTTATGTTGAATTGGCTATTCAATGGATTGAAAACTTAAGGTTGTTTGGAATAAATGCTCATGAATGCTTTGATTCAAAAAATTCTTGGGCAGAATCATTTGAAAACCAAGTTAATTATTTTAATGCGGGAGTTAGTGATTTTTGCGCTGTTGTTGTTGTGAATAGAACCTTGACTTCACCATTGTTTCAATCACTAATCGATACCATAGATAATAGCTCTTTAATGATTATTGGCGATGAATGTCATAATCACGGTTCAAAGAATGTAAATGCCGCTTTACCTAATGCATATTATCGAATGGGATTATCCGCAACTCCATTTCGGAGTGATGACGACGAAATAGATTCACCTTTTCCTAATGATGCAAAAGAAAGGTTGTTGGCATATTATGGTGACATTGTGGCTACTTATGGATTAGATGATGCTATACATGACGGTGTATTAACGCCTTATGAATACCATATTGTTCCTGTATATCTTTCTGCAGAAGAGCAAGAAGGATATGAAGAACTATCTAGTAGAATTACTAAACTTATGCTTAAACAGCAAGGTTCTGGTCTGAATCAACAAGATAGGGAAAACCTTACTAGATATTGTGGGCAAAGAAGTAGGCTATTAGGTTCCGCTCAAAATAAACTAAAAAAACTAGAAGAAATTACGGCTAGCATAAGTGATGAAGACAAGAGTCATACTCTTTTTTATGCGGGTGAAGGAAAGCCCTACGGTGAAACGGCAGAAGAAGATATTAAAGTTATTGATCAGGTATCTAAAGTTCTGAATAAAAATGGCTGGAAAACATCTCAATTTACGGGTGATGTTTCGAGAAATGAAAGAAAATTCTTAATGTCTGCTTTTAAAGACAAAACAATTGACGCCTTAGTAGCTATGAAGGTTCTTGATGAAGGCATAGATGTACCTGCTTGTCAAACCGCTTATATATTAGCTAGCACCAAAAATCCTCGGCAATATGTGCAGCGTAGAGGCCGAATCTTAAGAAAATCTGAAAACAAACACCTATCAACAATTTTTGATTTTGTTGTATTACCCACTAATGAAAGCTCTGCTTCTAAAAAACTAAAGCTTTCAGAAGCAGAACGGATAAATGACTTCGCACTATTAGCCGTTAATAAATTGGAAATAGAGCTACTTATAGAGGAACATGGATTAAGTTATGACTTTACTTGATGATATTAAACAGCAGTTACTAGATGCTGAAAAGGCTGTCAGTATTCCCCAAGATAGATACCACGAAATGGCTAGAAAATTGGTGAATATAGAAAGACAGTCTTTTTATGGTGATGAAAATGATAGAAATAGACTCCGTAAAATTCGAGAAGCAATAGATACAGCCGTTAAACAAGGTGACTTAAATGAAGTTTAGAAAAATTGAGTTAAAGAACTTTCGTCAATTTTACGGTGAACAAAGTATTACTTTTTCTACTAGCAAGCAGAAGAATATCACCCTAATTCATGCAGAGAATGGAACAGGGAAAACAGCTTTCTTAAACGCTATTTTATGGTGCTTTTATGAAATATGTACAAGTAACTTTAAAGATCCGAAAGTACTTTTAAATAAAATTGCTAAAAAAGAAAATGCTAAAAGCTATAGTGTTTCAATTGAATTTGAAGATGATAAAGGAGGGGTATACCTTGCTCAGAGAGGATTTGGACAAGGTGGACATAAATTTCGTGTTTTTGAAGTTATAAATGATTCTTATAAAGAAGTTGATAAACCTAATTCATTCATCAATTCTGTAATACCAAAGGATATGGCTAAATATTTTTTCTTTCAAGGGGAAGGTATAGGCAAAATGTCAGGCTCAAAAGGTGATTCTGTTGTTAAAACTGCAGTAAGAGAAATATTAGGTTTTACGATTGCAGAATTGGCCCTTAAAGATATTCAACAAGTCAAAAGAGAGTATCAAAGGTCATTTTCAAATGCAGATAAGTCAGGACAATTATCTAAATTACAAAATGAGATAATATCATTAGAAAATAATATAGAAAGAAATAAAGAGCAGCTAGATAAGTTTGCGAAAGCGATTGCAATGTATAATGAAAAACTGCAAACAATCGAAGATAAATTAGCTAATTCAGATAGCGCTGTGATAAAGCAAATACATAGCCAGCGAAAATCAACAGAGTCTCAATTATTTAGAGAAAAACAATTGTTAGCTGGCGCTCAAAAAGAAAAAAGGTCTTTAGTTGCTGAATTTGCAACTACCGTATTTGGATTTGAGCTATCTGGTTTAGCATTAGATTTTATTGATGAGGCTGAATATAAAGGGACTGTGCCGGCTCCATATAATGAACAATTAGTGACAGATATTCTTAAAGCAAGTACTTGTATATGTGGCAGTGATGTAAAACCTGGAACAGAAGCGTTCAATCGTATTCAAGATATGCTAAAACAAGCAGCAGATCCAATGTTAGAAAATCGAATCCGCAAAGCAAGATCTCAATTAACATCTATTAAAAATGACTCAGTTAAGGCAAAAAGTAGATTTACTAACAATATGAAAATGTTGGCGGATTCCGAATCATCTATTAGTAAACTAAAGAATGACTTAGATGAACTTACGATTAAAATTAAAGGGGCCGATAGCCTTGACGACATTCAAGGTTTGGAAAATGAAAGAAATAGAGCTAGAAATAACTTAATTCAAGATGAAAGAGCCTCAGAAAGATCAAAGATTCTCATTGAAAATGATCAAAAAAATCTCTCTTTAAGAAAGGGGGAGCTAAATAGGCTAGATACATTTTCTTTAGAAATGAAGAAGTATAAAGATCTTGTTGAATTCTCTGAAAAAGTTGAGCAAGTTTTGAAATCAACTTTGGCAGATTCAGAAAAAGACGTTGAATTAAGAATCATTGAAAAAGTTAACAAATATTTGGAACAATTTGTTAGGCAAGATTATAAGGCAAAGTTGAATCCTACTACATTTGATATTCGCTTAGTTGATAAAAATGATTACATTGTTCCAGAAAGTGATGGGCAAGCGCTATTGTTAAGCCTAACATTTATTGCTTCATTAATTGAGTTATCAAGAGAAAGAAAGAACGCTCAAGGGCAGATATTGACACCCGGTGCAATTGCACCGTTTGTTGTTGATGCACCGTTTGGTGATCTTGATAATAAATATAAAGGCCATGTAGCTAAAGCTATCCCAAATTCTGTTGAACAAGTTATTTTCTTATTATCTTCAAGTCATTGGGAAGGTACTGTCGAGCAAAACATCAGAGAAAAAGTTGGAGTAGAATACAATATGGTACTTGAAGAGACATCGGAAGCTAAATCTAAAAATAGTGATTCAATTACCATTTTGAATAAAGAATATGAAACTGTCCGTTATGGAAAGACTGTAGATCGTACAGTATTAGAAAAGGTAGGCTCTTATGTTTAGTGGCAATATAGACAAACAAGCTTGGAAAAAGCTTTCGGTAAAGCGTGATAGAGCTAATGAGCCTTTAGTTGAAAAGTTATGTTCAAATAAAGATGGGAACAAACCAGTTTTTACCTATAACAAAGATTTAATGATATTTGCTTCAATGGTCGGTTACTCAAAAGGGCAAAGAAAGCCTTTAGGTAGTGATGGAATTTCAATCATCTTAGAGACATACGCCAGTGATCAAAAAGACGCATTCATTTATTTATTGGCGTTAATGACTGAAAAAAATGGCACCACTTTGAAAGATGAAAATCTACCTGCATCTATTAAAATCTTTGAAGAATACTGCAACGCAGGCTTAGAAAATATTCAATTATGGTTAGATGAAAATCCCGGAGATCATGCTGGAATTGATACGTTAGCCAATAAAATATTTGAACAAGTTATAACAAACGAAAAATCACAAAGAGTAGTTGATAACCCAGAAGAAATTGAAGTCGACTTTTAAGGATAAAATATGAGTAATTTAAAAGAACTGTTTGAATTTTTTGATAAAAACTCAGATGGAGTAATTTCCCGTTCAGAATTAATTGAATTGGTTGAAGTTTTATTGAATGAAAAAGGTGTCGGTAAAAGTTCAAAAATTATGAAAAAGTTTGATATTGACCAAAATGGAGTTATTGATTTTGAAGAATTTAATCTGCTTTGTGCGGCCCATATAGATTTTAATTAATAATTCAAAAATAAAAGGAAGGCTATGTTCCCGCTAAGTGTTGTTGAGCTTTAAACAAGTTGTTTTTGTTAGGGTTTTCGTTTGTATCCAAAAACCGAAACCAACCTAAGTAATTTTCTAGATACTTAGTCGCCAC
>MABC01000058.1 GCA_002162925.1 Thalassotalea sp. 42_200_T64 | reverse complement strand
AAACTGCTGTTAAACGCCTTGGCTAAGAAACCGAGAAAAATGCCAAGGATGATCAGCAATGGATAATGCCAAAAATCGATCACCAGATAGGCAAAAAATTCATATTCATGAAACGAACCAAACACCGCATTGGTCATCATCGAGCCGATGATCGAAGCCAGTATTACCGGGATGAATATATGCAATTTATATTCACGCAATATTACTTCCATGACAAAAATTACTGCCGCCAACGGGGTATTAAAGCTGGCCGAAATGCCAGCGGCAATACCACAGGCACATAAGGTTCTGATCGCGTTTTGCGGCAATGCCAGTTTGCTGCCGAGAAAACTGCCGCTGGCAGCACCTATATGTACCGCAGGACCCTCTCTTCCCACCGAGAAACCGCCGGCCAGCGCAAAAATACCGCCAAAAAATTGGGTTAAGGTATTTTTAAACGGTATTGACCCATAAGCGACTTTTAAGCGGTGTATGACAAATGGGATCCCCATCCGGGTGTATTTAAATCCTAGCAACCAGGCGAAGCCCAAAATAAAGGTCACGGCGATAATGGGGGTTATTAAACGCTGAATTTCTGATAAAGTGGTGTAGTCATCGATGTTTTCAAGATACAATAATTGTAATGACTCAATACTTAAACGAAACAAAATAATAAACACAGAGGCAAGAGTGCCACCAAGTAACCCCAACAGGCACAATTGCCAAGAAGGTTCCGGTTTGGCCAGTTTCTTCCTCAATGATTTAAGGGACATGGATATACCTTAGCTGTGTTTTTCTTGTGTTGTAGAAGATAATTTGTTTGCAAGTTTAACATACTTAAATTAGATAATACGTTAAAAATGAATTGGTTAAAAAAAATAACAATGTCCCGCCTGCACGCTCGTTTTGGCGCTTTTAAATTATTAATCAGTGGCGCTGCCTTGCTGCTTGTGGTGGCAGTGATGGCTTTTCAGACCGGTAATTTTTATCAAAAACATCAAAACCGGATGATTGCCGAGCAAGCACAACGCCTTGAGAAACTCTATCAAAAAAATGAACAAGCGATCAGCCAGATAAATACCTTGCAAGTGGAACTGGCAATAGAACGTCTGGCCAACCAAAAAATGCAACAAGCATTTCGAACAATTGAAGATGATCATTTTTCGTTAAAAAAAGAATTGGCTTTTTATGAAAAAATAATGGCACCAGAAAAGCAGGCCAATGGCATTATTATCGATGAGGTTCAAATTGCGGCAACCAACAGTGCTAATCATTATCGAATTCGTGTGGTGTTAGTGCAGCAGCAAAAAAGTAAACGCTATGCCAAAGGCCATTTAGAGGTGACTTTTGATGGCAGTTTGGTAAATCGTCCGGCAACGGTGAATATTACTAACATTTCTGAACTGGATAAAAAAGCACTGTCATTTAGTTTCCAATACTTTCAGGTGATTGAAGGTGAGTTCACCTTACCTGATGATTTCATTCCTGAAAAAATCGATGTGTCGGCGATTTTACCAGCGGGTCGTTGGCAAAAAAAGCACCGTCTTGATGAAACTTATCCCTGGTTAAATAACAAAGAAAGTTAATCATTTCGCTTTGTCGCAAGTAATACTTGATTAAATTGCTCAGGTTTAAGATAATTCGCCTAAGATTTAACCCCAGAGTTGTAAAAAGAACCAATGTCAGAAAATCAATTGCCAATTCAATTTAGTGATGCTGCCGCTAATAAAGTGAAAGTATTGATCAGCGAAGAAGAAAATCCAGAATTAAAATTGCGGGTTTATGTAACCGGTGGTGGTTGTTCGGGTTTTCAATATGGCTTCACCTTTGATGAAAAAGTTAACGATGGCGACATGACCATAGTGAAACAAGGCGTTACTATGGTGATAGATCCAATGAGTCTGCAATACCTGGTAGGTGGCACTGTCGATTATATTGAAGGCCTGGAAGGCAGTCGTTTCTTGGTGGATAACCCTAATGCCGAAACTACCTGTGGTTGCGGTTCTTCGTTTTCCATCTAAAATCATCTATTCTTAGCGTCAAAAAGCAGCAAGTTAATGAAAATAATGTAAATTAATTGCTGCTTAAATACCCATCTTCGTTTTATACTAACTCCATAACTTATAATAATTTTTATAAAAATTTGGGGAAGGTATGCGTTTTAACAGCCAGTGGCTGGATCAACGTCCGTACGTCATTGCTATTTTCATCAGCTTGTTACTAATCATTTGGTTAGCGACAGGGCTGGGTAATGAAAAAATTAACCCCGATATCACTGCTGAAAAACGAGCGCCGGTACCGCAAGTCAAAGTCGCAACTTTTGTCGCTGAGCAGGTTGCTAATACCGTGAATTTGTATGGACGTACTGAACCTGATCGTATTGTTACGTTGCAAGCACAGGTAAAAGGCACAATTACCCAAGTATTTGCTAAACGAGGCAGCTTTATAGAACAGGGAGATGTGATCGCAGCAATCGCATTGAATGAACTCCCCGCCCAGCTTGAGCATTATCGAACTTTATTAAAACAACGCCGTATTGATTATTATGGCGCCAAGGAACTGTTTAAAGACGGTTATCAGGGCGAGTCGGCATTAGCGCAAAAACTTTCCGATGTTACCGATGCCAAAGCGGAACTTGCGCGCATTGAAAAAGACATCGGCAATACCACGATTGTTGCCCCATTTGCAGGTGTACTAAATGAACGTTACGTCGAAGTGGGTGATTATGTCGGCATCGGTGAAGATATTGCCATGGTTGCCGATCTCGACCCCCTGGTGATCAGAGCTCATATTACAGAAAATCAGGTGATCAAGGTAAAAGAGGGGCAAGTCGCCAACATTGCTCTTTTAGGCGAAAAACAAATCCAAGGTAAGCTGCGTTATATCGCCAGTGTCGCCAATGAAAACACCAACACTTTTAAAGCCGAAATTGCCATCGAAAATGGTAATTACCAGTACCTGGCAGGGATCAGCGCGGAAGTGGAATTACCGTTAGAGCAAGTGTCAGCAATTAAACTATCGCCAGCATTATTGGCCTTGGATGAAATGGGCAATATCGGGGTGAAATCTGTGGTCGATGACCATGTTGTTTTTACCCATATTAATATGGTCAAAAGCGATGAGACTGGCGTTTGGTTATCAGGCCTGGGGGATGAAGAACAAATCATTATCTTAGGCCAAGGTTTTGTCCGCCCCGGGGATAAAGTAAACCCTGTCAGCTCAGAGCCGTAATTTAACATGCTAACCCTTATCGATTCGGCCCTGCAACGCACTCGCTCAGTAATGATGACTTTTATCTTATTATTGATTGCTGGCGCAGTAACCTATGCCAATATCCCGAAAGAATCGAACCCGGATATCACCATACCGATGATTTATGTCTCTATCATCCATGATGGCATTTCGCCGGAAGATGCTGAGCGAATGCTGGTTCGGCCGATGGAAAATGAATTAAAAGCGATCGAAGGCATCAAGGAAATGAGCGCCACGGCGAGCGAGGGTCATGCCAGCATTACCTTAGAGTTCAATCCCGGATTTGATTCAAACGAAGCGTTATCCAATGTTCGCGATAAAGTGACCCTGGCAAAAGCCAAACTTCCCAATGAATCTGAAGAGCCGGTAGTCAAACAGGTCACCATGGCAAATTCTCAGCCCGCCGTGACGGTCTTTCTATCGGGGCCGGTGAGTGAACGTGGCTTGATAACCATCGCCCGTGATCTGCAAGATAAAATAGCCAGCATGACGCAAGTACTGGAAGTGGACATTGGTGGCGATCGCGAGGATATGGTGGAAATTATCGTTGATCCGCTGTTAATGGAAAGTTACGGTCTAGATCAAAATGATATTTATAATTTAGTCGAACGTAATAACCGCCTGGTACCTGCGGGAACTATGGATACCGGCAAAGGTCGTTTTGCGATTAAAGTACCATCGGTGTTTGAGTCGGTAAAAGACCTAATGGAATTGCCGGTAAAAGTGGACGGTGATCGAGTGATCACCTTCCAGGATGTTGCCTTGGTTCGCCGTGCTTATAAAGATCCCACCAGTTTCGCTCGCCTTAATGGCGAGCGGGCAATTTCAATCGAAGTCAAAAAACGCCCTGGGCAAAACATTATTGAAACCGTCGATAATGTCAAAGCCTTGATTGCGAGCGAACGTAAATTCTGGCCACAACATATCCTGGTTAATTATACTGGTGACCAATCAAAACAAATCAAAACCATGCTCAGCGATTTGCAAAACAATGTGATTTCGGCGGTTTTACTGGTGGTCATAGTCATTGTCGCGGCATTGGGTACACGCACTGCAATGTTAGTCGGTTTGTCTATTCCCGGTTCTTTTTTAACGGGGATTTTGGTGTTAGCAATCTTTGGCTTAACGGTAAATATGGTGGTGTTATTCGCTCTCATTATGGCGGTTGGCATGTTAGTCGATGGTGCCATCGTAGTAACCGAATTTGCCGACCGAAAAATGAGCGAAGGTGTAAATAAACAGCTTGCCTACAACATGGCCGCCAAACGTATGGCCTGGCCAATTATTGCCTCCACTGCCACCACACTAGCGGCGTTTGCGCCACTGCTTTTCTGGCCTGGTATGATGGGCGAGTTTATGAAATTCATGCCAATAACCTTAATTGCGGTATTGACGGCTTCATTAATTATGGCTTTGGTGTTTGTCCCTACTATGGGCTCATTGTGGGGCAAGAGTCGATTAATTTCGGCCGCAGAAAAACAACAATTACTGGAAGCTGAAAACGGCGAAATCGGTAACCTTAAAGGCTTGATGGGGAAATATATTTCGCTGTTAACGGTTGCCATCACTCACCCGATTAAGGTGTTGATGATCACCATTTTGTTCGCCATTGCGGTAGCGGTAAATTATTATAACTCAGGATTAGGTAGTGAATTTTTCCCGGACGTAGAGCCGGAAGGGGTTAATTTAAAAGTACGCTCGTTTGGTGATTTATCGATGAGTGAGAAAGATGAAATCATGACCGAAGTGGAACGACGTATTCTTGATATGGAGGATATTAAATCGCTATATTCGCGAACGGGGGGCAACGATTTAGTTGGCACACTGAGAGTAAACTTAATTAACTGGCAGTTTCGTAAAAATGGCGATGAGGTGGTTAGCGAATTACATCAACGTTTAGATAGCTACGCTGGCGTCGAAGTTGAAGTGCGCAAAGATAAAATGGGGCCACAACAAGGTAAAGATCTCGAGTTGGAATTATCATCCAGATTTCCTGAAAAATTAGAAGATGCCGTGCGGAAAATCCGAAAAGTTCTGGTTAGCAATGCGCAACTGACCAACGTTGAAGATGGTGGTTCTAAAGCGGGTATCGAGTGGCAGTTAAAAGTTGATAGAGCGTTGGCCGCGACGTTTAGTGCCGATGCGACCTTAGTCGGTACTTCCGTGCAGATGGTAACCAATGGTTTAAAGCTGGGCGAGTACCGTCCGGATGATGTCGATGATGAGTTAGATATTCGAGTACGTTTTCCTGCCGAGAAACGCAGTATCAGCCGTTTAGATGAATTGCGCTTAAAAACATCGGAAGGCTTAGTACCAATCACTAATTTTGTTGAGAAAAAAGCCGCGCCAAAAGTAGACACTATTCGCAGAATTGATGCTAAACGGGTTATTGTTATTAAAGCTGATTTAGTGCCGGGTGCGCAATTAGGTAATGTCTTACCTTTATTGCAGCAGCAATTAAAAACTCTGGATATCGACTGGTTATCGGTTGGGGTAGCGTTTAAAGGTGAAAACCAAGACCAGCAAGAATCGCAAGATTTTCTGGTTAATGCCTTTGCGATTGCATTGTTTGTTATGGCGATTATTTTGGTCACCCAATTCAACAGTTTTTATCAGGCGTTTTTAATCTTATCGGCAGTGTTGTTTTCCACCGTTGGCGTATTTTTGGCACTACTGATTGCCGGTAAGCCGTTTGGTATTGTGATGTCGGGTTTAGGGGTTATCGCCTTGGCGGGTATTGTGGTAAATAACAATATTGTGCTGATCGATACCTACAATGTATTGCGCCATTCAGGTTATCGAGCCAAAGAAGCCATTTTAAGAACCGGAGCACAACGTTTACGGCCGGTATTATTAACCACCACAACAACCATTCTTGGCCTAATGCCAATGGTGTTGCAGATGAATATTGATTTTGTCAGTCGAGACATTAGTTTTGGTGCGCCATCCACTCAGTGGTGGGCACAGCTTGCCACCGCGATTGCCGGCGGCCTGACCTTTGCCACCCTATTGACCTTGGTTCTTACCCCATGTTTATTAGCATTAAGAGACTATAAGCAAGAAAAGAAAGCCAAAATACAATGGGTTGCCGCTCCCGCCTACGAAGAAGTGTAAACTTTCTACATACATACATACATACATACATACATACATACATACATACATACATACATACATACATACATACAAACACATGCATCAACCCTAAATACTTTTAGTCTCTATGTGTCGCTTTCGCATCGAATTGATTATTATACCAAGTCCGTCCATTTATTGACTAATAAATGGACGGACTTGGTATAATTTCCCCACCCAGAAAATTAGGAACACCCTATGTTAAAAGCCATGTTGCAGACCTTTGTGCTAACTGCGGCCTTATCTGCCCCTGTTGTCCATGCTGCGTATTTAAATGACGCTGAGATAAAGCAAATTGATGCTTTAGAAAACACCGCGTTAAATTCTGATTTAGCCTATCAAATTGAAGAGTCACTAACGACCGAGGTAGGTGCTCGTATGATCGGCACCGAAGGCGATAAACGTGCCATCGCCTGGGCGGTTGAGAAAATGAAGTCTTTGGGTTTTGATAAGGTCTGGACCGATGAAGTGGGTCATTATCAATGGATCCGTGGTGACGTTGAGGCCAAGGTGCTAGCGCCTTTTCCACAACCAATTAAAGCCCTCGCCTTAGGTGAAAGTGTAGGCACTGGCGAAACAGGCATTCAGGCAGAAGTGATACATTTTAACACTTTGGCCGATTTGCAAGCGGCAGAAGCTGGCAGCTTAACCAACAAAATCGCTTTTGTATCTTACCGTATGCAGCGCTCTAAAACGGGTAAAGGCTATAGTAAAGCGGTTGGCGCGCGGGTAAAAGGGGCAGCTGTTGCGGCTGAAAAAGGCGCTATTGGTTTTATCATGCGCTCGGTGGGAACCGACAATAACCGGACCCCGCACACGGGAATTACCCGTTATAAAAATGGCGTAAAAAAAATTCCGGCGGTGGCATTAGCAAACCCGGATGCGGATTTATTGATAAACCAGTTTAAACGTAAAAAGAAAGTTGAATTTTTCTTAAAAGTTACCGCCATGCGCAATGAAGTGGTCGCCGTTCGTGGTGCCAATGTCATTGGTGAAATTACCGGTAGCGAATTTCCACAACAAATTGTTGCTTTGGGAGCTCATCTCGATAGCTGGGATGTTGGTACCGGTGCTATTGACGATGGCTTGGGTGTGTCTATGGTAATGGCAGCAACGGCACATATCGCCAAGTTGCCAGTGCGTCCAAAACGTACTATTCGGGTGATTTTGTTCGCCGGTGAAGAAGTTGGATTATTGGGCGCTAAGCAATACATCATTGACCATAAAGCGACGTTGAACAATCATCTGATAGCCGCGGAATGGGATTTTGGTTTAGGCAAAATTTATTCGATGCAATCGGGTGTTGGCGACGTTTCAGTACCGGCGATAGCAGAGTTAGCAAGCTATATGGAATCACTCGGTGTTGCTTATAATAAGACGAATAAGGCCAGGGGCCAATCGGATATGGGTGCGGTAACGGATAAAGGCGTACCGGCGATGAACTTTGCCCCTGACGGCACTAATTATTTCGATATTCATCACACTGAAAATGACACCTTAGATAAAGTGGATGCTAAAGATTTGCAGCAAAATACTGCGGTATATACCGTATTTGCTTATTTTGCCGCGCAAGCGGATGTTGATTTTAGAAAATAAACTTCGCGGCTAAGTTGCTATAAAAAGGTTAACCTAAGTTGAAATAACAGGTTAACCTTTTTTGTTTTTCCCGTTATAGTAAAAATATCTACATAATACAAAGGAATAAAGTGATGAAAATAAGGAACTTAATGGCAATTGTTGCCTTGTTCACTGTGGCATTTGCCAGTCAGGCTGAAGCACCGGTTTGGCAGGTGAGTAAAAATGGCAATACAGTCTATATTGGCGGCACGGTACATGTATTAAGTGACAACGATTACCCGCTACCTGCAGCATTTGAACAAGCCTACCAAAAATCTGCGGTTTTAGTCTTTGAAATGGATATGAGTAAAGCTCAAACCCCAGAATTTCAACAACAAATGCTGGCAAAAATGACCTATCAGGATGGTCGCACTTATGCCGATGAATTAAAGCCGGAAACCGTCACTAAATTAAACCAATACATGCAAGAAAAAGGCTTACCAGTTGGTAATTTGCAAATGTTCAAACCGTCGATGTTGTCGGTGACGTTAACCATGATTGAATTGCAACGTTTGGGGCTTGGTGGTACTGGCGTGGATGCGTTTTATAATTTAAAAGGCATAAATGATAAAAAATCCTTTAAATACCTGGAATTGCCCGAGCAGCAAATTGATTATTTGGCCAATATGGGCAAGGGTTATGAAGATGAACTGATTCATTACACCTTAGATGATATGGCAAAGCTACCAACCGTGATGCAACAAATGAAAGGTGCCTGGCGTGTGGGTAACAACCAAGAGTTGTATAATATTGCGGCAAAAGAGTGGCAACAGTCTTTTCCTACCTCTTACAATCAGCTAATTGTCGAGCGTAATAATAATTGGCTGCCAGAAATTGAAGCGTATTTTGCCAGCGCTGAAATTGAGTTTGTGCTCGTTGGTGCTTTGCACTTAGTTGGTAAAGATGGGGTGTTAGAACAGTTAAAGATGAAAGGTTATACAATAACGCAGTTGTAATTGGTTGGCGGGGTTTCAACCTCGCGTAATTGCCAAGGCAACTCAAAGTGACTTTTCGCCATAACGCGAGACTGAAGTCCCACCAACCAAAAAAATCCGGCAATTGCCGGATTTTAACTAGAGTGCTAAGCGATAGGCTGTTTATTTATAGTAGCTTAAGCATTTTTCCACTTCGTTTTTCGAACCTAAAATCACTTCCACTCGTTGGTGAATATCGGTTGGTTCAATTTCCATAATTCGACCGGTACTGGTTACACTCAAACCACCGGCTTGTTCAATTAAGAAGCTCATCGGGTTGGCTTCATACATTAACCGTAATTTATAAGGTTTTTTAGCATCTTTGCTATCGGCAGGGTAAGTAAATAAACCACCGCGAACCAATACACGATGAACATCGCCGACCATGGCCGCAATCCAGCGCATATTGAAGTTACGCTCACGCGGCCCATCAGTGCCTGCCACTAAATCATTGATATAGTTTTGCATTGGTTCATGCCAAAAACGTTGATTAGACATGTTTGCCGAAAATTCAGAGGTATTTTCTGTCACTTTTACGTCGCGTTCAGTCAGCATGAAACTGCCGTGGGTTTTATCTAGGGTATAAAAGTGGGTACCATTACCTGTGGTCAACGCTAAAGTCGTTGCTGGACCATATAAAACATATCCGGCACAAACCTGGTTAACGCCCGCTTGTTTGAACATATCTGGATCATCTGCACTCATACCTGCTGGTGCTTCCATGATTGAGAAAATGGTACCAATCAATGAATTAATCTCAATGTTCGAACTACCGTCTAATGGATCAAACGAAACGATGTATTTACCACTTTCGTTACCGGCAACTGTGGTGTCTTCCTCTTCCGAAGATATGGCTTTTACAAAGCCTGATTCCAGCAGAATGTCTTTCAATAATTGATTGGAAACCACATCTAATTCTTTTTGTACTTCACCTTGAATATTTTCATCTAAGGTCGAACCCATAACCCCGCTCAAGTGCCCTTGCCCTACTCGGAAAGATATTTCTTTACAGGCGGCTAATATGGTTTTAATTAATGAAATCAAATCTAAAGGAACGTTATCTTGGCGCAATGCCGGGGCAATTCGTTGCATGGGGTACCTGAACTTTTGTAAATAAGAATGTAAATTAACAATTTTAAAATTAGTTAACCTGAACTCGGGATAATGAGAATTCAGGTTACCTATATTGTACAAGAAAATAGCCAAAATCTCTAAACAAAACTAAAAAACAACAGATTGAAAAAATATTTACTAGAACCTAAGTGAACTACCCCGCGACTTTCGCTTCGCTCGGATCGCTGGGCTTCTACAGTCTAGCTTTTAACGGCTAGCCTGCTTCTTTTTCCTCAGATCCCACACCAAACTTTGTTCGCTCAAAGACTTTCGTTTTATTAGATGATTTCTGCTGAGGTTTGGGCGTTACCCTGGTGATCATCCCGACCGCCATCAAATTTTTCTCACCGGTGTCAGCGACAGACTTGGCCGCAGACAGGTCTCTGCATTGTTCAAGGTGACAACTTTCACAGTGGAATGAACGTACGTTTAGGTCGAATTTATGCTCGTGCTTGCATTCATAACAAATGCCCGATGACTTCACGAATCGACCTATTTCATAGTATATGCCGCCATTTAAATCGACCTTATATTTGGCGAGTTCCGTGATCATACCCATCACATTATCGTTCACCATTGTGCCGTTAAATTGTTGCATACCTTTCACGTTCAAATCTTCAAACACTATGATATCACTGGCCTTGGCTATCGAGCAGGATACTTCGTGCGCAAAC
>MABC01000071.1 GCA_002162925.1 Thalassotalea sp. 42_200_T64 | reverse complement strand
GTTGACCGAACCAAGTTCAGTACAAACAGAGTGTCGAAAACTTAGCCCTGTTGTATCTTGTATGGCTAATACTAGCGGTCTTTGTTTAACAATTTCATCCGTTCTCTGAAAGCCTGGCAAAGCTATTTTTTCTTGCAAAATCATATGGTTATGTCTGTATGCACCTTCAATACTGGCGGGATCTGCACTAGCTTTCACAAGAGAACTGCCGACATTGGAAGCTAAATCACTGGCAATGTGAACAACTCGTTGTGTTCGTCTTGGATCACCTAGCTGAGCTTTACCAAAAATAAAATTTGCCCAAAGAGCTGCATCTTCATTAAACATATGTATGACCTAACTTAAAAAAAATGATTAGATCACACCGTACTTATAAGTCAACAAAAACTTGTGTATGAGAGTTAGCCTTGTACCCTTTATTTACTTTCTTTACTTTACTTTCTTTTCGTTTTTCGTTGCGACAGTACTAGCCTACGGGTGTATCTGTCTTTGGGATTGGCTAACACGTCACGGGTATTGCCATATTCGACCACTTTGCCTTCGCGCAACACCATGATTTTATCGCTAAAGTGTTCTACTACGTCAATATCGTGTGATATCAATAAATAAGCCAGGCCCATTTGCTCTTGTAGCTTGAGTAACAAGTTTATCATTTGCGCTCTTAGCGATAAATCTAAAGACGCTAGCGCTTCATCGAATATAACCAACTGTGGTTGTAATATAATGGCTCTGGCCAGCGATATACGTTGTTTCTGTCCACCAGAAAACATATGAGGATAAAAATGTAAGTGATCAGCCAGTAATCCAACTTTTTGCAGGGTTGCGCGGATCATATTATTGCGTTGTTCTTCGTCGAGTCGAGTATTTAATAATAATGGCTCTTCCAGTTGTTGGCGTATGGTTAAACTGGGGTTTAACGTATCGGCGGCATTTTGAAATATCATCCGTACATGTTGGCATCTTTGTTTAAAATTACCGGTTTGCAAGTGTTGACCATTAAGACTGATTTCACCGGTTGTAGGTCGTGCGGCGCCGACAAGAAGTTTCGCCAGGGTTGATTTCCCTGAGCCAATTTCGCCAATCACCGCTAAAGTTTCTTTCGCTTCCAGTTTAAATGAAATAGGGTGCAATACTGTGACTGCTTTCTTTTGAAACCAGTTTGACTTTATTTTATATTTTTTACTGAGATCTTTTACTTCAATCAAGCTTGCCATATCAATATTCCTTGCGATGGGAGAAATGACAACTGACCTGATGGCCTTGGAAAGATTCTACTTGTGGTGCAATCACGCATTTTTTTTGCGCATTCGGGCAACGAGGCCCTAACCGACAGCCAATGGGTAAATGTTGTAAACTGGGAATGCTGCCAGGCAAAGTATGTAGCAGTGACTTCTTAATTAAATTGGTGCTTGCGCGCGGAGTACTGGCAATTAACGCCTTGGTATAAGGGTGAAATGGGGTGTTGAATATTTGCTCAGTGGTACCGGCTTCAACAAATTGGCCAGAGTACATCACGGTTAGGTAATCAGTCCAATGACTGATTTTTTCCAATTCATGACTTATCAATAGTATCGACATATTCTTAAGCTTATTTAAACTTTCCAATAACTTGAAAATTTGCGCCTGGTTGGTGGCTTCCATTGATGCCGTAGGTTCATCGGCAATCAATAATTTTGGCTGTTTCGCCAATGCGATCGCTATCATTACTCGTTGACATAAGGCATTGGTTAATTGGTGCGGGTAACTTTTCGCGCAGGTGTCATGCTGTTTTATGCCTACTTTATGCAGTAGCTTAGCTGCGGCTTCTTTACGCTGTTGCGCCTTTTGCCAAAAGTAACCGCTAAATTTACTGCCATCCAGTGCCTCCTCAATTTGCTCACCTATGCTGTTAGTGGGGTCTAAACAGCTCATCGGCTCTTGAAATATCATCGCCACATCTTTGGTGATGATTTGTTTACGTTCTTCTAATGGCAAACGCAATAAATCGACTCCTTGCCAGTGAAACCTATCGGCGGTGACGTGCCACTTATCGTCTAATACGCCAATGATCGCTTGCGCTAAAATCGATTTGCCAGAGCCCGATTCGCCCACCAATCCGCGTATTTCGCCATCTTTTAAGGCCAAAGACACTCGGTCCACGGCTAATATATTTTCACCATGGCTGGTAAGTTCAATACTCAGGTTTTTAATGTCTAATAAATTCATTATTAATCTTTTTGTATCTTTAATGAGTGACGTAAGCCTTCACCAACCAGGTTGGTGACGATAACGGTAAGTAAAATTGCCAACCCGGGCAAATACGAGGTCCAGGGCGCAATATAAAATAAATCGAGAGAATTGGCTAACATTGAACCCCATTCGGGCATCGGGATTGGCGCCCCCAGCCCTAAAAACCCCAAGGCAGCAATATCCAGAATCGCTGCCGATTGCGCTAATGTCGCCTGGATAATGACTTTATCAATAATGTTTGGATAAATAGAGGTGATCAACACTCGGGTCTCCGACGCACCATCAAGGATAGGAATTAATACATAACCCTTTTTTTGTTCTTCTTTAATGGCGTTGTGGGTTACATGAACAAATTGTGGTATCGAAACCAGCGCGATTGCCCAAAGTACATTGCCCAGACCTGGTCCCAAGATCGCGACGATGACTATTGCCAGCAAAAGTGATGGAATGGATAAAATAACATCGAGAAAGTGATTGAGGAAGCTGGCTTTAATACCTCGGTTTATGGCTGAAATGGAGCCAATAATTCCACCTATCGCCAAAGCAAAAAAGACCACAACAAAACTTAAACCAAAGGTAAGCGAAGTACCATGGATTAGCCTTGATAGCATGTCACGACCCAAATCATCGGTACCGAGTAAATAACTGACATCACCATCGTCGTTCCATGCGGGTGGTAGCAATAGTTTATCAAGATTATTTTCGACGATGTCATGCGGAGTGATAAAGCTACCAAATACGCTGAAAAACACTAAAAACAAATAGCAACTAAAGGCAATAATCGCCACCGGTGTATTCTTAAAGGTATACCATAGCTGTCTTATCGGCGATGGAAATTCTTCTTCTTGATATATATTTTCACGCGCCATGTTTTTTATGCCTTTCTAACGGGTTTAACGCTGCGTAAAGAAAATCAGCAAGAATATTGATGAAGAAGGTAAAACTCGCTAAGGCAATTAACCCGCCTTGTATTGCCGTATAATCTCTGGCAAAAATGCTTTCGATTAACCAACTGCCAGCGCCCTGCCAATTAAATATCACTTCCGCAATCATCGCCACCGTGACTAAATTAGCAAAGTGCAAACCGATCAAGCGCACAATTCCCACCAAGGAGTTGCGGATGCCATGATGATAAATGATATGGGCTTGCGACAGGCCTTTCGCCTTTGCCGCTTTTATGTAATTTGACTCTAAGACATCAAGCATGGAAGTTCGTGCTAAGCGGATAAAAATAGTCATCGGTGCGGTTGCTACAGCAATGGCGGGCAAGACAATATGCATAAACGCATCTTTTAGCGCTTGTGCCTGGTATTCACTGTCACTCAACAAAATATCGATAAACTTAAAGCCGGTCACTTGCTCTATTTCAAATAATAAATTTAATTGTCCGGAAGATGGAAACCAGGACAAGGTAATGGAAAATAATAAAATTAAGATCAATGCGAACCAGAATACCGGGATCGAATAACCTACCATGGCAAAGGTTAAAATGATTTTATCTAAGGGTTTATTGTGAAATATTGCCGCAATAAACCCTAAAGGCACGCCAAAAATCAGGGCTATGAACAATGCCGCCAAACATAATTCTATGGTCGCTGGTAAGAACGTATGCAGTTCATCGCTGATTGGTACCTGACTTGACATTGAGATACCAAAATTGCCACTAAATATTTGGCCAATGTAGGCAGTGTATTGGTGGAATACAGATTTATCCATATTATAAAGTTCGACCAACTGCTCAGTTCTTTGTTGATCGGCGTTTATTTCACCACTCAAATTAACCAGTGCATCACCAGGAAAAAAATAACTTAAACTAAAAGATACTATTGATAGCATTAGCAAGGTAAAAAACAGTAAATTTAATCGTCGTATAGTAAAATTTAGCATAATTACTGTAACGCCTTTTTATTTACATTTTCAAAGCTTATGCCACCAAATGGGGTTAATATATTGCCTTCAATTTCGGCGACTTTTGCCTGGGCTCGTTTGGCGTAAGCAATTGGCAGCAGCGGAATTTCTTCGGCTAAAATTTGTTGTGCTTGCTTATATAATTTTTTACGGATGGTGGTGTCATTTGTTGCTAATGATTGCTTTAATAATTGATCAAACTCTTCATTACACCACATCGCCCGGTTACTGCCTGTTGCTAACGACGCACAACTTAATGGCGGAGAAAAGAAGTTGTCAGGGTCGGGGTGATCCGCCGACCAGCCAATCAGTACTGACTGGTGTTCACCTTTGGCCAGCTTTTTCAAAAAGGTTGACCATTCAAAGGTGATTATATTCACTTCAATACCAATTCTGGCAAGATCGGCCTTAATCAACTTTGCCATCTTTAATGCGTTAGGATTGTACGCACGTTGTATCGAACCAGCCCAAATGTCGAGAGTGAAACCATCGGCCAAGCCGGCATCAGCCAACAATAATTTCGCCTTTTCTTGCGAGTGTTCAATGGTATTGGTATTTTTTGAATAGGCCCATGATGCTTTTGGTAGTAAAGAGTCAGCAACCTCTGCTTGATCATAATAGACCGCGCTTATGATCGCTTTTTTATCGATCGCGTGGGCAACGGCTTTTCGTACTAAAGGATTGTCAAATGGCGGCACTTGCGTATTGAATGCCAGAAACGCCACATTAAAAGAGGTAACCTCTTCGAGTACCAGATCTTTTCGAGAAGCAATTTCTTGCATGGCAATTGGGTACGCGATAACGTCACATTCATGAGTTAGTAATTTGGTTAAACGGCTAGTATTGCCGGGACTGATATTAAATAATAATTGCTCAATTTGAACATCAAAGCGCCAATAATTTTCATGTTTAACGTAGCGAATTAGCGAACCACTACGATATTCCCGATATTTGAACGGGCCGGTACCTATTGGTTTACTATCCAGTTCGGTTAAATCTCTCCCTTGTGCCAATAACGTATCGGCATACTCTTTTGATAAAATAACACCAAAAGGTGCAGCCAGGTTTGTCAAGAATGAACTCTGTGGTTGGGTTAATCGAAACCTGATGGTGTATTCGTTTATTTTTTCAATGTCTTCTACCAATTCGCTGAATTTAATGCTTTGGAAGAAGGGAAATTTTCCTGCCACTGATTGATAAAACGGGTTGCTTTCATCAATAATGCGGTTAAAACTGAAAATTACATCATCGGCATTCATATTGCGGGTTGGAGTGAAATAATCGGTTTGGTGAAATGACACATCTTTACGTAAATAAAAAGTGATTAACTTACCGTTTTTGGTCATATGCCAGGAGCGGGCTAACGCCGGTATTTTATCAAAATTTGTTGGATCAAAGTCCATCAACCGGTTATACAATTGTTTTGAGGTTGCATCAATTGTGATAAAAGAGGTGTCTAATTGCGGATTAAAGGTAGAAGGCGACCCCTCTGAGCAATAGATTATGCCTTTGGTTAACACTGAGTCATTACTTACTTTGCCACAACTGCTTAACAGTAGGACTCCAATAAGCATAAATACGGCATTAACTAGCTTTATTTTGACCGAACCAGCTTTAACTTTCATCAGTTTCACTGTTTTCCAATAAGTTGTATTTTTTCAAATAACCTCTTAATTGATGATAGGTCAGTTCTAATGCTTCTGCCGTTTTCTTTTGGTTAAACTGACATGCCGCAAGTGCCTCTTGTAACAGGTTAATTTCATAATCTTGTGATAACGATTTTAGTGATACCGGGTATACAATCTCAGCGGAGAGTTTGGTTGTAACTTCAGTTTGTTCGCTGCCATTCTTGGTTATTCCAGAGCTCGCGGCAGAACTTGCCTCATCGGCCGGCGCACCAGTTGCTTGTCGGTCACTGGTTTTTATTCGTATTTTCGGTCTAAACGGCGATTCAAATGGATCGATGATCAGTTCATTTACTGGCAGGTGTGGGCTATTATGGCGATATACGCTACGTTCAACCACATTTTTCAATTCACGGATATTGCCGGGCCACTGATAGGCCAACAAGGCTTTATTTACCTTTTCGGTAAAGCCACTAAATAATTCGAAGTCTAACTCTCTGGCCATGGTAATGGCAAAATGTTCGGCCAATATTGGAATGTCCTCCAAACGCTCTCTTAAAGGCGGTAAGGTGATCACATCAAACGCAAGTCTGTCTAATAAATCGGCTCTAAATTCGCCTTTTTCAGCAAGTTGTGGTAAATCTTCATTGGTTGCTGCGATTATACGCACGTCTGATTTTACCGTTTTTGAACCGCCAACGCGTTCAAATTCGCCGTACTCGACCACTCGCAACAGTTTTTCCTGGATCAAACCGGAGGTATTGGCCAACTCATCAAGGAACAAAGTACCACCATGGGCGCGTTCAAATCGCCCTTCATGGCGTTTAGTGGCACCAGTAAAGGCACCGCCTTCATGACCAAACAGTTCGCTTTCTAATAAATTCTCGTTAAGGGCTGCACAATTGAGCTTGAGATAGTTTTGATCCCAACGTTTTGACAGGTAGTGTAAACGGGCGGCAACCAGTTCTTTACCAGTACCACGCTCACCTATTAATAATACCGGTTTTGATAATGGCGCGACTTGCGAGATATGCTCGAGAACTTCTAAAAAGCTGTTCGACTGGCCTATCAAGTTATCTTGTTGTTTGAAACGGGTCATAGCTTGACCTAACTATTGGTTTTTTTCACTAACAAATAGTGTATTTCATTAAACATAAACTTAGAAGTCTTTTTTATAAAAAATTAAATTTAAATAAAACAATAGCTTATGTTATTTTTTAAACTTGGCATCAATCATGTATATATTGGCATAGGTATGAAAATTAAAATTAATTAAAATTTAATAATACGAGGTAGTTATTATGGGTATTTTTTCAAGGTTTACAGACATTATCAACTCAAACATTAACAGCATATTAGACAAGGCTGAAGATCCTGAGAAAATGGTGCGGCTAATCATCCAGGAAATGGAAGATACATTAGTCGAGGTTCGTTCTTCATCAGCCCGCACCTTAGCAGATAAAAAAGAATTAACCCGCCAGGTAGCTCGATTAGAAACTGATGGTCAAATCTGGCAACAAAAAGCGGAATTGGCATTAAGTAAAGGTAGAGACGATCTAGCCAAAGCGGCATTAATTGAAAAAAATAAATGCGCAGAAGCGGCACAGTCATTAACCGATGAACTCAATCACTTTGACGGTCACATTAGCAAATTACAAGACGAAATTTCTCAGTTGCAAGAAAAGTTGGCAGATGCCAAGGCTCGCCAAAAAGCGATTGTCATGCGTGGTAAAACCGCCAGTTCAAGATTAAAAGTGAAAACTAAACTCGACAGTGGCAAAGTAGACGATGCATTAAGCCGTTTTGATCGCTATGAACGTAAAATTGATGATTTAGAAGCGCAAGTAGATTCTTATGATTTAGGTAAAAAGTCTCTGGCAGATGAAATTGCCGAACTAGAAACTGATGATCAAATAGATAATGAGCTTGAAGCGTTGAAGTCGAAAATGCAAGGGCAAGCGAAAAAGCAAAAGCCTGCCAAAACTGCGGCGAAAAAAACTGAAGCTAAAAAAACTAGCAAAGCAAAAAAATAAGAATAGTTAACTAACAAAAGCTCGTTATTAAAGGAGAGATTCTATGGACCCAGATATTTTAATGGCACCAATTATTATATTCATGGTTGTTGTTGCCCCAATTTGGTTAATTTTACATTACCGTTCAAAGCGTCAAATCAGCCAAGGTTTGAGTGCTGATGAATATGCACAATTATCGGAGTTGTCAGAAGCCGCAGATAAAATGGCTGACAGAATTAGAACATTAGAAGCGATCTTAGATGCGGAAACTCCAGACTGGAGATCTAAGGTATGAGTAAATCAAGAGGTGAGTTATTCCGTGACCCGGTAAAGGGAAAAATTGCCGGCGTTTGCGCCGGCCTTGCACAATACTTTGGCTGGGAAGCGTGGTTAGTACGTATCTTGGTGGTCTCTGGAGTATTGTTAGGGATGGGCTGGTTTTGTATTCTCTATATTGCAGGATGGTTCATTCTTGATAAAAAGCCGAGTAAGTATTCAGCCAAAGATGTTGCAAAAAGTGTCAAAGATAAATTGCATGAGGAAGAAGTGTTTGGCGAGTCGATTAAGGTTAAAGCAAAAATATGGCAAGCAGGTGAACCACCAAAGCAAGCTATCAGAGACATTAGCCTGAAGTTTAAATCGCTCGAACATGAATTGAGAAGCATGGAACGATATGTGACCTCGCCAGAGTTCACCGTTTCCAGAGAAATCAACAAACTATAATAAAGGCGCCTAGGCGCCTTTATTTTTTTAAGCTTTTGTTTTACATTAGTTATTCGCCCGGATGTTTCCTAATACCAAAAATAAAAGCGACTCAATAGCGTAAATTCTATGGCACTTATCAATACCAAATCTTTCAAAAATCTTCAGCAACGGATCACCAGTAGCGCACAACAGATACTCAACCGTAGTTTAGATCAGCATGTCAATTTAGCGGTTACCGGATTATCCCAAAGCGGTAAAACGGCATTCATAACTTCACTGGTAAATCAACTGGTTAACGAAGGCAATGGCAAGCCGTTAAGCTTTTTTAATGTGGTTCATGAAGGTAGATTTATCGCTGCAAAACGCGTTCCGCAAAACAATTTGCACATCAGCCGGTTTGACTACGATGCGGCGATGAAAAATTTTGGTGAAGAAGAACCAATATGGCCAGAGCCAACCAAGACCATCAGTGAACTGCGTTTAGCTTTGCGCTATAGCCCAGATGATTCATTACTCAAATATGCCACAGAAAGAGCGACGCTTTACCTGGATATTACCGATTATCCAGGGGAATGGCTGCTAGATTTGCCGATGCTAAATCAAACCTTTGAACAGTGGTCTGAATATATGGGGCAATTACTCAAAGCAGAACCAAGAGCTGAGCTTGCCCAAGAATTTTTAAGTAGACTTGAGTCTATCGACCCGCTGGAACCGGTCAACGAAGAGTTACTCGCGGAAATTGCCAATGACTATACTGAGCTATTGCATAAGTTTCGCCATGATTTGGGTCTTTCCGTTATACAACCGGGACGTTTTATTTTACCTGGTGAACATCAAGGTGCGCCCATCTTACAGTTTGTACCTTATCCGTTTTTTGGCAATATTGAAAAAAATGAATATCAATCGGCGGGACAAAGCACGTTTATTGGCATGTTACGGGCCCGATATTTAGAGTATCGTGAACGAATTGTCAGAGAGTTTTATAAAAAACATTTTGTAAAATTTGATCGCCAAATCATCTTGGCGGACTGCTTAACGCCACTTAATAATGGTCCACATGCTTTTCAAGACTTGCAGCAAGCCATCACTCTGATCATGGAAAGCTTTGCTTATGGAAAATCAAATATTATTTCTCGCTTATTTTCACCGAAAATAGATAAACTTTTGTTTGCTGCGACTAAGGCTGATCACATAACAGGCGAGCAACATAGCAATTTAACGTCACTGCTTGAACGAGTCGTTTATCAGGCAAAAAAACAATTAAGTTTTGACGCGATAACGATGAAAACCTTGGCAATAGCCTCGGTGAAAACGACTGAACAAGGTAAAAGTGAATACCAGGGTAAACCAATTTCGGTGTTAAAAGGAAAGCGCTTAGATACCCAAAAAATGATCACCGTATATCCAGGCGCCGTACCGGATAAATTACCGACTCAAGATTTTTGGTTAAAGCGAGGTTTTAACTATATTGCTTTTAAACCTATGGATCGAGTTGGTGAGCATCAGGCTTTACCTAATATTCGCCTCGATCAAGTGTTACAGTTTTTACTTGGAGACAAATTAAAATGAATCAGGAGAAAGAAAAATATCAGCAACAAATATTATTTAATGAAGGCCCTGATTTAAGCAAGCTGGCAGACGATGCAGATAACCAACCTGAAAACCAGGTGATCTTGCCAGAGGCCGCATGGCAACCAATAGATGAAGTGTTTGATGACGCCGCTGTTGAGATTAAAGTAACCAAGCCACGATGGTTATGGCGTATTGCGGCCGCATCATTGTCTGTCGCCGTTGTTTATGAGTTAATCGATTTTGTCATTACCGGGTTTGCCACATCGCCAATCATTACCAGTATCTATTCGATATTTTTTAGCGCAATTGTAGGCATTAGTGGCTTGTCTTTATTGAAAGAGTTTCGCGGTTTAAGGCAATTTAATCAACAGAGTAAAATGCAAAGCAAAGCGAAACAATTGCTGAATAATGAAATCGTTTTTGATGCTCAGGAATTTTGCCAAAAAATTAGCAAGAATCTGCCTGTCGACGATGTTTTTGAACAAGAGGAATCATTTCAACAAAATATTTCATCGGAGCTCTCTGAACAAGAAATACTCAGCCTATATTCTAAGCTAGTGCTCAGTAAAGTTGATGACAAAGCTCTGGCCCAGGTGGCCAAGTTTTCAACCGAAGCGGTAGTGTTAGTTGCAGTTAGTCCGGTTGCCATCATAGATATGATGTTGTTGATGTGGCGAAACTTAAGAATGTTGGATAAAGTTGCCGGGCTATATGGCGTTCGGCTAGGATATTGGAGTCGAGTTAGGCTGATTAAACAAGTGTTTACTAATATGATCTATGCTAGCGCCAGTGAAATAATTGCCGATGTAGGACTGGAAATGCTCGGAGTTGATACTTTAGGCAGGTTATCGACCAGAGCGGCGCAAGGCTTAGGGGCAGGAATGTTAACGGCACGTCTTGGTCTAAGAACCATCAATTTATGCCGACCAGTGCCTTTTGTTGATAAACAACCGGGTATATCGCAAGTACGACAACAAGTCATTGGTCAGGTAAAAAGTCTGTTATCGAGTAAAGGTGTCCCCCCTGGGCCAAGTAATAAATAGCTAAATAAATTCAACAGAGTAAGGTGGTTCTGTAAAAAAGTTGTAAAGTATTTTATACGCTTGGCAATTCACCATCGTCAGTAAAAATTGTTCATCCTGAACCAGTTCTTATAGTCTTAAGTCCAACTAATAAACAGACCTTTATCGGCAGTGTTGCCTCAAATTTAGCACTGCTTTAAGTGACTGTTAATGTATATCTGCGACGTTGATTTTGTGCTATCAACTTGGTATCAGGCCTGTAATAAAAAAAATTCAATATACAGGTACAAATATAAGGATCAAACTATATGGCTAAAACAACATCTTATGTTTCTAAAGATGCTGATCAGCAAGGTTTTATAACATGGACCGATGAAGAAAATTCAATGTGGCAAAAATTATATGCGCGTCAGTTGGCTTGCATTAAAAATAAAGCCTGTGATGAGTTCGTCCAGGGGTTGGCCTATTTGAATTTGCCAGAAGATCGCATTCCACAATTAGAAGAAGTCAGTCAGCTGCTAAGAAACGCGACGGGCTGGCAATGTCATCAAGTGCCGGCATTAATCGGTTTTGGTGAATTTTTTAAGCTGCTGTCTGAGAAAAAATTCCCCGTTGCTACTTTTATCCGTCGTGGTGAACATTTTGATTATTTACAAGAGCCGGATATTTTCCATGAAATATTTGGTCATTGCCCATTATTGACCAATCCTGCGTTTGCAAATTTTACTCAAATGTATGGCGAATTAGGATTAACGGCAACTAAAGAAGACAGAGTATTTCTCGCTCGTCTATACTGGTTTACCGTTGAATTTGGTTTATTATCGACTGACAACGGTTTACGGATTTACGGTGGCGGTATTCTATCTTCACCGGGTGAAACCTTATACGCGATGCATGATGATAAAGTGAAACGAGAAATGTTGGATGTGGTGGAAGTGTTCAGAACCCCTTATCGCATCGATATTATGCAGCCAATATACTTTATGTTAAATAAAATTAATGATTTAGAAAGTATTAGTAAACTTGATTTAATGGCCTTACTTGCCCAGGCAAAAGAGCTAGGCATGCATGCGCCACGATTTCCTAAAAAACAAATTGCACAAGCAAGTTAAGGATTAAAATGACAAATTCATTAGCAAAACAAGAATGTATCGCTTGTAGCGGCGACGCTCCCAAAGTCTCGGATGAAGAACTGGCACAACTTATTGGCCAAATTCCAGATTGGGTCCCGGAAGTACGCGATGGGGTAATGATGTTAGAACGTGTATATAAATTTAAAAATTTTAAATTAGCATTAGCATTTACCAATAAAGTGGCAGAGCTGGCTGAAGCTGAATTTCATCACCCGGCAATTTTAACCGAATGGGGCAAAGTCACGATCACTTGGTGGACACATGCCATTGGTGGTTTGCACCAAAACGATTTCATTTGCGCTGCTAAAACCGATCAATTACTAAATTAAAGAAACTCCGTTTCTTTAATTTTTACAAAGACGGTCAATATCTATTGGTATTGATCGTCTTTTTTGTTGTAAAATTAAGTTTACAACAATGAGATTAAGTAGATAACAGTGCGATTAGAAATTACCTGTCAAGATCGAGTAGGAATTGCTCAGCAAGTTTTTGCAATATTTGTTGATCGTGAGATAAACATCAAAGGCATCGATGCGATGACCGAATCGGGACAAATATTTGTCCATATTCCTGATTTAGAGTTCAGTCAGTTACAAGATTTTATGCCCAAATTACGTTTGATTGAAGGCGTGATCGATGTAAAAACAACTACTTTTATGCCATCAGAGCGTGAACGCAAAGTTCTCGATACCATAGTTAGAACGCTACCCGACCCGGTAATCTCTATCGATGCCAAAGCTGCGGTTTATGGCCTTAATGACGTTGCGCAACAAAAAATTGCCAGTGATTTGAATGACATTGTCGGCCAACCTATCAGCCAATGGGTAAAAGGTTTTAATTTTACTCGTTATATGGAGTCTGATGAAGTTCTGCCACACACCCGCAAATTAAAATTATTAGATGAAGATTATGTTGCAGATATTCTGCCATTCACCGTACCTGGTGAAAATGACGATAAAGTCATTGCCGGCGCGATCTTAATGCTAAAATCGGAAGCTCGCTTAGGGCAACAAATCAATGCTTTTAATAACCCAAAAGATAATGATTTTTCTGACGTATTAGTCAATTCTACCGCCATGCGCAAAGTGGTTAGAGAAGCTCGCCGAATGGCCCATTTAGATTCGTCAATTTTACTGATGGGAGAAACGGGCACGGGTAAAGAGCTAATCGCTCGCTCTTGTCATAATGCCAGCGATCGCGGCGAGCAACCATTTTTGGTATTAAATTGTGCCGCTCTTCCTGATGATGCTAGTGAAACAGAACTTTTCGGTAAAATAATCAATACCGGTAACATTAAAAAAGGTATCTTTGAAATTGCCGATGGCGGCACTATTTTCCTCGATGAAGTTGCAGAAATGTCAGATAAACTGCAAGCTAAATTATTACGGGTGCTGGTAGATGGAAGCTTCAGGCGGGTGGATGATGAAAATGAAATTAAGGTGGATATTCGTTTTATTAGTGCCACCAGTAAAGATTTATTAGCATTGGTTGAGAAAGACGAGTTTCGGGAAGATTTATATTACCGATTGAATGTTTTAGGATTATCCATCCCGCCATTGCGTGAACGCCGCCAAGACATCTTGCCATTAGCTGACATGTTTTTGCGCAAAGCCGCACAACTTAATCATCGCTCTTTGGTGACTGTTGATAAACGTTGTAGTGAATTTATCGAACATTATCCATGGCCCGGAAATGTACGCCAACTCGAAAACGTTATTTTACGAGCGGTATCTTTAGTTGAAGGTGATATCATCTCAATTGCCCACCTGCAATTGCCTAACTATACCCGTGAACATGGTTATTTGGAGCAAGAATTCAAGGGCACGTTAGAAGAAGCGGTTAAAGGTTTTGAAGCCGATCTGTTGAGAAAATTATATCCGGCGTTTCCAAGTACCAGACAGTTGGCGAATAAACTGGGCTTAAGTCATACCGCCATCGCCAACAAACTCAGAGAATATAATATCAATAAAAAAACGGTAAAAATTTAATTCTGTTCATTAACAATTAAAATAGGGATACTGCAACAATGATGAAATTATTTGGTTACTGGCGCTCCTCAGCTGCATATCGAGTGCGCATTGCCTTAAACTTAAAACACATAGAGCATGAGCAGATTTCCGTGCATTTGGTCAAAGATGGTGGCCAACAACATAGTAAAGATTATATTGAATTAAACCCTAATCATTTAGTACCAACCTTGGTTGATGGCGAGTTTAGCCTCAATCAATCGCTAGCCATTATCGATTACCTGGAAGACCTGGACAATTCAGTGGCTCTCTATCCACAAAATATAAAAGATAAAGCATTAGTAAAGGCATTCGCTTATGATTTGGCTATGGATATTCATCCGTTAAATAATCTCAGGGTTCTGCAGTATTTATCGAAGCAACTTAACGTAACCGATGATCAAAAGACTGCATGGTACCACCATTGGATAGAACAAGGCTTTACTGCCATAGAAAAACGCTTAGCCAGTAGCGCCGGAAAATATTGTTTTGGCAATCAGGTTACAATTGCCGATTTGTGTTTAATTCCACAAATTTATAATGCACAGCGTTTTAGCGTTAACATGCGTGCGTTCCCGGTGATCAATAGCATCAATGAAAATTGTAACAAGCTTCACCCATTCATCGATGCCTTGCCGGAAAACCAAGACGATGCAAATTAACATTAATCATTTAACATTAAACATCAAACATCAAACATTAAACATCAAACATTAAACATCAAACATGGTTTTGCTTTGAACTTAATCCAGTTTTGGCTATCTTTATAATTGCCAGGCCTCTTTTTTATTAGGAATGAACTTGTCTAAATCAACTACAAAAAATTCATTATCTCTGATTGTATTTACTGTTATTTTTGTCGCCGTAGCCGCGGTATTTCTTTATTTGCTTGTGGCCGGGGATAATGAAGAAGAAGTGATTGTTACTGCTGAACCTGCAATCGTTGTCACTGAAAAAGAGCCGGAAATCATTGAAATTGAGCCGGTAGAAGAGCGACCGCAAGTGGTGGAAGCCGTAATTGAAACGGAGACACAGCCCGAGCCTGTCGTTATTCTGCCTGAACTTAATAACAGTGATGCCTTCATCAATGAAAAAATCGTTAAGTTATCATGGCGCAAGGAATTACTAAATTTATTGTTAACCGATGATATCGTCCGCAGAATTGTTGTTTTTACTGACAACTTTGCGCGTGGTGACTTGGCCTATACTCATTTGCCTTTACAGCCATTAGCGGGGTCTTTTAAAGTATTAAAGGTCAATAATATTGAAGAGCCAGAACTGACAACGAATAACAATGAATTATTTCGTTTTGATCAGAAAAATTACAATCGTTATTTACAGTACATCGAACTACTACACTCTTTTGAACCAAGCACTGTGGTTGAAACATTTTTTGCAATCAAACCCTTGTTTGAACAAGCCTATGGCGAGCTTGGTTATCCTAAAAAGGATTTTCAGCAAGTATTGCAACAAGCGTTAGATAGAGTTTTAGACTTGCAAGTGCCTGCCCAACAGCCTTTATTGAACCAACCTAATGTGGTTTTCAAATATCATAATTTACAGTATGAAGAGTTATCTGACGCCGATAAATTATTACTACGACTGGGTAAAGAAAACTTGCTACAAGTGAAAGCCATTGCTTTAGAAATTGATAATCAATTAAAGCAACAACAGCAACAACAGTGATACCAAGTTGATATAAACTGTTATTCATGATGTTAATTTTGTTTGTTCAGCGCGGAGCGTAGAGGATATTATGAGTCCTAATATCCCGGTATTGCCGGTAAATATCCCTAAGACTGAGGGGGTGATTAGTAAGTGGTTAGGTGTACATTTACTGCGTTTATCGGGATGGCAAATTATAGGAAACTTCCCCAACGAGAAAAAACTGATTTTGGCAGTAGCGCCACATACTTCAAATTGGGATTTTGTTATCGGTGTTATTGTCAAAATGGCGCTGGGGATAAAATTAAATTTCCTCGGTAAAGACTCTATCTTCATCTGGCCATTTAAAATTTGGCTGGAAGCTCTTGGCGGGATAGCTATTGACCGTAATTCACCTCATGGTGTAGTGGGGCAAATGATAGAGAAATTCAGCCAACAGGAGCAACTTGTTTTAGCTCTCGCTCCAGAAGGTACACGCTCAAAGGTTAATGAATGGAAATCGGGTTTTTTACACATTGCTAAACAGGGCAACATCCCGGTATTGCCAGTCCAATTTGACTATATTCATAAACAAGTGGTTTTTCACCAACCGAGACTCATCACCAAAGAGATCTGTGATGAGTTGCACCACTTTAAGCAAATATTTAACAAAAGTTGTGCAAAAAATCCTCAATATTTTTAACGCTTTTAATTTTTAATCCATTTACTAAAATAGCCCTTGCACAGCACTAAACAATTCGCCATAATGCGCCTCGTTATCGGCAAATTGTTGATAGCCATTATGGTGCCTCTCTTGGTCCTCCCGCAATGATACTCTGTGAACTCGGCCAGATCCGGAAGGAAGCAACCGCAGCAGACGACTCATGTGCCGGGATGTTGGCTAGGAGAGGGGCCACCCAATCTCAAGTCGAAATATCTCTCGATTCAATTCAATCGCTTTTAACTTTTCTGTTTAACTAAAAGGCTGTTAACAAGCCAAAATATTCTTTTTTCACTTCGCTATATAATATTCATTTTCCGCTTATCATATGTATGATTTAGTCATTGTTAATGCTACATTTCAGCATCAATGTATTTTTATTACGATTAAAAAAATTATGAGCTGGATGAAGTTATTTAGGCGTAAAAAGCCAACCGTTAATCCCGAAGCGAAACCGGAAGAAAAAACAACTGCTTTAACGGCAAAAGCTAATCGCGTAGCCGTTGATAGCAATAAAGACAGAAAAGACAAAAATCCATCTACAGAAGCAGTTGAACGGTTAAATGTTGCCAAACAACGTCATCGTCAAGGCAACATAACCCAAGCCGAAGCCGTCTATTTAGATATATTAAAGCAAGAGCCTGAATACGCCGATGCTCATCATATGGTTGCTGTGGTTAATTTACAAAAAGGGCAATTTGAAAAAGCCGAAAAAGGCTTTAAGCAAGCTATCGCGCTCGATAATAGCCAAACAGACTTTTACTCAAATTTAGGCAATGCGCTAGCAGCGCAAAACCGAGTTAATGAAGCTTATGAAAGTTTTAAACAGGCCACCGTGTTAGATGACAGCAACTTTTCTGCACTAGGTAATGCGGCAACAGCATTATTAACCTTAGGTCGAAGCGATGAAGCCAAATCATTGTGTTTAAAAATTTTAGCCGCTTTTCCTGATGATATTTCGGCTTTGATGAATTTAGCTTCAGTACATCTTGCTCAACATGACACGCATGCGGCAATCACCCTGATCCGTAAAGGCATAGTGATTGACCCCGACAATGTTGAATTAAAAATTCAGCTGGCCAGTAATTTAGAGTTGATTAACCAGCTGGATGAAGCGGAGCGGGTAATTGAAGACGTAGTCACATCGCAACCGGCAATGCCGAGAGCGTCTTTGATCCGAGGAGTTATCCTTAGACGACAAAACAAGCTTATTGCAGCCGAGAAAAGTTTAAAAACTGCCATTAAGCAGGGGCTTTCGGCGAAAGAGCAAATTGAAGCATTCAATCAACTTGGGTTGGCTTTAGATGCAAGTGGTAAAAATGCTGAAGCGTTTAAAGCCTTTGTGCAATCAAATAACATCATGGCAAAAGTATGTGATAAAGACGAAACTAATGCCGAACAGTTTATTACTGATGTAAAAGCCATTAAAGCCTATTTCAGCAATGACAAATTGGCGCAGCTAACTGCTAAACATGCGGCTATAGATGATTTTAATCCTGTTTTTTTTGTCGGCTTCCCACGCTCGGGTACGACGTTAATGGAGCAAATATTAAAAGCACATCCGCAATTGGTGACGACCGATGAACGGTCACCTTTGGCTATCATTATCAACGAAATACGAGCAATTGCCGGCGGCTATCCTCAGGGCCTTGATAATTTAACCCGCGATGATATCGCGCGTATGCGACAACATTATATCGATATTTGCCATCGTTATTTTGATGATGTCAGTACCAAGCAGGTAGTCGATAAATTGCCATTGAATATTGTCCATTTAGGTTTGGCTAAACTGTTATTTCCACAAGCCAAAATAATCGTAGCGTTACGGGATCCGCGCGCTGTCTGTCTGAGTTGTTTCATGCAAAAATTCGACATCAACAACGCCATGGCAAATTTCCTCGACATTGAGAAAACGGCAAATGCCTACGAAGCTGTGATGGACTTGTGGTTGCATTATCGTAAAATTTTAGCGGGGTCCTGGTTTGAATATAAATATGAAAATCTGGTTGATAATTTTGACGCAACCGTTACCGCAACGTTAGAGTTTATTGGTGTGGGTTGGCATGCAGAAATAAATAGCTATCGACAAGCGGCAAAAACTCGAGCGATAACTACGCCAAGTTATCGTGATGTAACTGCACCAATTAACCGTAACGCTTTAGCAAGATGGCAATCATATCAGCCCAATTTGCAAGGGGTTTTACCTAAATTAGCGCCTTTTGTAGAGGTATTTGATTACGATAACTAAGCTGAACTCTGGATAATGAGTGCTTGCTATTACTTTTAATTCATCGGTTAAGGTGTAGTGGTGAACATCAGTAAATTGAGGTTTAGCGAGATTTTTCAGATAACTCGATTTGCTTTTCCAAATCACTGATCGCCCGGCGGCACCTGCCCAGCCTTTGATGTAATGTCAGAACTTCTTGTTGCATCTGCGTTGTGTCGTGTTTTTTAGTTCTTGCCAATGCCACTTCCTTGTCGCTTAGCATTAGTTCCAATCGTCGTTCAAAACCGTGATATTCGGACAGTTTCTGATGTAATTGATGGGACGGCGTAAATGCCGCTTTCGCGGCTTTTTTATATTTTTTCACACTCTTTTGCTGATTCAGCCGTTTACGTCTATCGAGTCGGTATTCACTGTCGTGATGAAGGTTGTCATTAGACTTTATCGCGGTAATTAATGCCGATATTTGCTCTTCCAATTCACTCAGTAACGCATCACCAAACTCCGCATGATTTGAATTAATAAGCTTTTGTAAATGCTCCAGGCGTTTTTGTGTGTATATGACATAAGCGTAATAAGTAGAGCTGGCAATGGGGAACAGCTTTTCATCAAACAAAGATTGGTCTTGCAAATAATAATGCGACTTTCTCTGTTTGTTTTTTTGATCGGCAGCACTCGCATCAGCCGCCAGCTGTATCAAAATGGATTTTAGCCTGTGTAATGGTTGTGCCATCAATTTTCTCTTTACAGCCACGCTAAGTAAGCAAGTTTTATCGCCATTAACATTACCACAATAATAAATATTGGCCTGATGAATTTATTGCCGTATCGGATTGCAGAATGTGCGCCTATCCAAGAGCCTAGTAACATGAACAAGCCCATTGCTAAACCAATCATGATATTCACTTGCCCGAAATACGCGAAGATTACGAAAGAAACAAAATTACTAATAAAATTCATGCTGCGGGATAGTCCAGAACTTAATAAAATATTCATTTTATATAAGGCCAGCGAGGATACTACCCAGAAAGTGCCGGTACCGGGTCCTGCTGCTCCGTCATAAAAACCGAGTAAAAAGCCTTGCAGACTTTGCTTTATTTTTAATGCGAAAGATTGCTCGGGCAAGGCTGATGAATCATTAAATACATTTTTGCAAAAGAAGGCATATAAAGCACAACATAAAATCACTACCGGTAATGCTTTATTTAACATTTCGGCACTAATCAAATTAACGATTATTGTGCCAACCGTTGCACCTATGGCAGTGGCGAACGCGGCAAATATCCAGAACATGGGGTTAAACAGTTTCTTTCTATAAAAGGTGAGGGAAGCTGTTAAAGAGCCAAAACAAGCCGCCAGCTTATTCGTGCCCAGGGCAATGTGCGGTGGTAAGCCTGACGTTAGCAAAACCGGCACCGTTAGCAAGCCGCCCCCACCGGCAATAGCATCAATAAAGCCAGCGATAAAGCCGACTAATGATAAGGTGATTAATAAATAGGGATCTGAAAAAAGCTCTAACATGTAGAATTCGGTAACTCAAAAGTTGTTGAGGAGATTTGATAATTGTCGGTAGAGTGAAGGAATAACGCTCAAATAGCCAGTGTTTTTGTTAAAAGCAGTGTGTTTTCAATTTGAATTGTAAAATAATTTAATTGAATAAATGAAAACTAATTAAATTGTACAGAAAACTATCCAAAATATAAGGTTTTAAATCAGGATCTTTAGTTAACTTATTGTTATCTAAATAAATTATCTTATTTGTTGGGTGGAGTTAATGCCTGGTTAAATCACGTTGGATATTAATACTATGAATAAAAAGCTAAAAAAACTTATTAAGTATGCAAGATCGGTGCTGTGAAATGTAAATAGAGTGTGTCTAAATGTTAGAAAATTTGAATTTATGTAACTTATGTTGTTGACCTGTCAAAGAAATTCGTTCTATTATCACTGTCGACAGATCAGGTCTGATGACCTAATTAATAAGAAAGTAAATAACAAAGCAACATAGCTTTGATTTTCAAACAATAGAATCACTTATAGTGGTCCAGGGAGTATACATGTATAGCAATAATAAACTTGCTAAAGCAGTTCGTCTTGCATTAGTTTTTGGTGCAAGTGCCACAGCTGGTATTTCTGCAAACGCATTCGCGGCAGAAGAAGCAACAGCTGAAGAAGAAGTAGAACGTATTGAAGTAACCGGTTCACGCATCAAGCGTACTGACCTTGAAGGTGCTTCACCTGTTACAGTGATGACAGCTGAAGATATGAAAATTGAAGGTAACTTCAGCGTAGCCGATGCGTTACGTGGTTCATCTTTCAACTCTTTCGGTTCGTTCTCAGAACGTTCTGGTAGTTCAGCGCAATCACAAGCAACCATTAACTTACGTGGTGCTGGTTCAAACCGTACTTTAGTATTGTTAGACGGTAAGCGTATGCCTGGTTCTCCAACGCTTGGTGGTCAATCTGCTAACCTTAACGCTATCCCAATGGCAGCAGTTGAGCGCATCGAAATCTTAACCGATGGTGCTTCTTCTACTTACGGTTCAGATGCGATTGCTGGTGTAGTAAACATCATCTTGAAAAAGAACTACGAAGGATTAGAGTTTAACATTGGTTCTGGTCATCGTGACCAAGACGACGGTCAAACGTCAAAAGAATTCTCTGTAATTGGTGGTTACTCTACTGATAAAGGTAACATCACCTTCTCATTCGATCACCAGTCTCGTAAAGGCATCTCAGATGGCGCCCGTGATTACACCAAAGCAGTAATGCGTGGTGATGATCCACAAGCATACGTTGATACCGGTGGTTGGTCTATCTACGGTTCAAACGTTGCCGCGCCAGATTTCTCACAAGCGCAAGCATCAACTACTTGTGATGCAAAAGTTGCTGAATTCGGTACAGATACATTCCGTAAAGTTAAGGCTGACTTAGATTGGTCACCAGGCTCAACATACTGTATGTATGCTTATGCAAACGTTTCTTACAACACGGCATCAGTAGATCGTAATACTGTTTTCGTTGACGCTAACTATGAAATTGCCGATGGCCTTGAATGGTTTGGTCGTGCAATGTTCGTGCAAAACAACTCTTTCGGTCGTTACGCACCTCCAGCAGCACCTTGGCGTGGAATGACTGCAGACAATCCAGAAAACCCATTTGGATCAGTTGAGTTTGGTGATGATCAAGTAGGTTTTGCTAACCCTAATACTACCGATGGTTTAGCTTGGTCACCAATGTTTACAGATAATGATGGTGCTCTTCAGTATTACGCCCATGATGAAAATGGCAAAACTTTTGACAGCACCACTCAAGAACGTGATGCAGATGGCGAACTAGTATTTGAAGACAATGGCGATGCTGTTTACCTTCCAGAATCTGATGTATGGGATGCTGACTACGCTTATGAAACTACAACAGGTTACTACCGCTGGGCAGATATCGGTACTCGTGATGGTAACATCTCTGATTACAACCAAGATTACCTAACCGGTCTTCGTGGTGAATTAGATTGGAACAATGCCACGTGGGAAGTTTACTACCACAGGAACGTTGCCGATAACAAATCTGTTGGTGAGTACTACTTATCATACGGTGGTTTAGCATACAACATCGCTGAAGGAATTGATTTAGCTTCTCCTACTGGTGTTGCTAACATGAAAGCAACCACGTTACAAAACTCTCAGTCAACGTTTGATCAATACAACGGTGGCATCGGTTTTGATATGTTCGAATTACCAGGTGGTGACGTAGCTCATTTCGTTGGTGCTGAGTACATGGAAGTATCGTTTTCTGATACCTACGATGGTCAATCAGAAGCAGGTTTAATCGGTGGCTCTGCCGGTAACTCTGCAAGTGGTGAACGTGATATCACCGCATTCTTCTACGAAGCGGCTTTACCTGTTACAGATACCTTAGAAGTTAACTTAGCGGTTCGTTACGATGATTACTCTGATTTCGGTGACAACACAGCGCCTAAAGTCTCGGTTCGTTGGGAATTATTGGATGGTCTGGTATTCCGTGCATCCTACTCAGAAGCATTCCGTGCTCCGGGTCTGGATGAGCTTAATGCGGCAACTACGTTCTCTGCTGAGGATGCAACTGATTACACTGGTTGTGCAGCCCTTGGCGTAGCTGAAGAAGATTGTAATGAACAACAACACGATACCTACTACAAAGCTAACCCTGACTTAGGTGCTGAAACGTCTGAGTACACTAACATAGGTGCCGCTTGGGACATTACCGATGACGTTAGCTTGAAAGTAGATTACTTCATGTTAGATATCGCCGATGCTATTCAAACCAAATCAGTACAAGATCTATTGACAGATGAAGAAAATGGTGACATCACTGCTAAAGCATTTGGTACTGACGTAACTAATGAAACTTTCTACCTGATTCGTACTCAAGATGGCAAGCTTTTAGAAGCGGGTACTGGTTATGAAAACGTTGATGGTTCACTTGAAATTGAAGGTGTTGACGTAACATTCAACGCCAGCATGGAAACTAACTTTGGTGATTTCCGTTTCAACATGATTAATTCATTCGTATTGGATTACTCTGAAGCTGGTACTGATTTCTCCGGTGCTCAAGGTGCTCCAGATCACAAAGCTAACGCGACTCTTGGTTGGACCATGGGTGACCATAGCTTGGCATGGACTTCACAATACACTGCGTCTACTACCAATAGTACTACTCCAGGTAGAGAAACAGGTGATCTTGACTCTTGGTTAATTCACCATGTAACTTACACCTACGACGCGGGTAACTACGGTGCATTAACTCTACAAGTGAACAACGTAGCTGATGAAGATCCTGTATTATCAGATGTTGGTACTTGGGATGATGCTAACTTGTACAACAACTTCGGTCGTGACGTGCGTGTAAGCTATAACATCAAGTTCTAAGAACTTATGTAGCGAATACCTAGTAGATTGAAAAAGGCCGCTTTTAGCGGCCTTTTTTTATAAAGGAAACAATCAATGAGTAATTATTGGAGCCAATACTGGCGCCAGGGCCACTTAACCTCATTTGGGGACGATATTAAAGACAATTATGAGGGTACCCTTAAAAACGTGTGGAGTGATGTATTTTCTGTGCTTAATAAGGATGACAAAGTCATTGATATCGCCACAGGTAATGGTGCGTTAGTCGGGCTTATTTATGACGCAGTACGTCAAGACAACCTCCCTTATATAGATGCAATCGATTTAGCAAAAATTCAAATAAAAGATTCATTGCAAAATAAATCAGAGCAAACTCATTTTATCGGTGGCATTAATTGTGAGCAATTACCCTTTACCGATGATTCTGCCAACCTAATCATTTCTCAATTTGGTATTGAATACTCAAATTTAACAAAATCTTTCGCCGAAGTTGCTCGTGTTCTTGCCGCAACTGGTCAAGCGCAATTTATTTGTCATCATACTGACTCAATCATAGTTAAACCTAATCTTGCTATCTTACGTATGTCACTTGGCTTACAGAGTAAATCAGGGGGGGTGACGATTGTTAAACAATTATTATCTGAGCTTAAAAAAACGGGAAAAGGCAGTCCGAAATCAGAAAGTGTGCGTAATAAATTGAATAAATACATGGAGAAGTTATTAAAAACGGATGAAAATAGCTTTATGGCGACTAATTTTCACCTGTTTGTAAAGGCTGTATTACAGAACTCGTCAAAACAAGGCGAAATAATTCATGGCTTTGAACAAGAGCTCAAAGGTTCCATTGCCCGTTTAACCGATCTGGCCAATGCCGCTATTGGTAAAGTGAAGCAAAGAAAAATTACCGCCTTATGTAAAAAAAATCAGTTAACGATAGAGGATTTTTCAGTAGTCGTTGATGATAAAAACAACATTTTAGCCTGGAAAATACTGCTTACCAAGGCTTAATACTGACGCTGACCCAATAAGCAGAGTAACAGTTCATTTGAATCGACTGGTAAAACAATAATGGCTGCCGAAAATGGCTAAATATCTGTTCAGTATTATACTTAACTAAGTGACCGCGATAGGTTGTTAAAAATAGCGTGAATTTCCTTTTTACAGGTATGGAGCCGTTGAAATGATATTAGAGCATTTACTTGAAAGTGATAGGGTATTTGCTTGATATTACTAGAGTATTGCTTGATATTTTTTAGAGTAAAAACTTTAAGTGGTTAAAAAATAATCCGTAGAGGTTGTTTTTTGACTGATTCTATTCAAAGAAAGCAAAATGTTTGACATTAGCGTGTAGCTATTGTCTTATATAGAGCGCTTTAATTAATTAAAGCAGCTTAGAAATAACGATTTTGTTAACTTTACAGGTTTAACTTGTAATTCAAGGTTAACAAAATAGTGTCTCTATAAAATAACAACTCAAAATACTGAGCATAAATTAATTACACACTGTAACGGTTTGTGTTTGGGTCCTTAAATACCCTTTAATGGTTTTTTTGGGAAAAGTTAATTAGCAATTGGTTGGGAACTATGTCCAAAATAAGCAAGAAAAGCCTTATCGCACCGTCGATCATTGGCGCACTGGCTTTAGCTACTAGCAGCATCGCTGCAGCTAAAGACCTTAAGGAATTACATAAGAGTGAAGCTTCTATTATTAAAGCTTCTAGCAAATCTCAAGAAAAAATCAATAACATTTACGAGCAATCTCAAGAGCTTTTAGCTGAGTATCGTACAGTGGTTGACGAAACGGAGAACTTGCAAGTATATAACGATCACGTTCAACGATTAGTGAATGACCAACAAAAAGGTATTGATTCTCTAATTCGTCAAATTGGTACTATCGAGAACACGAAAAAAGGCGTTGTTCCTTTAATGTACAAAATGATTGACTCATTAGAGCAATTCATTACCGCTGATATTCCGGTAAACTTGGTCGATCGTACAATACGCTTAGACCGCCTTAAAGATGTTATGTCTCGTCAAGGTATCTCAGTAGCTGAGCAATTCCGTTTAGTATTAGAAGCATACGAAATTGAAACCGATTACGGTTCAATGTTCTCAGCATACCAAGGCGACTTGGCGTTTGAAGGGCAAAATATCACAGTAGATTTCGTCCACATGGGTCGTACTGTGCTGGTGGCTCAATCTCTTGATTTAAGAAATGCCTGGATTTGGGAACACAGTTCTCGCAGCTGGAAAGCCTTAGGTGATGAGTATTTAAGCCCAATCACCAAAGCAATTCGTATGGCGCGTAAACAAACTGCTCCTGACGTTCTCAAACTACCAGTATATGCAGCGGGGGCTGGTGAATAATGAATAAATTTATTAAAGGTGCAGCGATTGCTGCCACTCTAGCGTTAACGGCTAGTATTTCTTCAAATGCAGCGGCTAACCAATTAGACGACTTATTAAAACAAGTGAAAGCAGATCGCGTTTCGGTTGCTAAACTTGATAAAAAACGTGAGCAAGAGTTTTTATCAGCACGTGCTGATAAACAAGCTCTTGTTAAGAAAGCAAATGCAGACTTAAACGCAGAGCAAACTCGTAACAAACGTTTAACCAAGCAGTTTGCTGACAACGAAACAATGCTAACCACTAAAGAAGCCGAGCTTGAAGCTGCAAAAGGTGACTTAGGGGAAATGTTCGGTGTCGTTCGTCGTGCATCAGGTAATGCCTATGGCCGTATCGCTACTTCAATTGTAAGTGCGCAATACCCAGGTCGTGAAGCGGTTCTTGATAAACTGGCAAATGCTAAAGAAATTCCAGTATTATCTGAGCTTGAAGAACTTTGGTTTGCGATGCAAACTGAAATGACTGAATCAGGAAAAATTGTTACTTTCGAATCTGAAGTTACCCAACTTGACGGTTCAAAAGGTTCAGCCCAAGTGACTCGTATTGGTTCATTTAACCTTATTTCAGACCAAGGTTACTTAAACTACAACGATTCTGCCGGTCAAATTCAACCGCTAGGTAAGCAACCTGATGGTAGCATTTTAGGTGAAGTTTCACCGTTCCTTGCTAACTCTTCAGGTTATTCTGCGTTATACCTTGATCCGTCAAAAGGTCAAATTCTTAACCTGGAAACGCAAAAAGCAACTTATGAAGAACGTTACCATCAAGGTGGAACAGTGGGTTACGTAATCACCGTTGTTCTTGCTTTCGGTTTCTTAATTGCTCTTGAACGTATGATTTTCTTAGGCACCATGGGTGCGAAAATTAAATCACAACTTAAAAATACTTCACAACCGAATACCAACAACCCTCTGGGTCGTCTGTTAAAAGTATACTATGACAACAAAGGCATCGATGCTGAGTCATTAGAGCTTAAATTAGATGAAGCTATTTTACGTGAAACGCCAAAAATTGAACGTGGTATTAACATCATTAAGATTTTAGCTGCTATTGCTCCGCTATTGGGTCTATTAGGTACCGTTGTTGGTATGATCGGTACATTCCAATCAATCACTCTATACGGTACAGGTGATCCGAAAATCATGGCTGGCGATATCTCGATGGCACTTGTCACGACAGCCCAAGGTCTAATCGCTGCTTTACCGCTTATCCTGGTTCACTCTATTGTGGCGAGTCGTGGTAAATCAATCTTCCATATCCTTGACGAGCAAAGCGCCGGTATCGTTGCTTCTATCGCCGAGAAGGAGAAACAGTAATGATTTTCCTGATAGAGCTTTGGGAATCTGTCAGGGAATTTATTGCCACTGGCGGTAACGTATTATACTTTGTCGCCATGGCACTCTTCTTAATGTGGATTCTTATGATCGAGAAGTATTGGTTCTTATCAGCGGTTTACCCAGCAATTAAGCGAGATATTATCGCTAAATGGGACGCTAGAACTGACACGACATCTTGGTACGCCCACAGAATTAGAGATACATGGATTTCTGAAGCGACAGAGATATTAGACGCGCGGATGCTAACAATCAGAACAATTGTGGCTATGTGTCCCCTTATCGGCCTGTTAGGTACTGTAACCGGAATGATTGCAGTATTTGAAGTTATGGCAGTGCAAGGCACAGGTAACCCACGCTTAATGGCGTCGGGTATCTCAATGGCAACAATTCCTACTATGGCAGGTATGGTTGCAGCACTATCTGGAGTGTTTTTTAGCTCTAGACTGGACGCAAAAGTTAAAATGGCGAAGGCTAAGCTGATCGATAGCTTACCTCATCACTAGAGAGATTTTCTAATGGCTCGTAAAATAAAACGTGAAGACGAAGACGCAGTAATTGATATGACACCGATGTTAGATATCGTGTTTATCATGCTTATCTTCTTCATCGTTACCACTTCATTCGTAAAAGAAGCTGGTATTGATGTGCAAAAGCCGAAAGCGGCTCAAGCAACTAGTAAACCTACAGCGAACATCTTTATTGCTATTCGTGAGAATGGTGAAATTTGGATGGACAAACGTATGGTCGATGTAGAGCGTGTTTCCGCCAACATCGAAAAACTATTGGCTGAACAACCAACTGACATAATAATCATTCAGGCTGACAAAGGCGCTAAACATGGTGTAGTTGTGAAAGTTATGGATGCAATCAAGGATGCAGGCATCGATAAGATTTCCATTGCTGCAGCGACGGGTGGTTAATCATGGTTCGCTTTTTAGTATCGATACTATTGGGCGTTGCTGTAACATTTGGTTTGTTTGTCTTTATGGCATTCTTGATTTCGGGTGGTGCAAAGCGTAATGTTGATGATCAGGAAAAGATCATTATAGATATTATTTCTTCGCCACCTAAATCAAATGTACAACAGCGCAGACGCGTGCCGCCACCACCGCCACCGCCGCCTAAAACTCCGCCGAAGCCACAGGCTCCAACGCCGGAAGTTAGTAACGACAACGCAGGTATGACGTTTAACGTACCAGGTGTTCAGTTATCAGGCGCGTCGGCAGGTATGGAAGGACCAGGTGCTGGTTTTGGTCGCGACGGTGAAGCAACGCCAATCGTTCGTATTGAACCAAAATATCCAATACAAGCAGCGCGAGACGGTAAAGAAGGTTGGGTGCAATTGAGCTTTACCATCAACTTAATCGGTGGAGTGGAAGACGTAAAAATCATTAAAGCTCAACCAAAACGTGTTTTTGATAAAGAAGCCAAACGTGCGCTTCGCAAGTGGAAATACAAACCGAAAATGGTTGATGGCAAACCGGTTGTACAACCAGGTATGACAGTACAACTTGACTTCAAGATGAACCAGGAAGGGGGAGCACAGTAATGTTAAAAAAACTTATCAGTTCTTCAATTATGGTTGCGTTTGTAGCTACGACTACTATTCCTATGACAGCCGACGCTTATGCAGCGGCTTGTCCTAAGGAAGTAGGCAAGAAGAAAGCTCGTACTAAGATCGTTGGTCCTTCGGTAGGTAAAAAAGTGGGTAAAGCTTTTACTGCCTATTCTGAAGATCGGGTTGATGATGCGATTACCATATTGCTAGATATTGAAACCAGCAAGGAATATGACCGCGCGTATCTTGATCGCTTTATTGCAAATATGTATGCAATGAAAGGTGGTGATGATTCGAAAAAGGCAATTCCTTATCTGAAAAGTTCGGTAAAGGACAAGGTTCTTAACGAGAAAGAGCATTCCGATACCATTAAGTTATTGGCCGACTTGCAAATGCAAGAAAAGCAATACAAAAATGCGTTGAAGAATTATCAAGCTTGGATGGACTTTACCTGTAAAGAAGACGCCAATACTTATGTAAAAATTGCCCAGGCTCATTATGAGTTGAAACAATTGGATAAAATGATCGGTCCTTCCGATAAAGCGATTGCTTTGTTTGAAAAGCCGAATCAGAATCCATACATCTTAAAGTTAACGTCTTATTACGAACGTAAACAATATCAACCAGCGGTTAAAGTACTTGAAGAAGTGGTGCAAATATTCCCTGAGAATAAGCAATGGTGGACTCAATTAGGCATGTTTTACATGTTAGTTGAAGACTACACCAAAGCACTTTACACCTTAGATTTAGCTTACAAGCAAGGTTTCCTGACTAAAGAGTCAGAAATTAAAACCCTTGCTAATTTATATGCCACCAATGATGTGCCACATAAATCAGCTAAATTACTGGAAAAGTACATCGATAGTGGGTTGATTGCGCGAACAGATACAAACCTTTACACCATGGCAAATGCCTTTCATGCCTCGCAAGAGATTGAAAATGCAGCTAAATACTTTGGTGAAACGGCGAAACTGTCTAACAATCCAAAACACTACCGCCGTCAAGGCATGTTGTTACAGCAATCTGAGCAGTACAATGCGGCCACAGTTGCGCTGCAAAAAGCTATCGATTTAGGTATTGAGAACTCAGGTCGTGTTTATATGACCTTGGCTGAAGCTTACTTCTACCAGGAAAAATATAAACAAGCGACGGTTGCGATTAAAAAAGCACAAGCTGATCCTAAAACGAAAAAAGCCGCGCGTGCGTGGGCGTCTTACATCAGAGATACTGCTGAACGTAAGAAAAAGATTTAGTCTTTCGCTTTTATAGCATCAATAAAAAACCAGCGAAAGCTGGTTTTTTATGTGTGTTTAAAGCTCACCTAACAAAACGTGCTTTGATAACATATCAAGTGTAATCGACAAAAAAGGAGCTAGCAGCTCCTTTTTGTTTGGTTTCTACAGTTTTTCGCGTAGCGATAAACGAAACCTATGGTCTCTCATCTATACTCACATTCAAATCTTTCAACACGCCATCATGTAAATTATAAACAAAGCCATGAATCGTCACTGTCTGGCCTGTTTTCCAGGCTTTGATTAATGTCGTGGTATTGGCAATATTGGCAACCTGTTCGACGACATTTAGCTCACATAGTCTATCGGTTAGCTCTTGTCCGGATAATTTATTCAATTCATCTTTATGAAAGCGGTATACGTCATTGATATGGCGGAGCCAATTATCAATTAAGCCGTGTTGCTCGTCATCAAGGGAAGCTGCCACACCACCACAGCCAAAATGGCCACAAACGATGATATGCTTCACTTTTAAAACATCAACGGCGTATTGTATCACTGAGAGGCAATTTAGATCGGTATGAACTACCTGATTGGCAATATTTCGATGCACAAAAATTTCACCTGGGGCTAAGCCGAGTAATTGGTTCGCCGGTACTCTGGAATCTGAACAGCCTATCCATAAATATTCAGGTGATTGTTGCTTGGCAAGTTTGTCAAAAAAACCTGGTTGCTCTTGTTTAATTTTTTCTGACCACACCTTATTATTTTCAAATAAATGCTCTAATGACGCCATATGTTATGTTGCTCAACTAAACTGAATGTTAAAAGGTATTGTCATTAAATCTAGTGATTATGTAAAGCAGTTTTCCATGATAAAATATACAAACCTTTGAAGTTACTTGAAAGCAACTTCAAAGGTTTGTATATAGTGATGTTACATCACTTTGCCTTCTTATAAGGATGGATAATGGCCAGAGCAGCACACGCACTTCATATTTTAGTAAAGCATCAGACACAAGCTGAAGATATTTTGAAACAGCTTAACAAAGGGGCAAAGTTTCAAACGTTAGCGAAAAAATATTCAACTTGTCCTTCCGGGAAAAAGGGCGGAGATCTTGGCGAATTTAAAAAAGGTCAGATGGTTGCTCAATTTGATAAATTTGTGTTTAGCGGTGAAATTTTGACGCCAACCATAGTCAAAACCAAATTTGGCTATCATATTATAAAAACGCTATACAGGACGTAGGAGCGAGAAACGAGAAACGAAGAGCTAAGTTTTCAAGGCTCACTGTCAAGCAGGGAGGTTCCAAAACAAGTTTGGAATGACGGCGTATTTTTTAAAGATTGGAAACATAAACGGTTAGTGTTTATTTACACCACGTCATCCCGTTATGCTTTTGAACGGGATCTCCTCGAGCACACTGTGGTTCTATAGAGCTCAGCCCTGAAGTTTATTCCTTGTCTTTTTTATCTTGTTCGCAGTTTCGCTGCTTTATTTTTTCCAGTTGCTGTGTCGATAAATTAAACTTTTTCGCGCTTTTATAAATCAGATAAATGCCACTAATAATGAACATTAACACAGTCGCGATAATTAACCAGATTGTTAGTGTCATGATTAGCCTTATATGATTTGATGCTACGGGCTACGGGCTACGGGCTACGGGCTACGGGCCTTCAGTCCCCAACTCGCTGCTAGTAGCTCGCAGCCCGCTGCTAGAGGCTCTTTACCTTAGCTTGCCGCTTTCATTTCGCGAACAAATTTACCCAATTCAGACAGCATTTTCGCTTCGTCATTAAGATTGGTTTCAATAATTTTAACTACGGCACTGCCACTAATCGCACCCTCAGCACCATTAGCCATAGCTTCTGATACTTGTTTAGGACTCGAAATGCCAAAACCTAATACTGGTGCCGGGGCGTCGTATTGGCGCAAGGTATTAATTAATTCAGCCCCGGGCATATTGGCTTTCACTTCTGTGCCGGTAACGCCAGCACGGCTAAGCACATAGGTATAGCCTTGGCCGTGGGCGGCAACTTTTTTCAAGGTGTCAGTTGATGCATTTGGTGGTGCGATAAAAATTGGCGCAACATCATGTTTTAGTGCCGCTTGTTCAAATTTTTCACTCTCGCGCATCGGCACATCGGCAATCAATACTGAGTCGACACCCGCAGCTTTCATATCGCCATAAAATTTATTCAGGCCTCGAGCAAAAACCAAATTGGCGTACAGTAATAAGCCGATAGGAATGTCGCTATTATACGCCCTGATCTCTGTTAGAATTTCAATGCAAACATCCGTATTAATGTTTGCATCCAGGGCACGTTTGGCCGCCATTTGAATGGTAATACCATCGGCGCTTGGATCAGAAAACGGGATACCTAATTCCAGGGCATCGGCACCATTATCAATTAAGGCTTTGATGATCTTGATTGATTGCTCTTTATTGGGATCGCCAATGGTCACAAATGGGATGAATGCGCCTTGCTGCTTGGAAGCTAACCTTTCAAAACATTTATTGTAACGCTGCCCAGCAGTAGTTGTTGAGGATGTTATCGTGCTCGACATTATTTGTTCTCCCGGTAGTTTTCGCCACTTAAAATGCTATGGACATGGGTTAAATCTTTATCGCCACGGCCTGATAAATTCACCAGAATTACCGTTTCTTCGGTTGCTGCTTCGGCAATTTTTAGCGCATGGGCTAACGCATGCGATGATTCGAGCGCTGGAATGATCCCTTCCGTTCGTGACAGCGTTTGAAAAGCCTCCAGGGCTTCATCATCATTAATCGCCACATAAGTCGCGCGACCAATCTCTTTTAATAGCGAATGCTGTGGGCCCACGCCAGGGTAATCAAGACCCGCAGATACTGAGTATGACTCTTCAATTTGGCCATATTTATCTTGCATAATATAGGTGTAGGCACCGTGTAGCATACCTTTGCTACCGGCAACTAACGTTGCACCGTGTTGTTTGGTATCTATGCCTTTACCACCAGCTTCTACACCAATTAACTTAACCTCAGTATCACTGATAAAATCATGGAACATGCCAATGGCATTCGAGCCACCACCAACACAAGCGACTACGTAATCCGGTAGACTGCCTTGTTCTTCCAATATTTGAGCTTTGGCTTCAATGCCGATCATTTTTTGATATTCACGAACTATCGTTGGGAATGGGTGCGGACCTGCAGCCGTACCTAATAAATAATGAGCGGTGTCATAACTTGCCGACCAATCGCGCAATGCTTCATTTACTGCATCTTTTAACGTACCAGAGCCTGCAGTTACCGGGATCACTTCTGCGCCCATTAATTCCATTCTGAAAACATTCGGTTGTTGGCGTTCACAATCTACTTTACCCATGTAAACACGGCATTTTAATCCGAGCAGGGCACAGGCAATCGCAGTAGCGACGCCGTGCTGGCCGGCCCCGGTTTCGGCGATGATTTCCGTTTTGCCCATTTTCTTTGCCAGCAATGCCTGACCCAGAACCTGATTGGTTTTATGGGCTCCGCCGTGTAGTAAGTCTTCACGTTTTAAATAAATTTTCGCCAACGGGTTTTTGACAATATTTCGACATAAGGTTAATGGGGTAGGGCGGCCGGCAAATGAATGAAGCAGTTTATCAAATTCAGCCTGAAACGCTTCGTCGCTCTGAGAGTCGATAAACGCCGCTTCTAATTGCTCTAACGCTGGCACCAATAATTCGCTGACATACATGCCACCAAATTCGCCAAAATAGGGTTCTAATGTGTGTTGAGTTGTTTGAGTCATAATACGACTGCCTTGTTAATAACGTCTGATAAGCGCGAACGCTTGTTTAAGTTTTTGATGATCTTTTACTCCCGGCGCGCTTTCAACGCCAGAGTTAAGATCCAGACCGGATAAATCCAGGTCGTTGCATAAGAGTTGTGCGGTAGCAATATTATCTACAGATAAGCCACCAGCAAGCATTGCCTTGCTAAAGTCTTGCTGACTTTGCTCTAACAATTGCCAGTTAAAGGCCATGCCACTGCCACCTTGTTTGGCATCAAGTAAAATACTGTCGGCGACATCACTAAACGTTGGAATGCTGTCATTCACACTAACCGCTTTCACAATTGCGCAATGAGAAGATAAGTGTTCCCGTAGTTCAGCAATATAACCATCAGATTCGCTACCATGCAATTGTACTACATCCAGCGCTAAGTGATTGGCGATATTGGCAACTTCACTCAGGCTTTGATTTTTAAATACACCGACAAAATTGATACCGGCAATGGGCGAGTCAAAAATTTCATCTTTTATCCGCCTTGCCTGTTCAAAACTGATATAGCGAGGAGATTTTTCGGCAAAAATTAACCCAGCATAAACGGCTCCTGCTTCAATCACCGCAGCAATGTCGGCAACAGAAGTTAAGCCGCAAACTTTATTGTTGCCATAGATCAATTCTCGACAAGCAAGATCGATATCCTCTTTCGCCATGACTGAACTGCCGACTAGGAAACCGTTTACTGCAGGCGCTAATTCTCGTACTTGCTTATTGGTATAAATCCCTGATTCAGAAATGATTAATCTATCATCCGGGATCATCGGTGCTAATTCGAAGGTGCGAGTTAAGTCGGTGGAAAGATCGCGCAGATTTCGGTTGTTGATGCCAATTAATTTGGCACCAAGAGCAATTGCTCTCTCGGTTTCTACATGGTTCGATACTTCCGTTAAAATCGCCATGTTATAGCGTTGTGCTACCTTCGCCAATGCATTATATTCATCATCGGATAACACACTCAACATCAATAAAATCGCATCGGCGCCATAATACCGGCCCAAATGTATTTGATATTCATCGATAAAAAAATCTTTATTCAGTACCGGACAGTCCACCGTATCACTGACGGTTTTTAAATAGTCGTGACAGCCTTGAAAATATTTTGCATCAGTGAGTACCGAAATGGCACTGGCGTACTTACTATAAACACCGGCAATGTCAGCCACATCAAACACTTCTCTAATCAAGCCCTTCGACGGAGATGCTTTTTTACATTCTAAAATAAAACCGGCATTTTCCTCAGCAAGGGCTTTATACATATCTTTACTGGTAGGTTGTAGCTCATCAATAAAATTTGCTAAAGGCATTTCTTGCTTCAGCTTGGCCACCTCAATGCGTTTATCGGCGACAATTTTCTCTAAAATATTTTTTTGCATCGAATTACCCATTACCACTCTCAACCTCATTACTGATCTTAACCATCGCTTTTAACGTTGCTGCTGCCTGTCCTGATTTTAACACTATTTGCACTTGTTTTGTGGCATCAATCAGGTTTTCAGCAGTTCCAGCTAAATATAATAATGCCGCAGTGTTTATCGTTACCGCATCAATATGTGCGGGTTCACCGGCACCTTGTAAAATTGCTAGCGAGTACGCCGCATTTTGCTCAGGTGTACCGCCTTTGATGCTATCGAGAGCATGTGTGGCTAAACCAAAATCTTTAGGAACTAACGTTTTTTCAATTAATCGATCGCCATCAATTTCAATAATTTGGCTGCTGCCATGAATGGCGATTTCATCCAAACCACTGCCATGTACTACCCAGGCACGTTCTACACCGGTAAGTTGTAATGCTTTGGCGATTGGCATCAACAGCTCTGGCGTATAAACACCTAATAACATAACCTTAGGCGCGGCTGGATTTACCAGTGGTCCGAGAATATTAAACAGGGTTCTCACGCCCATTGCCGCCCGAACGGGTGCTGCGTGTTTAAAGCCAAGGTGATAATTAGGAGCAAACAAAAAACAAGCGCCACTTTGTGCAATACTTTTTGCTGCCGTTTCTGGCGACATCATTAGGTTAATGCCAAAGGCTTCGAGTAAATCGGCTGAGCCAGATTTACTCGAAACGCTACGGTTACCATGTTTGGCAACCTTTAGACCACAAGCACCAGCAACGATTGCTGCCGTTGTTGATATGTTAATGGTGCTGTGGCCATCGCCGCCAGTACCAACGCAATCGACTAGCAAATCATCTGTTGGCGGAAATGGCTTTGCTGCATTCCTTATTGCCACCGCCGCGCCGGCGATCTCATCAGGAGTTTCGCCTTTTATTTTCATCGCGGTTAACACACTGGCTAATAATGCCGGTTCAATTTCGCCTTGCACTACTTTGCCGAAAAAATCTTCCGCTTGGCTTTGGCTTAAATCCTTACCATCGATCAATTGTTGTAATAAATGCTTCATTTTTAATTCTCTTGACTATCGGCAGCGAGTAAATAGGCAAAACTTTGCTTTATCAACAAGCTGCCTTTTGAGGTAAGTAACGACTCTGGATGAAACTGAAAACCTAATACCTTGTCATCCTTGTTGGCAATGGCCATCGGCAAGTTCTGGTAATGGGCTATCAATTCAAGACCGTCTGGCATTATGGTTGCCACCAATGAGTGATAACGCGCTACAGGTAAAGGGGAAGGTAAGTTCTGAAATGGACCTGAGCCAGCATGCTCAATTAGTGAGGCTTTACCGTGGACGATTTCATCGGCTCTATCTACCTTACCGCCATAATGTTCTACCAAGGCCTGATGGCCTAAGCATATGCCAAAAATAGGGTAGTGGCCTACACTCAGTTCAATCAGTTCCATTAAACAGCCTGCGCTTCTTGGGTCACCCGGCCCGGGGGACAATACCAAGATCACCGGCGCAGTTTCTTGCTGCATTTTGTTAAAAATAAATTCAGCCGAAACGGTATTGCGATAGATTATTGGCTCAAAGCCCAAACTTTTAAATTCATCCACCAGGTTATAGGTAAATGAGTCGAGGTTATCTAACATGTAAAGTTTGGTGTTGGTGTTAGCTGTCATGATGCATCTCCTTTGCCGCAGAATTGGAATTGGAATTGGCATTGGCAATTTGTACCGCCGTGATCACCGCTTGTGCTTTTTGTCGGGTTTCATCGGCTTCTGCTTGCGGATCAGAGTCATAAACTACCCCGGCACCTGCTTGTATATAAGCTACGTTGTTTTTGACAAAGGCGGAGCGAATGACGATACAGCTATCCATGTCGCCCTGGCCAGTGATATAACCAACCGCACCACCATAACTGCCACGACGTTTGCCTTCAATATTGCGGATAAGCTCTGTCGCTTTCACTTTTGGCGCGCCGGACAGGGTACCCATATTCATGCACGCCTGATACGCGTGTAAGGCGTCCAATTTATCTGCCAAAGTACCGATGACGCGTGAGACTAAATGCATAACATGCGAATATCTATCGACTTTTAACAACTCGGCAACGTAGCGGGTACCTCCCTTTGACACCCGGGCAATGTCGTTACGTGCCAAATCGACTAACATTAAGTGCTCAGCTTTTTCTTTCTCATCGTTTCTCAGTTCGAGCTCGATCCGACCATCCAGATCGGCAGAATATATTCCGGCTTCATTAAACCCTCTAGGCCTGGTACCGGCGATTGGGTAAATCTCTACTTGTCGATTGCAGGCCGAAAATTTTAATGCCGATTCTGGTGATGCGCCAAATAATGAAAAATCATCATCCTTTAAATAGAACATGTAAGGACTGGGATTGGTTAATTTCAATGCCTGATAGGCATCTAAATCGTCTTTACAATCAATGGCGAACGTACGCGAAGGGACCACTTGAAAAATATCACCGGCCCGAATGTGTTCTTTTAGTTGTTCGACTTGCTGGCAAAACTGCTGATCAGAAATATTGACCTGGATCTCAGTCTCAACGCGTTGTTGTAAATCGATAGCTTTGCTGACTAATTGCTGCTGACAGATTTGCTCTAAGGCAATTAAACGCTGGGCAAGTTGTTGCTCTGCCTCTGCTTGTTTTGGCCCAGAAAAGATACTGGCCAGTATTTCGGTGCTTTGTTGTTGATGATCAATAACGATTAATGTTTCGGCCAGATAATAGACATAATCGGGGCAACTATTTTCACTGTCTACGACTACTGGCAGTTGTTCGGCAATGCCGATCAGATCAAACGCAAAGGCGCCACCGATAAACACCGCAAATGGATGTTCCTCGTCGGTGTTAAGCGCTTGCAGTTCTCGAAGAACCTGCAGCGGATTAACCGTTAACAACCTAGATAATTCATCTTGCTCAGCATTTTGCGGATGAAATGTTAGTGCTAGTCTTGTCTCGTTTTGCTCAGTAATAGTTACCGCCTGCTGATAACGTTCTTGGGAAAATTGCTGTAGCAGGTAGGCCAGGGCAGACTCGCCGTTAATGGATTTGGCACACAAGCTTACGGTATTGCCATTACACACTATTTTTATTGCAGTATCGGCCAATAGCAAGCTTTTTAACGCTCGCTTGTCTGAAATCTCTGCCGATTCTAGCAATAATGAATTACTGGTATTGGCACTTAATGTTCGATACAGTGCTAATGGATCGGCTTGATAATGGGCCGTTAACAACTGGCTTTTTACCGCCCCTAAACTTGCTGTTAGCACTTGCTGGTGATGAAGGTTTTCGTGGCTCATGATTTTGCCCCTTCAGTGTCTGTTCTGGTCAAAGTCAGTCTTGTCAAAGATTGTAGTGTAAAATTTGTGATATTTCTCATGGTTTGTCCTAATTTGTTTAACTTCAGTGTGTCATCCGGCATAAAGTGGCTGCAGCCACCAGATAAACCATGTTTTAACGTGATTATTTAACATATTACTCTCTATTTTAATGTCTCTAATGTCTTAATTTAACTACTTTAATAGTCTATTCAATTTCTTTCTGTTCTAAAACGAAAAAACCCGCCTGTTAATAAGCGGGTTTTTAGAATTTTTTGCTTAGCACAAAGTCCACAACCCACTAGGTAAGGTTATGCCACCACCAAATATTGAATACAGCTGAAACGCTTGTTTGAGTAATGTTCATGGTAATTTGTTGTTCACTTTGATTAATTAAGGTTAACTTCGTTGCCTAAGTATTATAACAGCCAATTATTAAGTACCAATTTAACACTTTAGCACGTAAAATAATTACTCTGCCTATAGGAAAACCCAAAATTGCAATGAAGTCAACTGATAACGCACAATTAAGTCGTAAAAGTTACAATTCGATACGAGTTGATTTCCATAGCCATACTAAATGCTCTGACGGCCATTTAACCCCTGCTGAATTAATCGACAGAGCCAGTAATTATCAGATTGAGCAGTTTGCCATAACCGATCACGATACCGTTGCCGGTGTTGCCATCGCTGAGCAGCATATTCGTGATAATAATTTAAAGATAAGATTAATTCCTGGCATAGAAATATCTACCCTGTGGCAAAACTTTGAAATTCATGTCGTTGGTTTAAATATGGATGTCCAACATCCCGCGCTCACTGCCTTAATTGCGTCACAACAACAAGCAAGAGAAGAGCGAGCGCAATTAATGGCTGACAAGTTAACAAAAGCCGGTTTCGAAAACTGCTATGAAGATGCCAAAACTCTGGCTCAGGACGGAACCATCACTCGTGCTCATTTCGCCAGAGTTTTACATAACCGAGGTGTAGTTTCCACATTGCAAAAAGCCTTTGATAAGTATATTGGCAAGGGCCAACGGGCCTATGTGAAACCGCTATGGTGTTCTATTGCACAAGCGATAGAGGTAATTAATGCCTCTGGTGGCTATAGCGTGATAGCACATCCAATGAAGTATGGCTTGTCGACTAAATGGCTGCGCCGTTTGATAGTTGATTTTAGTGATGCTGGCGGAGATGCGATGGAAGTCGTATCGCCTCAAATGAACCCACAACAAAAGCTGCTATCGATTGAGCTATGTGAGCAATATGGCTTACAGGCATCGGTAGGATCTGACTTTCATTATCCTAATCGATGGAGTGATTTAGGCAAAAACTTATCCGTTCCCGATAATTTGTCAGTAATATGGCAGCATTGGAATAAAGAACATTGATCAGTGTGTACCAGTGATATGTGCCAATTAGCTTTCGTTTACCAACTGCGATAAAAATTAACGTACCAAGGAATTAACATGAGCCAGTTTTTTTACATGCACCCAGAAAATCCACAACCCAGGTTATTAAAACAAGCGGTGGGTATTATTCAACAAGGTGGAGTGATAGTTTACCCTACGGATTCGGGCTACGCGCTAGGTTGTCATATTGGTGATAAAAAAGCACTGGACAGAATTTGTCGTATACGCAATATTGATAAAGATCATAATTTTACTTTGATTTGTCGGGACTTGTCTGAGCTTTCGATATACTCGCAAGTGGATAATAGCAACTTTCGTTTATTGAAAAATAACACCCCAGGTGCTTACACCTTTATTTTTAAAGGTACCAAAGAAGTACCGAAGCGATTATTAAATCCGAAGAAGAAAACCATTGGTATTCGCATCCCCGATAACAATATCCTGATGGCATTATTAGCAGAGTTGGGCGAGCCGTTAATGTCGACAACCTTGATATTGCCAGGTAATGATATGGCTGAATATGATCCGGAGATCATTCGTGATAACTTGGAAAAGCAAGTGGATTTAATTTTAAATGGTGGCTACTTAGGTGAAAAACCAACTACCGTGATCGATTGTACCGAAGAATTTCCACAAGTGATCAGAGTGGGGGAAGGCGATCCCTCGCCTTTTACATAAGTCGCGCTAACTATAAAAGCGTTAAAAAAGCGTATACAAATTACAATATTATGAGTGAAAGCACGACAAATTATAATGGCACCATGGTCCAGCAAGTGCTGCCCCTGGCAAGGATACATGGCGAAGCTGTTGTGGAAAAACCGCAAGACTTATTCATTCCTCCCGATGCTTTAGAAATTATTCTCGAAGAGTTTGAAGGGCCGCTCGATCTGTTGTTGTATCTTATCCGCAAACAAAAATTTGATATTGTCGAATTACCGGTTGCCGAAATAACCCGTCAATACATGGAATACGTTGAGGTAATGAAAGATTTGAAACTCGAACTTGCTGCCGAATATTTAGTCATGGCGGCGATTTTAGCAGAAATCAAATCCCGCTTATTATTACCGAAAACCGATGTCGAAGATGATGAGCATGATCCTCGCGCCGAACTTATCAGACGCTTACAAGAGTATGAAGTTATCAAACATGCCGCGCACGATATGGATCAGTTGCCCCGCATGGAACGCGATACCTTCCAGGCCAGTGCAAAATTGCCAGATAGTTTTAAACCGCGATTGGTACAAGCCGATGTTGATTTGCAAGAACTGGTGTTGGCAATGCAAGGTGTGCTCAAACGAGTGGCAGCGTTTGAGCACCTTCATATTCAACGGGAATATTTGTCTACCCGCGAACGAATGAGTTATATTTTGAAACTGTTGGCCGCCAGACAACGGCAACAGCAATATATCGAGTTCAATGAATTGTTTGATGTAAAAGAGGGCAAGGCTGGGGTTGTGGTCACATTTTTAGCCATACTGGAATTGGTTAAAGAGTCGTTGATAGAATGTTTACAGGTGCAAGTTTATGGTGATATTCGAGTAAAACTATGCAAAAAATAACAGACGAAGAATTAAAACCGTTAATCGAAGCCATGTTATTTGTTTCTCAAATACCGTTATCGGTAAAGAATATTCAAGAAACCATGGCAGAACAGGTTAAATTGAGCAAAAAACGACTTTTAGCTATTTTACAACAGCTGCAAAAAGATTATGATGCGCGCGGCGTTAGTTTAGTCGAAGTGGCTTCGGGTCATCGCTTTCAGGCAAAAGATCAATACAGCGATTTTATTGCGCTGTTATTTAAAGAAAAAGCGCCACGATACTCACGGGCTTTATTGGAAACGCTGTCATTAATTGCCTACCGGCAACCGATCACTCGCGGCGAAATAGAAGATATTCGCGGAGTTGCGGTAAGTAGTTATATAATTAGAACATTACAGGAAAGAGATTGGATCCACGTTGTTGGCCATAAAGAAGTGCCAGGCAAACCGGCATTATTTGCGACAACGACAGATTTCCTCGATTATTTTTCCTTGAAATCACTGTCACAACTCCCCGATTTGATGAGAGTGACCGAGCTCGACATCAACATTGACCCTGTTGATGCAGCATCACTTGCCGAGAAGGCAACGCAAACAGAATGAGTTTATTGAATGTCTGAAAAATTACAGAAAGTGCTAGCGCGAGCGGGTAAAGGCTCGCGTCGTGAAATGGAAGTTGTCATTGGTGCAGGCCGCGTCAGTGTCGATGGCATAGTTGCCTATCTTGGTGATCGCGTTGAAGGCACTGAGCAAATTCGTATTGACGGTCACCCGGTAAAAATTGCCGACACTGATGAGCAACCTTGTCGTGTGCTGGTTTATAATAAGCCGGAAGGTGAGATGTGTACTCGCAAAGATCCGGAAGGTCGAGCCACGGTATTTGACCGACTTCCTCGCATTGATGGCAGCCGTTGGGTTGCCGTAGGCCGATTGGATATCAACACTTCTGGCATGTTAATTTTTACCAACGATGGTGAATTGGCGAACCGTTTGATGCACCCTTCACACGAAGTTGAACGCGAATATGCGGTACGTGTTTTTGGTGAGATTAATGAAGCTATGCTACAAACCTTGCGCCATGGCGTTAAACTTGAAGATGGCATGGCGAAATTTAACAAGATCACCTACAAAGGTGGTGAAGGCCGCAACCATTGGTTTCATGTCGTATTAACCGAAGGGCGAAACAGAGAAGTTCGCCGTCTTTGGGAAAGCCAGAATGTACAAGTTAGCAGGCTGATTCGGGTACGCTATGGTGATTTGGCGATGGAACGTCGTCTGCCGTTAGGTGGTTGGATTGAGCTTGGCTTAAAAGACGTTAATTACTATCGCAAGTTGGTACAATTATCCGCAGAGACCAAATCGAAAGTGAAGGTCGGTGAAAAGAAAATCGATAACACCAAGAGCCGAAAAATTCGTAAAAATGTGAAAAAACATCAACAACGTCAAGCGCAAGGCCAACAACAAGCCCGACGTAAAAGGAAGTAATATTGTTATTGAAGAAAAGGAGCATTTTGCTCCTTTTCTCATTGATAGAGAATTAACTTCATTGGCCTGGTATGGAGTTGCCAGCCGTTGGTAACAACTATTCATTCCCGTTAGATTTAATCAATTGATAACCCCTTATCATTTCATTTATATATAATTAACTGTTTGATATCAAATAAGTTCATTTGGATTGTGTGGTTATGCTTATCCGCATAATTATTTATAAAGGGAATTAACAATGCAAAAATGTTATGTAAACCTCTGCTTACTCATCGTTTTATTATTAACGGGCTGTAAAACCACGATTGACCATGTAGTGCCAAGCCCGCCACTGGGAAATTTTCAGTTTAATGATGTAAGTGTACACAAATTTAAATCCAGTAGCCGAAATTATGATGGTGATGCGTTTGCTAATGCGTTAGCGCAACGAATTCAAGAGTATGGTTATGTGAATGAAAACAAAAATTCATTTAACGATGTTGTAGGTCAAATTTCAGTTTCTCGCTTAGAAACAGATAATTGGCGTGAAGAGTATGAAGGGAAAAAAGAAACAAAATATAAGTACTACTATCGTGTTAAGCAAACTCTAAACGTAAGCTTCTCCGTGGTTAGAGGCAATAAAACTTATGTCAGTGATACCTTGTCTTTTGATTACAATAAAAAGTTCAAGTCTTATGAGTCGTATAGCGATGCAAAAAATGATCTGCCATCAGCCGAAAAAATATCCAATAAGCTAATGCAATGACTACGTTGAGAAAAAACGCTATCAACAAGCGTTTGCTATTGATGAGCAAATTGCTAATCAAGCAAAAAGTAATGAAGATCAAGCCATTGCAATTCATAACCAAGGTATGGTGCGCTTGATTGAAGGCCGCTATAAAGATTCATTTGATTTAGTTGCTAATGCTAATCGCATAGACCCAAGAAATATGGAAATTCTGGATGCACTTGAGCTGGTAGAGACATTGAAAATTAAAAGTGATCAAATGGAAGGATTCTAACAGTGAAGAAATTGGCTTATAGCATTATCCCTATTTTACTGAGTGCCTGTGCATCCACTAGTGGTGAGCAGGTCATTGCAATTTCTGGTGCGCAACCCCGAGCCAATGTTTTCGCTAATGATAAACAAGCAGAACGCAAATACGATATTGTTTATCAAACTGATGCTCAAGGTAATCCGCAGTTTCAACAAACCTGGACCGAAGTGACTGTTGTCGGGGGAGAAAAAGACAGTTTAGCTTCGCTGACTGAGTTTGCTAAGCAAAAAGCCAAACTGCAAGCCGTTGAAGAGGTTCATGGTGTGCTCATTGCAGCTAAAACACAAATTAACACGATTAGCGTGAGAAACCAGAATAACCAATACAGTTATCAAGACATGCAGAGCGAGTCTGTTAATGAAGTATTAGGGATCGGGAAGGTTAAAAAACAGCAATGCGATTCGAGTTTAACCCAAGACAACACCATTAAATTAACCTGTAAAGTTTTGGTTGAAGTACCCAAAATTAAACAAATAAAGACGATTTAATAACATGGGTTATTAGATGTAGTTCTCTAGCTCATGCTATTGCATAACCGATATCTGCCTATGGTTAATCTAGCCATTTTTTAAACGGTAAGCAGCTTGAATAAACAATAAATGAGCTGCCCAACGTTTATGCGGTTTATCAATCAACCAACCTTGTTCTATCACTTCTCTTGCCACTGCCGCTTCAAATATTCTTACCGGATATTGACGATAATACATTAGGGCGGCGTGAATATGATCTTCGGTATTGGGAAACAATTCAGAGCGGTTTTGCTCCATTTCAGCGATTAGCACTTGTGCCAATTTCGGGCTTATGTCAACGTTTAGCCAGTCAATAAAACGGTTGTATTGCTTTGCTTGATATAGACGCCACATCATCCACAATAATATAAAAGCTGCTAAGCCGATGATAATTTCAATCATAATAACCACAAAAAGAAAACGATATCGTGATTATAATGAGAAACAAATTCATTGCTAGTTAAACCTTAAATTGAGCCCCTTCAAGCATTAATAATTTTGCTTTTATGCCCATGCCTCCGGCATAGCCCGTTAATTTTTGATTGGCGCCAATCACCCGATGGCACGGTACAATAATCGCTAATTTATTTGCGCCATTGGCGGTGCCTACTGCTCTAACTGCGGCTGGTTTGTTAATGCGTCTGGCTAACTCACCATAGCTAATGGTTTTACCAAACGGTATGTTGGTTAATTCAGTCCAGACGCTACTTTGAAAATTAGTACCCGTTTGCGCTAGTGGCAAATCAAAGTTTTCTCTATTGCCTTTAAAGTATTGATCGAGTTGTTGTTTTGCCTCTACCATATGAACAGGAGAACATTGATTTACTTTTTCTACGTTAGAACCTATATCGGCGCTGGCTTTACCCTGCTGGAACGCCACTTCAATAATGCCTTGTTCATTGCCTAAAATGGCGATATCACCACATTGGCTTGTTAAAATATCATAGTAAATCATAATCTTAATACCTTAGTTAATTCTTGTTTTGTGGGGCCAATGTCTGCCATAAATAAATTGCGGCATAAGAACGCCAGGGGCGCCATTGTTCGGCCTCCGCTAATATTTGTTTTGGAGTTATCGGCTTAGTTGTTTCGTTATTAGCCGGCGCTTTATTCGTTAAGGCTTTTATGATGCCTAAATCGGCAGCCGGAAACGCATCCGGTAAACTTAAGCCGCGCATTGCCATGTAGTTTGCTGTCCAGGGGCCAATGCCCTTCAGCTGGCATAAGGTTTTTTCAAATGATTCTGCATCTTGGGTCGTGCGAAACAATGCATGGTTGCGGTCAAAAAATTCAATCCAGGTGCTTAACGTTTGCTGTCTGGTGTCGGTAATGCCTAATTCTTTAAAGTCTGCATTCGCCAAGGTTAGTGAACTGGGAAAGTATAACTCCAAGCCATCGGGCAGTGCTTGCAGGATCTCGTGCTCTACCTTTTCTGCGTATTTATTGGCGATCCTGCCAGCAAGTGTTGTTGCTGCTTTCACCGATATTTGTTGGCCTAATATTGCCCGAATGGAGAATTCAAAAATATCCCAACAACCTGGCAAACGTAGCCCTTGGCTATTCGCGATCACTTGTTGAAATACGTTATGTTGTCCTAAATGCTCAGTGATCACCGCTAAATTGCAGTCCAGATCGAACATTTTTCTGACTCGGGAGATGATTTGTGAAAGCTGCGAATAATCATTTATCACGACATCGAGAGTTAAATACTCATCATTGGTAACGTTATTCTCGTCTTTACTGACTTTGATCCAGCCATGGCAGTTATCTATGCTTATGGTCCTTTGATAACTGTCGGTGACTAACTCAACCCCAGGGATCACTCTTGCTCGGAAAAAATTCAGCATCAGTGGCCAATTCAACTTACCCTGATATTTTAGCTTGAGCTGCAAATGATTGTGTTTTTGCGATTTAATCGATTTAATCGATTTTCTCAGTTGTGAAGGTGTGAGTTTATATTGTTTTTTGATGTGCTCATTAAAACTACGAGTGCTGCCAAAACCACTGATTATTGCAACGTCAGCAATCGTAATACTGGTGCTCAGTAATAGAGTACGTGCGGTGATCTGTCGTTTTTGATTGATGAATTCATTTGGATTAAGCCCCAAGTTTTCTTTGAATAACCGCTGTACCTGGCGTTCACTAAGCTGTAATTTCTGAGCTAATTGATGCACCGATAATTGTGGTGAAATGGTGATTAAATTTAATGCCTGGCTTAAATGACTCGATAGTTGCTGCTCAGGAGATAATTCAGGTTTACAGCGCTTACAGGGCTGGTAGCCATTAAATTCTGCTTGTGCGGCACTCAGATAATAGCGTACGTTTTCTTCTTTCGCCGGACCCGCCGGGCAGGTTGGCCGACAATAGATGCCTGTGGTTAACACCGCGGTAAAGAACTTTCCATCAAAACGAAGATCTCGGGATAATCTTGCCTGCCTGCAAATACTGCTATCTAACACCATAGTTCCAACCTGCGCGTAATTAACGCAATTAAAATGATTGATTAATGCCGTTATGATAAAACAAAACTGTCAGACATTCTCGCGAAAACCCGACATTAGTCAATATTAGAAACGAGAGACGAAAAGCTAAGTGTTTTTCCTATAAAGCGCCATTTTCTTGCAACGCCTCAAAAATATGTTCGGCTAACCTTGCATCGTATGATAAAGCGGTCAGTTTAGGTTCATTGCAACTGTTCAACACTAGTGGTAGCAACATGACCCAGGCGGGGGGACCATTCGAGGTATTTCAAACCCTAGTATTACCTTTGGTGGCGATCCCTCTTCAGCCACATTTTTTGATAACGTCTATATGCCCAGAGCGGCGCAAAACGTATTATTTTCTGATATGCAGCGGGTAGAAGTGTTAAAAGGCCCACAAGGTACACTGTTTGGTAAAAATGCCGCGATGGGCGTGGTCAACATGGTTCCCAATGCGCCACAAGCCGAATTTGAAAGCTTTATTAAAGGCACTCTGGGTACCGACAATTTACAACGCATTGAAGGCATGGTGAACTTTTCTTTAACGGATAATGTTTATTTACGTGCCAATTTTCTGACCGATACCCAAGACGGTTTTATCGATAACCAGCTCCGTCCAGAGTGGAATGATGAATTTAAAACTTGGGAAAGTGGCGCCAAAGATCATAGCGCCGGTCGTATTGCTATAAAATGGGAAATGTCTGATAGCACCAACATGCAGTTTCTTATGACTTTGATGACTTAGAACAAGTGGTCGGCCTAAGAGAATGGGCTTATGCTGGCGGCCAAGAGCCGTTTTCTGGCAAAGTCGAAAACGATGTTCGTGAAGGCTAATTTTCTTGCGTTTGCGGAACTTCAGGAATTTTTCTAGTAATTACTTTGCTTTGTTGTTCAACTGCACTATCGATATCTTCTTCATTTGTTAATGCCTGATTGTAACTTACGGCATCCCAACCACCACCCAAGGTCTTATAGAGCCCGACAAATGAGGTTTGCAAACTTTGCGCGGCAGCTGAAAAGTCTTGCTGTGATTGGGCCTGGTTACGTTGCGCATCAAGCACATCGATATAGCTGATCACACCATTGTTATAACGTAAATTGGCGATGCGCAAGTACTCATTGGTTGCCGCCAGTAAATCGCGTTTTAAATAATATTCTGTTCGGTTTTTATCAACATTTTCAATGGCTTCTGCCGACTCTCTAAAGGCAATAAAAATAGCTTTACGGTAATTGAGTATGGCTTCACGGTATTCTGATTTTGCTCTATCAACATTGGCGGTTGTTTTCCCCCAGTTAAATAAAGGCATAGAGATATCGGCACCTACTTCCCAATATTCGGCATCATCGAGTAGATCATCTATTTCAAGACTTTTTGCACCAAAATTGCCTACTAGGCTAATATTGGGAAAGTAATCGGCTTTGGCGACGCCAATTGCGGAGGTTACGGCATGAAGTCGACGTTCTTGCGCGATAATATCAGGGCGCCGTTTTAATAATTCGGATGGTAAGCCTACAGGCAATACTTTTTGGTCTAAATTGTTGGGATCTCGTTCTGGGATATTGAGCTTTTTCGGAGACTGGTCAAGCAATATTGAAAGTTGGTACATGCTTGAGCTGAGCGAGTTATGCAACGCTGGCAGTTTTAGTTTTTCTTGCATTAATTCCACATTACTTTGGCTCACATCCAACCCTGAAATAATGCCTTGTTGGTGTCTTAATTCAGTTATTCGTTTCGATTTTTCGCGAGCGACAATATTATTATTGGTTAACTGTATCTGATTTTGAGCATCCTGAATGATATAATAGAGCTCTGCAACTTGCGCGATTAAGGATATTCTCGACCCGTAAAACTCCGCTTGGCTTGCCTGTACATTCGCGATGTCGGCTTCATTACTGCGGCGCAATTTACCCCACAGATCGATCTCCCACGATACATTAGCTGTCCATTTAAATTCATTATCTATTTTCGGTGTTGTCGTTAACGCTTTACTGGTTTTCTCACGATCCCCGTCAAATGTCATATCAAAATTTGGTAAAAATTGGGCACCGCTGGCGATTAAGCCTATTTGTGAACGGTACACCCGTTCGCTGGCAATTCTTAAGTCGATGTTATTATCAAGCGCTTGTTGAATAAAGCTTTGCAGTGCAGGGTCTTGATAAAATGACTGCCAGTCTAATGTCGCGATTGAGGACCCTGCCTGAGCAACATCATTGTTGACTTGCCATGAAGGCAATTCATCCGGTGTTAATTCGGGTGCTTTTTGATAATCAGGGCCAATGGCGCAAGCCGATAATAAAGTGATTGAAAGTACTAAATAACTTGGCTTTAGTGATAGTTTAATCATGACTAAGCCTCCTTATTTGTTGAGCTGAATTTTTGTTTCATATTTTCGGCGAAACTGACAAAAATCACAAAAAACAATGGTACTAAAATGATCCCTATCGTGGTTGCCGCAATCATACCACCCAGTGTTCCGGTGGAAATTGATTGTCTGGCTAGGGCACCAGGCCCCATAGAAATCACTAACGGCAATATGCCCAAAATGAACGATACCGAGGTCATGACAATCGGGCGGAAACGTTGCTCTGCGGCTTCAATGGCGGCTTGCTTAATGGTTCTGCCATGCTGTTGATGCAAGCTTTTGGCGAATTCGACAATTAAAATAGAATTTTTGGCGGAGAAACCCACCAGCGCTACCGCCGATATTTGAAAGAATAGGTTGTTTTCAATGCCCACTATCCAGGCAATAATTGCCGCCCCGGCTAAAGCAATTGGCACAATTAACAATACTGGAATTGGGATCACCCAGCTTTCGTACAATGCCGCGAGGAATAAATAGATAAATACGACGGCGAGCAACATGGCGGAACCTGCTTGGCCACTGGCATTTTTTTCCTGGTATGACATACCCGTCCATTCATAAGCAAACCCATCTGGTAATTCCTCTTCTGCCAATTTCTCTATCGCCGCCATTGCCTGACCTGAGCTATAGCCTTGAGCGGGGGAACCGCCAATACTGGCACTGGTGAATAAGTTGTGGCGGCTGATGTTACCCGCACCAGCGCTGTATTCAACCTTGGCTAACATAGATAAAGGGATCAATGCACCAGAGCCTGATTTGATATAAAAACGCTCGAGATCTTCCGGACGACGTCGAAATTCTGCTTCGGCTTGTACTTTCACTTTGTAGGTACGGCCAAACATATTAAAATCACTGGCCGAAGAAGAGCCGGTTAGCTGTTTTAACAAGGTATTTAAATCAGCCAAATTTACCCCGTAAGTTTTAACCATTTCTCTGTCAACGATGAGTTTTAGCATGGGGATATCGTTACTTAAGGTGCTGCTGATATTGCCTATTTGCGGTAAAAACTGTGCTTTTTGGATGAAAGATTTGGCTATTTCCGCGAGTCCTTCTGAATTGGAGCCGCTTCTGTCTTGTAATTCCAAAGAAAAACCACTGCGCTCGCCCATACCTGCGATGGCAGGAGGCTGAAACACCTTATAAGTAAGCTCTGGATAGCCGGCAATAATTTTACTGACATCACTCATGGTTTTTTCCATGGTGTAATCTGCTCGGTCGTCCCAGGGTTTCAGCATTATTTGAAAGTATGCGTTTTCTTCGCCTGAGCCATTGCTGAGGTTTTCACCAGTTAAGGTAATGATTTGTTCTATCGCTGGATGCGCAGTTAATTCTTTTTCAAGTCGAAACGTCGTTTTCGCCGTGCGCGAAACTGCCGTGCCTGGCTGTAATTGTATATCCGCATAAAACATACCGGTGTCTTCAAGTGGCATAAAACCGACGGGTAATTGTTTGAAGATGAATATACCGATAGTAAAAATCGCAATAAATAACGCGACCGAACGTGTCGTACGTTTTATCGCCGCTGCAACGTAACTGGTATATTTTCTGGTGAGTGCATCCACTTTGTTATTAAACCAATTGAATATCGGTAGGGATTTTTTTTCTGGTTTCATTAGTAGTGCACATAGTGCCGGACTCAAGGTCAGTGCTACTACGGTTGAAATCAGTACGGCAACGGTTAACGTTATCGCGAACTCTTTATATAACTCGCCAGATATACCACCTAAAAACGCCACTGGTAAAAATACCGCGGCTAGCACTAGCGACGTTGCAACCAGCGCGCCAGTCAATTCTTGCATCGCCATCGAAGTCGCTTCGGCCGCGCTAATGGCTTTTTCTTGCATGATACGTTCAACGTTTTCCACCACCACAATGGCATCGTCTACCACTAAGCCAATTGCTAGCACCATCGCTAATAAACTGATGGTATTGATGGAGAAACCAAATGCCGCTAGAAAGGTGAAAGTACCGATTATGGAGACCGGAGCAGCCAGCATTGGAATTATGGTGGTACGCCAATCTTGTAAAAATAAAAATACCACCGCAGAAACCAATAATAGCGCTTCGATTAATGTTTTTACCACTTCAGTTATGGCCGCTTCAATAAAAACGGAAGTGTCGTAAGCGATTTGATAACTGATCCCCTTAGGGAATTGCTCAGACAATTGTGTCATGGTGTTTCTGACTTGTTCAGCAACTTCCAGTGCATTTGCGCCTGGTAATAACAGCAACGCAGCAATGGCTGCGCTTTGTCCGTTGTGTTGTGATATCAGTTTATAAGCACTGGCACCCAGTTCGATTCTTGCCACATCTCGAAGCCGGATTAATGCGCCATTGTCGGTGGCATGGACAATGATGTTACCAAAAGACTCCGCATCTTTTAATTTGCCGGAAGCGTTTATGGTGAGTGATAAGTTGATATCGTTACTTGCCGGTTGGCTTCCTAAAGAACCCGCGGCAGCATTGGCATTTTGCTCTTTTATCGCGGCTACTACATCGCTGGGCGTTAAACGGTAAGACGCCAGATCGTCAGGACGTAACCAAACTCGCATCGAGTAAGTACGAGCGCCAACATTCCTAACCTTAGCGACACCGGGGATGCGTTTTAATGCCTGCTGGATTTGCAGAGTAACAAAGTTACTTAAATATAAATCGTCAAATCGGGCTTCACTGGAGCGTAAAATTAAGGTCATTAGCGGCACGGTTGAGGTTTTTTCAACGGTGACACCATCAGTGATCACATCGCCGGGTAAGTCAGCTTCCGCTTGTTTTGTTTTGTTTTGTACATCAATCGCGGCAAAGTCTGGATTGGTACCCACATCAAAGGTGATTTTTATTTTTGAACTACCGCCATTGTTGCTGCTTGACGTCATATACAACATATTCGGTACGCCGTTAACTTTTTGCTCTAACGGGATGGACACCGACTCCGCGGTTATTGCGGCGGTTGCGCCACTATAACTGCCTGAAATTGTGACTTGTGGCGGAGAAATGTTGGGATACTGATCGATAGGCATTTTTAAAATGGATACCACACCAACCAGCACAATAACAATGGATAACACCGAGGCAAATACAGGGCGTTTAATACAGTATTGTGAGATCACTGTGATTCTCCCTTATTTATCTTTGGCTTTCGCGGGCTTTTCTGCCGCTTTTTTCTGGGATTTGTTTTCCGCCTCTTGTGCTTTTTTTGCCGCTTCCTTTGCGTCTTTCGCCATAATGGCAACCACATGGCTGCCGTGTTGTACTTTATGAGTCCCTTCTAATACGACTTTTTCACCATTACTTAAACCGCTTTGAACTAAGAAATCGCCGCCGACATTACGACCTAAAACCACAAAGCGTCGCTCGATAGTGTTGTTGGCTAATACCACATAAACAAAGGCACCACTTTGTTCAAATTTTACCGCTTGTTCAGGCAGTAATAAGCTATCGGCAAGTTCATCGAGTTGAATGCGGGCTTTGGTGTATTGCCCCGGCAGCAGTTCTCTGTCGGGGTTGATAATTTCAGCCCTGGCGGTAAATGTTGCCGTTTCTTGATTGGCCTTGGGTGCGGTAAATTTCATTTGACCTAAATGCGGGTATTCACTGCCATCAGGTAATGTGATGGTAACTAAACCTTCGACCGAGGTGCCTTCCGCATCGGCTTTAAATTTTTCGTAATAACTTTTTAGACGACGCCTGGCTTGCAAATAATCTAACGTAGTCATTTGAAATTCAATAAAAAGTGGATCCACTTTTTGTACATTGGTTAATAATGAAACGCCCGAGGCGCCGACTAAAGCACCAATGTCGGCATTGGAGGCACTGACAACTCCGGATATCGGGGCGCGAATTTGGGTGTAACTCAATTCTAATTCGGTTTGTTGTAAAGCTGCTTCTGCAGCTTTCAAGTTCGCCTTAGCGCTATCAACATCAGCGTAAGCATTATCTAAATCGAGTTGACTGGAGGCATCTTGCTCATAAAGTGGTTTGATTCGTTTTACATCTCTATTGGCCTTTGCTAACGCGTTTTTAGCCTGAATGTGACTGGCTTGAGCGCTGGCCAGTGCGGCTTGATATGGACCATCATCGATAGAATAGAGCAACTGGTCTTTTTTAACGAAACTGCCTTCTAAAAAATGCTGTTGTTCAAGGTAACCTTCTACTCTTGCTCGTACTTCAACATCAAGAGAAGCTTGAGTATTGGCAATATAGTGACCCCATAAAGGAATATTCTTTTGGCTGAGTTGAGTGACTATCACTTCAACTTTTTCTGGCGCGATGACTGGTGGTTCACTACAGGCGACTAACGTGAACAACGTCGATATCAGAAAAGATAGTGTTAATGTCTTCATATAAATGGTTCCAGCCATTGTTGATTTTATCAATAATGAATTAAATTATAGCGTGATTATCTGAAAGAGTTAGGTGCTACTCGATATTGTTGTTGACTTGCAAAGTATGGTTCACAAAACCTATGGGGGCAATTATTGTGCTTATTTTCAATAAGATATCACTTGATAGGCGATATCTTATTGATAAAACACCTGCGATGTAACTATACAACAACTGTCGTGTGTCTGAAGAAATGGAGGAGAACGATTTTATCTTCATTGATGTCAGATAAAAAATATTGAAATTGTGAAAACTCAGCTACGATTTACGGACCTGGCCATATACATAGGTATCATGCCAGATGTTATTGAGGCGAAAATCTTGTGTCAAATGGCCTTCACGCGTTAAACCAATTTGCTCCATCACTTTCCAGCTGCCGACATTGTCAGTATTACAATAAGCACAAACTCTGTGCATATTAAACTGTTCAAATAAGCATTCTTTGATGGCAAGGGCTCCTTCTTTGGCGTAGCCTTTTCCTTGCTCAACTAATGACACCAGATAGCCAATTTCCGCGCATAAACTCGAAGCACTGACAATACGCATTGAAAAACAACCAACTCTTTGCTTTGATTGTTTATCAACGGCGATCAGCATTAACCATTCACCTTCCGTTGCTTGCCATAATTTTAGCACGCCTTCAAAAAATTCAATTTGCTGCGCAGGGGTTTGCACTTCCTTGATATGTGCCATCAGTTCAGGGTCTGCTTCTAAATCACAGATAAACTGCTTATCGTCTGGCTCTACCGCTCTTAGCTCAAGCCTGGCTGTGGTTATTCTTGGTACAATTGGGCTAGCGTTAAGTGGTTGTTTAAGCATTGAACATTCTCTGGTTAATATTGTGTTAATAAGTTATTACAAATTATCGCTGGTTTTAACAATATCTTTCGACATACTAACGTATAACACTAATAGATATAACGTTAAATAAGAGAACATTATGAGTAAAACAGTCGTGATCACTGGCGCCAATAGAGGGATTGGTTTTGCTTTTGCCAGTCTTTATCAACAGCGAGGCGACAATGTCATTGCCCTTTGCCGACAAAGTTCAGAACAACTTAATGCTTTAGGTGTTTCAATTATCGCCGGAGTCGATATCGCAACAACCGCGGGGCTTGAAAAAATGGTGCAAGAATTAACCGGTATTGAAATAGATATTTTGATCAATAATGCCGGTATTTTACGAGATGAAACTTTATCCGATTTTAACAATAAAACGATCACCGAACAGTTTCTAGTGAACGCTTTAGCGCCAATCAACGTTTGTCAAAGGCTGCAAACCAATTTAACCGCCGGCAGTAAAATTGGTTTAATTACTTCGCGTATGGGCTCTATTGCCGATAATGGCTCTGGCGGGCGGTATGGCTATCGCATGAGCAAAGCGGCCTTGAATGCCGCAGGTGTTTCATTGGCTAAAGATTTAATGGTGCGAGAAATCCCGGTGGGAATTTATCATCCGGGGTATGTGAAAACCGATATGGTAAACCACTCTGGTGACATTCCTGCCAGTGAAGCGGCAACGCGGTTAATGACGCTAATGGATGATTTAACCATGACTAACACCGGTGTGTTTTATCATTCAAATGGTGAAGTCTTACCTTGGTAAATTTTTCCTCATTGGCAAATAGCAAAGCAGTAAATAGCAAAACAGTAAATGGAATATATAGATGAACAGTAACATAGTAAAAAGTCGCACCAGTGTGTTTTCAGTAGTTATCGGATTCGCCGCATTAGTCAGTACTGCGGGGGCCCAGGCGAAAGATTTTTATCAGTTTTCACATTTTCAGATAAATGCCCCCTTTAATATTTCGCAAGAGCCTATTCGCGCCAATATACTGAGCAATAAAGGCAAAGAAATTATTTTAATCGGTGAAAAACAAGGTGCTCCTCGTCTTGCCATTTTCGCCTTTAACGAAGGCGAGCAAACGTATCAGTTAAATCTGGATATCGCTTTGCCGAAAAGCTATTTTAGTTTTGATGTCAGTGATGAAAGCGAAGCAGGGCAGCAATCCTTATATTTTCTCTCCAGTGAGCACGTTGTTTTGTTTTCACCCGAAAATGCCAATCCGTTTACCGATATCGTCGACATTAGATCTATTTATGTTAATCATAACGCCAGTTATTTAAAGCAGGCTGATTTTGTCACTGATTTAAATAACGATGGTCTTAATGATGTGTTATTGGCGGATTTTCGCAGCTTGAATATTTACCTTAATCAAAGCGACAGTGAAAACCTCAACCGATATAGCAAGCAAGCTTTACCGATTGAACCTACGGTAGAAATTTTTACCCGTAGAGTCAGCTACACAGAAAGGCCTTATTATCTGGTGGACATGAATTTAGACAGTAAGCAGGATATCGTAATTACCGGAGATGGTGAATTGTTGGTGTTTAGCCAAACTGACCAAGGTAGTTTTGCAACTGAGCCTGAAACATTAGCGGTAAATGATGATATCAAAGGCATTAATTGGTGGGATTCTCGCGGTGCCGATGGCGATAATATCGATCAAAGTGACTTTTCCTATAAAACCGTACAATACTTAAAAGATCTTAACGATGACAATTTACCGGACATGGTGGTGAAGCACACCAAAAGCTCTGGAGTATTAGATAAGAGCAATGACTATGAAGTGTATTTGGGCAAAGCCGTTGATGGCGTGCTTACTTATGCGGATAAGCCCAATACCACAGTGCGCTCAGATGGCACTTTGGCGCAATTAGATTTTATCGACATTAACGGCGACAACAAACATGAGGTGATGGCGTCATCTTTTGATATTTCGGTATCACAAATTATTGGCGCCTTGTTAACCGGTAGTATAGATCAACAAATTTTGATTTTTTCCCTTGATCAGCAACAAATTTATCGTCAACGTTTCACCGAAGAGGTGCAATTAAAATTCAGCCTTTCCTCCGGTAAAAGTGGCTCGCCGGTGATTGAGTTGGCAGACCTGGATGGCGATGGTTTGAAAGAATTAATTATCTCAGATGCTGACAATCAATTGAAAATATTTCCCGGGAAAAAACAAAGTACCTTGTTGCAAAGCAAATATCAGTATTTAGACGTAAGATTGCCAAAAGATGGTTCATTACTTACCAGTGATGATCTCAATCTAGACGGTAAAGAAGAGTTGATAGTGCGCTATAGCAGTGAAGATGGTGGCAATAAACAAAGTCGACTATTGATCATACAAGTTGAATAAATTGACGCAAGCCGCGACTACCAATGTCAATTACCAACGTATTTGGACAACGGTGAAAGCCATACCGAGAGGTAAGGTGGCGAGTTATGGGCAAATTGCTGATCTGGCCGGGTTACCCGGAAAAGCCAGATTGGTTGGCCGGGCGCTTGGTTTTGCTCCGAAAAATTTAGCGGTGCCCTGGCAGCGAGTGATAAGCTCGCAAGGAAAAATTTCATTTCCTTTAGGTAGCGAATACTTTGAAAAACAAAAAGGTTTGTTACAGACCGAAGACGTGGTAGTCCTGAACGGCAGAATTAAATTAAAACAATTTCAGTGGCAACCTGATCTCACTGAATTGTTATTCACTCTGCAATATTAATTACTATCAGCGAGTTATTTATTAGGATAAATGGCATAACTGAATTATGCCATTGGCTGGAAACCCGGTTGCTGGCTAATTCGTTTTAACCAGGCGTTAATGTTGGGATAATGAGTTAAATCAAAGCCGCCTTCATGCGCTACGTGGGTATAGGCATACAAGCTTATATCGGCAATGGAATATTTTTCATCGACAAAAAAATGATGCTTAGCCAGATGTTGCTCCATAATATCCAAAGCTTTGTAACCGCCTTGTTTTTTTTGCCGATATTCCGCTAAACGGTCATCGGGCAAACCTAAATATTTTTCGATAAAACGAGCAACGGCAATGTAAGGTTCATGAGAATATTGTTCGAAAAATTGCCACTGCAGCACTTGCGCATGCTTTAACGGTATTGTTGGCAGTAATGCCGATTCGCTTGCCAAAAAATGTAAGATAGCATTTGATTCGGTTAACACTTCGCCAGAATCCAACTCTATAATTGGAATTTTCCCATTCGGGTTTTTGGCTACAAACTGCTTAGTTTGGGTATCACCATTTAATATGTCAATTTCGATCCAGCGATGAGGTATCGCTAAATTGCTACACAATAGTTGCAGTTTGTAGCAATTTCCAGATTTACTGTCACCATAAATAATCATCTCATCAATCCGTTCATTCTTCTAAGTTACCTATGCATATTGGTATTAGACTACTTACAAAATGCCTTGTTGCCAATAATTTTATAAGCCGGTGTGCCATTAACTAAAGTGTCTCTGGCGAAAATAGTCTGACAGCCAGGGCATTGGCACGGGATAGCAGTGAAATCTTCAGTGATACGTTCTTTAAAACACTTAAGCAGAGCGCCTTTACCACCTTTCTTGTATTTAAATAGCTTAGTTTTACACTTATGGCAATGCACATATACACTTTTACTCGGCAGCTTTTTATTGGGTTTTGCCATGAGTTATTTATCCATTATTTCGAACTAAGCTAAGAATGAAACTGTACTGTCGTTTAATCATATCAAATCAACAGGTTTGGTGTGTAGTTGTTAGGGAATTTAAATATGTGTTAAATCAAAAAATAGGCTTAAATAAGGGAGCTGTATACAGCTCCCTTTCTTGAAATTTCACCATCAAAATTGTTATTTACTAAACTCTTCCCAAGCTTGCATCGCTTCGGCTACCGTCATCACCGAAGGACCACCGCCCATGTACATAGCAACGTCGCAAATTTCAATAAACTCTTCATAGGTTGTGCCAAGTTGTTGCAAGGTTTTCACATGAAAACCAATACAGCCGTCACAACGGTTCGCTATTGCTATCGCCGTTGCGATTAATTCTTTGGTTTTCGCGCTTAACGCGCCGTCTTTGTGGCAGGCTTTGGCCATGCTGGAAAAGCCCGCATAAGCTTCATTGTTGCTCTTTCTCAATTTCCCCAGCTGCTTAGAAATATCGCCGGTGTGTTGTGTATAGTTCATAATTCATCTCCTTTATTTTAAGTATAAAGATCCAAAAAACGGAACTTTTGAGTTAAATCAATTTATACCAATTTGATTAAAAATGAACCGATATTTAATCAATTTGGTATAATACAGCTTAACCATAATGGGACCAGAATTTGGTGAATTTTGACAATTACTGACAGCTCGCGATAATAGAGAAAAAAGTGACTAAATGTGTGTAAGCCAAATGAGTAAGTAAGGTGAATGAAAAATAGGGACAGCCATAATGAACACTCATTCAACAATGATGACAGCGTCAATAAATGGGGAAAAACATGTCAGAGTATACCGCTAAAATTTCATGGCAAAGAGATGACAAAGAAGAATTTATCGATAATAAATATAGTAGAGCGCATCAATGGGATTTTGATGGCGGAGCAACTGTTGCGGCATCGCCATCACCACATATCGTTCCTCTGCCATACTCAGTTGAGAAAAATGTAGATCCTGAAGAAGCCTTTATTGCGTCTCTTTCAAGTTGCCATATGCTGTTCTTCTTACAAATAGCAGCGAAACGAAATTTCATTGTTGATAAATACGTTGATCACGCTATTGGCGTCATGGATAAAGACAGTCATGGAAAAATTAGCATGACAAAGGTAACTCTCCGCCCGCAGGTTAAATTTTCTGGCGAAAGGTATCCAACAATAAAGCAACTTGAAAAAATGCATCATCAATCTCATGAGCAATGCTTTATTGCAAATTCAGTTAAAACCGAAGTCGTTACAGAGATCATTACTGAAGAAACCCACTCTAAAGGCTATCCTGCCTGTCGTGGATAAGTACGTATATGTACAAACCCTCCCTATCCGCCATCCATGGCTCGGGAGGATAAGTACTTCCATGTACAAAAATGTATGGTCCGCCTCGTTATTGCAAGTTTAATTTTCAATAACGGGGTTGATATGCGCTAATGTATTCGGAGTCTTCATTTAGGCGCTTTCGCAACCCGCTCCACGATGAGATCCGCGCTAGATTATCCTCAAAAAGCCCAAAGCTTATTATAGCTGTTTTTTGTATCAGGTTTTAATCTAGTGATTCTATCGTTTTCGTCATCTTCATTAACATTGCAAATTCTGTTGTAACTGTTTTACGTCAAATGGTTTTTTGGTTTTTATTACCGCCCATGCAATTCTGGCAAGTTTATTTGCCAAAGCAACTGTTGCCACATTAAACGGCTTCTTACACCGTAAATCATACAGCCAGTCGCCAAAAACTTTTCCTGTCTTATCCGGTTTAGATAACACGGATCTTGCACAGTGGACAAATAACGTTCTCAACGCCTTATTCCCTCGTTTGCTTATGCCAAGCAATGTCGGTTTGCCTCCGGTCGAATATTGCCTTGGTACTAGCCCCAACCATGCTGCCATATTTCTACCATTTTTGAAATCTGCTGCGGCACTGATATTAGCAATGCACAAACTCGCCGTTTTATCACCTATACCAGGAATTGTTTTAAGCAACCGTCCTAACTCATTCTGCTCTGTAATTTGACGAAGTTTGTTATCTTTTACCGTAATGCGTTTATTCAATTCTAAGTAATACTCATGAAGGCCGAGAAGCTCTTCCATCAATGTGGATGGAAAATTAACTTTCTGTGATGCTAGCCAATTAAATAGTTTTTTCATGGTTGCATGTCCTCTGGGAAGACTAATGCCAAACTCAAGTAACAAAGCGCCAATCCGAGACATACATGCTGTACGTTCTTTAACATAGCCCTGCCTTATCTTATGAATTGAAGAAATCACTTGGGCTTCTTCTGTTTTGACACTGACAAAACGCATGTTTGGGCGGGTTGCCGCTTCCGATATTGCTTCAGCATCGATGAAGTCGTTTTTATTGCCTTTAACGTAAGGCTTTACATATTGAGGTGGTATTAACCTAACGGTGTGACCCATTGTCTGGCATTTCCGCCCTAACCAATGAGCGCCACCGCACGCTTCAAATGCGATAGTACACAGCTCAAGTTGAGTTAGGTATTCAATGAGTTTCTGACGAGTAAATTTTTTACGGAAGATTGGGGTGTCGTTGAAGTCACGACCGATAACATGAAAAGAAGATTTGCCTAAATCGATTCCAAGTATTTTAATTAAAGACATGATGGTTCGCCTCTTTAGTTGCCTACTACTCTAAGGTTAGCTTAGAGTTGAGGCGGACCATCTAATTAAGCCCAGCGGTAGCTGGGCAAAATGTCATAGGGAGAAAAGTTTGCCAATGATTAAATTGGCAGTTTGCGCGAGCAAGTCAGGCTTTAGTTAGCATTTCCTTCGAGCAAGCTTTTGCCATTTATGGCAATCTTACGAGGTTTTAAGGCTTCTGGTATTTCGCGCACCAAATCAATGTGCAATAAGCCATTTTCCTTGTGAGCAGAAACAACTTTCACATGATCTCCTAATTGAAATTTTCGTTCAAAGTTGCGCTCGGCTATACCTTGATAGAGAAAGTTTTTATTGGCATCATCTTTCGCGGCTTTGGTGCCGGTAACGATCAGTGAGTTGTCTTTTGATTCGATGTCCAGCTCGTCGTCAACAAATCCGGCAACGGCCATAGTGATACGGTATTTATCCTCGGCAATAGATTCAATATTATACGGAGGGTAAGCAGGTTGTTTGTCGGCTCTTGAGGCTTTGTCCATTAACTGAGCTAAATGCTCGGCTCCAATGAATGAACGGTATAGAGGGCTGAAATCTTTAGTAATTGTACGCATAGTCATATCCTATTATTTAGCAATATGTGAGTTATCAAATCTGTGCGACTTTGTTAATGCACGTTTAGGTTGATCTGATAATAAATGTGCCATTCTTTAAGAACTGGCGGTTATTGTGTTAAATGAAACTGTTTTCACTTTAACGGTGTAGACCCTTTATGGCGACTACAATATAAAGATGCGGACGTTCGTTTTTTTTTCAAGGGAAAAGATTAAATAAATTTTAAATTTTCTCTATGGTATATATAATTATATGAAAAATGAGGGGTTTTATGGATGTAAATATTGACATTATTATCGGATTTTGGTTTGGGGAAATTGATCAAGAGCTTTCAGCAGCCAAGAAAAACCAGCTTTGGTACCAGTCAACAGCACAAGATGATGCCACTATTACCCGCCAGTTTGAGCATTTATATGAACAGGCATTGCAAGGTTTGCTGGTAAGCTGGCTCGAATCCGCAGAAGGCACAATGGCGTTAATTATTTTACTTGATCAAATGCCGAGGAATATGTACCGAGGCACGGATAAGGCTTTTAAAAGTGATCATTTAGCGCTGCAATACTGTTTGCTAGGGTTAGAAAATGGCGATGACAAACAATTGTCATTGGTGGAAAGGAGCTTTTTTTATCACCCTTTAGAGCATGCCGAAGATCTTAACATGCAACAACGTTGCGTAGCTGAGTTTCAACGTTTACAACAAGAATATCAAACTGAAAAACAGCAACAGTTTATTCGTAATTCGCTAGAGTTCGCAAAATTGCATTTAGACATTATTGAACAGTTTGGTCGTTTCCCGTATCGCAATCAAGTACTCGGCAGAGTATCAACAGCTGAGGAAGTCGAGTTTATTAAAAAAGGTGTGAACTTTGGTCAAATGAGTAATTGATACTAAGTTGCTATAAAGCCTGATAATCAGAGATTAACAGGCCTTTTTGTTTGCCCAGCAAAGCTGGCAAACCCGATAGGCTGAAAGAAGCCTTATCACCCCGACTAAGGGGAAGATGATCCGAATGGCAAGGGCGTCACTGGCTAACGGTGGGGT